>DATEZS010000042.1:0-2409 GCA_035255365.1 Geothrix sp.
GCCAACGAGTGCTGGACCCTCCTCCCCGATGGGACGGGCGGCATGTGGATCGGGACGGACCGTGGGCTGGCCCACTGGAAGGCGGGCGTCGTCCGGGCCGCGGGGCCCAAGGAACTCGCCAAGGCAGCCATCTCGGCCCTGGTCCGGGATGGCAACCGGATCCTCATGGGCTGCGACCTCGGTGTGGTCGAGCTGGATCTCCAGGGGCGACTGCTCAAGCAGCTCTCCCTTCCCAAAGAGGTGGCCAACGACAGCGTCACCGATGTGGTCCGCCATGAAGGGAAGCTGCTTCTGGGCACCAACATGGGCCTCTGCGAACTCGTGGACGGAACCATCCGCCGGGTCTACCCCGACGCCCCCTTCGCCGATGCCACGATCACCGCCTTGAGCGTGGACGGAGCGGGACGCCTCTGGGTCGGCACCATGCGGGGACTCCATCTCCTGAGCGCCGGGCAATGGAAGACCGTGGGAACCTCCGAAGGCCTGCCGGATGAGGGCATCAACTTCATCACGGAGGTCAGTTCCGGCCGCATCATGATCGGCCACAACAAGGGCCTGACCCTGCTGGAGGGACGGCGCCTGCAGCACCTGGGCCTGGGCCAGGGGCTCATCTCCGAAGAGACCAATCATGGCGGGTACCTGATGGACAGCCACGGTCGCCTCTGGATCGGCATGGTGGGCGGCGTCTGCATCCTCGAGAACGTGCGGACCTTCCATAACCCCTCCCTGGCCCAGCCCAGGGTCCTGGAAATCCGGTGGCCCGGAGGGGCCCTGGCTCTGCCGGAAACGGCCCGCATTCCCGCCCGCCCGGACTTCCTGGCGGTGAGCTTCGATCTGGGCGCACCCCTGCCCCCAGGCCCGGTGCACTACGAAGCCTTCCTGGAAGGCATTGATGAAGGCTGGCGGGCCGTCTCCCAGTCCCTGACCATCCAGTATCGCAACCTGGCCTCGGGGTCGTACCGCTTCCGCCTGCGGGCCTCCACGGACGGGGCGGTCTGGACCGAGGCGCCACCGGTGACCCTCCAGGTGGCCGCCGCCTGGCACGAACGCTGGGCGGTTCGCCTGCTCATCGGCCTGGGCCTCGTGGGCCTCCTGGCCTGGGTCCAGTGGCTCAGGATGCACCGCCTGGCGGAGCGGGCCCGCCAGCTGGAGGACACCATCGCCTCGCGCACCCTGCTGCTGGACCGGCAGAATCGGGCCCTGGAGCACGCCCACAACCAGATCAAGCGCAACCTGGAGAGCCGCATCCGCCTGGTGGACATGGTGACCCACGATCTGCGGTCGCCGCTGACGACCATCCTGCTTTCCCTGGATCGCCTCCGGGAGGAGACCTCGCAGAACACGCCGCTCCTGGACGGCCTGGAGCTGGAAGCCCATCGCATCGAAGGGCTGCTGCGCAACCTGCTGGATCAGAGCCGGGCGGAATCCCTGTTGCAGAACATCCAGCTGGGCTCCATCCTGCCCGCGGAAGTGACCGAAGGCTTCGAGGAGGTGCTGCTGTTGAAGGCCGAGGCCAGGGGGCTCCAGTTCAGCCTCGAGGTCGATCCGGAGACGGAGCGGGTCCGGATCGAGGCGGACACGGCCACCTTGCAGCAGGTCATGCTGAACCTCTTCGAGAACGCCCTGAAGTTCACGCCCGCCGGGGGCGCCGTAGGCATCCTCTCCCGGGTGAAGCAGGAGGAGGGCACCTGGATTCTCGAGGTGTGGGACACGGGCCGGGGCATCGAGCCGGAGAAGATCGATGCGCTGCTCCGCCCCTTCGGCCAGGCCCGGGCCAGCGACGCCACCCAGGGCTGGGGGCTCGGCCTTTCCATCTGCCAGAGCATCCTGGATGCGCACCATGGGGAGCTGAGAATCGAAAGCGAGCTCGGGCTAGGGTCCCGCTTCATGATGGTGCTGCCCCTGGCCCTGTGACCTCCGGCACGATCGCTGGTCGGAGATGAAGAAATCGCTGCATCCTGGGAGGGATCGGAGAGCTCTTGTCGTCCCTGTTTCCGCTTCCCGCCCCCCATCAGCCGCGCATGCTGCGGGTGCGGGAGACCCTCAAGGATGGCCTGGGACGGAGGGTTTCCTATCTCCGGGTGTCCGTGACGGAGCAGTGCAATCTGGCCTGCGTCTATTGCAAACCCCGGACCGGGCTGGGCGAGCGCACCGAAGCGCCGGCCATGAACCGCCACGAGGTGGTGGATCTGGTGAAGATCTTCACCAGCCTTGGCGTGCGGAAGGTGCGCCTCACGGGCGGCGAACCCCTGATGCGCCGGGATCTGGAACTCATCGTCGCGGGCCTCAGCCCCGAGGTGGAAGGAAGGGTCCATCTCACGACCAACGGCCTGACCCTGGCCCGCCGCGCCAGAAGCCTCAAGGATGCCGGGCTCATGGGAGTCAACGTGAGCCTCGATGCCGCCGATC
>DATEZS010000043.1:0-23653 GCA_035255365.1 Geothrix sp.
GGCCTCCTCCACCTCCAGATCCCCGGAATACAGCAGGGGATCCGCGTCCACCGGCTCGAAGCGCAGCCGCCGCCGCCCCGGGCCCGCCGCGCCACCGTCCCGGTAGCGGTAGCGCTCGGTCATGCCGAGGGCCACGGGCAGAGACATGGACTGGCGGCTTTCGATGAGGGGGAGCTGCACCTCGCCGTCGAGCTTGGCGGTGACACCGTTGAAGCGGACGGCCTTCTGGAGCAGCTCCGGCCACTCCCCGGCCTGCTCGAAGTAGCCGAAGCTGAAGCCCAGGTCTCCGCCCCGCCCGGAGGGCGCCTGGAGGTGCAGGTCCAGCTCCGCCTTGGCCTGCACCGTGCGGGCCGCGGCCCGGGCGCGCAGCTGGGTGGCCCGCACCTTGGCCAGCAGGGCGCCCACGTCGTAGGCCTCGGCGGCGCTGACGGCCACCTCCGTGCGGTCCTTGGGCAGGGGCACCGCCGACCATGCACCGCCCGCGAAGGTCCAGCGGCGCATGGCCCCGGCGCGGTTCCGGAGGGTGAGGTCCCCCAGGCCGCCCTCCACGTCCGTGAAGCCCGCGGGCAGCGCCTCCGCCAGCCGGGCCCCGGGGCCGCCGGCGGGCACCACCACCCGCCCCCCGTCGCCCATGAGGACGGACACCAGGGCCCCGGGGTCCGAGGGCAGCCAGAGGGTCCAGGGGCGGCCCGGGAAGCTGTCCTGGGCCCGGGTGAGCTGCGCCCGCCACTTCGCCGGGTCCAGGTTCAGGTCCGCGGGCACCAGGGCGCCGCCGTCGACGGCCCCCCAGGCGGTCTCGTCCAGGAGGGGCGCGGCCTCGGGATCGAAGGCCACGTAGAGGCGCTGCGCCGGCGACTGGGCCTTGAGGGCCTGGGCCGCCGCCAGCAGGAGGGGAAGCCGCCCTTCACCGGAGGGCAGGCGCAGCCGCACGGCGGAGGCCTCCTTCAGGCCCGCCACCAGGGCGGTCCAGCGCAGCCGGGCCGCCTCCACCTGGGTCGCGTCCCGGTTGTCCCGGGGCACCAGCAGGCTCCCGTCCACGGCCCGCAGGTCCAGGATCGCGGGCTCGGGCACGCCGGTGCGCAGGGGCGCGGGCGGGGCCTGGGCCGCCAGGCTGAAGGTCATGGCGGGCAGCACGAACAGCGGGCGAAGCGGCACAAGGCCTCCGGGGGATCGGATGAGGCTACCCGGTTCCCGGCGCCGGGCTCCAGACTCCGGTCCCGCGACCCGCTATCCTCAAGGTCCCAGGTGCCCATGCGATTCACGGTCCGGCTCACCCATCCCAACGGCGACGTCCTCGTGCGGGACTTCGAGGCGGAGAATGCCGAGGCGCTGCGGGCCCGCGTGCTGGCCGAGGGCGGCTTCCCCCTGGAGATCACCCGCACGGACACGGCCTTCCGCAGCCGCGCCCAGCTCAAGACCGAATCCCTGGTGCTCTTCAACCAGGAGCTGCTGGCCCTGCTGAAGGCCGGCATCCCGCTGCTGCAGTCCCTGGAGCTGCTGGTGGGCCACGGCAAGGATCCCCAGCTGCGCCGGGCCCTGGCCCAGGTGGTGGAGCTGGTGCGGGAGGGCATGTCCTTCTCGGACGCCCTGGAGCAGGCCGGCAGCTTCCCGCCCGTCTACCGCAGCAACGTGGTGGCCGGTGAGCGCAGCGGCACCCTGCCGGAAGTGCTCGCCCGCTGGCTGTCCTTCCAGAAGTTCGCCCAGAGCAGCCGCCGCCGCATCATCGAAGCCCTGTTCTACCCGGCCTTCCTGGTGCTGGTGCTCATCCTGGCCCTGGGCGTGATCTTCAACGTGGTGCTGCCCCGCTTCGCGGAGTTCTACGCCGGCGGCGACATCGAGATGCCCTTCTTCACCAAGCTCCTGCTGGGCATGGGCAAGGTGGTCAGCTCCACCCTCTGGCTCCAGGGCCTCGCCCTCGTGGGCCTGGCGGTGCTCGCCCGCTGGATGGCCGCCTCCGAGGCCGGCCGCAAGCTGGCGGAGCGCCTGCTCCTGATGCTGCCCAAGGTCGGCACCCTCTACCGCATGTACCACTCCAGCGTGTTCTCCCGCACGCTCGGCGTGCTGCTCTCCGGCGGCCTGCCCGTGGTGCAGGCCCTGGAGGTCGTGCAGCGCACCAGTCCCAGCGAGCGCCTGAAGGGGGGCCTGGCCATGGTCACCGAGAAGGTGCGGGCCGGCAGCAGCCTCCATCTCGCCCTGGAGCAGGCGAGGATCCTGGATCCCCTGGCCGTCGAGATGGTGCGGGTGGGCGAGCAGAGCAGCGCCCTGCCCGAGATGCTCGACCACGTGGCCGACTTCTTCGACCAGGAAGTGGAGAAGGCCACCACCGCCGTCACCAGCCTCATCGGCCCGGTGCTCATCCTCTTCATGGGCGTGGTCGTCCTCGCCCTCCTCCTCGCCATCTACGTGCCGCTGTTCAACGCCAGCAACGTGGTGCGCTGAGTATCCTCCGGGGGTTCCGCGCTGCGCGCACACCCCCGGACCTCCGCGCTCGGCTCGGCAAGGCCGCGCCTCGCCTAAGATGTCTCGTCTTCGCCGCCCTACCGCACCACGTTGCTGGCATTGAACAGCGGCACGTAGATGGCCAGCAGCAGCGCCAGCACCACGACGCCCATGAAGAGGATGAGGATGGGGCCGATGAGGCTGGTGACGGCGGTGGTGGCTTTCTCCACTTCCTGGTCGAAGAAATCGGCCACGTGGTCGAGCATCTCGGGCAGGGCGCTGCTCTGTTCGCCGACGCGGACCATTTCGACGGCCAGGGGATCGAGGACCTTGGCCTGTTCCAGGGACAAATGAAGGCTGCCGCCCGCCCGCACCTTTTCGGTGATGAGCTTGAGCCCGGCCTTCATGCGCTCGCTGGGGCTGGTGCGCTGAACAACCTCCAGGGCCTGCACCACGGGCAGGCCGCCCGACAACAGCACGCCCAGGGTCCTTGCAAACACGCTGGAGTGGTACATGCGATAGAGGGTGCCGATTTTGGGGACCATGAGCAGGAGGCGCTCGGCCAGCTTCTTGCCGGCTTCGGTGACAGCCATCCAGCGGAAGAACACCACCACGCCGATCAAGGCCAGGCCCTGGGCCCAGAGGGTGGCGCTAATGACCTTGCCCATGCCCAGCAGGACCTTCGTGAAGAAGGGCATCTCGATGTCGCCGCCCGCATAGAACTCCGCGAAGCGGGGCAGCACCACATTGAAGATCACGCCCAGGGAGAGGATGAGCACCACCACCAGGAAGGCCGGGTAGAACAGGGCCTCGATGATGCGGCGGCGGCTGGTCTGGGCGAACTTCTGGAATTGCAGCCAGCGGGCCAGCACCTCGGGCAGGGTGCCGCTGCGCTCCCCCGCCACCACATTGCTGCGATAGACGGCGGGAAAGGCGCCCACCTGTTCCAGGGCGTCCGAGAAGGACATGCCTTCCCGCACCAGTTCCACCGTCTGGGTGAGGCTCCGGCGCAGGAGCGGATCCTTGCCGTGCCCCACCAGCAGTTCCAGGGACTGGAGCAGCGGGATGCCCGCTTTCAGGAGTGCCAGCAGTTCCTGGTTGAAGAGCACCAGAGACTCGGCCTTGATCTCGCCCCGGTTGCGGAACGCCGAATCGATGCGCGTGATCTGCAGCGGGAAGCCGCCCTCCGCGAGGACCCGCGCGCGCAAGGCGGTTTCGTTTTCCGACTCGAATTCCCGTACCAGCACTTCGCCGTTCGCGTGGGTGAGTCGGACCGAGAATCGCATAGCTTCGAGAATAGCTGATAACCCAAGCCGGCGCGGGAGCGGGTAGCCTCTTGTGTACCCGGAGGCGCTTTGCGGCACCTGATCCTTCCTGCTCTCACGCTAGCTCTGGCTGTCCAGGCCCAGCCCGGTCCCATCCGAACGGGCATTCCCCTGCCGGTCACCCTGGATCTGCGGCAGGCGGAGGCGGAGAAATTGCTGCCCCGGGATGCGCGGGACGCGACCCAGGTGGAAGGGGTCCGGCGGGCCTGGGGGGCGCGGGTGGCGGAGCTGGCCCAGGCGCCCGCGGTTCGCCTGTTGCTGCCTCCGGGGGATGCCCGGCTGCCCCTGCTGCTGGCCGCGGCCCAGGCCCTCAAGGCCCAGACGCCCGGTCAGGTGCTGTACGTGGCCTACGATGCGGAAGCCACACCGGTCCTGGACGAGAATGCCTGGGGCGCGGTGGATGGCGGTGCCCTGCTGCCCGAGGACCTGGGCCCGGACCCAGCCCTCTGGCGGGACCGCTTGCGCCGGGCGCAGGATTCCTTCCCGGGGCGCCCCTGGACCCTTTGGCTGCCCGGGGATCCGGGACCGCTGACGTCCACCCTCATGGGCGACGGGGGCCGCCTGGTGGCGCCCGCCCAGGGTCCCGCCGCGAAACTGGCCGCGGAAGTGCCCGCAGGGTTCCGGGATGTGGAAGGCGGGCAGGGCGACCTGACTCTGCGCAATGCCGCCGGGAAGGCCCTGCGGTGGCGCTTCGAGGAGGGCGCCTGGCGCCCGGTTCCCCTGCCGAAGGAGCGCACGGAAGTGGCCGTGACGGCCGCGGACTCCTACGATGTGGGGGCCCTCCTCGCAAAGGTCCGCGCGACCCAGTTGCGGTCCCGGGCAGGCGTGAGGACCGTGCAGGCGAAGGCGGACCTGGACCTGCACATCCAGGGGCAATCAGGGCGCGGTGGCGACCTGGGCTTCACGTTCCGCTTCTTCGACCAGGCGGGCGAATGGCCCGAACTGCTCCAGAAAGAGGTGCGCCTCAATGGCGTGCGGGCCAAGCTGGAAGGCGAGGTTCAGCTGCCCCTCATCGAAAGCCGCCAGTCCATCGCGCTGCCGGTGGCCCTGGGGATGACCGAGCGTTACCGCTACCGGGACGGCGGCCCCGGGGGTCCAGGGCGGCGCCTGCTCCGCTTCGAACCCGTCACGCCGGATCCCCTGGCTTATTCGGGCGAGCTGGAAGTGGAGGAGGCCAGCGGCCGCATCCTGGTGGAGCGCCGGGAGCGCACGGACCTCCCCGGCACCGTGAAGAGCGAAAGGGAAACCCTGACCTTCGGCGAAGTGGCCCCGGGCGTGTGGCGTCCCGTCTCCGTCCAGAGCTATGAGCGATGGACGAGCGCTGACGGGGTCCTGCAGGTGCAGCGGAAGTTCACGTACCGGGAGTTCGAGGTGAACGGCCCGCGGTTCGAGCAGGACCGGACGGAAGCACGGACTTCCCGATCGACCATGCTCAAGGTGACCCCCGACGGTGCCCGGTACTTCACGCGCCAGGGCGACGGCACCCGGAAGATCGAGGAGAAACCCAAGAGCAACGGCCGGGCCCTCGCCGGCCTGATCCTGGTGGATCCGGGCCTGAGCCCGTCGGTGATGCCCCTGGGCGGGCTGGCCTATTTCGACTACAACGCCTTCGGGAAGGGCGTGCAGCTCAGCGCCCTCACGGCCATCGTCTTCAACACCGCGAGCCTATCCATTCCCCGGGGCCTCGGCAGTTTCGATGTGAGCGCCAACGCCACCGCCCTGCTCATCAAGGGCACGGAGCGCCCGGTGGTGAACGGCGGCCTGCTGGACAAGGACGGCGTCGGCCGCCGCTTCGGGAAGATGGGCCTGGAGCTGGGCCACGATCTGGGCCTGGGTTTCCGCCTGGAAGGCCGGGGTGATTTCGAGTACGACGCCTTCAGCGAAGGCGACGCCAAATACCGCACGGAGAATTATGCGCTGCCCCCTTCGGGGCTCACGCGGGTCGGCACCCTCCAGGGCTCCTGGCTGTTCCGTGGCTTCCAGCTGCGGGCCTACCACGGCTGGGGCAAGCGGCCCGAGGGTTCCTATGGAACACCGGCGGACCCGAAGGAAGTGCCCAATGGCGGCGATTTCCGGCGCTGGGGCGGGAATGTGGGCTACGACCGCGAAGCCCTTCCGGGCTTCTGGTTCCACGGCGAGGTGGGCTGGGCCGGCGGCCGCGCCTTCGATCGCTTCAACGCCCTGGATGTGGGCGGCGTGGGCGGCGTGGTGCGCATCGCGGGCATCCGCGCCAACGCCATCAGCGCCGACCAGGTGTCCTACGGCAAGGTCTCCATGACGATTCCCACGGGGCCGACCCTGCGCCTGGGGCTGAGTCTCGAAACCGCGCGGGCCCGGAGCCTGGATGACGAGAAATCCTACGGCGTCAGCGGCCTTGGCGTCACCGGCGACCTGCCGGGCTTCTGGTGGTTCACCACCGTGCGGGTGGATCTCGGCGTGGGCCTCCAGAGCGACATCGCGGGCGTCAAATCGGTGAACGGCTATGTCGCCTTTCTGAGAGTGTTCTAGGAGGACGGACTGGAGCAGAGAGCGTCGCTGAGGCCTCGGTATCGCCACAGGCGATACCGAGAAATCGGCGAACGGCGAGGTCGTATGCCTGAGGGTTTTGTGATGGTGCGGCCATGGTCGGGCGCAGACGCAGCGCCCGCCTATGTCTGTGTTCAGCCAACCATTTTATGAAACCACCCGTCTCAGAGGGCGTATGATGGCCCTGAGGCTTCCTCGAGTATGCTTGTGCATCCCCCGTGAATCACGGGGATCCGCGATTTTCCTGGGGTTCGGGGCCGTCTCCTGAAGCTGGAGCCGGATGCAGATGCAAGCCATCACCCTGATCCTCATGGCGGCCGGGTGCTGGATGGCCGCATGCCTTCTGCCTTTCGTCCCCCCTGTGAAAGAGGGGCGCTTGAGCACGGTGGTGGGTGCCATGGGTTCTCTGTTCGCCCTGGTCGCGGCCTTGCACGCGCTGCTGGGCGGCGTGCCGACCCATGTGGACTTCCGCTTCTGGCAGGGCCCGGCGCGCCTTGAATTGGACGCGCTTTCCGCGGCCTTCCTCATCCCCTTGCACCTGGTGGCGGGGCTCGGCATCGTCTTTGGCCTGGAATATTGGCCCGCCAATCTGGCCAAGGGATATGGTCGTTCGCTGCGCTTCTTCTTCGGGTTGCTGGTGGCGGCCATGACCCTGCTCTTCGTCATGCGGAACGGCCTCCTCTTTCTCATGGCCTGGGAAGCCATGGCCATCTCGGCCTTCTTCCTGGTGGCCACGGAACACCACCAGCCCGAGGTGCGCCGCGCCAGCTGGATCTACCTGGTCTGCACCCACACGGGGACCTTGATCATCACGGCCTCGATCATCCTCCTGGCCCACCGCCTGGGCGGCTTCCTGTGGCTCCCGCTGCCGCGCGGTGGCGCCGAGCGCCTGGATGTGTGGATCCTGGTGCTGGCCGTGCTGGGCTTCGGGTTCAAGGCGGGCCTGCTGCCGCTGCACTTCTGGCTGCCCGCGGCCCATGCCAGTTCCCCCAGCCATGTGTCCGCCATCCTGTCCGCCGTGATGCTCAAGACGGGCGTCTACGGGATCCTCCGCGTGTCGAGCCTGCTGCCGGCGGTGCCTTCCTGGCTGGGGGGCATGCTGTTGGCCCTGGGCGGCGTCAGCGCCGTCTACGGCGTGTGGAATGCCCTGGCCCAGCGGGACTACAAGCGGCTGCTGGCCTATTCCAGCATCGAGAACCTGGGGATCATCGCCATGGGCATCGGCCTGGGCTGGACGGGCCGTGCCCTGGAGGAGCCCTGGCTTGTGGCGCTGGGCTTCGGCAGCGCCATCTTCCATGTGTGGAACCACGCCATCTTCAAGAGCCTCCTGTTCTTCGGCTCGGGTTCCCTGCTGCACGCCACGGGCACCCGCGACATGGAGGTTCTGGGCGGCCTCGGGGCCCGCATGCCCCGCACCGCCCTGCTGCTGTTTCCGGCGGTGCTCGCGGTTACGGCGTTACCGCCCTTCAACGGCTTCCTGAGCGAATGGTTCCTCTACCGCGGGCTCTTCGCGTCGCTGAAGGAGGGCTATCCCTGGTCCGCAGGCCTGGCCCTGCTGGCCCTGGTGATCACCGGCGGCCTGGCCGCCGTGGCCTTCGCCCGGTTCTACGGGGCGATCTTCCTGGGCTTGCCCCGCTCCTGCGCCACCGATCACGCCCATGATCCATCGGCCCTGATGCTGGCGCCCATGGCCATCCTGGCGGGGCTCACCCTGGCCATCGGGTTGGTGATCCTCCCGCTGCTGCCGGTGCTGGATCGCATCATCGCCGTGCTGGCGCCGGGTCCGGGCACGTCCCTGGCGGTGCCCCTGGCCTCGATCCTGGGCCGGGATCTGCGCCTGCTGCTGGTGCTCGAAGGCGCCCTGCTCGCGGTCGGTGGCCTGGCCCTGGCCTGGCTGAGCAGGCGAGGAAGCCGCGCGGACGAGCCGCCCACTTGGGATTGCGGTTATGCCGAGCCCACGGCCCGCATGCAGTACACGGGCAGCTCCTTCGTCGATGGCTGGGCCGTGATGCTGCCCGGCGTGACCCAACGGATGCGAACGATCCGGCGCCTTTTCCCCCGGCCTCAAGCGTTCAGTGCCCTGACGGTGGATGGGGTGGGCGATGCGCTGGTGGAGCCCTGGTTCGGTCGCGTCGCGGCCCGGCTGCTGCGCTTCCGCCGCCTGCAGCCAGGCTTCCTGGCGCTCTACATCCTGTACATGCTCCTGGCGCTGCTGGCCGTCTTCCTCTGGCTGCTGGTGCGGGAGAGGTTCCTGGGATGAGCTGCTACGTGCTGGCGGTCCTGCTGGCGGCCCTATCAGGGTTTCCGGGCCTGTTCCTGAAGCGCCGGGGCGGCGAGGTGGCCGCGGGTTTGCTGACGGTGGCGGCTCTGCTCGGCATCGGCGCAGCCCTGGGCGTGCTCCTGGGCAGGCCCGTGGCCCCACTCCACCTGCCGAGCATGCCCCTGGGTTCGCCGGGCCTCCTGGGGCTGGATCCCATCGCGGCCTGGTTCCTCATTCCGGTGCTGCTGCTGTCCGCCTGCGGCGCCTGGTACGGCACCCGGTACTGGAACGATCCCCATGGCCATCCGCGGCGGGTGCGCCTGATGTTCGGGCTGCTGGTGGCCTGCCTGGCCGTGCTGGTTGCCGCGGCCCACGCCTGGGTGTTCCTGGTGGCCTGGGAGGGCATGGCCGTGGCGGCCTTTTTCCTGGTGATCGCCGAGGATCGCCTGGAGGACACACGCCGCGCCGCCTGGATCTACCTGGTGTCCACCCACAGCGGGACCCTGGTGCTCATGGGCGCCTTCGCGCTGCTGGCGGGCAACCTGGGCCACTGGAACCTGGGGCCGCTGCCAGCGGGTTTCGCCGCCAGCCATGCGGGGACGGTAGTGTTCCTGCTCTTCCTGGTTGGCTTCGCTTTCAAGGCAGGCGTGATGCCCCTGCACCTCTGGCTGCCCCCGGCCCACGCGGCTGCCCCCAGTCATGTGTCGTCCCTGATGTCCGGCGTGCTCATCAAGATGGGCATCCTGGGCCTGGTGCGGCTGGTGGCCTGGGTGCCGGATCCGCCGCTCTGGTGGGGCGTCGTGCTGCTGACGCTGGGTGCCCTGTCCGGGATCCTGGGGGTGGCCTTCGCCTTGGGGCAGCACGACCTGAAGCGCCTGCTCGCCTACCACTCCATCGAAAACATCGGCATCATCCTCCTGGGCCTGGGCCTCGGCCTAGCGGGCAAGAGTACGGGGCATTCCGTGGTGCAGGCCCTGGGCTTCGCCGGGGCGCTGCTGCACGTGCTGAACCACAGCCTCTTCAAGGGCCTGCTCTTCCTTTCGGCGGGCTCCGTGGTGCATGCCACGGGCACCCGGAACCTGGAGCAGATGGGCGGCCTGGGCAAGGCCATGCCCTGGACCTCCGCGGCGTTCCTGACGGGCTCCTGGGCCATCTGCGGGCTGCCGCCCCTCAATGGGTTCGTGAGCGAGTGGTTCATCTACCTGGGTGCCTTCCATGCCCTGGCCATCTCCCGCTGGCCCTGGTCCGTGGGCGTGCTCGCGGCCCTGGCGCTCATCGGCGCCCTGGCGCTGGCCTGCTTCGCCAAAGCCTACGGCACGGCCTTCCTGGGCACGGCGCGCTCCCGGGCGGCCGACCACGCCCAGGAGGCTCCCAAAGCCATGCTGCTGCCCATGGCGGTGCTGGCCGGGGTATGCGTCTTCATCGGCATCTTCCCCGTGGCGATGGCGCCTCTGCTGGATCGGGTCCTGGGCCAGCTCGGCGAAGGTCTGCCTCCACTCGCCAGCCTGGCGAGGCTGCCTTTGTTGACGGGGTTTGCCTTGGCGCTGCTCGCGCTGGCGCTGCTTTTGGGGCGCTGGCTGCGAGGGCGGCGGAGTTCCGTGGCGGAGCTGCCCACCTGGGACTGCGGGTATGGCCAGACCGTGCCCAGGGCCCAGTACACCGCCTCCTCCATGGCTGCGGGCCTGGTGGCAGGGGCCCGCTTCGTGCTGCTGCCAGAGACGCACCGTGCCCGGGTTCGCGGCCTGTTCCCGGAGGCCGCCCGCTACGAAAGCCATGTGCCGGACCTGGTGCTGGACCGGGCCCTGGACCCGATCTTCCGGCTGGGAACCAAGGGCATGGCCTTCCTGCACCTGTTCCAGACCGGCCAGCTGGCATCGTACCTGCTCTATGTCCTGCTCACGCTCCTTTTCCTCCTGATCTGGATGGTGGTTTGAGATGTCCCAGACCCTGCTGTCAACGCTCCTGAACCTGCTGGTGCACGCGCTGGTGGTGCTGCTGCTGCCGCCGCTGATCCCGGGCCTCATCGCCAAGGTCAAGGCCCGCATGGCGGGCCGCACCGGGCCGCCGGTGCTGCAGCTCTACTACGACCTGGCCAAGCTGGCCCGCAAGGAAGCCGTCTTCAGCCGCACCACCACCTGGGTCTTCCTGGCCGGCCCCGTGGGCACCGTGGCCGCCATCCTCGTGGCCTCGCTGATGGTGCCCTTCGGTCACACCGCCGCGCCGGTGGCCTTCGAAGGGGATGTGATCCTCTTCGCCTACCTTCTGGGGCTGTCACGGTTCCTCACGGTGCTGTCGGCCATGGATACGGGCTCGGCCTTCGAGGGCATGGGGGCGGCGCGGGAAGTCTCCTTCAGCGCCCTGGCGGAGCCCGCCCTGTTCTTCGGCTTCGCGGCCCTGGCCAAGGCCACGGGGACGCTGTCGCTCACACCCATGCTCCACGCCCATGGCATGGGCACCGCCGTGCATCTGTCGGGGCCGCTCATCCTGATCCTGGCGGGCTGGTCCATCGTCTACCTCGCGGAGAATTCCCGCATCCCGGTGGACGACCCCAACACCCACTTGGAACTGACCATGATCCACGAGGTGATGGTGCTCGATCATTCGGGACGGCCCTTCGCCTTGGTGCTTTACGGCGCCAGCCTGAAGCTTGTGGTGCTGGGCGCTCTGCTGGTGGATCCCCTGCTGCCGCGCCTCGCGCACGGCTGGCAGAACTGGCTGGCCTTCCTCGGGGCGCTGGGCTTGCTCGCCGTGGCCGTGGGTCTGGTGGAAAGCACCACGGCCCGCTTCCGCATGACCAAGGTGCCGCAGTTCCTGCTGGCGGGGGTGCTGGCCTCGGCCTTCGCCTTCCTGCTGCTGCTGGTTTAGGGGGAAACCATGTCACCCGATTTCCTCATCGCCCTCACCATGCTCACCAACTTCACCCTGGTGGCCACCAGCCGCGTCAACAAGGCCATCCAGCTCGTGGTGGTCCAGGGCATCCTGCTGGGCCTCATCCCCATCGCCATGGGGTTGGGCAAGCACTTCCACATCCTGCTGATGGCAGTCTCGGCCATCGCGGTGAAGGGCTGGTTCATCCCCTTCCTGTTCCGCCGGGCCATGCGCCAGGTGCACATCCAGCGGGAAGTGGATCCCTACGTGGGCTACACCATGTCCCTGCTGCTGTGCGCGGTGGGTACGGGCCTGAGCCTGGTGCTGGCCCACGGCCTGCCCCTGAAGCCTGGCACCACGCCGACCTTCCTGGTGCCTGCGGCCCTGGCGACCCTCTTCACGGGCTTCCTGCTGCTGGTGTCGCGCCGCAAGGCTCTCACCCAGGTGGTGGGCTACCTCGTGCTGGAGAACGGCATCTACCTCTTCGGCCTGCTGCTGGTGGAACAGATGCCCATTCTCGTGGAAACGGGCATCCTGCTGGATCTCTTCGTGGGTGTCTTCGTCATGGGCATCGTCATCAACCACATCCGCACGGCCTTCGATTCCACGGATACCCGCCACCTGGCCGAGCTGAAGGACTGACCGATGACCCTGCTTCTCATCGTCCTCCCGCTCCTCGCCGCGGCCCTGGCCTGGTTCATCAAGTCCCCCGCGATCCGCGTGCGGCTGCTGCCGGCCATGGCGTTGGTGCACCTGGCCCTCCTGATCCTGGCGGTGCGTGGCTGGCGCGATCTGCCCCATGGCGCCTGGCTGGGCCTGGATGCCCTGGGTGGCTGGGTGCTCATGGTGGTCAGCGTGCTGTTCACCATCTGCGCCCTGTACGCGCCGTCCTACCTCGCTTTGCGGCCCGATCGCGACCACCGGATCTTCACGGTGTGCCTGCTGGCCTTCCTGGGCCTGGCCTCGCTGTTGGCCCAGGCCCGGCACCCCGGCGTGGCCTGGGTGGCCATGGAGACCACGACCCTCGTCACCGCGCCCCTCATCTACTTCAATCGCAACCGCCGGTCCATCGAGGCCACCTGGAAGTACCTGGTCATCGGTTCCGTGGGCATCGCCCTGGCCCTGCTGGGCACGCTCTTCGTGGCCTATGCGGCCCACATGGGCGGCGTGGAGGAACCCCTTCACTACACCCGCCTGATGGCGGAGGCGGGCCGATTGTCCCGGCCCTGGCTGCGGGCCGGCTTCGTCCTCACCATGGTGGGCTACGGTACCAAGATGGGCCTCGCGCCGCTGCACACCTGGAAGCCGGACGCCTACGGCGAAACGCCCGGCATCGTGGGCGCGCTCCTGGCGGGCGGCGTCACCAGCTGCGCCTTCCTGGCACTGCTGCGGATCTACGCAGTGGTGGCCGCGGCGGGCGAGGCGCCCTTCGCCCGGGAGATCCTCATGGGCTTCGGGCTGTTGTCCATGGTGTGGGCCCTGGTCTTCATGGTGGGGCAGACGGATTTCAAGCGCCTGCTCGCCTACTCCAGCGTCGAGCACATGGGCATCCTCGTGTTCGGCATCGGCATCGGCGGCCTGGCGGCCCGCTTCGCCCTCTTCCACCTGGCGGCCAATGCCCTGGTGAAGAGCGTGCTCTTCCTCTCGGCAGGAAACATCCACCGCAGCTACGCCAGCAAGCAGCTGCCCCATGTGACGGGGGCCATCCGCCGCACGCCCGTCTCGGCGGCGCTCTTCTTCATCGGCTTTCTCGCCATCACGGGGCTGCCGCCCTTCGCCCCCTTCATCAGCGAATTCAACATCGCCTCGTCGGCCCTCACCACGGGCCATGTCTTCGCGGGGGCGGCCTTCCTGGTGCTGCTGGGGGGCATCTTCCTGACCATGAGCGACACGGTCATGCAGGTGGTCTTCGGCGTGCCCAGCCCCCAGCGGGTGCGAACGCCCTACAGGGATTCCTTCACCACGACGGCGCCGCTGATCCTGGCTCTGGTGCTCGCCCTGGGCCTGGGCCTGTGGCTGCCGAAACCCATGCGGGCCATGCTGGAGAGCGCCGCCGACACCGTGGAAGGACATGCGCCCACCGTGCGGGAGGTGAAACCGGTGTTCGCCCAGACGCCCACCCTGGTCGCTGAAAAGGAGGTGCGTCCATGAGCCGCCTCTCCCTTCCCATCCTGAAGAACGGCCAGGCCATGGCCCTGGCGGACATCCCCGAGGAGCCCCTCGCCGCCTTCCGGGACACCGTGATCGGCGCCGTGCGCCAGGGGAACCGCTTGGCCTGCCTCTGCGCGGACGCCCAGTTGCGGATGTTCGCGGTGCTGGCGGATGACGCCGGCAGGGCGCTCTACGTCACCCGTACCCGGCTGGAGCAGCCCCGCTATGCGGCGCTTACGCCGGATTGTCCCCAGGCCCATCTCTTCGAGCGGGAGATGGCGGAGCAGTACGGCCTTGTGCCCGAGGGGCATCCCTGGCTCAAGCCCGTGCGCTTCCAGAAGTCCTGGCTGGGCGGGGCAGCCTCGCCCCAGCCCACGCCGGGGGTGCTCGACTTCTACCGGGTGGAAGGCGACGAAGTGCACGAGGTGGCCGTGGGGCCCGTGCATGCGGGCGTCATCGAGCCCGGGCACTTCCGTTTCCAGTGCCATGGCGAGAAGGTCTTCCATCTGGAGATCGCCCTGGGCTACCAGCATCGGGGTGTGGAGCAGGCCCTGGAGGGCGGCCCCCATCCCCTGAGCCTCAAGCAGGCCGAGACCGCCTGCGGGGACACGAGCATCGGCCATGCCTGGGCCTATTGCCGGAACCTCGAAGGCCTCGCAGGGATGACCATACCGGCCCGCATGGATCGGGTTCGGGGCGTGGCCCTGGAACTGGAGCGGGCCGCCAATCATGTGGGCGACCTGGGCGCGCTGTCCGGGGATGTGGGCTTCCTGCCCACGGCCTCCTTCTGCGGCCGCATCCGGGGAGACTGGCTTAACCTCACCGCCGAGGTCTGCGGCAACCGCCTGGGCCGGAACTGGCTGCGCCCGGGCGGGCTCCAGCGGGACCTGGACATGGGCATGGCCGCCCGGCTGGCGCTCCGCCTCGAAAAAGCCTGGGCCGAGACCCAGGATGCGGTGGAACTGCTCTGGGGCGCGGCTTCGGTCATGATCCGCTTCGAGGCGGCCGGGCATCTGGGCGCCTCCCAGGCGCGGGAGATCGGCGCCGTGGGCGTGCCGGCCCGGGCCTGCGGCATCTCCCTGGATGTGCGGCAGGACCATGCCTTCGGGCCCTACGAGGCGCATGCGGTGGTGCCCTCCCTGGCTGAAAGCGGCAATGTGCACAGCCGGTCCTGGGTGCGTTGGCGGGAATTGCATGAAAGTCACCGCTTCCTGGCCGAGGCCCTTTCGGACCTCCAGAAGACGCCCTGCGATCCGTCCTCTGGAGCGCTGCCCAAGCTCGCCCCGGACAACCTCTGCGTCTCCCTCACCGAAGGCTGGCGGGGCGAGGTGCTGCACCTGGCCATCACGAACGGCGAGGGCCGCTTCGCCCGGTACAAGATCGTGGACGCCTCCTTCCACAACTGGTTCGGCCTGGCGCTGGCGCTGCGGGGCGAGCAGATCTCCGACTTCCCCCTCTGCAACAAGAGCTTCAACCTCTCCTACTGCGGGCATGACCTATGATGCACATCCTGCTGTCCCGCTGGCGTCAGGGCCACCGGACCCTGCCTTATCCCAAGGCCATCCCCGCCCTGCCGGAACGCTTCCAGGGCCTGCCGAAGATCCAGTCCCGGAAGTGTCCGGAAGCCTGCGACTTCTGCATCAAGGCTTGCCCCACGGAAGCCATCACCATGGGCGCCACGGGTCCCCAGTTGGATCTCGGCCGCTGCGTCTTCTGCCCCGCCTGCGTGGAGGCCTGCCCGGAGGATGCCATCGCCTTCACCCAGGATCATCGTCTGGCCACCCGCACCCGGGAGGACCTGATGCTCCCCCCCGGGGCCGACCTGCGCCGGGCCGAGGCGCTGGGCGCCGACCTCAAGCGCCTCCTGGGCCGCTCCCTGAAGCTGCGCGTGGTGAGTGCCGGCGGCTGCAACGGCTGCGAGGTGGATGTGAATGTGCTGGGCACCCTCAGCTGGGACCTGGGACGGTTCGGCATCCAGTTCGTGGCGTCGCCCCGCCACGCCGATGGCCTGCTCATCACGGGCCCCGTCACCCGCAACATGGAGCTGGCGCTGCGGAAGACCTACGACGCCATCCCGGGCCCCAAGATCGTCATCGCCGTGGGCGCCTGCGCCATCCAGGGTGGTCCCTACTACCTGCAGGAGGAGCAGCTCGGCGGCGCCGCCAGCGTGCTGCCGGTGGATCTCTTCATTCCCGGCTGTCCGCCCCATCCCCTGACCATCCTGGATGGGCTGTTGCGCCTTCTGGGCCGGGTTGGTGCGGAACCCCATCTTTTGGACTAAATACAAAATAGGCACTCCGGGTGGCCTTTTTATCTCCTGCGCAATGGTCGTTTGTTTAAACACTTGGTAAGTGTCGCGTTGTAAATTCTGTTGCGTGGAGACTCAACCCACCGAGACTTTCCGCTATCTCATTCATCCGAGGAGGTACCCATGCTCTCGATGCGCGGCATACTCTCAACCCTGGCCGTGTTGGGCACGGCCTTGTTCCTGGCCTGCAGCGGCTCGTCCAATTCCAGTACCGGCACCAGCGGTTCCATGAATGTGCATCTGGTGGACGGCCCCATCAGCGGGTATCAGGAAATCAACGTCCATATCCAGTCCGTGGAGATCAGCAGCGGCAGCGGATGGATCACCCTCGGCACACCCGACAAGACCTATAACCTCCTGAGCCTCACCGGAGGCATGAGCGAGACGCTGGCATCGGGTGCGACCCTGCCGGCGGGGCACTACGGGCAGATGCGGCTGATCCTCGGCGCCGGCAATACCGTGAAGCTGGCCGATGGGAGCGTCATGGACCTCACCGTGCCTTCCGGTCTCCAGACCGGGATCAAACTGGTGGTGAGCTTCGATGTGGCGGCGGGCACCACCTCGGACGTGTGGATCGACTTTGATGCGGCCCATTCCATCCAGGTGGTCCAGGCCGGCGCCTCGGGCAGGTACCTGCTCCGTCCCACCGTCCGGGCCTTCGACAGGACGGTGACGGGTTCCATCCACGGGACGATGACGGATAGCGCGACGGCGGCGGTTCTCCCAGGTGCCGTGGTGTATGCGGAGACCCTCGATGGCTCCGGGAATGCGGCGATCGTCCGCAGCACCGTCACCGATGCGAACGGTGCCTACACCCTGGATCTCCTCCCGGTGGGTTCCTCCTACTTCGTGGTGAGCCAGCCGGTGGTGGGGACCACGACGGTCCAGGCTTACGATGCGAAGGCCAGCGACGCCTTCGCCCTGAGCGCCGCTTCCCCGGTCTTCACCTACAACGCCGCTTTCAATGCGGCGGTGGCCACCGGTGGCGTGTCGGGCTCCGTGACGCCCGTGGCGACGGCCGACCAGACCGATACCGTGAATCTCATGGCGACGCTGGCGACACCGACTTCCGGCAGCCATGACTTCATCGTGGACAGCGTCGTTGCCACAGTGGGCGCCAGTTCGGAAAGCTATGGCTTCACAAACCTGTCCGTGGGCGCCTACAGCACCCAGGCCGTTCGGGCCACCTTGCACACGGATGGCAGCATCACCGCAACCACCTCCACCATCCAGCCCGCGGTCGTGACGGCTGGAGTGACCGTAACGGTGGACCTGAGTCTCTAATCCAGAATGGGACCCCACAGAACATGGGCGGCCCGGGTCGGCCGCCCATGTTCTACAGTTCCCTGAGCACGGCCAGGACTTCCCCATCGTTGGGGCGCTTCGCGGGGTCTTTTCGACAGAGCCGTGCGATCAGGTCAACCAGAGCAGGTGGCGTATCAGGGCGCAGGGCGGCCAGATCAGGCAACGGCTGAGTCCGGTGCTGGTCGAGGATTTCAAAGGGGGTCTCGCCGCGAAAGGGCGTGTGCCCCACGAGCATCTCGAAGAGCATGATCCCGAAGGCGTAGAGGTCCGCAGATGGGCCTACATGGGTCTTGAGCTGGGCCTCGGGTGCGGCGTAGAGAGGCGTGCCGAGGAAGGCATAGGTGGTGGTGAGCGTCTGGGCATCCATGATGCGCGAGATGCCGAAGTCCATGATCTTCGCCTGGTCCCCCGCCAGGATCACATTGCCGGGCTTCAGGTCGCGGTGGACGATGCCAAGCTGGTGCGCGTGGGCCAACCCCGCAGCGATTTGCCGAGCGATGGCCAGTAGCCGGGCAAGAGGCAGGGGGCCTTCCTCCTTGAGCGCTTGATCGAGCCTTTGGCCTGCCACGTATTCCATGGCCAGCCAGGGGACGCCACTTTCCGGCCCTGGATCGAGCAGGCGCACGAGGTTGGGATGGTTCAACATGGTCCCCAAACGGGCTTCCTGGCGGAATCGCTCCAGGAATTCCGGGTCATCCATTCGGTACGGGTGCAGCACCTTGAGGGCCACGGGTGTATCGGTCGCGTCGTGGCGCGCGAGGTAGGTACTGGCAAATCCGCCTCGCCCCAGGAGGCGTTCAATGCGATAGGATCCAACATGTTTGGGTTCCTGAAAGGACTCCGCCTCGCGGCGCTCGCGACGGCGACGGTAGGCCCAGAAACTTCCGCCGAGAAGGGCGGCCCCCAGGATCGACAAAAAAGGCCAAGCCTTTTGCCGCTGGCCTTCACCACGGATGGGTGCCGCAGGCTCCGGGCTGCTGGGCGGGCTGGAGCCTGGGGTGGATGCGGAACGAACCGGGGGATTATCACCTGCCCTTGGCGGTGAGGCTTGGGGTGCGGATCCAAGGGGGGGGCTTCCTTCTGGGGCGGAGTCCGAGGGTGGGTTCGATGGCGTGGCAGGCGCCTGGAGGTTGGTCGGTAAGGGCGCGGCTGGGGAGGGGAGGCCCTTCTCAATGGCCGGCTCGGAGGCGGGAGGTGCAGCAGGGCCTACCGGCTTCGGGTTCTGGGTGCTGGGTTGGGTTCGGGCCTCCTTGAGGCGCTGCTGCAGCCCTTCACGGAGGGAGGAGGGCTCGCCGCGGGCTTCGGATTGGACCAGCGTGGCGGAGGCTGCGTCGAGGCGACCGCGCTCCAGCTGGCACCGGGCCAAGTGTACAAAGGGGTAGTAGTCTTTCAGCAGGTTGTTGCCGTAGATGATGATTTGTCCGGCCGGGGCCGGACGAAGATGGATGGCTCGCTGGTATGCGGCTTCTGCGGCTGGCCAGTCCCTTCGGCTTTCAGCCTCAAGCCCATCCTGGAAGGCGGCATAGAATGTCGGCTGGCTCTGGGCCAGGAGGGCGGGGGTGAGCAGAAGCGGCAGTAGGCTCCTTCTCGTCATCCTAGTCCCCCACGAACAGGAATCTCAGCATGCGCTCCAAGGGGCGTCGATCGAACCGGACGATGGTTGAGACATCGATCCGATGTTCCCGGATGCGCTCGGTCCCCAGGGAGGCCGACTGCTGATGACTGAGGATCTGGTCGATCTCAAGGAACTGAGAGGCGCGCCGGTCGGACCAGCCGTACCGATAAGCGATGTCCAGACCCAGGTTGCCCCGTTTCAGGCCGCTTCCCACCGAAACGTGGTACATGACGCGTTGAACGCCGGTCAGGTTGTCGACCACAGGCTGAGGTTCCCTGCTCAAACCGCCCCGGATGGGGATGACCAGACCGCTGGCCGTGAGGTTCAAATACTCCAGGCCCAGGTGGAGATCGGTGGCGTTGGGTGTGCGGTTGCGTCGGTCGAGGTCGAAGAAACTCAAGCCATTGAATCTTTGAGAAGTGGATTCATATCGAGCGGAGGACCAGAGGGTCTGATCCAGGTCCGCCGAAAGGAGCCAGCGATCTCCCGGACGGAAAGCAAAGCCGATCCCTGTGCTGGCGGGCCAATGCAGGCCGGTGCGGGTGGGGCTGGCGTTGAAACCGCCCTGGGGAAGGTTGGTCTCCAGCGCGGTGGCGAAGGTGTAATCCGCGCGGAAGCCCGACCTGCGGACCAGCCCCAGGCTCCAGGTGGGCCACCGCCAGATGAGCCCCAGGTTGAAGTTCTCGCCGTCCATGGCGTTCGCCTGGCGGAAGGCCACAGTCGTCTGGGCGAGGGCCTCTTGGCGGACGCTTGAGGACGACAGATCCCAGCGCCCGCGCCACTGATTGTAGGAAAGGCCCACCAGGATTCGCTCCGAGGCTTCATACGCAAGGGCAAAGGAGTAGAGGTCGATCTGCCCGGTTTGGCGAATGTCCTGGTGGAGTTGGCTCGGGAGGCTCGTGGTTCCGGGGAGGGGTGTCTCCCGCAGATCCCTCTCATCGCTTTCACCCAGGGCGAAGGCTCTTTGCAGGGAGAACTGGAACACCAGATTCCGTTCAGCGACCCTGATGGGAGCCGTGGCGGAAATGAACAGCGGGTCAAATCGGGTACTGCTGGTGAGCGTGTCGCTGACCGCAAGGCTGCGACCGGTGCCCGAGGTCTGGAAATCCTGGAAGCCCACGTTCCGGTTCAGGCCGCGGGCCACGAAGCTCACCTCGGGTTGCAGCAGTTGCGCCAGGCCCGCTGGGTTGAAGGATACGGCGGTGGCGTCGTCAGCCACGGCGATGAAGGCTCCCCCCAATCCCATGGCCCTGGCGCCGGCACCCTCAACCGAAAAGGTGGTGCGGGATTGCTGGGCGATGAGGACGCCGATGGGGCTTTGCGCTTCAAGGGCGGCCCCCGCCATCGCGAGGCAGATGATCCAGGTCCAGGCGAGCCACCGCTTCGCGCTCATGCCATGGTCGGCAATGGCGCATGCGGACGGACAATGGCGGCAAAGAGATGACATGGACCAACCGGGTCAGAGGGAGGGAGCGGCCTTGGCCACGGCAGCGCGGATCTGCATGGCGATGTCATCCATCATGGCGTATCGCTTGGCGTACATCCCCCGCTTGTTGGGTTTGATTTCGTCTCGCGTGCGCCGCCGGGCTTTTCGCTGCAGGTAGAACCACCCATCCGTGGCCTTGTGCCCGCCGAGCTCCGTCCAGAAGGCGTCGTAGTCGAAGGTGAGGGCATGAGCCCAATCCAGGTGGATGAAATGCTTGCGGCGGTGCACCTGGATGGTATTGCCCGCCCCGAGGAATTCCCGGACCCCGATGGCCCGCGAAAGTTCCTGCGCGGCGAAAACCACGAGGGCCTTGGGCCGAAGGCCATGCATGGCCTTCCCGAGGGCCTTCATCAAGGCTTCGTCGCCTTCGTTTCTGCCTTGAACGCAGCCTGCATACATCACGAGGCCATCTTGCCGCCATTCCAGGGCGAAGGACAAGGCGCTGACTCGTCCGCCACGCTGGGGACAGTGCAGAGACACCGTGAATTCGCCTTCCTTCCGAAAGCGATTGTCGAAGCCGAGGTGAACCTCACCGATGCCCAGTTCGCCCAAGGGAAAGGCCGCCAGCTGGACGCCTTCACCCTCCTGCTGGAGCAGGGCCTGACGGATGGCCCCGCCTTTCCAGAGGATGAAGCCATAGGTATCCCGCATCACCTTGGTCCGCTGTTTCTGCCGCCAGCGGGCGGAGAGATAGACCCGCATGGGCTTGAAGGCCAACAAGGGGTTGGCATTCGCGAAGGGTTGAAGCCCCTGGGTCTGCATCAGGGCGAACCACTTCAGAGCGGCATCAGGCCGCGCGGCGGCCGCGAGGGCCCACCGGAGGTTCTGTTTCATCCGCCGCATCAAGCTGTCGTGCTTGTAGGCCTGGGCGCTGAGAGCCCAGGCTTGACGGGCAGCGCTCCAGGTTGCGACCAATCTCACGCGTAGAATCCGCGGTACCTCATGGCCTGGGCCACGCGATCCAGGGCCAGGATGTAGGCGCCGATGCGGGGATTGGTCTTGTACTTGTCGGTGGTGGCAAAGGTGGCCTGGAAGGCGTGGGTCATGTAGTCCACCAGGCGCTCGTTGACTTCGCGTTCCCGCCAGTAGAAGCCCTGGCGGTTCTGCACCCATTCGAAGTAGCTGACGGTGACGCCGCCCACATTGGCTAGGATGTCCGGCACCACCAGGACGCCGTTCTCCAGCAGGATGGGGTCCGCCTCGGGCGTGGTGGGGCCATTGGCGCCCTCCACGATGACCTTGGCCCGCACCTTGGCGGCATTGTCCGCGGTGATCTGGTTCTCCAGGGCGGCGGGGACCAGGATGTCCACGGGATGGGCGAGCAGGGCTTCGGGATCCAGGGGTTCCGCGCCCTTGAAACCGGCGACGGTCTTCGTTTCGCTCACGTGCTTCAGGAGGGCGTGGATATCAAGACCCCGGTCGTTCTTGATGGCGCCATGGACATCGCTGATGGCGACGATGCGGGCGCCGGCTTCGTGGAGCAGGCGCGAGGCCTGGCTGCCCACGTTGCCGAACCCCTGCACGGCCACGGTGGCGCCGGCCAGGGGCTTGCCCAGGCGCTGCATGGCTTCCCGGGCGGTGATGAGGATGCCGCGGCCGGTGGCCTCGTTGCGGCCCAGGCTGCCGCCGAGCACCAGGGGCTTGCCCGTGACGACGGCGTTCTCGGTCTGGCGCACGTGCATGGAGTAGGTGTCCAGCACCCAGGCCATGGTCTGGGCGTCGGTGCCCATGTCCGGGGCGGGCACGTCGCGGTCGGGGCCGATGATGTCCATGATCTCGGCGATGTAGCGGCGGGTGAGCCGCTCCTTCTCGCCGAGGCTCAGGCGGGTGGGGTCGCAGATGATGCCGCCCTTGCCGCCGCCGAAGGGCACGTCCACCACGGCGCATTTCCAAGTCATCCAGGCCGCCAGGGCCTTGATCTCGTCCAGGGTGACGTTGAGGTCGTAGCGGATGCCGCCCTTGGCGGGGCCGCGGGCCACGTTGTGCTGCACGCGGTAGCCGGTGAACACTTCCCAGTGGCCGTTGTCCATGAGCACGGGCAGGCTCACGATCATGGAGCGGTTCGGCGCCATGAAGACCTTGAAGAGCGCGTCATCCAGCCCGTACAGTTCGGAGGCCACGCGGAGACGGGCCTGCATGGCTTCGAAGGCGTTGGTCTGATTGGTGATGAGCATGGTGGTCATCTCCTTGGGCGGTGCGGATCGGGCAGGACTGGCGGGTGTCTTCAGGCGGAGTGGGCTTCGGCGGGGAGTTCCAGTTCTCTCCCTTCCTTCCAGAGCCCTTCGAGGTTGTAGTGCCTCCGGGTGTCCTCGTCCATGACGTGGATCACGAGGTTGCCGAAATCAAGCAGCACCCAGTTCCCGTTGGCCTCGCCCTCGCGGGAGATGGGGCGCTCGCCTGTGAGCTTCAGGGCGTCCTCCACGGCTTCCGCAATGGCGCGGTTCTGGCGGTCGCTGCCACCGCTCATGAAGGCGAAGGTATCGGTGAAGCTGGCAATGTTCTTCACATCCAACAGGCGGATGTGGAGGGCCTTCTTCGAACGGGCGGCTTCCACGACGGAGGTGAGCCGAGAATCAAGGGTCATGCGGGCTCCAGAGCAGGCTAACGATACAGGTTTTTCGAACGGATGGTACGGAGAACTCGTGCGGGAATGCCCTTGGGATCCTGGTCAGGATTCGCCAGCAGTTGGCGGCGCAAACGGCTGGAGGCCAGATTCAGATCCGTCGATGGAAGGAGCACCAATTGACCGGGTTCGCCACTCCAGGCTTGAACAGGCTCAAGACCCGCTGTCTCAGCCAGGGGCACTCCCGGACGCAGCCCTACCGCGAGGCTTGCCAACTGGAGGATGCGTTCAGGTCTTCGCCAGGTTCGGAATCCCAGCAGCTGGTCGCTGCCCATGATGAGGATCCATCGGGCCGAGGGCTCCGTTCTGGCCAGGGTCTCGAGGGTGTCCACGGTATAGCTGGTGCCTCCCCGGGCCACCTCCAGGGGCTCAATCCTGACCCGCGGATCCAGACCCTGGAGCGCCTCGTCGAGCAGCCGGAGCCGACCGGGCGCATCGGGACCGCCAGGGTCGGGTTTGTGCGGGCTGAGCGCGGTGGGTACGAACCGCAATTCGTCCAGGTCCAGGTGCTCCAAAGCCAGCTTTGCCAGCCGCAAATGGCCCTCGTGGGGAGGATTGAAGGCGCCTCCCAGGAGGCCCACCCGCCTCATCGGTGGCCTCCGGCTGACGCACAGCGCCTTGAGCGCTGTGCTCCCGCGCCCTCGCTCCGCTCGCTTGCGGAGCCGGAGCCTCCAGCTAGCGCACAGCGCCTTGAGCGCTGTGCTCCCGCGCTCTCGCTCCGCTCGCTTGCGGAGCCGGAGCCTCCAG
>DATEZS010000044.1:0-8977 GCA_035255365.1 Geothrix sp.
GGCGTCACCCTCACCATCATCCGCGAGGACTTCCTCGAGATGTGCGAGGCCCAGGACCTGCCCAGCTACCTGCGCTACAAGATCCACGCCGAGAAGAACTCGCTCTACAACACCCCGCCCACCTTCGGCATCTACATCCTGCGCAACGTGCTGGCCTACAACAAGAGCATCGGCGGCCTCAAGGCCATCGAGGCCAACAACAAGCAGAAGGCCGAGCTGCTCTACGGCTGCATCGACAAGCACAGCGGCTTCTACAAGGGCTTCGTCACCGAGAAGGCCCACCGCAGCGTCATGAACGTGGACTTCTTCCTGCCCACCCCCGAGCTCGACGACCAGTTCGTGAAGGAGGCCAAGAAGGTCGGCATGGTGGGCCTCAAGGGCTACCGCGACATCGGCGGCATCCGGGTGAGCACCTACAACGCCGTCACCGTGGACAACGTGAAGACGCTCGTGGACTTCATGGAACAGTTCGTCAAAGTCAACGGCTGAAGCACGCACTCACCCCGGGACCCGGCCTTCGCGCCGGGTCCCGGTTCTTTTGGGCCGAGCCTCCGGAATCCGCCGATAACGCCCTGCCGGTGGGCTGCCGATAAGCTACGGGAAGGTCTTCCTTCCCTGCCCACCCCGGGGACTCCCGCCATGGCCAACCCTGCCTTCCAGGCCGCCGCACCGAACGCCCCGGGCCCATGAGCTCCCTCGCCCGGTTCGCCCCGCCCACCCAGCTGGACGCCCTCCGCGCCCTGCTGGCGGGATACTTCGACGGCGACAAGACCTTCCAAACCCAGCTGGAGCGCAGCCTCCAGGAGCTCCAGCAGCTGGCGCTGCCGGAGCTGGGCCAGCTGCTGGTGCGCAACACCACCCCGGCCGGTCTCCGGCGGAGCATCCTCCAGGCGGTACCCGGCTTCGACTGGCCGGAGTGGGACACCCCCCTCATCGCCATGCTGCAGCACGAGGAGGACCCGGCCCTCTTCGAGGAAGGCTGCGCGGCCCTGGGCGCCCTGGCCACCCGCGGCGCGCTCAGCGGCCTGGAGCGCCTGAAGAGCCTCCGCCGGGATCCCGACCATCAAGCCATCCTGGAGCACGAGCTTGAGCAGTACCTGCCCCAGGAAGCCTTCGATGCCTGCCTGGAGGCCGTGCGCCTGGGGCGCGCCAACCCCAAACGCGCCCAGCAGGGCGCCCGGCGGCTCGTGCTCCTCGCCACCCCGGAGCATCTGGAGGCCCTTCAGGAGGCCTTCCGGGAGGGCGATGCCGTGGCGGGCCACTGGTTGATCCGGATCCTGGCCTTCCTCCCGGGCGTGGAGGCCGAGCGCCTGGTCCTGGAGTTGTTCCAGCAGCAGCTGAGCGCTGCGGACGAGGCCCGGCAGCTGCGGGACTTCCTGGCCCCCCTCGAACCCCTCCCCGAGAAGGCCCGCCGGGAGCCGGTGCTGGCCCAGGCCGAAGCCCGCCTGCTGGCCTGCACCCCCGCCTGGCTCAACGAGCTGCGGGAAGCCACCACCCACGGGAGCCGCAGCCCCGCGCCGGACCTGACGGCCCTCCAGGAGGAGGCCGCGGGTCCCCTGCGCACCTTCCTGGTGACCGCCCTCACCTGCCTTGCCCAGGGCCGGGCCCTGGGCTTCCATGCCCTCATCCGGGATACCCTCGCCACCCTGCCCGGCCGCCTGCTGGAAGATGCCCGGCGCTTGGACGATCTGGCCGGCATCCTGGCGGCCAAAGCCGAGGCGAGGCTCCTGAGCCTGGAGCAGGTCCTGCCCCCCTTCGAGCAGGCCTTCCAGGCCAACCTGGGCGGGACCGTCCTCCGCATCGCCTATCTGCGCCTCCTGCCCTGCACGGACCAGGAGCGCCTGGACCGGATCCTGGCGGAACCGGATCCCACCCGGCGGACCCAGGCCATCGAGGGCCTGGGCGCCCGAGAGGACGACCGGCTCACCCCCTTCTTCTTCAAGGCCATGAACGATCCCGTGAAGGAGGTGGCCCAGTGCGCCATCCGCCAGCTGGGCAAGCTGGCCTCGGGCTTCCCCGGCATGATGGAGCTCTTCCGCTCCGGCCAGACGGATCGCGTGCGGGAGGCCATCCACTTCTTCAGCGAGAACCAGCAGCAGGCCGCCGTGAAGCCCCTGATGGGCTTCCTCGCCTCGGATGCCGCCGACGACGAGCTGCAGGTGGATGCCGCCCACGCCCTGGGGCACCTGGGCGATCCCGTGGCCACCCGCTCCCTGCTGGCCCAGCTCCACGGCGGCAAGCCCCTGGCCCTCCAGATGGCGCTAGTGGAAGCGCTCAGCCGCCTCGGCACCACCGAAGCCGCGCTCGGCCTGCTGAAGCGTTCCGAGGATCTCCGGCTGCCCGAGGTGCTCCTGGGCACCTTGAAGGGCGTCCTGGCTGCCTTCCCCTCCTTCGAGCAGCCGCTCCCCGCCGCCCAGGTGCCGGATCTCGAACGCCTGGTGCAGCGCTGCTGCGAGGGCCGGGAGGGCTCGGGCTATTGGCTGGGGACCGCCGCGGCCCTGGATGGGCTCTACGTCTTCGAGCCGAAGCTGTACCAGCGCCTGGCCGACGCGTTCACCCAGTTCCTCGTGGACATGCGGCAGAAGTCCAACTGGGACCGGGCGAGCCATGACCTGATCCAGGGCACCATCCGCACCCTGTCCCGGCGCGCCGCCAGCCTGACCAGCCTGGAGGACCGGGAGCAGGCCATCCTGGCCTCCCTGGCCAGCCTCTCCGAAACGGGCACCCGGCGCATGCCCGTCCTCCTGCGGCTCTACGAGGCCCTGTCGGATCCCGAGCATGTCTTCACGGAAGCCAGCTCCCAGGCCCTGCTGGCCTTCTTCGCCAAGGAGCTGGTGCGGGAGGATCTGGACTTCGAGGAGATGGACCTGCTGTGCCGCATCGCCGAACATTCCGGACAGTCCGCCATGATCGAGCCCCTGGAGGATCTCTACGCCCACGCCCCGAACCCGGGGGTGCAGGCCTGCGCCCGGAAGGCCCTCCTGGCCCTGGGGCTCACCGAAGGCGACATCCAGCGCCGCAAGCCCATCCGCACCATCCTGCTCTTCGAGCCCAACGCCTTCTTCCGGGGGCGCCTGCTCTCGGCGCTGGAAAGCAGCGGCCGCACCGTGGCCGTGGCCGCCACCCGTCTGGAAGCCCAGGCCCTCCTCGCCGAGCAGAGCGTGGACCTGATCATCAGCGAAATCCACGACGACCGCGGCGACCTCTGGCCCTGGCTCCGGGGGAAATGGCAGCATCGGCGCTGCCGCTACCTCCTCCTGTCCACCTCCCGGCACGATCACGGGCCCCTGACCGGCATCCCCTGGCTCATCGGCACCCTCTACAAGCCCTTCCCCATGGAGGAGCTGCTCAGGGTCCTGGCGGACTGAATCGACTGATCTTGGCTTCCGATTCTTGGGGAAGCGCCCCCAGGCGCCGATGGGTAGGACAGCGGCCTTCCGCCCCTGCCTGGAGCCACCCGGATCCCCATGGACCTACCCCTGACCTGGCTGGACCGCCTCAAGGCCTTGGCCGCATCCGAGAAGATCGCTCTGGAGGCCATCGGCGTGGGCGGCCTGGATGACCTCCTGGCCCGGGGCCTCGTCGAGAAGGATGAACGGCCCCTGCAGGTGGGCCTGGAAGCCCGCTACGAGGCCCTGCAGGAGACCCATCGCCAGATCGTCGAGGCCAAGGGCTGCGCGGACCGGCTGCAGCGGCGGCTGGCGCCCAAATCGCGCCTGGCGGGCCTGCTCCCCCTCGGTGCCCCGGCGGGCCCTGGGCCCGATGACGCGGACGCCGTGCAGCTCGTGGGCATCCTCGACCTCCTGAAGATCCAGGTGCGGGGCGTCCAGGCTTCCGGGGATGTGGTGCCCCACCTGGATCGCATCCTGGACTACCTCCAGGTGGAAGGGCGGGACTGCCTGGATCGCCTGGCCGCCACGGACCGGGAGATCGATCAGGCCCAGAAGCAGGCCCTCATGGGCACCCAGGTGGAGGGCGCGGGGTACTTCCGGCTCACGGCCGCCGGGGAGGCGGCCCTGCCCGAGGCGCCGGTCATCGAGTGCTTCGAAGGATGCATCCACACGGTCTTCGGCCCCAGCCACCGGGGCGAGAGCTTCCCCCACTTCAAGGAGGATCCCTCCGGACTCCTGGCCCTGGTGGTGGATCGCGCGGTCCGCGGCGACCGCCCCTCCGCCGTGGTGGGCGAATACGAGGAACTCCTGGTGGCCCTGGACCGGATTCCCCTCTTCGCGGACACCCAGCCCCTCCGGGCGAAGATCGCCTTCCTCGTGCGCCTCCTGCGCGCCGCCCGGGAGGATCCCAAGCGGGCCTACCTCTGGTGCGGCCGGGAACGCATGAGCGCCGCCTTGCAGCGCATGGGCGCCCTGCTGCCCAGCACCGTGGCCTCCTCGGGCTGGCGCCTGCCCTACACCGCGGACCTCTTCGTGGTGGATGGCGGCCTCTTCGGCGACGAGGACCAGATCGAGCAGCGGTTCCGGCTCTTCGAGGGCGTGCACCGCATCCAGTCCGACCTGCTGCAGGATGTGCGCATCCGGGACGGCCAGTTCTTCCGCCTGGCCCTGGTCCTGGCCCACGGCATCCGCGTCCGCAACTTCTCGCCGGGCATCCTCATGGACCGCTTCATCCGCCAGGCCCTGGAGGCCATCTTCGAGGCGGCCCAGTCCGCCCCCTACGATCTCGGCGACCGGGGCACGAGCCTGCTCTTCGGCACCCACCTGGCCCACGCGGCGGGCTTCCTCAAGGCGCGGATCCAGGGCCCCATCGACACCTTCGCCGCCATCCACGCGCGCTTCCAGGACGAGCATGCCCCCACCCGCCTGTCCGTGCAGGTGATGCTCCACATCTTCGCCACCCTGGACCGCCTGGAGCGCCTGGGCGCGCCCGTGTCCATCGACGAGTACGCCGGGCTCTTCGAGCGCATCCGCAAGCGCCTGCGCCACCACAAGGCCGCCTCCCGGATCTTCAGCACCGCCCAGATCAAGGCCGGCGACGAGGCGGCGCTGGCCTCGAACCTCTGCGCCCAGGTCTGCTTCCGGAACCTGAACCTGCCCGCCAAGAGCGTGTACACCCCAGATGTGGGCCTGGCGGGCCTCTACGAGGAGCGCGTCCCCGGCCGGCCGCCCCTGCTCGGTTCGCCCTTCGGCACGCTGATGCTCATCTGATCACCGCGGCGCCAGGAGGATCTCCTCGATGCGGACGTCCTTCTCGGCCCACATGGTCTGCACGAAGGCCTGCATGCGGGCCCGGAACACGGGATCCCCCTCGTAGTCGCCGCCCAGCAGATCCTTGGGGATCTCCCGCTCGCGCACCCGCACCACCACTTCCTTCAGCTTGCCGGACAGCAGGTCCCAGAAGGTGGGCACGCCCTTCGGGTAGACGATGGTCACGTCCAGCAGCGCGTCGAAGCGCTCGCCCATGGCGCCCAGGGCTGTGGCCAGGCCGCCCACCTTGGGCTTCAGCAGATGCCCGTAGGGCGACTGTTGGGCATCGCGCTTGGCGGGGCTGAACCGGGTGCCTTCCAGGAAGTTCATGACCGAGGTGGGAATCTGCCGGAAGCGCTCGCAGGCCTTGCGCGCGGTGGCCAGGTCCTGGCCGCGGCTGCCCGTGCGGCGGCGCATGAAGGGGAAATCCAGGGCCCACCAGGCCAGGCCGATGACCGGCACGTAGATCAGCTGGCGCTTGAGGAAGAACTTCAGGAACGGCACCCGGCGCAGGAACACCTTCTGTAGCACCAGGATGTCCACCCAGCTCTGGTGGTTGCTGCTCACCAGGTACCAGGCGTTCCGCCGCAATTGCTCGTGGCCCGCCACGTCCCAGTGCGTGCGGCCCACCAGCGCCATCCACCAGCCGTTCACGACGATCCAGCCTTCCGCCAGACCGTTCATGGCGCGGTCGACCATCCGCCGCAGCGCCCCCTGGCGCGGCGCCACCAGCTTCACGAGCGCCACCGGCACCATGCTCAAGGAAATCAGCAGCACATTGGCCACCAGCACCAAACTGGTAAGCGTTCCCTTGAGCGTTGACCAGAATTTCCTGAACATGCCGGATCCCATCGGCCCAAGCGGGGCCGGACCCGAAAGCATAGCCGAGGGTCCGGTTTTCCGGGTACCGCTATGCTTGGGGCCATCGCCCGGAGGAAGCCCACATGCGATCCCACGCCTGGTTGCTCGCGCTCATGATGCCGCTCGCCTTCGCCCGGGCCGCCGAGCCGGGCCAGACGCAATGGAAACTCGCCAGCTTCACCTGGGTGAAACGCGTTCCCGCCGAGCCCGGCGCGCCCGCCAACGCCCATCCTGCCGCCCTGGAAGCCCAGGCCCTCGCCACGGCCCTGGCCAGGGTCACCGCCACCGTGGACAGCCACGAGCTGCCCCTCTTCGCCAAGGACGAGCTGCTGGCCCTGTCCCGGGCCCTGGCCGAAGCCCTCGCCCTGGCCCAACCCGGCGAGGACCTCATCCTGCTCAGCACCTGGAAACGCGGAAACGGTTTCATGGACCCCTCCGTGGGGCTCACCGCCCGCCTCTTCGTGCGCGACGGCGCCCTGAACCTGCTCATCCACGACGCCCGCCTGGACTTCATGGACCGCTACATGGCGGACCGCACCCTGCCCGCCTTCGCCTACGGATCCCGCCAGGCCGCCTCCGGCGCCAGCCTCCAGGCCCCCGGCGCCACCCGCCTGAGGGGCGACTGGCTGGCCCTGCCCATCAGCGCCGCGCCTCAGGCAGCAGCACCCGCCCCGGCGCCCCAAGCCACCCTTCCCGCTGGCGTGCAGCCCGTCCCCGAGGCCCCGGCCGGCCCCCGGGACGCCGCCTTCTACGAAGTCCAGCGCGAACGGCTCAAGGCTCTCAAGCACCTCCGCGACGAGAACCTGATCACCGAGGCCGAGTACCAGGACCGGCGCGCGGCCATCGTGAAGACGCTTTAAAGCCGGTCCTTCACCCCCACCCCAGCTCCTCCAGCCGCGCCTCGCTGATGCCGAAGTGATGCGCGATCTCGTGAATGACGGTGATGGCGATTTCCGTGCGCAGCTCCGCCTCGTCCGAGCAGTCCTCCAGCAGGGGCCCGCGAAAGAGCGTGATGCGCGGCGGCAGGTCGCCGGATTCCGAAGGGCCCTGCGTCAGGGCCCGCCCCGAGTAGAGCCCGTAGAGCGTCTCATCCTCGGGCACCCCCAGCTCGTCCAGCAGGGCATCCGGGGCCCACGCCTCGATGACCACCGCCACCCCATCCAGGTAGGGCCGGAACTCCGCCGGAACGAGCCCCAGCGCCTCGTCCACCAGCCTGCGGAACGCCTGCTCCGACATGTGCATGGGCCGATGGTAGCGGGAAAGCAGGATTCCCGCCGAGCCTCGGCGGCCGGCGGGTGGCCACCATTGAATACCGGGCTGCCGCCTCCCCCCGCTTCCTCCGCGCAGGCCAGACCGCCAGGGAACGGTTTTCCCTCTTCACTCACAACCCATCCAGCGGGCTCGCCACGCCCCGCCCCCCGCGGTTCAGCACATGGGTGTAGATCATGGTTGTCTCCACGTCCTTGTGGCCCAGCAGCTCCTGCACCGTGCGGATGTCGTGGCCCGCGGCCAGCAGATGGGTGGCGAAGCTGTGCCGCAGCACATGGGGCGTGATGGGCTTGTGCAGTTCCCCGGCCCTGGCAGCCAGCCGCACCGCCTTCTGGACGCTCTCAGCCTGGAGGTGATGGCGGCGGAGGACGCCCGAGCGGGGATCCCGGGAGCGCAGCTGCGAGGGGAACACCCACTGCCAGCCCCAGGCCCGGGGCGCCGACCGGGATTTCTCCGCCAGGGCGTCCGGCAGGAAGACCACGCCGAATCCCTCCGCGAGGTCCCGTTCGTGCAGGGCCCGCACCTGCTCCAGGTGCCGCCGCAGGGGAACCACCAGCTGGTCCGGCAGCATGGTCACCCGGTCCTTGCCGCCCTTCCCATCGCGCACGATGAGCTCGCGGCCATCGAAATCGATATCCTTCACCCGGAGGCGCAGCCCCTCCATGAGCCGCATCCCTGAGCCGTACAGCAGCCGTGCCACCAGGGCCATCACCCCTTCCATCTGATCCAGCAGGATGCGCACCTCTCCGGGGGTGAGCACCACGGGGAGCCGGGGCGGGCGCTTGGCCTGGACCACCTGGTCCAGCCAGGGCAGATCCATCTCAAGCAGGTGCCGATACAGGAATAGCAGCGCGCCTTTGGCCTGGTTCTGGGTGGACGCGGAGACATGCCGCTCCACCGCCAGATGGGTCAGGAATGCCTGGATTTCCGCCGCCCCCATGTCCCTTGGATGCCGCTTCCCGTGAAACAGGATGAAGCGCCGGGCCCAATCCAGGTACGCCTCCTCCGTTCTCAGACTGTAATGCCTGAGGCGCAGGCGCTCCCGGAGCTGCTCCAGGAATTTCGGCGGCGGATCAGCCCCCTCCTGCCGCCCTCCCCTGTTCTGTTGAGTCTCCACCACCATCGCCTTCGCTCCGACCGCAAGAGATCGCCCCACGCCTCCCATTCCGAACCGTTCCGCCCGCATCGCCGTCCATTTTTTTCAATTTATCGTTTTTTTTTCGCCTGTCAAGACCCGCCTCCACCCAAATTCCCGCCTCTTGAGCCTGGCTCAAACGCCAGCGCACCGGGCCACCCCTTTCCGTCCTCCACGCGACCATTGAATAAGTCCCCTCTCCTTGGCTTGAAACGAACCAGTCTCTTCTTCGCGCACGGAGGCCCCCCACCCGCCTCCAGTTCGCCTTCACCTTTTGCAATTCCAGGGTTCCATCAACACTTAGATATTTCAAAACCAGACTAGGCGGACTGCGCCAGGCTCTCCTCAACGCATCCCGCCAAATCAACCCACCATCCGGAACCATTGCGTCTGCCTATTTCCCGCCCCCACTTTTCTAGACACAGGGGACAATCAACACTTACCATCCCCCTCCTCCCACCTAGGCGAACTGCGAACCCGTTCGTACTGGTCGTCCAATTAATAGTTAGGC
>DATEZS010000045.1:0-42403 GCA_035255365.1 Geothrix sp.
GGCCTCACCCCCTTCCTGGGCCTGCCCCTCTGCGTGGATCCCCGACCGGCCACCGGCGTCGTGCTGGGCGTGCCCTGCGATGCGGGCGTCATCAACCGCCCTGGCGCCCGCCTCGGCCCCTGGGCCCTCCGGGCTGCCTCCATGGGCCTCGGCATCCATCCCATGCCAGCGCGGCTTCGCGAAGGCTTACCTCTGCTAGGCCCTGCGGCCGCCCAGGGCTGGCTGGATGGCGGCAACATTCCCACCCTGCCCTTCTCTTTGGCCGAAGCCCTGACCACCGTGCAAGCCACGGTCGGCGCCTGGGCCATGGCGGGTTCCCGCACGCTCCTCCTGGGCGGAGACCACACCATGACCCTCGGCGCCCTTCGCGCCCTGGCCCGCCAGCACGGGCCCCTGGGCCTGCTGCACCTGGACGCCCACCCGGACGCGGCCGATGGCGGGGCTTGGGGCACGGCCATCCACCACGGAACCTGGCTTCGCCAGGCGTTGGAGGAGGACCTGGTGGATCCGGAGCGGGTGGTTCAGGTGGGCTTGCGGGCACCCCGCTTCGATGATGAGGAACTGGCGTTCCTTCATTCGGCGGGGGTGCGCCTGTGGACGCCCGAGGACCTGCGCGACGACCACCTGACCTCCCAGCTCCACCAGGACCTTTGCGACGTAGGCCAAGGACCCGCCTACCTGAGCATTGATCTGGACGCCCTTGATCCCGTGCTGGTGCCCGCAGTGGCGGAACCCGTTCCTGGCGGCCTGACGCTCTCGGAAACGATGCGTTTGATTCACGCCACCCAAGGCTGGCCCAAACCCTGGGTCGGGGCCGATGTCATGGAACTGGCCCCCACGCTCGAAGGCGCCGAAGCCAGTGCCCGCATCGCAGTTCACCTGGCCCTTCACCTCCTTGCCTGAGGTTACCCATGACCCCTGCCACCTCCCCCCTGGAAGCCTTTCTCATCCACATGGGTCCCTTCACCTGGGACGACCTCGTGACGGGTTACGATTTCGGGCTTCTCACCGCCCAGGAAATCCAGGTCGAGGCGCCGGGCGTAGGTTTAGCCGTCCAGAGATTGCGGGCCCTGAGTGGGTCTGGCCTTTTCACCTTCGAAGCCCATCTCTGGGCTGCTTGTGTGGAGGCAGTGGGCAAGACACCCCGTCCGGGCAGTTCCCGATGGGCCCTGGCCCAGGACCGATGGCGCGCGGCCCTGCTCCGGGAAACATTGACCATGGAGAAAACATCAGCACAGCTCGCCCGAGCCGTGGAACGGGTCTACGAACAGGTGGGCTGCCCCGAGGACATGCTGGCCATGCTGAAACCTTCTCCGCCCTGGTCAGGGGAACCCGCAATCCTGGATCCCTCCGCCATGCAGAAGTTCCTGGATGGCAACGGCTTCATCAAGCCCCGGCGGTTCGGGACAGCCCCCTAACTGTTTGTCCAAACAACCATGACTCGACCTCTCGCAGGCTGCCGGTGCTACGCTCGATTTCTCGTTTCGGAGGCCACCATGCGCAGCCTGATCTTCCCTGCCCTCCTCGCCTGCCAGCTCATGGCCCAGGACAAGCCCGCACCCGTCCGCATGACGCCTCTGCGCGTGAGTCCGGCCTGCACCGTTTCCCAGGAGATCGGCATCAGCAGGATCGAACTCGCCTTTGCCCGGCCCGCGGTGAAGGGGCGGAAGATCTGGGGCGACCTCGTGCCCTTCGGCCAGGTCTGGCGGGCAGGCGCCAACAACGCCACGGTGATTTCGTTCAGCCACCCTGCCCAGGTTGCAGGCAAGGACGTGCCTGCCGGCAGCTACGGGTTCTTCGCCATCCCCGGCGAAAAGGCCTGGACGCTCATCCTCAACAAGAAGGCCAAGCAGTGGGGCGCCTACGAGTACAAGCCCGAAGAGGATCTGCTCCGCTGGGAGGTCACCCCCCAGGCCGGGCCCTTCCTCGAATACCTGGACTACCGCGTGGTACCTGCCGACATCAGCCGCGCCACCGTGGAGTTGGGCTGGGAGAAACTGCGCATCTCCTTCCCTGTCGTCTTCGACACGAAGGGCATCTACTGGGCGCACCTGGAGGAAACCCTGAAGAGAGCCCCCGAAACGGACTGGGTACCCTGGTACCAGGCAGCCAAGTACTGCCAGGAGCAGGGCATCGAAGCCCAGAAAGCCGCGTCCTGGATCGAGAAAAGCCTCAAGGCGGGGGAGAGTTTCTGGAACCACGAAACCGCCGCCCGCCTCTTCAAACAAGCGCAGAACCAGCCCAACGCCATCAGCCATCTCCAGAAAGCCATCGACCTATCCAGGGGAAAAGCCCCGAAGGAATACACGGAGAACCTGGAGAAGGAACTGGCCGTCTGGAAGCAAGCCCATTAGGCATCAGGCATCATGGGCTTGGGAAGTACCGGGACCCGCGCTATGCTTACCTTTCCGCCTGGGGAGTAGCCAAGCGGTAAGGCAGCAGGTTTTGATCCTGCGTACCGAGGGTTCGAATCCTTCCTCCCCAACCATCCATCCGGCCCCGCAAGGGGCCGAACCTATTTAAGGAAGGAATCGAAATCAGGGATGGCGCGCAGGTAGGGCTAGCCACGGATAGCCCGGGGGGCTGTCCGTGGCGATCCGACGCAGTCGGAGGCCCGTGCGCAGCCAGCCCTGCGGCCGGAGCGTCACCCGCCGGGTGACGCGGAGGGAACCCTTCCTCCCCAACAAGTGAATCGGCCCCGGGAGGGGCCGATTACTTTAAGCGATGGCGCATGGACAACAGAAGAAAGCCCTACATCTGGAATTCCACAAGCTGATCACCCTTGACATCCAGATTCTTGGTGGCAGATCCCTTGAATCCCCGAATGGTGATGGTGTGCTTGCCGTGGACCACCTGGACGGTGCTGTTGTCGCTCTCGATGCCCGCATCAATGCCATCCACCAAGACCTTTCCCACGCCGGGACGACTCGAGATGGTGAGCGTAGCCAGCCCTGGAAGATTGAATGACGTAGGCTGGCCCGCAGCCACGGTGATCGTACGAGCATCTTTGTAGAAGTGCCGGGAGTTTGAGGCTTCTATCTTGTGGACTCCGGGCGGGAGCTGAATTCTCGCACCAGGACTCTGCTCCCCGTGGTCCTTGCCATCCACCTTCAGGTTGATGCTGAAGCCACCGGCAAGTTTGAGGGAACCAGGCGCGTTGGGATCGAGCGGAGGTTCCGGGCGAGTCTGGGCAGTCGTGCCTTCCTGGAGCAGGAAGACCTTCCCATTCGGTGTTTCCCCGGGATTGAAGTCTGTGGCGGAGATGCGTTTCGGATTGTCGAGGGTCAAGGTCAGCTGGTGTTTTCCCGCCTGGTTCCAGGAGACGGTGAGGGGGGTTTTCCCTTTTTCTTCCCCGTCCAGCACCACCTTGGCGCCGGGAGGCTCGGAATTCAGGGTCTCGTTCGTGATGATCGGGACCAACGGGAAGGTCGGGGGAGCTTCACCGGGTTTGAACTCATAGGTGACGGGTTGATGCCCCTTCAGCTCAAGACGAATCTTGTCCCCTGGGCTCAGTGGCTGGTTCATGGGCGTTGCGCCCACGGCCAAGTCATTCACGAAGACCTGGGCCCCTGAAGGCGTCGAGGAGATCTGCAGGCGATTGCCGCGGGAGCCCTTGAAGATGAACCAGCCTCCCAGGACCACGCCCACCAGGATCAGCGGCGCGAGCCAGAGCCAGTGGGCCTTTTTGGAGCCCTGGTTGGGCACGACTTGGGTTTGATCACTGGCAGTGGAGGTGATCTCGGGAAGGGGGGCGTCCCCGCTCATCTTCAAGAGACCAAGCATCTCCCGCCGTTCATCCTTCCCCAGTTCCACCAGCACATCGAGGAGGTCGCGCACGAAGCTGGTGCAGGTTGAATAGCGGTCCTCAGGGCGCTTGGAAAGAACCCGGTCGAACACGCGACGCCAGCCTTCCGGCAACACGCCGGTCAAGGGAGGCGTGATCTCGACGGGCGGTTCGTTCACGATGCGATAGAGGATGGTATTGATGGAGGTTCCCGGGAACGGGGACTGGCCACTCAACATCTCGAACACCAGCACACCGAAACTGAATATGTCGGAACGGCTGTCAACGATACCTTCCCTGATCTGCTCAGGGCTCGCGTAACTTGGCGTGCCCAGGAAGGTGCCGGTCTGGGTCAGGCAGGCATCCTCCCGCTTGGCGATGCCGAAGTCCATGAGCTTGGTGCGACCGTCATCGCCAACCATCACATTCCCGGGTTTCACGTCCCGGTGGACGATGCCCTTAGCGTGGGCATGATCCAAGGCATCTGCCAGGGAGGCGGCAATATGCAGCTTCTGCCGCATGGTCAGTGCGCCGGTCTCCTTCATGAGGCCATCCAAGGGCTTCCCGGCCACGAATTCCATGGCCAGGAAGGGGCCGTAGCCTTCCTCCTCGCCCACATCATAGATGGCCACGATGCCCGGATGGTTCAGCAGACCCGAGACTTCCGCTTCCCGCTGGAACCGCAGGAGGAACTCGCGGCGGTCCGCTTCGGATTTGGCCACATCCAGCTTCACGAGCTTAATGGCCACCTTACGCTTGATCCGCGGGTCCTCGGCCAGCACGACGCTGCCCATGGCGCCCGCCCCCAGCAGGCGCAGGACCTGGTAGCGGCCGATATTTTTTGGAAAGTTCGGTTGTTCTGATTCGCCCATGCCAGTCATCCTACCGGATGACCAAAGAAAGCGGCGGTAGTTTCCATGGAATTTCATGGATTTTCCCATCCGTCCTGACACAATAAAGGCAGCCCAAATCTCTGGGCCGTGGGAGGTCTATTCCGTGATGGAGTTCGTCAGGACCGCTGTGCTCGTCACCTACTTCGCGATTCTCAGCGTGCTGAGCGTCTACGGAGCCCACCGGCTCTGGATGCTCTGGCTCTACTACCGCCATAAGAAGGACGTGCCGCAGCCCCAGGGCGACGCCTCCTACCTCCCGATGGTCACGGTGCAGCTGGCGGTGTTCAACGAGATGAACGTCATTGAGCGCCTCATGGACCATGTCGTGAGGATGGACTGGCCCAAGGAAAAGCTGGAAATCCAGGTTCTGGACGACTCCACGGACGAGACCGTCAAGGTCGCCAGCGCCGTGGTAGACCGCTACAAGGCCCTTGGTTTCGACATCCACTACCTGCATCGCACGGATCGCACGGGCTTCAAGGCCGGCGCTCTATCCGAAGGCCTGAAGGTCGCCAAGGGCGAGCTGGTGGCCATGTTCGACGCGGATTTCCTCCCCACGGTGGACTTCCTCCGCAAGGCTGTTCCCCATTTCGCCGATGAGAAGGTGGCTTTCGTCCAGGGTTGCTGGGCCCACCTCAACCGCGAATTTTCGCTGCTTACCCAAGTGCAGGCCATCCTGCTGGACGGCCATTTCATCTTCGAGCACACTGCCCGCCACCGCTCCAAGGCCTTCTTCAACTTCAGCGGCACCGCTGGCATGTGGCGCGTGTCCGCCATTGCCGATGCGGGCGGCTGGGAGCACGACACCATCACCGAGGATGCCGACCTCTCCTACCGCGCCCAGCTCAAGGGCTGGAAGGGCGTTTACCTCAAGGACCTCGTCGTCCCCGCCGAGCTGCCCGTGGAAGTCAACGCCTTCAAGAGCCAGCAGCATCGCTGGGCCAAGGGCAATGCCCAGGTCATCCGCAAGCTCATGAAGACCATCTGGAAATCCGACGAGAGCCTGCACACCAAGCTGGAGTGCTGGTTCCACCTCACCGCCAACTGCAACTACATGCTGATGGTGGTGCTCTCCATCATCATGGTGCCTGCCATGATCTTCCGGGCCGGCACCCCCATGCATGTCCTCCTGCTCACGGATGGCCCCTTCTTCCTGCTGAATGCGGTGAGCGTGGGCCTCTATTTCGGCCTCTCCCAGAAAGAACTGACCGACAATACCGGCTGGCAGAAGCGCCTGAAGTACATCCCCGGTCTCATGGGCCTCGGCATCGGTCTCGCCTTGAATCAGGCCAAGGCCGTGCTGGAAGGCTTCTTCACGGATGACAAGGAATTCAAGCGCACCCCCAAGTATGGCGTGGATGCCAATGGGAACACGGTCACCAAGCGCGCCTACAAGGTGCCCAAGAGCCTGCTGACCTTCCTTGAGCTGGGCTTCGCCATCTACTACTTCGGCGCCGTCATCGTGGCCATCTACATCCGCAAGTGGGCTTCCGTGCCCTTCCTCTGGCTCTTCTTCAGCGGCTTCTCCTACATGAGCATCCTGTCCTTCGCGGACATGAAGCTCTTCCGCCGGCTAGCCATGGACGAGCCCGTGGATGACGCGCAAACCGAAGCAAACTTCGTCCAGTAGCTTCACCCGCCGATAAGGGACCATGGCACGCCCCGCTGGTCCCTCTCGCCCGAGTGCCGCCGCGCTCCGGTACCGCCCGGAGTCCCCTTTCCAGGATGCGGCCCCCCGGCTGGTGGCCAAAGGCAAGGGCCTGCTCGCCGAGCGGATCCTCGAATTGGCCCGCCAGAACGGTGTTTCCATCTCGAAGGATCCGGATCTCCTCAGCGCCCTTGAGCCCCTGGACCTGAATCGCCTGATTCCTCCGGAGCTCTTCCAGGCCGTGGCCATTCTGCTGGCAGCCCTCTACCGCGCCAACAAGAAGCAGTCCGGAGAGGCCCTGTGATTCCTTCGGCAGGGCCCATTCCGGGTCATCCCCTTCCATTCCGGATCCACAACGCTGCGGCCTGATCGTGATTGATTTCCACTGCCACACCCTACATTCCGACGGCACGGATTCATCCCGCCAGCTCGCTCTGGCCGCGGATGCGATCGGCCTTCATGCCCTCTGCCTGACCGACCACGACACCCTGGGCGGCATTCCGGAATTCCTGGCCACCCAGCCGGAAGTCAAGGTCCAGCTGCGGGTGGGCACGGAATTGAGCTGCCATTTCCTCGGGCGGTCCCTGCACGTGCTCGGCTTGCTGGTGAATCCCGCCGATGCGACCTTCCAGGGCCGTCTGGCCGACCTCCGGGGCCGCCGCGAGGACCGGAACCGCCGCATGCTCCTGCGCCTCGCGGAGCTCGGTTGCCCGATCACCCACGAGGAGGTCCAGGCCCAGGCTGAAACCCCCCTGCTCAGCCGGGTCCATTTTGCCAAGGCCCTGGCGGCCAGAGGCTTCGTGCGGCGGGCCCCAGAAGCGTTCGAGAAGCTCATCGGAGACGACTGTCCCGGCTTCGTGCCCCGGGAAGAACTCAGCCCGGCCGAGGCAGCCTTGTGGATCCGGGAAGCCGGCGGTGTGCCCGTGGTGGCCCATCCGGGCCGTTTCGACGGGGGCGGCTTCCGCTGGGATGAAGCCATGCTCGACCTCCAGCGGCAGGGTATCGAAGGGCTGGAGGCCTACTACGGGGAATACCGGGCTTCGGAGCAGAAATACTTCGTGGCGCTGGCCCGACGGCTCGACATGGTCGTCAGCGGCGGCAGCGACTATCACGGGACCCACAAACCTGGTCTCCGCCTCGGCGTGGGTCGCGGCGGCCTCAAGGTGCCTGACGCTTGCCTAGATGACCTCGAAGTCCGGCAAAAACTTGGCAGTTATCGCTAGGTGCCGATAGCCTGAAGAGACAGAGGCGCCCATGTCCAACCGCATCCTCCTCGTCGAGGACGACCCCATCAATGTGAAGTTCATCCAGACGGTGCTCATCAAGAAGGGCAGCTTCGAGGTGGTTGTGTCCGAGGATGTGGAGGAGATCCTCCGGCTCGTTCGGGAAATGAAATTCGCCGCCATCATCATGGACGTGAGCCTCTCCCGGTCCAGCCACAACGGGCAGCGGGTGGATGGCATCTACATCACCCAGCTCCTCAAGAAAGAAGAGGCCACCAGGGATATTCCCGTGCTGCTGGCCACGGCCCATGCCATGTCCGGCGACCGGGAGAAATACCTGGAGCTCAGCGGCGCCCAAGGCTACATCCCGAAGCCCATCCACGATCCCTCGTCCCTCATTGATGCGGTGAATGCCGTCATCGCCTCCTGAGTCCCCGGATGGCCCAAAAATCCCCACTCATCACCGCCTACCGCCTCCTGATCGAATACGACGGCAGCCGCTTCCAGGGGTGGCAGAAGCAAGGAACCCGGCAGACCAGCGAAGGCGTACGCACCGTGGCCGGCAGCCTGGAACACGCCATCCAGGATGCCGGATTCCACCTTGTCCACCTTGGCGGCGCGGGACGAACCGATGCCGGTGTCCATGCCCTGGGTCAGGTGGCGCACCTGCATCTGGAATCGAAGGGTGCCCCCCGTCCGAATGAACTCCGCCGCCTGCTGGAGGCCAAACTGCCCCAGGACATCGCCCTGCGGGACGTCCGCACCTGCGCCGCCCGCTTCCACGCCCGCCACGATGCCGTGGAGCGCAGCTATCTCTACCAGATCAGCCGCCGCCGCAGCGCCTTTGGCAAGCCCTGGATCTGGTGGACCAAGCGCAGCCTGGATCTGGGCCGCCTGGTCACGGCCTGGGAGGCCTTCCAGGGAGATCAGGATGTGGCCTCCTTCGCGGATCTTGATCAGGAGGAGGACGGCCGCGTCCGTATCCTGCGCTGCGAGATGGCCGAGGCTGGAGCCCTCGTCCTGCTGCGGGTCCGCGCCACCCACTTCTATCGCCGGCTGGTGCGCCGCATGGTGGGCGCAGCCGTGACCTGCGCCATGGGCGAGGAGGACCCTCGCCGCATCCAGGAGGACCTGAGGAATCCCACCGAGGCGGCCAACCTCATGTGGGGCGCCAAGGCCGCGCCATCCTCTGGCCTGTTTCTGGAATCCGTTCGGTACGCCGGGGACACGGAGCCGGGTCCGCTCAAACCCACGATCTTCATTCCCTGACCGGAGACCTGATGCTTTCCCGAGAAGAAGCCTGGCGCCTACTCGAGACATGGACGCCTTCCGAAAAGTTGCGCACCCACGCCCGCGCGGTGGAGGTGGTCATGCGGGATCTCGCCGAACGGCAGGGCGAGGACATCGAAGCTTTCGGGTTGGCCGGGCTGCTGCACGACGCGGACTATGACAGCTGGCCCGAGGAGCATCCGAAGCGCGTGGTCGCCTGGCTCCAGGAGCGGGGCGAAGACGCCCTGGCCCATGCCATCAGCGCCCACTACACCCGCTGGGGCGTGTCCTACGACAGCCTCCTGGACAAGGCCCTGCTGGCCTCGGACGAGATCACCGGTTTCGTCATGGCCTGCGCCCTGGTGCGCCCCACCAGGACGGAAGGGCTGGAACCGAAGAGTGTGAAGAAGAAACTCAAGGACAAGGCCTTCGCCGCGGGCGTGGACCGCTTCGAGGTGGCTGAAGGCCTCCGCATGCTGATCGAAGCCATCGGAGGCACCGAGGACGAGCACTTGGCCCGCATCATCACGGTGCTGCATGCCCATCGGGCCGAGCTCGGACTGGCCTGAACCGCAGGTGAAGGGCGGAAGGCTCAGGGCGTGACGAATGCTTCGCCCACCACTTCCGCCACCCGCTTCCGCCGCAGGATGAGCGTGCGCAGGTATTCCTGTTTTTCCAGAATCTCCTTGCGCAGGCGAGCCTTCTCCGGATCGTCGCTGGCACCTTTCGCGGGAGCCGAAAGCCGATCCAGCTCCCCCCGCACCCGGGCCTCTGCGGCGGCCACGCGGATGACGCGGATCTCCCGCCGGGCTGCCGATTGGCCCCAGTTGTTTTCCGTCCACAGGGGCTCGATCTCCACGCGATCCACCGCCACCGTGGCGGCGCCATCGGGAGAGGCGCGGCGTGCAAAGCGGATCCTCAGGGCCGCTCCGTCCCGGTTGTCGCCTCCCGCCACCGGGAATTGGTCAGCCCGGTACATGCGGTCCTGGTTGCTGATGAAGTTGCCCAGGGAATAGGCGACGAAAGCCTTCCGTCCAGCCGATTCCAGGATCTCGGCCGACTGGAGCACATGGGGATGGTGACCCAGGATCACATCGCAACCTGCATCCACCAGCGCGCGGGCGATGTCACGTTGCCGCCTGGTCGGGACATGCTGGTACTCGTTCCCCCAGTGGATGCTCACCACCACCAGGTCCGCCCGGCGGCGGGCCTCGCGCACGGCCAGGACCGCGGGTTCCAAATCCAGGGCCCGAACCCACGGCTCCGTGGCCTTGCGGTTCAGATCGATGTTGAAGATGTCCGTGAAGCCGAGGAAAGCCACCCGGAAGCCCTGCCGCTCAATGACCTGAAGATTCTCGGCCTGGGCCCGGTCAGTCCCGCTTCCGATGGCCACGAGACCCGCGGCCTTCAAGCGGTCCACGGTTTCCCGGACCCCCTTGGCGCCCTGATCGAAGGCATGGTTGTTCGCCGTGGAAAGCACCGTGAAACCACTGGTCCTCAGGGCGGCGGGCAGCGCTTCCGGAGCATTGAACTGGAACGGCACGCCAGGCCGTCCCGTGGCGGGGGCGACGGGAGTTTCCAGGTTTCCGAAAGCGAGATCCGCGTCCTTGAACAGCGGCACCAGATCCTGCCAGAGGGCCGGGAAGCCCCCGGGTTCCTGGGTTGCGGCCTTTTTCACATCCTGGTGCATGAGGATGTCCCCCACGGCCACCAGGGTCAGCGTCTGGGGAGAGGGGGCAACCGGCCCTGGCTGACGGGAACGGCAGGCTGCCAGAAGCAGCATCAGGGCCCCCAAACCCAGTACCGGAAGAGGACGGTTCAAGCCCATTCCTCTGGCCCGTAATAGACCTCCACGGGCACCTCTGGCAACCGATGCTGCAGAGCGGAAACGATGGCATCCATCTCCTGGCGGCCGAGCGGCTTGGCCTCGGGTTCCGGGGTGGGTCGCGCCACCGTATAGATCTGGAGGGCCTGCAAGCTGCCGCCGCTCTGGAGAAGCCGTTCCAGGCGCTGGCAATAGGCCTCCAGCTCTCCGTTCGAGGGCCCCTGCCCCTTCCACTGGAGGAACAAGGTCTGGATGAGGATGGGCCAGCGCCGGGACGTGGCCAGCAGGTTGTCGAGAATGCGCTGGTAGGGCACCTGGCTGCGGCAGATCTCACGATAGAAGGCCTCGGTGCCCGCATCGAGTTTCGCCCAGATCTCGCCCTGGTTCGCCATGAGGATGTCCAGCCCCCGGACTACGTCGGGAGCCTGCAGGCGGCTGGAATCAGTGATGAGCACGAGCTTGACGGAGTCCAGACACCGGGCCGCTTTCAGCTCCGCGACCCGCTGGATGGCCTCGGCGAAACAGGCGGCCGTGGTGGGCTCTCCGTCCCCGCTGAAGGCGATGTCGTTGAGGCGCCGCTGTTCCGGCCGGGCCGAATCAAAGGGCGGAATCTCGAAGATTTCACCGCTGGCGGCCAGATCGAGGAGCTGGGCCAATTCCCGGACCAGCACCTGCAGGTCCAGATCCCGGCGCTTGGGGGGCGTGAGGCGGTCCACTTCGCAGTACACGCAATCGAAATTGCAAACCTTGTCTGGGTTCAAGTTGATACCAAGGCTCAGACCATGGCTGCGGCGCGAGATGACCGGGTAGCAGTAATCGAAATCCCGCCACACGCGCCGATGATCCAGATGGGCCTTGATGAGTTCCGTCATCGTTCAAGTACAGCATGGTCCGGGGGGTATTTCAGCAAAAAGGCCCCCTGGAAAGCGCGGTGACCCCTTTCCGGAAGCTCTATTTTCTGCCCACGGGCTGATGAGTTCTGTGAAAATCTTGTTCAGATCCACACATTCGACAAACCGGAGCTTCCCATGCGGATCTCGGCAGCCGTATTCCTGCTCGCCCTGCTCGGCTTGGCCTTATGCACCCCCCTTGCTGCCAACCCCTCGCCCCAAGCCCTGCCCGCCGAGGCAAGCCTCGCGGAGCTGAAGGCGAAAATCGATGGGGACAACCGCAACAACCCGATCGCCTCGGTTCGCTGGGCCGAGCAGGCCCTGGGGAAACTCGCCACCAGGCCCGACCCTGTAGCTGAAATGGGGTTCCTCACGACCCTGGTGGATGATCTCATCGTGCTCTCCGACTATCCGAAGGCGGTGGACTACCTGGAGCAGGGTCGGAAGCTGGCGGCGCGTTACAACGATCAGCGGAGTCACTTCCTCCTGGAAATCCGAGGAGCCGCCTTGCTGCTGCACACAGGAAGACCAGGGGAATCCAAGGTGCTCCTGGACGGCCTCCTCCCTGCCCTGGAGTCCTATCGCTCCAGGAATCCCCAGGATCGGGAGATCGGCCGGACACTTGGTGCCGGCTACCGCTTCTGGGGCCTGGCCCTCCAGACAATGGGTTGGTATTCCCAGGCCATCGGCGCCTACCAGAAAGCCCAGAAAGTCACTGAAGCATTGGGCGACCGGCGGGAACAGGCCATCGTGCTGAACCAGATGGGCACCATCTACGCGCTCCTCGACCGGCCGAAGGAAGCCGTGGCTTCCCACCGGCAGGCCATCCAGATGGCCGAGGCCCTGAAAGACCTGGCCTTGCAGGCGGCCTTCCACCTGGATCTGGCGAATACACATCGTTCCAGCAACAACACGGACGCTCAGCTGGCGGCCCTCAACCGCGCCCTGGAGCTTGCCCACGAGGCCGGCCATGTCAATTTCCAGATCGCCGGCCGGGTGAACCTGGCGGATGTGTATCTCCGCAGGAAGGACTACCGGGCCGCGCTGCAACAGGCCGATGCGGCCCTGAAACTGCCCGGTATTTTCGAGGATCCAGGCAATGTCGCCGTGTGCCAGGTCAACCGGGGCATCGCCCTGAACCGGCTCGGCAGGAGTGCCGAAGGCCTCGAGACCCTCCAGAAGGGGCTGCGCTTTATCAAGACTACGCAAGACAAGAGCCAGATTGCGGAGATCACCGGGAACCTGGCCGAGGAGTACGCCTTCGCCGGGGACCTCCGCAGGGCGTTTGAAACGGAATGTGAATTCAAAGCCCTCAGCGACGATCTGAAGCGCGAGGAAGACCAGAAGCGCGTCGCCGAGGCCAGCGCGGCCTTCGAATCAGACAAGAAACAGATCCAGATCGAGGCCCTGCAGCGTGAGCATCGCGCCCAGGTCCGCCTGGCGGTGCTCTGGCTCGCCCTGGGCCTGCTGGGCTTCTCCGTGGCAGGGGTTCTGGTCCTGAGCCGAAGGAAGCTCCAGGAGGTCAACAGCGCTCTGAGGGGCCTGAACGACCAGCTCCTGTCGGCTCTCGCCGAGGTGCGGACCCTCCAGGGCCTGATCCCCATTTGCGCCCACTGCAAGAAGATCCGGGATGATGGCGGCTACTGGAGCCAGATGGAGGCCTACATCCAGAGCCGCACAGAGGCCAGGTTCAGCCATGGCATCTGTCCCGAGTGCGCGGCGGAGCTGATGCATGATTACCAGGAGTCGCGAAACAAGGAGGGGTGACGCCCGGATGGAACGGGCTGAACCAGATCTCCCGATCAGGCAGGGATGCGGCAGAATCAACAGCCAGCTCGCACGGATCCAGCGGGCCTTCCGATTAAATGAGGGCTGGCCCCATCGCCAGTGATCATCTGCGAATGGAACTCATGCCTTCCATGGAAGGTTCAACCTCGACCCGCGCGGGGTCCCGATGCCTTCGATCCATGGGAAGGCAGCTCGAGCGCCCGAGCCATGCGCCGCACGGCTTCCCCGAGTTCCCCTTCGTCATGGCCGGTAAAGCCCATGCGGAAGCAGTCCAGGGGTGATTCATCGAAGGTGAACGTGCGGCCAGGCTGGAAACCCACCCCCGCCTCGCGAGCTTGAAGGTGCCAAGCATCGACATCCATGCCCGGAGCCCGAATCCAGAGCGCCGAACCCTGGGCGGGGGGCGTCAGTTCCAGCATGGCTCCAAAGGTCTTTTCAAGCGCTGTCACCAGGGCGTCCCGGCGCCTTCGATAAAGGGTCTCCATGCGGTTGACATGGCGTGGCAACTCCCCGTCCACGATGAGTTCAGCGATGGCCAGTTCCAGGGCTGGGTCCCCATGCTGGTCCAGCACGGCCCTGCGGGCGCTGAGACGCGCCAGCAGGGGTTCCGGTGCGGCGATCACCCCGAGCCGCAGGCCTGGGGCAAAGAGCTTGGACAGGGTGCCGACATACACGACGACTCCGCCCTGGTCCTGGGCCACCAGCGGAAGAATGGGCGGGCCCTCGTAGTGAAGCTGGGCATCGTAATCATGCTCGATGATGGCGAAGCGATGCTGCAGGGCCATGCCCAGCAGACGTCTTCGGCGGGCCGCCGCCAAGGGGACCATGGTGGGGTACTGGCAGGCCGGCGTCGTGAAGACCGCGCGCAAGGGCCCTTCAGCCAGCGCGGCCTGCAGGGACTCCAGCCGGAGCCCCTCGGCATCCACTTCCAGCGGAACCAGCTTCACGCCGGGCTGTGCGAGGGCTTCCCAGGCCCTGGGTGAGCCGAGGGCTTCGACGCCCACCCGGTCTCCCGGTTGCAGCAGCGTCTGGGCTACCAGGTAGAGCCCCATCTGGCTGCCGCGGGTCACCAGAAGGCGGGAAGGATCAGCCTGCAGTCCCCTCAGGGAGGCCAGCATGGGTGTCAGGGCTTCCCGCAGGCGCCGGTGTCCCTGGGGATCCCCGGCGCGGAGCGTGGCAGGCATGCGCAGTGCGCGGGCGTAGGCCCGGCCCAGGAAGGCCGTCGGAAGATGTCTCAGGTCGGGAACGCCTGTGCCCAGGGATAGGGCTGGCTCCTGCACTCCTGCCGCTTCCACGGCCGCGCCGCGAAGGTCGAAGCCCAGGGCATCGGCCACCCGAACCGGGCCGGTGTCCTCAAAGGGCAGATGCCTCGGTGGCGTGTCCGCCACGAAGGTGCCTTCGGAAGGCCGGCTCAGGATCCACCCCTCGGCCAGCAGTTCCTGATAGGCCGACAGGATCGTGTTGCGATTCAGGGCGAGGGATTCCGCCAGGGATCGGTAACCAGGCAAGGGATCGCCCGGTTTCAGGCGGCCCCTGTGGATGTCGCGCATGAGCGCGTGCGCGACCTGCAGGAACAGGGACTCACCCGAAGCAGGGTCCAGACTGATCCGCAATTCCCACGCCCCCATCCGCGGCCTCCCCCATCCAGCTTAGCCCCCACGCTGCGTTTCCCGGTCCCTGGATGGGGGTGGCCTAGGACCTATCTTCGAACTGCACCTTTGGGAACCTTGGGGTCCGTTTCAATATGATGATTCATTCCTCAAGGACATTCAGATCATCCGGCCGAAGGAGACTTCATGAAGTTACTTCTGCGCACCGCAGCTGTTGCGTGCTGCCTGGGCGCCGTGTCCTGCGGGGGAGTCTCCAGCAGTGACGCCATCCACCTCTACCAGACCGGCACCAGGATGTCGGCGGAGGACGGGTTTCAGTTCCAGGCCCTCGATGAGGATGAGCATCCGGTCTCCGCCACCTGGTCGGTCAATGAAGGCCCCATAGGGGGCACGGTGGACGGCCTGGGCTATTACATCGCTCCGGTGACCCCGGGGGTTTACCACGTGACCGCGAGTCGGGGGGGCCACCAGGCCACGGGGACTATTCAGGTCGTAGCGGTGAACCCGGAAATGTTCATCAAGCCGGGCGCAGGTGGGTCCCTCCACCTGGCCCCTGGCGGTTCCCAGCTCTTCCGGGCCTCCCTCAACAATTCTCCGAGCCAGGCCGTGACCTGGAGCCTGAGTGGAGGCGGTTCCCTGGCCCCGGATGGCTACTACACCGCGCCGGATTCCCCCGGGACCAGCACCATCACGGCGACCAGCCTCAAATACCCCTGGGTGCAGCAGAGCGTCCAGGTGGTGGTGGATACCCTGGGACCGCCCTCCTTCATTTCCCTGATATCGGCCCGATACGATGGCGGGACCACCGTCTGGTTCGACCAGGGCATCACCGGGCTCAGCGATACCCGGATTGCCTGGAGCCTCACCGGTGGAGGCGAGGTGAACCCGGACGGCGTCGTGACCCTTCCGATGGGACCCGGCCAGATCCAGGTGGACATGCAGAGTGTCGCGATCCCCAGTTTGAGCCTGTCTGCGCCCATCGAGGTCACCACCTCGACTGATCCGATCAAGGTCGGTGTCCAGGTCTCTCCCCCTCTGGTCACCCTCGCCCCTGGGGCCAGCCAGGCCTTCACGGCCATCCTCACAGGGCTGCCGCCTTTCCAACAGGCGGTGTTCTGGTGGATCCTCGAAGGCCGGGGAACAGGTGGCGTCCTCACCAGCGATGGGCACTACACGGCCCCCATGACCCCCGGCACCTACCACGTGGTGGTCACCCCCCTCGCGGAGCTCAGGACCCGGGCCGTGGCCACCGTCGTGGTGGGGCCCTGATCTCCTGACTACGGTAACCCCGCAGTCCAAGGCGCGGCGGCAGCTCCAGTTCCTGACCCCAGCCCTTGAGCCATCAGCCATGAGTCCTGCGCCACCAGAGGGAATGGGGGGTCACCCGGAGCGGGTTTCCGGTGCCTCCAGAACTCCCCGTCCCACCTCCTTGAAGGAGCATTCATGAAGAACCCTCTGCAACCCCTGCTCGCCTGCGCCCTGGGGGCGCTCGTTATCGCCTGCGGCGGATCCGGGGGCGGAACGGCCACTCAGCCTCCGCCCCCGCCGCCACCGGGCTCCATCACCGTGGCCGTCGCCAATACGCCCGAGCCCGACACAGCTCCGCTCACATTGAAGGGCGCTGGTGGCCGAAGCCATCCCTTGACGCCCACCTTTGGATTAGCCCACCTGGATGGGCTGGCGCCCGGCACCTACACCCTCCAGGCCGAGCCCCAGCTGGTGAACGAAGTGCAGACCTACAACCCGGTCTCTCCCAGTCAATCCGTTCACATTCTCAGCAGCCAGACCACCGAGGTCACGGTCACTTACACGCCGGGACCCCTCCTGCCCCATGGAACCCTGACCGTCCATGCCACAGGGCTTCCCGCAGGGGGCTTTGCCATCGCCGCCTATAGCTTCTCGTCCCCCTCAGACCCTTCGACCATCCATGCCCACCTGTTCACCTTCGATGGGACTGGGCTGTCGTTCCCGGCGGCGCCTGGCACCTACATGTTCCAACCCTGCACCGTGAACGGCCTGACGGGAACCTCCCAACCGGGAAGCGTGCAGGTTGCCGAGAACGCCGAAACGGTTGTCGAGTATATTTTCGCCCCCTGAGTCGGCCGGCAGCAACGAAGGACCGCCAGAACCACCAAGGCAGGATGAGCAGCAACGCTCCTCCCGCCTTGGTCGCCTGGCTTCATCACTCCCATGGCTTCCACCTCCGGCCTACCCCTTCATGCGGCGCAGGCGGGCTTCCGCGGCGGCCTGGACCATCTCCTGCTTCCACAGGATGGGTTCCGGATGCAGGTTCTCGTCCACGGCCACCATCACGAATTCGCCGCTGGTCACATCGCGGCGGGTATCCATCGCCGGTTCGTAGACCTGGACTTCAAGTTGCAAAGTGAGGCTGGTGCGGCCCTGGCGGGAGACGGCCGCGTAGAACTCGATGATCTCCCCGGCCCGCACGGGGCTGTGGAAGATCAGTTCCGAGACCTTGAGCGTGAGGAAGCGCCGGTTCCGCGACATCAACCCGGCCGTGATGCCCGACACCTTGTCCATGCGGGACATCATGTCACCGCCGAAGAGCGCGGCATTGAGGCCAATGTCCTGGTCCAGGAGGATTTCACGGGAGATGAGCATCCCAGGACGATACCCCCTCCCCGGGTGCTTGGCCATGGTTCCCAAGGTAGAATGCTTTCATGTCCGCACAGGTGATTCCCTCCATCTGCCCCTTCGACTGCCCTGATGCCTGCGGCCTCCTGGTCACCGTGGAGGACGGTCGCGCCGTCCAGGTGAAAGGCGATCCGGCCCACCCCCACAGCCGCGGCAGCCTCTGTCCCAAGATGAACCGGTACGAGCGGAGCGTGCATGCCCCGGAGCGCCTGACCACCCCGCTGCGCCGCATCGGTCCCAAGGGCGAGGGGCATTTCGAGGCACTGGGGTGGAACGAGGCCCTCGATCTCGTGGCCAGTCGACTGGCGGCCATCCGGGACACCTGGAGTGCTGAATCGATCCTGCCTTATTCCTACGCGGGCACCATGGGCCTGGTGCAGCGGAATGCGGGACACGCCTTCTTCCATGCCCTGGGCGCTTCGCGGCTGGACCGCACCATTTGCACGCCCGCCAAGGATGTGGGCCTCAAAGCCGTACTGGGCCAGACACCTGCACCCCTGCCGGAGGCGGTCACAAGCGCGGATCTGGTACTGGTCTGGGGCCAGAATTCGATCGCCACCCAAGTCCACGGTTTCCAGCGGGTCCGCCAGGCCCGGCAGGCCGGGGCCCAGGTCTGGCTCATTGATACCTACGACACGGTGACGGCTCCCCACGTGGATCGTGTGGTTCATGTGCGGCCCGGCACCGATGGTGTGCTGGCGACGGGAATCATGCATCTCCTCGAGCGGGAAGGTCTGCTTGATGAAGCCTTCCTCCAGGACCATGTCCAGGGCTGGGATGAGCTGCGCCGGGAGCTGCTGCCCGCCTACCCGCCGACGCGGGTATCGGCTGAAACGGGTGTTCCGGAGGCCACGCTCGTCGAGCTGGCTTTGGCCTACGGCCGCGCCGCCAATCCGCAGATCCAGCTGGGCAACGGGCTCAGCCGCTACGGCAACGGGGCCATGACATGTCGGCTCATCGCCTGCCTGCCCGCCCTGGTGGGCGCCTACGGCAAGCCCTCCGGCGGTCTGTTCGGAGGAACCTCCACGGCCGGAGCTCTTCCCATGGCGCGCTTCACCCGGGAGGACCTCCAGCCCGGCCCCACCCGCCTCGTGAACATGAACGAGCTGGGCCACGCACTGGGGCCCGACCTGGATCCCCCCGTGAAAGCCCTCCTGGTCTACCATGCCAATCCCGCCTCGGTGACGCCCGACCAGAACGCCGTGCGGCGCGGCCTCGCGCGCGAGGATCTCTTCACCGTGGTGCATGAGCGCTTCCTCACGGACACGGCCCTCTACGCAGACCTCGTGCTGCCCGCCACCACCTCCCTGGAGCACCCGGATCTCTATCGGGCCTACGGCCACTACACCCTCCAGCGTGCCGAAGCGGCGATCCCGCCCCAGGGCGAGGCCCGGTGCAACTGGGACCTCTTCCGGGAACTGGCCCGCCGCCTTGGGATGGCAGATCCAATGTTCAGCCTGGACAGCAACGGCATCATCGACCTTCTGCTCGAAGGCGACCAGCCCTGGCTTGCCGGCCAGCGCGTGGAAGCCGGCCAGGCGGTGCTCCTCCGCCCGCCCCAGAGGGGTTTCCTGACACCTTCGGGCAAGGTGGAGCTGCTCAATGCGAACGAACCCCATCCCCTGCCCCGCCCTCTGCCACGTCATGGCGACAGGGACCTCGAGCCCCTGGACCTGGTGACGGCGCCTTCCCTCTTTGGCCTCAACAGCACCTTCCACGAGCGGGAAGACCTGCCCGCCCGACAACTCGCGACCACCCTGCTCATGCATCCCGCGGATGCGGGCGCGCGGAACATCGCCGACGGCGATCCGGTGGTGGCCTTCAACCGCCAGGGCGAAGCGGCCTTCTCCGCGAGCTTGACCAGCCGTGTACCCGCAGGCCGCGTGGTGGTGGAAGGCGTCGCCTGGAGCCGTCACACAGGCGGCCCCACGGTGAATGCCCTCACCACCCAGCGGCTCACCGACCAGGGGGGCGGCAGCACCTTCTACGACCACAAGGTGGATGTGCGGCGAGCCTGAAGCCCGCCCTACCAGGCCCTTGATGCAATGATGACCGCCAAGGACAGACCGCCCAGCGCCAGGCCCGCCGAAAGCAGGCGCGGCCCTGCGAGGCGCGTCCACAGCAACGTCCCGCTCAGGCTGAGGAAGACCAGGGAACCCGCGAAACCATCCACCAGGAGGATCCACCCGGCCTGGTTGCCATCGGACTTGTGCAGCCGCTCCAAGGTCTCGATGAGATTCGCATCGTCCCGTTCGAGGTCGAGGGTGCGGTTCCCTGGCAGGTAGGTCGCGCGGGCGAAATGGGCGTGGCCGCTGACCATCACCACCCATTGGGGAGCCACCTTCAGCTCCTGCCCCCCGAAGCGGGCGGGCCGCGGGGCCTGGATCCGGCAATGGACACGGGAAAGGGGAACCTGGAAGCGGCTGGCCAGATTGCCAGCAAGTTCCTCGATCGTGGCTGGCGGGTGGTCCAACTCAATCTGGACTTTGTGTTCGTCCACTTGGCCCGCCTCGATCTTCATCACGGACCGGTGGCTCATCAGGAACCCCGTGAGGCCGAAGAGCAGACCGAAGGCCGCCCCGCTGAGCCCCACCCAGGCATGAAATCGCCGCAGATTGCGGAGGAAGGCGCCACGGCGCGGTTCAGGGAGGGCATCTGATGTCGTTGTCATGACACCAGCATGCCGTGCCTTCCAGCCGGAATAAAGCCCGGGCGTACGCGAAGGCACCAGGACCGGAGCTGACTCCGGATCCTGGTGCCTTAACTGAAATCGCGGTCAGCCTACTTCAGCCGCTCCGCCAGCGCCTTGCCCATATCCGCGGGGCTCTGGACGACGGTGATGCCGGCGGCGGTGAGGGCCTTCATCTTTTCGGCGGCAGTACCCTTGCCACCGGAGATGATGGCGCCCGCATGGCCCATGCGGCGGCCCGGAGGGGCCGTCTGACCGGCGATGAAGGCCACCACGGGCTTGGTCATGTTCGCCTTCACCCAGGCTGCGGCGTCTTCCTCGGCGCTGCCGCCGATTTCGCCGATCATGATGACGGCGTGGGTATCGGGGTCGTCATTGAACATCTTCAGCGCGTCGATGTGGCTGGTGCCGCTGACGGGATCGCCGCCGATGCCGATGCAGGTGCTCTGGCCGATGCCCAGGGCCGTGAGCTGGCCCACGGCTTCATAGGTGAGGGTGCCGGAGCGGCTGACCACGCCCACATGGCCCTGCTTGTGGATGCGGCCGGGCATGATGCCGATCTTGGCCATGCCGGGGCTGATGATGCCGGGGCAGTTGGGGCCGATGAGGCGGCTCTTGGGGTAGTCGGGCAGGACCCGCTTGACCTTGATCATGTCGAGAACGGGAATGCCCTCGGTGATGCAGACGATGAGCTCGATGCCCGCGTCCAGGGCTTCGAGAATGGCGTCAGCGGCGGCCACGGGGGGCACGAAGATCATGGTGGCGTTGGCGCCGGTCTTGGCAACGGCATCCTGGACCGTGTTGAAGACCGGGAAGCCTTCGATCTCCGTGCCGCCCTTGCCGGGCGTCACGCCGCCCACGACCTTGGTGCCGTAGTCGCGGCAGCCCTTGGCATGGAAGAGACCTTCACGGCCAGTGATGCCCTGAACGATGAGTTTGGTGTGGTTGCCCACGAGAACTGCCATGTCATACCTCGCTAGATTCGAATTCGGGTTCAGGGAGATGGCTACTTGACCGAAGCCACGACCTTCTCGGCGGCATCTTTCAAATCGGCGGCGACGAGGAGGTTCAGGCCGCTGTCGGCGAGGATCTTCTTGCCTTCCTCGACATTGGTTCCCTCAAGGCGAACCACCACGGGCACCTTGATGCCGATTTCCTTGGCGGCGTTCACGATGCCGGAAGCCACGATGTCACAGCGCATGATGCCGCCGAAGATGTTCACCAGCACGGCCTTCACGGACTTGTCCTGGAGGATGATGCGGAAGGCGTTCTTCACGGCATCCTCGGTGGCGCTGCCACCCACATCGAGGAAGTTGGCCGGGGAGCTGCCGGTGTATTTGATGATGTCCATGGTGGCCATGGCCAGGCCCGCGCCGTTCACCATGCAGCCGATGCTGCCATCCAGCTTGATGAAGTTGAGGTTGTATTTGCTGGCTTCCACTTCCTCTTCCGCTTCCTCGTTGAGGGCGCGGTAGGCCAGCACATCCGGATGACGGACGAGGCCGTTGTCGTCGAAGCCGATCTTGGCGTCCAGGGCGGTCACGTCGCCCTGCTTGGTGACGACCAGGGGGTTGATCTCCACCATGGAGCAGTCCTTCTCCACGAAGAGCCGATAGAGGTTCTGCAGGAACACCACCCCCTGCTTGAAGGCATCACCCTCAAGACCCAAGGCGAAGGCGATCTGGCGGGCCTGGAAGCCGCTGAGGCCCAGGGCCGGATCCACGGCCACCTTGACGATCTTTTCGGGGGTCTTCTCGGCCACTTCCTCGATTTCCACGCCGCCCTCGGTGGAGGCCAGGATGGTGACCCGGCTGGTGACGCGATCCACCAGGAAGCTCAAATACAGTTCCCGGGCGATGTCCACCGGCTTGGAAAGGAAGACCGTGCGGACCTTGCGGCCCTCGGCGCCGGTCTGCTTCGTGACCAGCTGCATGCCGATCATGGCCTTGTAGAGTTCCGCAGCCTTGTCAGGATCCGTGGCGAACTTGACGCCGCCGCCCTTGCCCCGGCCGCCGGCATGGATCTGGGCCTTCACGACGCTGGCGCCGCCGAACTCCTTGGTGATCATGCGGGCCGCTTCCGCGTCCTGGGCCACCTTTCCATCCGGTGTTGCCACCTTGTAGAGCCTCAGCAATTCTTTGGCTTGGTATTCATGGATATTCATAGACACTCCCGAAAGGGTTCTCCCCAGTCTAGCGCCCGAAAAGAGATGCCCGAACCCCGAAGACTGTGACTCGTGGCATCCTTTCACCCATCTCCCGGAGTGTTCACCATGGCCCAGCTCGATCGCCTCCTCACGCAGGTCATCGCCAAGGCGGCCCACCGCCTGGAGGTCAAGGGTGACCGCAAGCCCCGGCTGGAACTGAAATCCGGGGAATTCGTGGACCTTCTCCCCAACGCCATTCCCAGCGTGATGGTGGATGTCCTGGCCGGGGATGTGGTCCCGCCGGACCTGAAGGCCGCCTGGAGCAGCAGTGGCGAGGCCCAGTTTGATTACAACCTCAATGGCCAATCCTTCAAGATCAGCCTCAGCCGCTACTCGGATATCCCCCAGATCCTCGCCGAACATGTGGGACCTGCCGTTTCATCGCCTGCTCCCGTCGCACCGAGACCCGCCCCCGCCACGACTACCGTAGAGGCAAGCCAGGCGCCTGCATTGAAGGCCATACCCGCCCCGGCGGCACCTGCCCCAAAAACCAGTGAACCCGCCAAGGCCCCCCGCGCCGCCGTCAAACCCCGCCAGGGGCATCCCCTCGCGGATCGCCTGCTGACGGCCCTGCTTGAGAACCACGGCTCCGACCTTCATTGCACCTCCTTCGAGACACCGCTCGCCCGCATCCACGGGGACATGAAGGAACTCGAAGGGTTTGGCCCCCTGGACCCCTCCACCCTGCTGGAAATGATGGAGGCCCTTGCCACCCCCATGGCCTGGACCCACTTCGAGGAGCGCCATGATGCCGACTTCGCCTACGCCTTCGAGGCCGGCAACTGCCGCCTGCGCGTGAATTATTTCAATGACCGGGTTGGCCCAGGGCTGGTCTGCCGGGTCATTCCCAATGAAATACCCGATCCCGACAAGCTCGGCCTGCCTGATCCGGTTAGGCGCCTCTGCAACCTGGCCAAAGGCCTGGTTCTGGTGACTGGCCCCACAGGCAGCGGCAAATCGACCACCCTGGCCGCCATCCTGGACCTGGCCAACCAGAAGCGAAGGGATCACATCCTCACCATCGAGGATCCCATCGAATTCGTGCATCCACGGAAGGGCTGCCTGGTCAACCAGCGGGAAGTGGGAACCCATACTGATTCCTTCAAATCGGGGCTGCGGGCCGCCTTGCGCGAAGACCCCGACATCGTGATGGTGGGCGAGATGCGTGATCTCGAAACCATCGCCATCGCCCTGGAAACGGCGGTAACCGGCCATCTTGTCTTCGGAACCTTGCACACCAGCAGCGCCATCGGCACCATCGACCGCATCGTGGATCAGTTCCCAGCCGATCGCCAGCAGCAGATCCGCCAGATGCTCGCCGATGCCCTGAAATGCGTGGTGAGTCAGACATTGCTCAAGAAGATTGGCGGCGGCCGCATCGCCGCTCTGGAGACCCTTTTCATCACTCCCGCCATCGCCAACCTCATGCGCGAAGGCAAGAACTTCCAGATCCCCAGCGCCATGCAGACCGGCCGAAGCTATGGCCAGCGCCTCATGAACGATGCCCTTGTGGAACTCATCCAGAGCAAAAAGGTCGAGCCCATGGAGGCCTATCTCAAGTGCCCGGACAAGGAGTCGTTCATCGCGGCCTGCAAACGGGCGAACATCCCCTTTGACCTGCGGCTCGGGGAAGTTGAAAGCTAGACCTCGTCCGCAGCTGTGATCCGCCATCATGCCTCGTTTTTTTCTAACGTGGCGCCCGGAATTGGGCCTTGCGTAGGACAGCGTCCATCCCATGTTGATTAGCGTTCTGGAGGAAAATCATGGGTGTCTTACCACCCGTGGGTCTTGAATCAGACCCGGTCACCGGATCTGCTCCGCCAGAAGCCTTGCCTTAAGGAGACATGACCAGGAGGTGCTCCATGTCCCTGCCGTCCGGAAGGTCGCCTCAAGATCAAAAAGCCAGTGCCGTGCAGGGCGCCCTGCTTTCCCCCAAAGCCCGGAAGGGACAACCCGTCGTGGCTGTGCTCCCCTTCCTGGATCTTCGCGACCAGGGCGGAGAGGAATACCTCACGGAAGGCATCGCCGAGGAAATCCTCCAGGCCCTGAATCAGGTTGAAGGTCTGTGGGTGGTTTCCAGGACGACCTCATTCCACTACGGTGGAACGGGCTTGACCCTGGCCGAGGCTGGCCATCAGCTGGGCGCGGATACGATCCTGGGAGGGACCCTCCTGCAGCGGGAGAAGTCCCTGACCCTCACTGCGGAATTGATCGAAGTGGCCTCGAACCGCGCGATCTGGTCAGAGGCCTTCGACTTCCAGCGCTGGGATCTCTTCGCCACCTTGGAGAGGATCTCCAAGGGCGTGCTCACCGCCTTGGGTTTCTCCGCATCGATCCAATCGCGCTACCCCGTGGATCTGGAAGCCTATGAGTACTACCTGAAGGCGCGCCAGTGCTTCTTCATGTTCAATCGCCAGGGCATGGCTCGAGCCGCCAAGCTGTTCCGGAAGGCCCTGGACATCGATCCGGCCTATGCATCCGCCTGGGCGGGACTGGCCAACTGCGCCGCCTACGCCTACATCTATGCCGAGCGCACCGAACCCCAGCGCGAATTGGCCGAATCCTGCAGCAGCAAGGCCCTGGAACTGGATCCTGACCTGGCGGAGGCGCACGCATCCAGGGGCGTCGCCCTCTCGGCCGCCGGACGGGCCGAGGAAGCAGAGTCGGCTTTCGAGACGGCTCTCTGCCTGAACCCGAACCTCTACGAGGCAGCCTATTTCTACGCCCGCCATTGCTTTGCCGCCGGCAAGGCCGAGCGGGCCATCGAATATTTCGAGTGGGCCGCCACCCTCCGTCCAGAGGATTTCCAGGCCATCCTGCTGGTGGCGCAGGTGTATCACAGCCTGGGCTTGGAGGACGAGGCTGAGCGGGCCCGCAGGGCCGGTCTGGCGCTGGTGCAGGAGCGCCTGGAGTACGCTCCCGACGACGCCCGCGCCCGCTACATGGGAGCCAATGCCCTGGTCGCTCTGGGCGAACGGGAGAAGGGCCTCACCTGGGCCCACATGGCTCGCAGCATGGACCCAGACGACCCCATGCTGCTCTACAACCTGGGTTGCATCCATGCCTTGGCTGATGACCCCGAGGAAGCCTTGGACTGCCTGGAACTGGCCGTGGCGGGAGGCCTCACCCAGCTCGACTGGTTCCGCCACGACAGTGACCTGGATGCGCTCCGGTCCCTCCCCCGCTTCGGGGCGTTGATGACCTCACTGGAAGCCTGAGCGCGCTTCCCGCTCACTTGCTCCGCGAGAGGAGAGCCTCGGGGATCTCCCGGAGCAGTTCGCCCGTGACGGCATCACCCTGCAGGGCCGCCAGCTGGGCCACGGCCTGCTTCGAGGCGGTGAACGCCAGTTCCCGGGTCTCGGCCAGAGCATCGTGCTGGTCGATGAGGGCGCGCAGGTGGGCTTCCTCGGCAGCAGGGATGGGCACCTCCTCGCCCCGATCCCAGATGGTGCGAATCAGCGAACGGGCCTCATCCGGGGCCTTTTCCAGGAGGGTGAGCATGGGCAGGGTGAGCTTGCCTTCGCGGAGATCGCTGAAGGCGGGCTTGCCCAGCTCCTCGCTGGTGGCGGTGTAGTCCAGCAGGTCGTCCACCAGCTGGAAGGCACGGCCCACCTGCAAACCGTACTGCCGCATGGCGACGCATTCGACCTGGCTGCGCCCCGTGAGCACCGCGCCGGTCTCGGTGCAGCCGCTGAACAGGAGGGCCGTCTTGCGCTCCTGGATGTCGAAGTAGTCCTTGCGGCTGGTATCCAGCTTGAAGAGCACATCGTTCTGGATGAGCTCGCCCTCGATCATGCGGGTGGTGACCTCGGCGAAGATCTCCATCATCCGCCAGCTTCGGCAGGCGATGGCTTCGTTCATGGCCACCAGGTAGAGCAGATCGCCGAAGAGGACCGTGAGGGTGTTGCCCCAGAGCCGATTGAGGGTGGGCATGCCGCGGCGGAGCTGGGCGTGATCGATGACATCGTCGTGCACCAGGGTGGCGGTGTGGATCAGCTCGAACACGGCGCCGAAGCGCACATCATGATCGTTCTTCACGCCGCAAAACCGCGAAGCGAGCATGACCAGAGCGGGACGCAGGCGCTTGCCCTGCCCGCCCCGCACATGGTCCGCGAGCTTCTGGACCACTTCCACATCGCTCTGGAGGATGCGCTGCAGCTCCGCCTCCACTCCAGCCAACTTGGGAGCGATGGGAAGGAAATAGCGGGAGAGATCGAGGCGCGACATAGGACCTTGATATCACCACCAGGACGCGAAGACACCAAGAAAAGGCATGCGCGCGGCCTTCGTGGGTTCAGAAACCGGGTTCGGAAATGCTCTTGGTGCTAATCCGTGGCGCGAAGGCATCGGCCATGGGCTTGATCTCGCTGGCCTTCCCGATCAGGACGAAACAAAGATCCTTGTCCGGGAAGTAGGTCCGGATGACGCGCTTCGCATCAGCCATGGTCAGGGCGTCCACCTTGGCGAAGAAGCCATCCACCTCGCTGTCCGGCAACCCATAGAGTTGGAGATCCGAGAGAATGGCCGCCAGCTGCTGGCCCGTTTCCAGAGTCTTCGGGGGCAGCGTCCCCTTGATGTAGGCCTTGGCGGAGGCGAGATCAGCCTCGCTGATGCCCTTCTCGTGGAGATCCTTCAGCGTTTCCAGCGTCAGGTCCAGGGCCTTTCCCGTGGTGGCATTGGCCGTGAAGCTGCTGATGGCGAAGGGACCGGGCACCTGGAACATGCCGAAATTCGAGTTGGCGCCGTAGGTGAGGCCCGACTTGATCCGCAGCGCCGTATTGATCATGGAGGTGAACCGTTCGCCGAAGAGCACATTGACCACCTGGATCCCCACGCGATCGGGGTTGCTCCGGGCGACGCCCAGATTGCCCACCATGAAATAGGTCTGGGTGGCGTCGGGCTTGTTCACGAGCAGGAGTTTGCGGCCCTGGATGGGATGGGGTTGCCCGAGTTCTGCCCGCTTCGGATTGCCCGCGGCATGCCAGGCGCCGAAGTGCTCGGTGACCAGCCTTTCCATCTCAGCGGTCTTGAAATCGCCCACCACGGCCAGGATGGCGTTGGCAGGCAGGTAGTGGGTCGCATGGAAAGCCGCCACATCCGCCTGGGTCAAGCCAGCCAAGGATCGCTCATCGCCAGCCTGGGCATGCCCATAGGGGTGATCCCCATAGAGGAAGGCGTTGAAATAGTTCCGGATGACACCCTGGGCGCTGTCCTTGGCCGAGCGGATGCCGTCGATGCGCTGGGCCCGCAGTTTCTGCACCTCGGATTCCGGGAAGCTGGGCTGCATGACCAGATCCGCGAAGAGAGCCAGGCCGCCGGCGATCTCCTTCCTCATGAATTCGGCCGTGCAGCCGCTGGCATCCAGGGTCGCGAAGGCCGCGTAGTTGGCGCCGGCCGCGTCGAGCTCCGAAGAGATCTTTTCAGCCGTGCGGGTCCGAGTCCCCTTGCGCAGAAGGTTGGCCGTCAGGGAGGCCAGCCCCTCCTTGCCCTGGGGATCCTGGGTGGTTCCGGCCCGCAAGGTGAGGTGGAGATTCACCAGGGGAACCTTGTGCTGCTCCATGAGCAACACGACCATCCCATTCTTCAGGGTGAGTTTCTTGTAGGCGGGAAGCTTCACGCCGGGTTCCCCCGCGCCGAGGTTGATGGAAGCAAGAAGCAGGAGGCAGGCGCCTGCAAAGGCCTTCAGGTGCTTGATCATTTCCGCTTCTCCTCGGGAATCAGCGTGGCGACCGTGCGGTTGTCGGCGCTGAAATAGGCGCGGGCCACCCGCTGAATATCGGCGGCGCTGACCTTGGACATGGCCGCATCCACGCCAAAGAGCTTGCTGTAGTCGCCGAAGAACAGTTCATAGGTTCCCAGGGCGTTGCCGCGACCGCTGATGGTCTTGATGTCCTGATAGAACTCGGCAAGCACCATGTTCTTGGCCTTGGCCAGCTCCGCCTCGGAGATGTGTTCGTCCGAAAGGCGACCCAGTTCCTCGTAGAGCGCCTTCTCGCAAGCCACCGGGTCCACCCCCGCCCGGGGCTGAATGTTGAAGATGAAGAGCCCCGGGTCGAAGGCCAGTTCGCTGCCGCCACCAACGCGGATGGCCAGCTGATCCCCATCGACCAGTCTCTTGTAGAGGCGGGAACTCTCGCCGCTGCCCATGACTTTTGAAAGGATCTGAATCGGATAGTAGTCCGGATGGCTGCTGTTGGGGATATGGTAGGCCGCCAGGAGCAGCGGCAACTGGGCGGGTTTGCGCACCACGAGGCGGCGCTCCCCCTTCTGTTCGGGCTCCACCGTGACCAGGGCGGGCGGCAACTCCCGCGCGGGGATCGGCTCAAGGTGCTTCCGGGCCAACCGGACGATCTCCTCGGCCTTCACATCTCCCACCACGACGAGCGTGGCATTGTTGGGCGCGTAGCCCATGCGCCAGTGGTTCTGCAGATCCGCCATCTTCCAGCCCTGGATATCGCTCATCCATCCGATCACCGGCCACATGTAGGAGTGCGCGGTGTAGGCCGCGGCATGGAGCTGTTCGTAGAGGATCCCGAAATTCGAATTGTCCACGCTCATGCGCCGTTCGCTGGCCACCACCCCCCGCTCCGATTCGATCATCTTGGGGTCGAAGGCGAGATCCTGAATGCGATCGGCCTCCATGTCGAACATCTTTTCCAGGTTGGCCTCACCAGCGGGGAACCAGTCTGAGTAGACCGTGACGTTTGCCGAGGTGTAGGCATTGTTGTGGCCTCCGAAAGCCTCCATCACCCGGTCGAACTCACCGGGACCATATTTCTTGGCACCATTGAACATCATGTGTTCAAAGAAGTGCGAGATGCCCGTGGTCCCAGGCCGTTCGTTGCGGGAGCCGATGCGATAGAAGGTGTAGAGCGCCACGTTGGGAATCCCGTGATCCTCCTGGACGAGAACCTTCATCCCGTTCTTGAGCACGAATTCCCTTACCGGAAAGGAATGGGCGGAAAGGCTGGAAGGCACCAGAGCCAAGGCCATCAGCAGGACCCCGGGAAAAGCCTTGAACGCACTCATGGAAACTCCTCGGAGACGCTGTATCGGAATGGTGGGGTTCGCCCCTCGCGAAACACAGGCTCGCCGCCCTGCTCCGTCCGGGCGAGGCCAGGAAGATCAGCCCCGGTAGTTCGTGAACTGCAGATCGAGGCCCTGGTCGTCCTTCTTGAAGAGGGCGATGACCTCCTGCAGATCGTCCCGGCTCTTCCCGCTGACGCGCAGCTGGTCGCCCTGGATGCTGGCCTGCACCTTGATCTTGGCGTCCTTCACGGCCTTGATGAGACCCTTGGCCTTTTCCACGGGGATGCCCTGCTGGATGGTGACCTCCTGCCGGACGGTGCCCTTGGTCGCCCCCTCGATTTTGCCGTAGACCATGCTCCGGATGCTGACGCCGCGCTTGTGGAGCTTGGTCTGCAGCACATCGATGACAGCCTTGAGCTTGACCTCATCATCGCTGGTGAGAATCAGCACCTTGTCGTCCTTGAGCTCGATCTTCGAGACGGAACCCTTGAAGTCGAAGCGCTGGCCGATCTCCTTCATGGCCTGGGACAAGGCGTTCTTCACCTCATCCAGGTCCACCTTGCACACCACATCGAAAGAACATTCGCTGGCCATGGGCTCTCCTCAATGGTTCCGGTAATCAGACTAGCGCCTCAGCGGGGCTCAGGAAAAGCCGAGGCCGGCCATTGTCGACACTCAGGGTTTGGCGCCGCCGCCCAGGCTCCGGAAAAAGGCGACCGTGCTCAAGCGGAAGCCCACCAGCATCACGGCCTCATCCTTCCCGCTCCGCCCCTTGTTCACCGACCCTTCCATGTAGAAGTCGCCACTGGCCCCCTGGGACCCGAACTGGGTCAGCACGACCCTGCCTCGCATGAAGAGCCGGTCCTGGCAGCGGAACAGCGGATCTCGGACATAGGAGCATTCAGCGAAGGAGCCCTTCAAGGCGCCTTCTTCCTGTCTCGTCGTAAGACCCAGTTTGTAGCGATTGCGGAATTCGTCCCTCGAGCCGGTGCTGAGATCCGTCTGGACCACCGGCTGGCTGTAGCCCACCAGGCCAGCCGAACCCAGCAGGCCCCAGCTCACGCGCTCGGTGAGCGACTTCATCCACCAGAGCCCCACATCGCCATGGAACTGGCCGCTGCTGGTGATCACGTTCAGCGCCTCCTTGGTTTCGAAGCTGGAAGACTGGAAGGACAGGGTGCTGAACACCTCCCACCAGGTGTCCTGGGCCGGGCGGCGGAAGGTCTGGCGGATATCCAGCGCCACGAAGGGCCGGGATTTCGAGAAGAAGGAACCGGTCTGATCCTGCTCACTGAACAGGCTCGAGAACTGGAAGCCGCCATAGAGATCGACCTTCAACTCGTCCGCGTCGAGTTTCAGCGGGTCCTCCACCCAGCGCTTGCGGGCGATGACCTTGTCCATCTCGCGGAACGTCGCCAACAGGCGGGCCTGACCTTCCACCAGGGCCTGGGCCTGGGGCAGATTGGGGGAGCCTTCCCGCTCAAGGATGTTGCGCAGGGACTGAGCCTGCTGCAGGCCGCGTTCGACTTCAAATATGCGGTGCTGAAGTTCCCGCTGCTTGGCCCGGAGGGCCTTGAAGAATTCCCTCCGGTCCAGGGGCACCAGCGCCCGTATGGCTTCGTCCAGCTCGGCCTCGAATCGGGCATTGGGCATGCCGCCGATTTGGCATGGCGGCACGACCGGGGTCGGCGCCTGGATGGCCAGGGACGCAAGCCCGATCAGGGGAAGAATGGAATGGATCATGTCAGGACTCCAGACTCTTGAGCAGGTCGGGCCACCCCTCCCAGAGGCTCAGGCGCTGGAAGGCGGCCAGGACCAGGGCATGATGGATCTCACCACGGCGCATGAGTTCCTGCCATTCGCGCCAGGAGCAGGCCCAGACCTGAAGCTCCTCGGCGGGGTCCAGGGCGAGCATCCCGTCCGCCCGGCAATCCAGGGCCAGAAAGGTGTGGCAGCGGTTGTTCTGGGTGGCGGGATTGGGTGTGCAGGAGCCCAAGGGGACCCAGCGATCAGCCTGGTGGCCTGTTTCCTCGCGCAATTCCCGCAGGGCGGACTGCTCCGGGGTTTCGCCCTCATCGCAGGAGCCACCTGGAATCTCCAGGGTCGGGGCATCGATCCCGTGGCGGAACTGCTCGACCACCAGCAATTCCAGGGCTTCCGTGAAGGCCACCACGTTGACCCAATCCGGGCCCTGCAATCGGTAGAAATCGTGGGGGCGCCCGGAATGGGGGCTGCGCCGCTGGGCCACGATCTGGCGAAAGAGGCGGGAGTCCTGCCGCACGGTCTGGGAGTCCTGGATCCAGTGCAGGGACGGGTCGAAGTCCTTCGGGTGCCGTTGCAGCAGGCGCATCAGTATCTCGGAATGGCTGGGTCCAGAAGGCTGTAGGCATCGATGCCCCCGGCGAGGTGGGCGATGTCCTGGAAACCAGCGCCGTGGAGGATGCGCAACCCCTGCATGCTCCTGGCCCCATGGTGGCAATAGGCCGCCACGGGTCGGCTCCGATCCAGCTCGCCGATCCGCCCAGCCAGCTGCCCCAGGGGAATGAGAACCGCGCCGGGGAGATGGGCCAGGTCGTATTCCCAGGATTCGCGCACATCGAGGATCTGGACGCTGGGGTCGAGATCGCGAAAGGCCTCGGGGGTGAGGTTCATGCCGGATTCAAACATGGGCGGGCCTTTCAAGTCCGAGGACGCGGCTGCAGATGTGATGGATGATCACATCCAGGGCGGTGCGGTTCTCGACGCCCGTGGGAATGATGAGGTCGGCCCACCGCTTGCTGGGTTCCACGAACTCCAGGTGCATGGGCCGCACACTCGTTTCGTACTGGGACATGACGCTCTCCAGGCTCCGCCCCCGTTCCTGGGTATCACGGCGGATGCGGCGCAGGATCCGGATGTCCGCATCGGTATCCACGAACACCTTGACATCCAGCATATCCCGCAGTTCCGGCAACGCGAAGAGCAGCAGGCCTTCCAGGATGACGACCTGGCTGGGCGGAAGGGGTTCTTCCCAGCCGGTGCGATCCGAGGTGGTGAAATCATAGACGGGTTTCCGGATGCTCTGGCCCTGGTGCAGGGAAGCCAAATGGGCTGCCATCAGTTCCAGGTCGAAGGCATGGGGATGGTCCCAGTTCACGTCGCGACCCTGGAAGCGGGACTTCACCAGCTCCAGGGGCGCGTAGTAGGCATCCATGTCGAGGAGCATGGTGGCGATCTTCTTCCGGCGGAGCCGCTGGACGATTTCCGAAGCCACGGAGGTCTTCCCGCTTCCGGAGCCACCCACGATGCCCACCAGCATCGGTCGTTCCATCATGTCCCCCCCTTTTTCCTCCTTCATCCTACTTCATGGCGGGGCCCAGCTCTGCTATGGTTCGGGCCATGAACCCCTCGCGCGCCACATCCGCCCTGCTCGCCTTCCTTCTCCTGGCCGGGTGCAGCTCGGAAGATCCGAGACTTCCCGGCAATCTCTACGAGGAGGCCCGGAAGCTGAACCTGGAAGGCGAGAGTCTGAAAGCGCGGGCGATGATGCAGCAGCTGGTGCGGCAGTACCCGGACTCCGAAGCCGCCCAGCAGGCCAAGCGTGATCTCTACCTCATCGAAGCCTTTGCGAACCGGGACATGGCAGATCGCCAGAAGCAGGTGCGGGCCTCCCTTCGGAGGGTGATGGACGCCCTGACCCGCTACCGCGCCAAGAAAGGGGAGTATCCCCCTTCCCTGCGGGACCTCGTCCCCGAATATGTCGAGCAGGTTCCCGAAACGCCTTGGGGCCATCCGTTCTTCTACCGCCCATACGTAACGACCCCCATCGAGGATGTGCAGTCCAAACGCGGGCCGGTGCGGCAGCGCTTCAACACCAAGTTCGATGGCTATGATCTGGCCTGCCTAGGCACGGACCTCCAGCCAGGCGGCGAGGGGTTGGCGGCGGACATCCTCATCAAGGACGGCCAGCCCTGGAGCGAGCCCACCTTCCCGCCCATCCCTGAGCCGCAGCCGGTCAGATGATCCCGACCGCCGGGTGACGGGGGAATCTGGCCGAGGTGCGCCGGTGTCGGGAAAAGGGCGGTCTACTTCACGCCCCAATCCAGGATCACCTTGCCGCTCTGGCCGCTGCACATGGCATCGAAGCCCTTCTGGAAATCCTCGATGCCGAAGCGATGGGTGATGACGGGCGTGATGTCCAGGCCGCTCTGGATCATGGCGGCCATTTTGTACCAGGTCTCGAACATCTCGCGGCCGTATATGCCCTTGAGGATGAGCCCCTTGAAGATCACCTGGCTCCAGTCGATGGCGCAATCGCCGGGGAGGATGCCCAGAAGGGCCACGCGGCCGCCGTGGTGCATGGCTTCCAGCATGGACTCGAAGGCGTTGCGATTGCCGCTCATCTCCAGGCCCACGTCGAAGCCCTCGGTCATGCCCAGATCCTTCATGACTTCGGGCAGGCTCTTCTTGGTGGGATTTACGGCCACCGTGGCACCCATCTTCCGGGCCAGATCCAGGCGGTATTCGTTCACGTCGGTGATGACCACGTGCCGCGCCCCCACATGCTTCGCGATGGCCACGGCCATGATGCCAATGGGCCCCGCGCCGGTGATGAGCACATCCTCGCCCACCATGTCGAAGCTGAGGGCGGTGTGGGCCGCATTGCCGTAGGGATCGAAGATCGAGGCCGCTTCGTCGGAAACGTTGTCAGGCACCTTGAACACATTGAAGGCCGGCAGGCTCAGATACTCGGCGAAGGAACCCGTGCGGTTCACCCCCACGCCCACGGTATTGCGGCAGAGGTGGCGCTTGCCGGCCCTGCAGTTGCGGCAGTGGCCGCAGGTGATGTGGCCCTCCCCGCTGACGCGGTCGCCCGGCTTGTAGCCTTCCACCTCGGAGCCCACCCGCTCGATGACGCCGAAGTACTCGTGCCCCACCACCATGGGCACCGGGATGGTCTTCTGGGCCCACTCGTCCCAGTTGTAGATGTGCACGTCCGTGCCGCAGATGGCGCTCTTGTGGACGCGGATGAGCACATCATTGGGGCCCACTTCCGGCATGGGCGCATCCAGGGTCATCCAGATGCCTACTTCGCGTTTCGATTTGATGAGGGCGCGCATGGGGGACTCCGAGGCTCCCATTTCAACACCAAAGGCCCCGCTCACCAAGCCGAGGACTCAAGCCAGGGGCAGCGACAGCACAAAGGTGGCGCCCTCGGGAGCCGTCGCGTCCAGGACCAGGTCCCCGCCGAGGCTCCGGGCCAGGTTTCGGCAGAGCGCCAGGCCCAGGCCCACACCAGGAGCCGTCCGCGCGGCCTTCTGCGCGGACTTGTGGAAGGGATGGAAGAGGTGAGCGCGGTCAGCGGGGTCGATGCCCGGCCCATGATCCTGCATATGCAGCCGCAAGCGGCCGCGGTGCTCGGAGGCCGACAGGTGGAGTCTCGAATCCACGGCTCCGGCTGCGTACTTGGCCGCGTTGTCCACCAGGTTGAGGAGAATCTGCTCGACGATCAGGGGATCTGTCCGCAGTTCCCGGGCGCCCAGGGCATCGGGAACCCGGAGCTCCAGGTCCAGGCCAGCCTCCCGGGCTCTCCCCGCCAGCCGAACCCGGAGGCCTTCCAGAAGCGAGGCCAGCAGGACCTTCTCCCGACCGGAATCCCGTCCGGATTCCAACCTTGCGTAGGCCATGACGTTTTTGACGAGATGGTCCAGGCGGTTCGCTTCCGCCAATAACATTTCCAGCAACGAACGGGCCTCCTCAGGATCCGTCACCATGCCCTTGGCCAGGAGCTCCGTGTACAAGCGGAAGGTCGTCAAAGGCGTTCGCAGTTCGTGGGAAACCGCCGAGGCGAAAATGCCCCGCCGCTCCCCCAGATCCAGAGCCCGGCGGAGCACCAGCCCCACGGACACCGCACCGGCCAGGGCGAAGACCCAACCCAGCGCAAGGGCTGCCCAGGCGGGCGACCGTGGCCCCAGCGCCGGGACCTGGCCCGGCACCAATCGCAGGGGCAGCGATCCCATCCGTCGATCCTTGGCCAGCACCTCTCCCTCCTTGACGGGCACCACTTCCCCCTGGGGCAGCAGGTCCCGGTAGGTGCTTTCCAGAACTTCCTTCACGCCGCTCCAATCCAGCCAGGTGACCTGGAGGAGTTCCCGCTCCCCGACCCAGACCTGGCGGCCCAGGAACAGTTGATCGCCGACCCAGAACGCGGTCCAGACGCCCAGATGCACGGCGAAGGGCGAGGACATTCCCAGCCTGGACCGCCGGGACCGGGATCTCAGCTCCCGCATCTCATCCAGGGTGATGAGGACCGCCCCCCGAGCCTTCAGTGCCTCCCGCACGGAAGCCAGCGACATCATGGCTCGTGCGGTGTCGAGGCGCGCCTTCGCCTGCATCAGGCGCTGTGGGTCCTCCACGGCTTTGCGGGCGAGTTCCTCCCAGGCTTTCGCGGGAACCAGCGGAGCGGTGAAAGTGCCGTCCACGGCGATCTGGAAACGAAGCAGGACCATGGTGTCATCCAGCACCAGCATGGGTGAGGGCGCCAGCCGGCCCTGCTCCCGGTGGAAGGTCTCGAATTGATCCCAGGGCCGGGCGGTCTCGGGGGCCAGGAAGAGGGCCATGGTGGAATCCATCCGCCACAGGGAAAGCCGCGCGCGCTCCTCCACTCGGGTCTGGGCCTGGGCTTGCAGCTCCGCCCGCTCCCCCCGGAGGGCCAGGAAGGTCACCCATCCCATGGCGCCGAGCCCCAGGGCCATGAAAAGGGCATAGAGCACCCATGGATGGCGGAGGGTTTTCACAAACCTGTCTCCGCGAACTGGTATCCGCGCCCCCGGAGGGTGAGGATGATCCGGGGCTTCGAAGCGTCATCCCGGAGCTTTTCCCGGAGGCGCATGATGTGCATGTCCACGGTCCGGGTCTCCACGGCCTCGGGATTGAGCCGCCAGACCTGCGCCAGGATCTCGTCCCGGCTGACGGCACGTCCTGCGTGCTTCACCAGGAACACGAGCAGTTCGGCCTCCCGCTCGGAGAGGGGCGTGGTGACGCCATCCTCGAACCGCAGTTCCCGGCGTCCCAAATCCAATTCGCCGCCGGGGACGGGAACCGTCGTGGGAGGCACCGGCCGGCCGGGAGACCGGCGCAGAACCGCTTCGATGCGTGCCAGCAGTTCGGAAGGCCCGAAAGGCTTCACCACGTAGTCGTCGGCCCCGAACTTCAATCCCTTCACCCGGTCCTCCTCGTCCCCCCTGGCCGTGAGGATGATCACCGGCTGGGCTGCGTTCCGCTCCCGCACGGCCCGGAGGATATCGAGACCGTCCCCATCGGGGAGGTTGAGATCAAGAAGCAGCAGGTCGTAGGACTCGCTGAGCGCCAGCTCCCGCCCCAGGCCGTCATCTGCGGCTTCCAGGGATTCGTACCCGTTGTACCGGAGGCTCGCCAGGATGCCGCGCCGTATGGCGGCATCGTCCTCGATCACCAGGATGCGCTGTTTGGTCATGGGAAGCCCGTTTCGACTCATCATCGCAGATCCCGACCGCGGTCCAGCCTTGTGACCATCCTTTTACAGAACGCTCGCGCCTTCCGACGCAACCTGGGTCATCGCCTGATGCGATGCACCCCAACCCCGCCGGAGGTTCAGCATGCGTCTATCCATCCGCACCGCGCTCACACCCGCAGTCATCGTCGCGGGGTGCGCCGGCTTGGGAGATGGCGTCCCCATGGCCTCGTCCTCGGAAGCGGATCCCAACTCTCCTGCGACCGCCAAATCCTCCCAGGAAAGCCCCCTCCGGCTGGGGGCCCTGGTGGCGGATGGCCCTGCCGTGCCAGTGGGCCGGGTGAGCCAGCAGCTTGACCTGAAGCTGCGGTCCCTGGCCCGGGCGGGCCTCCTCAAGGACATGCCGGCCGCCTTCCAATTGACTCTATTCGTGGATGCTTCCGGTGCGGTCACCTCCGTGGCCTTCGACCGCCCCTGTGGCAAGGCCGCCAAGTTGGTGGAAGTCCAACTCCTGGGCTGGCGGTTCGACACCTGGACCGCGCCGGGCACCACCAAGCTCAGCCAAATGGTTCAGGTGCTTCCATGAAAGCAGCCTGCTTCGCAGCCTTGGCTGGAAGTCCTTTCCAGCGGCGGCAATCCTCCCCGGTTGGTCTGGGAGGCCGCTCGGAATGCCCCCCGGGCATCGCAATTCGCAGGAGTGGTCGGCCCCGGAGGCCGAGGGCACGCAGGGGTTTAGGGCCTTGCCCATCGTGGGTCTGGCTTTAATCTCGGGGGAGAACCCCCTGCGTGCCCATCCGGATGAAAATCAGCGATGCCGACACGAAGAGCCTATTGCCTTGCGCCTGGCAAACCGAAAAGGCTAGGCTGAGGGTTCCCATGGCCACCTTCGTCCTAACCAACGCCAATAATCGGCTCCCCCGCGCGGATCGCGCGTGGGCCGGCGAGGGTCTTTCCTAGATTCCTGACTTCCCGGACCACCCCGATTCGCGAAAGCGGATCGGGGTTTTTTCTTCTGGAGCCTTCATGTGCGGCATTCTCGGCATTCTCAACCTCGCCCCCGCCAAGTCCAACCCGGCGGAGCTGCGACGCCAGGCCCTGGCCACGGCCCGGAAGATCCGCCACCGGGGCCCCGACTGGAGCGGCATCTACAGTGATGACTACGCGATCCTCGTGCACGAGCGGCTTTCCATCGTGGATGTGGAACACGGGGCCCAGCCCCTCATCGACACCCTCCAGGGCGCCGTGCTGGCCGTGAACGGAGAAATCTACAATCACCAGGAGCTGCGGCGAGGCCTCCAGGAGAAGCACGACTTCCAGACCCTCTCCGACTGCGAGGTGATTCTCTACCTCTACGACGAGCTCCATCCCCGGGACTTCCTCAACCGCATGAACGGCATCTTCGCCTTCGTGCTCTACGACCCCAAGCGCGAAACCCACCTCATCGCCCGGGATCCCATCGGCGTGGTCCCCCTCTATGTCGGCTGGGACCGGCAGGAGCACCTGTATGTGGCCTCGGAAATGAAGGCCCTGGTGGGGCACTGCGAGCGCATCCGGGAAGTCCCGCCTGGCCATTACTACCTGGGCCACGAAGCCGAGAAGGGCTTTCAGCGTTACTACCAGCCGGACTGGGCCGAACCCAACCAGGTGCCCAACGAACCCTACGATCCCGCCAAGCTGCGTGCGGCCCTGGAGGCCGCCGTGCGCCGCCAGCTCATGTGCGATGTGCCCTACGGCGTGCTCATCTCCGGCGGCGTGGACTCTTCCCTGATCGCAGCCATCGCCGCCCAGTACCGCGAAGGCCGCGTGGAAGAAGGCGGCGCGGCACCCGCCTGGTGGCCCCGAATCCATTCCTTCGCCATCGGGCTCCAGGGCGCGCCGGACCTGGCCCCGGCAAAACAGGTGGCCAAGCACATCGGGGCCATCCACCACGAGATCCACTTCACGATCCAGGAGGGCCTCGATGCGCTTTCAGACGTGATCTACCACATCGAAACCTTCGACATCACCACCATCCGGGCTTCGACGCCCATGTACCTCCTCATGCGGAAGATCCGAGCCATGGGCATCAAGATGGTGCTTTCCGGAGAAGGCGCCGACGAGATCTTCGGCGGCTACCTCTACTTCCACAAGGCGCCGGACGGCCCGGAACTGCACTTTGAGACCGTGCGCAAGCTCCAGAAGCTGCACCTCTACGACTGCGCCCGGGCCAACAAATCCAGCGCCGCCTGGGGGGTGGAGGCGCGGGTCCCCTTCCTGGACCGGGAGTTCCTGGATGTGGCCATGCGCATGGATCCCTCCGAGAAGCTGCCCCGGAACGCCCCCCGGCCTCGCCCCATCGAGAAATACCCCCTGCGGCATGCCTTCGAGGGGCTCATTCCCGACGAGGTGCTCTGGCGCCAGAAGGAGCAGTTCTCCGACGGCGTGGGCTACGCCTGGATCGATGCCCTCAAGGCCACCGCGGAACGGGAAATCAGCGACAACATGATGCGGGGGGCCGCAGAGCGCTTCCCGGTGAAAACGCCGGAGACCAAGGAGGCCTACCTGTACCGCCAGATCTTCGAGCACCACTTCCCCAGCGCCACCGCCGTCAATTGCGTGCCCTTCGAGCGAAGCGTGGCCTGCAGCACCGCCACCGCGCTGCTCTGGGACGCCGCCTTCGCCAACCAGGCCGATCCTTCGGGCCGGGCGGTCATGGACATCCACGATCGCGGCTATCAGCCCTAAAAAGCCCATCCAAGAACTCGCGCTATCATGCCCATGGTGGATCCCCAACCATGGCCTATTCCGAGAGTCGACAGTTTCCGCGTTTCCCCATCTCCTACCAGGTCAAGCTGGTGGTGGAAGACCGAATCATTGCCTTTTCCTCGGCGATTGATTTGAGCATGGGGGGCATCCTGGTTTCGGGTGACCACCACCTGAACATCGGCACGGAGTGTGGCGTCGCCATCCTCCTCGGGAAGGGCGAGCCCGGTCGCCGGGTCGTCACCCGCGGGACGGTGGTCCGGGTGGATACCCGCGGTACAGCCCTCGCTTTCTCCAGGACCCTCGATGCGTCCAGCGCGGATTCCCTGCGGACCCTCATCGGCTCCCTGACTTCCGGGGTGGAACCTGAACTGGAACCCATCAAGCCACCGGACCCCAACCACGGCGATTCCCGTCCGGGCCGGTAGCTCAGGGCATGGGTGCCAGCCTCGCATGATCAAGATCCTTCCCCAGACGCTCCTCCGCATCCTGGCCCTGCCCGCGCTGGCAGGACTGGCAGCGTTGGTGTCGAATTCCCTGGCCTCGCCTTCGCGCAAGCTCGCCTGGGTGAGTAACCAGGCCGTGCTTCCCGCGGTGGCACCACCTGTCGGCAAACCCACTCCCTCCGAGCCAGGGCCCCCAACCCCGACGCTTGTAGCCCCGAAGCCTAAGGCGACGCCCCACCCCATCACACCTGCCAGGAGAATCGCGCCGAAAGCCCCGGCACCCACGGTTCAGGCAGCAATCATCCCCATCCGCGAAATCAGCAGCGAGGAGGCCTGGGCAGCGTTCAACTCCGGCCAACCCTTCCTGGATGCCCGCCGCAGCGCGGACTTCGAGGAGGGCCACATTGCCGGTGCATGGAGCACACCCATCTGGGAATCGGATGTGGATGACCGGCTCTTCGCCTTCAAATTCGCCCGCAAACCGGCCTCGGAAGATCCCATCGTCATCTACTGCAGTGGTGGAGACTGCCGCGATTCCCACCTGCTCGCCGCAAAACTGCTGAACGATGGCTACATCCACCTGCTCATTTACCGTGATGGCTACCCCGACTGGGCCGCCCGGAAACGTCCCGTCGAGAAAGGTCACTCATGAAGTCCTGGCTGCTGCATCCCAGGCTCTCGCTGCTGGTGCGCCTGGTCCTGGGCCTGGTCTTCATCTCGGCCGCCCTGCCCAAGATCGTGGACCCTCCCGGATTCGCCAAAGCCATCTGGGCCTACGACCTGTTCCCAGCCTGGAGCCTCCATGGTCTGGCCCTCGTGCTGCCTTGGCTGGAGTTGTTCTGCGGCGTGGCCCTCTGCCTGGACCTCTGGCTCCGGGCGGCCGCCGTCTGGGTAGGAGGCCTGCTCCTCTCCTTCAGTCTGGCGCTTTCCATCAATCTGGTCCGGCATCATGCGGTGGATTGTGGCTGCTTCGGGAATTCCGCCCCGAAAACCACGACCCAGCGGCTCATTGATATGCGGTGGACCCTTTTGCGAGATGCGGGACTGCTAGTCCTTGCTGCACAGGTGCTGGCGGCTTCCATGGCAGACAAGAAGAACTGGAATCCAGTCAACGGTCTGGACTGAGCCCTTCCATCCGGGGGACTCCGTGGCTCAGAGGGCGGGGTCCATCCAGGCCAGCACGGCGCTGGGGCGGCCGGCGACGCCGCCCAGGCGGACAGCCACCAGCACGATCCAGCCCTGGGGGCGTTGCAGCGATTTGAGATCCAGAATCAGGGTCTGACCTGGCCCAGGGAGGTCAGGACGCCGCCGCTCGAGAACGACCTCGCCGCGGCTGAACACCTCTTCCGAAGTGGGTTTGGTAAGGCCCAGAGGAAGGTAGAGCACCCGGATGAGTTCAATTCCCTTGAGGTCTTCCCCATTCGCATCCTTGGCCGGGATGACCACCCGAACCTTCCTCAGGTTCACCCAGGCCACTTCCGACGCCTGCGCCGCTGACCGGGGGCGCGGAATGGGGTCGCCCTTCCGCCCGCAGGTCATGGCCGCCAGGCTGAGGGTGAAGGTAAGCACCAGGTTTGCTAGGCTGGGGGTTCGCATCCCTCTCATCATGCCCGATTCCGAGGTTCATCCATGCCCGTGACCAAGATACTGATCGCCAACCGCGGCGAAATCGCGATCCGGGTGATCCGCACCTGCCGGGAAATGGGAATCCCGACCGTGGCGGTTTACTCCGAGGCCGACCGGGGGGCCCTGCATGTGCGCATGGCCGATGAGGCCTACTGCATCGGCCCCGCTCCGGCCCGGGAAAGCTATCTGGTGGTCGAGAAGATCCTGGATGTCTGCAAGCGCAGCGGCGCCGATGCCGTCCATCCCGGCTACGGTTTTCTTTCGGAGAATGCCGAGGCCGCAAGGTCGTTCGACGCTGCCGGCATCACCTTCATCGGTCCGCGCCCCGAGTCCATCGTGCAGATGGGATCCAAGACGGCCGCCCGCGAGGTCGCCATCGCGGCCGGATGCCCCGTGGTGCCGGGCATCCAGGAAACCATGGCCGACGAGGAACTCCTGGTGGCCTCCCAGAAAATCGGCTTCCCCGTAATGCTCAAGGCCGCCATGGGTGGCGGCGGCAAGGGCATGCGCCTGGTGACCAAGCCCGAGGAATTCACCTCCTCGCTGGCCCGGGCCCGGGGCGAGGCCCTGTCCTCCTTTGGCGATGACAGCGTGTATGTGGAGAAGGCC
>DATEZS010000046.1:0-10929 GCA_035255365.1 Geothrix sp.
GACAACCTATAGCCTACCGCCCGCCGTCCCTCACACGGTCACCAGACTCGTGGGGGCCGGCTGGTCGAAGGCGATGCGGCCATGGTCGAGGCCGATGACGCGCTTCTTCATGCGCTGGATGAGGCTGCGGTCGTGGGTGGCTACGATGACGGTGGTGCCCTGGCCGTTGATCCGCTCGAAGAGGGCCATGATCTCCTGGGCGAGATCGGGATCCAGGTTGCCGGTGGGTTCGTCCGCCAGCAGCACCAGCGGATCGTTCACCAGGGCCCGGGCGATGGCCACGCGCTGCTGCTCACCGCCGGAGAGCTGCAGCGGGTAGCTGCTGAGCTTGTGCTGAAGGCCCACCATTTTGAGGGCGCGGAAAGTGCGCTGCTTCTGCTCGGCGGCGCTCACACCCAGCACCTTGAGCACGAAGGCCACGTTCTCGAAGATGGTGCGGCTGCGGATCAGCTTGAAGTCCTGGAAGACCACCCCCAGCTTGCGGCGGAGCTGGGGAATCTCCTTCTCAGGCATGGAGGCCAGGCGATGGCCCGCCATCTGGATCTCACCGCTGCTGGGGATCTGCTCCCGGAAGAGCAGTTTCAGGAGCGTAGATTTCCCCGCGCCGCTGGGTCCCGTGAGGAACACGAACTCGCCCGCGTCGATGGCGAAGCTCACATCCGCCAGGGCGGTGTGGATGCGGTCGTACTGCTTGCCGACATGCGTGAGCGTGATCACGGTTCCAGCGTATCAGAGCCGTTCCACCAGGATGGCAACACCCTGGCCGCCGCCGACGCAAAGGGCCGCGAGGCCAAGCTTCTTGTCCTGGTCCTGGAGGAGATGCAGCAACGTCACGAGGATGCGAGTGCCGCTGGCGCCGATGGGGTGGCCGATGGCAATGGCGCCGCCGCGCACGTTGACCCTGGCCGGATCGATTTCCGGAAGCTCGGCCAGCACGCCCAGGCTCTGGGCGGCGAAGGCTTCGTTCAATTCGAAGAGGTCGATGTCCTGCATCCTGACGCCGGTCTTTGCCAGCAGCTTCTGGATGGCCGGGACCGGACCGAGGCCCATGGTGGCGGGGTCCACCCCGGCCTGGGCAAAGCCGAGGATGCGGGCAATGGGCTTGTAAGCCTTGGCCGCGGCTTCTGAGGCCAACACCAGGGCGCCGGCCCCATCGTTGATGCCGCTGGCGTTGCCTGCCGTCACGGTGCCGTACTTCTTGAAGGCCGGCTTGAGTTTGGCCAGGCCCTCGGCGGAGGCGTCCGTCTTGATGTACTCGTCGCGGATGAAGGCCACATCGCCCTTCTTCCCCGCCAAGGTGACCGTGAAGATCTCCCGGTCAAAGGCGCCCGCGGCCTGGGCGGCGGCGGCCTTCTGCTGGCTGGCCAGGGCGAAGGCGTCCTGGGCTTCGCGAGTGATGCCGTGCTTGGCGGCCACATTCTCGGCGGTGATGCCCATGTGGGTGTCCCCGTGACCGCACCAGAGGCCGTCCTGGATCATGCTGTCGGTGAGCTGGGTGTTACCCATCCGGGCGCCCCAGCGGGCAGCGGGCAGGAGGTAGGGGGCATTGGACATGCTTTCGGTGCCGCCGGCCACCACGATGCCCGCATCCCTCAGCAGGATGCTCTGGGCCCCGAGCCCGATGGCCTTGAGGCCCGACCCGCAGACCTGGTTTGTCGTGTGGGCGGGCATGGCGTGGGGCAACCCGGCCTTCAGGGCCGCCAGCCGGGCCACATTCTGCCCGTTGCCCGCCTGCAGCACGTGCCCCAGGATCACTTCCTCCACGGCCTCGGAGGCCACCCCGGCCCGAAGCAGCGCCTCCGTGATGGCCAGGGCCCCCATCTGGGTGGCATCCAAGGGCTTCAAGGCGCCGCCGAAGGAGCCCACGGCGGTACGGGTGGCGGAGAGAATCAGCACGGACATGGGGAACTCCTTGGGAAGATCCAGGGTATCGCGACTAAACTTTACAGGTCATCGTTCGTGAACTGCATACACCAGGCCCGCCCTGGATCTTTCTAGCCGGGAGTTCCCATGAGCACTTTCCATCGCTGGATCCCCATGTTCCTGGCCGGAAGCGTCCTGCTCGCGCAGGCTCCCCCGCCTCCGCCACCACCCCCGGCTCCCCCGGCGCCTCCCGCGCCCATGATCGGCGTGGATCTGCCTTCGGGATTCCGCACCGAGCAGCGGACGGAAAAGCTGGCCCCAGGTTCCAAACTTTGGGTCAAGAACCGCAACGGCGCCATCCGGGTCACCGGCTGGGACAAGAATGAAGTGTCCCTGACCGCCCAGATCCGGGACAGCGAGAAGCGCCGGGTGGATCTCGTCATCCAGCGGAAGGGCGAAGACCTCGACATCGAGGCCATGTTCCAGCAGCCCTCCTGGAGCTTCGGGCTCTACATCAGCCCCCGCTGCGAAATGACGCTGCAGGTGCCCCACAAGCTCCTTGGCCACTTCCGCACCACCAACGGCGCCGTGAGTGTGGAGCATCTGGAAGGCTATGCCCGCTGCGAGGCCACCAATGGGTCCATCCGGGTGACGGACATCCGGGGCGAGGTCCTGGTTGACACCACCAACGGCCCCATCGAAGCCCGGCAGCTGGCCGCCCGGATCAAGGGCGGAACCACCAATGGCAGCATCACCCTGGAAAACGTGGAAGGCGGAATCCACCTGGAGACCACCAACGGCCGCATCCGCGCCCACAACCTCGACGGCTGGGGCGAAGGCATCCACCTGGAATCCACCAACGGCAGCATCGAAGTGGAACTGGGCAAGGCCATGGGCGACCTGGTGGCCGAGAACAGCAACGGCTCCCTGGAGATCCGCCTGCCCGGCGCCCAGGTGATCGAGATGACCAAGCACAGCGCCCATGTGAAGGTGCCCGGCCGGACCCAGAGCATCCGGCTGGAAACCACCAACGGCAGCATCCAGGTGCGGTAGTACCCTGGGGCCATGCGTCCCCTGCTGCTCCTCCTCACGATGGTCCTCTGTCTCCAGGGCCAGACCCCGAATCCAGGCGAAGTCCAGGAGCGGCGCCTCGCCAATGGCATGCGCCTGCTCTGGGTGGAGCGAAGAGACCTCGACGCTTTCCACGCGACGCTGGTGCTGCGCGGCGGCAGGGCGGAAGAACCCCCGGCCCTCACCGGGGCGACGGACCTGCTGGCCCGCAGCCTGTTTGGCCCCGCCTGGCCCGAGGATCTGGCCACAGGCAAGGCCTCGCAGGAATTTGACTCAATGCTCAAGCAGGAGGAAGGGCTCATGGAGGCTCTCCGTCTCGCTCGGCTCCGGGCCCTGCCCGACGTTGAATCCACGGTGAGCGGGTTGGAGGCAAGCCTCCAGTCTGTCCGGGGACAGCTGCGCACCCGCCTGTCCACCGCTCCCCTGACGGACCTGTACGCAGCCGCCGGGGGCTGGCAGCGGGCCGAGGGTACCGAAGATGCCCTGATGGTTCATACCGAACTCCCCTTGGGTGCCTTTGACCTCTGGTGCCAGACCGAACACCAACGCTTGAGCCTCCTGCGAATCAGCCGCTTTTACGAAACCAAGGCAGCCTTCCTCAAGGAGGTGCGCGCCAAAGGCGCCCAGGCCCTGGACCTCATCCTGGGAGCCGCCCTGCCCGGCCACCCCTACGGCCGCAATTTCAGGGATCACCTGCCCGCCATCGAAGCCATGCGGGCCTCGGAGCTGCGGACCTACACCCGCCGAACGCTGAATCCCGAGCACATGGCCCTCATCGTGGTCTCCAGCCTGAGCCTGGACCGCTCCCTGCCCGCCCTGGAGGCGGCCTTCGGATCCCTGCCCATGCCCCCCGAAAACGAAGAGACCCTCCTGGCGGAAATCCCCTCGGACCTTGGCGACCGGCGCGTTCAGGTGAACCTTGGCGAGGCCCCGTCCCTGCTGGCCGCCTGGCGCATCCCGCCGCGTTCGCACCAGGACCATCTGGCCTTGCGCATGGCCGCCCAGATTCTCGATGGTGGCCACACCAGCCGAATCCAGGCCCGCCTGGTGGGCGGCAAGGCCCTGGCCAAATCCGCAACCCTCCTGATGGATCTCCCGGGCGCCCGGCTGCCCGGGCTCCTGCTCGCCGAGCTGGTGCCCGCTGAAGGCCACAGCCTGGAGGAAGTGGAAGCCGCCCTCCACAGTGAGATCCTGAGACTTCAGCAGGAGCCCATCGCCCCGGAGGAATGGACCCGGGCCTTGGCCCAACTTGAGGTGGACCATCTGAGGATCCTGGATGAGCCGGCCGCCCTGGCGCGGGCTCTGGGACATGCCTGGGTGGAGACCGGGGACTGGCACCGGCTGGATCTGGAGATGCAGCGCCTGCGCACCCTCCAGCCGGAAGCCGTCCAGGCCGCGGTGCGCACATGGCTCACGGCCAGCCATCGCACCACCGCCCTGCTCCGTCCTGCCCTGCTGGAAAATTCAAATCCCCTGGATCTCAGGACCAACCGGGTGCTCCAGGCCCTGGCTGCGCTCCGGGTCGAGGATCCGGCCCAGCGGGAGCATCTGGTGACTGAGGGCGCGCGCCAGTTGCGCATGTTGAGCCTCCCGGAACGCCTTCGCACCCTGGAATTGCTGGAAGCCCAGCTTCCCCAGGAGAAGCGATGAGAACCCTTCTCCTGGCCCTGCTGGCCGTCCTCGGCCTCCGGGCGGAATCCAGGCCGCAGCGCTTCGTCCTTCCGAACGGGCTTACCGTCGTCCTCCTGGAAGCGCATGAACACCCCCTGGTGCGAGCCAGAATGCACCTGAGCCTGGGCCCGGCGGACCGGCCACCCGGCTGCCCTGACCTGCCGGAACGGTTCCTGCGCCTGCTGGACCGGGCCGACCGGGGCGACCGGAAGATCTGGGAATGCGACCGGGATCTCGAAGGCCAGGGCATTCAGCTCGTCCCTACCGCCACTCCGGAAGGCCTGGATTGGCGCCTGCTGGCCCGCAGCCGCGACCAGGACCGGTCCCTGGGCCTGCTTGGCGATCTGCTATTGCGCCCCATCCTCGATCCGGATGCCTGGAAGAACCCCTGTGGGATTTCCTGGGACGAGGTGCAGGCCTTTTCCCGGAAGGTCCTGCGCCCCGACCGCGCCATCCTCGTGCTGCAGGGGGATCTCGGTTTGGAACAGGCCAAGCAGCTCGCGCTGCTCAGCCTTGGCACCTGGACCGCGAGCCCCGCGACGCCGACACCCCCACCCCCCCCGGCCATCACGCCCGAAGTGCAAGCGCTCCGGGCCCTGCTGGCCATCCCGGGGGAGGCCCCTCGACGCTATCAGCAGGAGGACCTGGACCGGGCCCGCCGGGCCTGGGTGGGTCAGCAGAACGTCCTGTCCCTGGATCCGGAGGCCCAGATGGCTCAGGCTCTCGGTCAGGCCCAAGGCCGGGCGCCGCGAGGGGATCGCATGAACGCCCTGACCCTGGAGGACCTCAACCGCTGAGGCGAATCAGACCTGGATGCCGAAGCGGTTGGCCAGGTCCAGGTAGCGCGCCCGGACCCCTTCCACGACCTCAGGCGGCAGGTGGGGGGCGGGGGGCTGCTTGTTCCAGTCCGGCAGCTTCTCCAGATAGTCGCGCAGGAACTGCTTGTCCAGGCTGGGCGGGTTCTTCCCGGGGACCCAGGTGTCCGCCAGCCAGTAGCGGCTGCTGTCGGGGGTCAGGGCCTCGTCGATGAGGACCAGTTCACCCGCCTCGTCCAGGCCGAATTCGAATTTGGTGTCGGCGAGCAGGATGCCGTGCTTGGCCGCCAGTTCCGTTCCCCGCTGGTAGAGGGCGAGGCTCAGGGTCTTCAGGCGCTGGGCCAGGGGCTCGCCCACGATGGACGCCAGCCGCTCGAAAGAGATGTTCTCGTCATGGCCCTCTTCGGCCTTGGTGGCCGGCGTGAAGATGGGCTCGGGGAGGCGGTCCGCCAGGCGGAGCCCTGCGGGCAGCGGCACCGAGCAGACCGCGCCGCCAGCCTGATATTCCTTCCAGCCGCTGCCGGCCAGATAGCCCCGCACCACGCATTCCACGGGCAGTGGGTTGGTCTTCTCGACCAGCACTGCCCGGCCCCCCAGTGACTCCCGGTAAGGTTCCAGCACGGCCGGCCAGCGGTTGTCTCCGCGGAAATGGTTCGGCACCAGATCCTCGGTGGCCGCGAACCAGTAGGCCGCCACGGCGGTCAGGATGCGGCCCTTGTCTGGAATGCCGTCCGGCATGATGCAGTCGAAGGCACTGATGCGATCCGTGGCCACGATGAGGAGCTGGCGGCCGAGATCATAGACGTCCCGCACCTTGCCCCTGCGGAAGATGGGAAACGGAAGGTCGGTGGAAAGCACGACGGTCATGAAACCCCCTGACCCTCCATGATGCCAGATGTTGGAACACTCACCCCAGTTCGGGAAGCCTGCGGGGGGTGGGCGCTGACCAGTTGAGTCCATTGGGGAGGAGGGCATAGCGGTTCATGACGCCGACCCAGCGAGCCAACTCCGACTCGCGGACCATTCCCTCCGCATTGGCCACCGGCAGGCCCAGGAACTGGCAGTAGTCCTGGATCTCGGCCATGGACACCCCCAGCAGGTCCGGCAGGGTGTTCAAAGGATGGGTGCCATCCGTTGGCGAGGGGGTCAGCAAGCGATAGTCGAAGGTCTCCCGCAACACCGAGGCCGTGGCGGCGGGATCCAGCTCCTGGGCGGCATCCAGGTGGGGGAAGGGGTTGCCCCCGAGCATCGCCATGGCCTGGGCCATGCCCAGGTGGGCCAGCAGATGCACCGGATGGACCTTCAGGACCCGCTCGAATTCCGCGCGGGCCTCCTGGCCCCGGCCCAAGCGCAGGAGGGCCTCGCCTCCGTGCAAGTGGGCCTCGATGCGCGCAGGCTCGGCCTTGATCCAGCGCTCCGCCACGGCGGCCATTTCTTCCGCCATGCCCTGGGACCGGAAGAACCGCACCAGGTAGGCCAGGCTGGTAACATCCTTTGGCGCCAAAAGAAGCAGGCGCTCAAGGATTTCCGCGGCCCGCAGCGACTGGCCCTCCTGGTCCAGCCGATGGGCCCAGTCCCGCAGCACTTCCACCTGCCTGGGCACGGACTGGTTGGGCGTGGAGCGGGAAGGGTCGCTGGGATGCAGCACCTGGGTCCGCACCCACAGGTACCGGAAACTCTGACGGCCTTCCGGGTTCGCCAGTTCCTCTTCCACCGCATGGATGATGGTCTTCAGGCCGTGCTCCCAGAGCGGGGGAACCGGCATCTGGACCTGGGTCCGCAGCTCCCGGGCGAGGGGATCCAGGGGATTCCCGGAGCGCCCCAGGTGCAAACGGAGCCGGATCAACTCAAGGGGAGACTCCGGTCCCGGTTGGAAGGCGATGCGCAGGGCCAGCTCCCCGGTATCCGGGTCGAAGTCATCCAGGATCAGGAAACGCAGATGGGCACGCACCCTGCGAGAGTATCAGGCCCGCAGGGGATCCTGCGCGGCAGCCTGTCGTCGAGGCGCCGGCAGCCGCCCGCCTCATCGCCCAAAATACAAGCCAAGGCCGCATTGACGAATCCTCGAACTATCGTCACGATGAACGGTCACCAGCATTCTTCCCAAAGGAGCACCTATGAAAAAAATACTCCTGCCCCTGCTGCTCGTCGCCGCGCCCCTGGGCGCCCAGAGCTTCGAAGCTGGCGTCTTCATCGGCCAGCAGACCTACAAGGAATTCAATTACCTTGGCTTCACCGCCAAGCCGGACAGCAAAACCGTCGCCTCGGCCCGCCTTGGCTACTCCATTGTCGACCTGGGCCCCGCTCTCTTCCAGATCACGGCCGGTTTCCAGCCTGAATCCAAGGCGAACATCACGAACAACGCTGGTGTCACAGGGGAGCTGAAGCAGAGCCACTGGTCCGTGGGCGCCATGTTCAACTTCAAGGCTGTGGTCGCCTTCGGCGCTGGCGTCGAGTACCGCTCGGAGAAGCTGGATGACGGCGCGGGCACCAGCACCACCTACGGCCGTCCCTGGGCCCGCGTGAATGCCGGTCTCGCCTTCCCCACCCCCCTGGTGAAGCCTTTCATCGGCCTCGAAGTGGCCGCGCCCCTCTCAAGCAAGTCCAACGACGTTGCCTCTCCTGAGGATGGCTTGAAATCCATGGCCCCCAAGATGCAGATCGGCGTCTACGGTGGCATTCGCTTCTAGTTTCAAAGTTTGAACCGGAAAAGGGGCGCCTCCAGCGCCCCTTTTCCGTATGATGAAGGCACCTTTACGAGGACCGATGGAACTCCGGATCATGGGATGCAGCGGCGGGGAAGCCGATGGCGAGCGCCTCACGGGCCTGCTGGTCAACGGCTGCGTGGCCATCGACGCGGGTTCCATCACCGCGGCCCTCACGGTGGCCGAGCAGGTCCAGATCCAGCACGTGTTCCTGAGTCACTCCCACCTGGACCACATCTGCACCCTGCCCTTCTTCACCAAGAACATCTTCGGGCACACCCACGAGGCCGTGGAGATCCACGCCCTGCCGGAAACCCTGGATGTCCTCCGTCGCCACCTCTTCAATGACGAGCTGTGGCCCGATTTCAGCGTCATTCCGAGCCCCAACGATCCGACCATCCGCTACACGGAAGTCCAGCCGGAGGAAACCTACTCCGTCTGCGGCCTGCACATCACGCCCATTCGCGTGAACCACCTGGTGCCCTGCGTGGGCTACAAAGTGGAAGACGAGAAGGACGCCTTCATCTTCACCAGCGATACGGCCGAAACGGACCGCATCTGGGAAGTGGCCAATGCCACCCCCAACCTGCGTCTGGTCATCGCTGAGGCCAGCTTCCCCAACGAACAGGCGTGGCTCGCGGAGGCTTCGCGCCACCTCACGCCCGCCAAGCTGGGGATCGAGTTGAAGAAGCTACGCCGCCAGGTTCCCGTACGGATCTACCACCTGACCCCTGGGGACCGTGTCGCCATGCTGCCCCAGTTGCAGGCCCTGGGTGACCCGCGGATCAGCCTTTTGAGCCAGGACGAGCGAATCATCATGTAACGTGGCTATTCGGCCGGGAAAGCCTCGTCCAGAGCCTTGAGGCTCTCTTCACAGGCTCCGGGAATCTGGTCCACCCAGGCGGCCACGCCCTCCAGGCTGCCCGCTCGCGCCTGTTCCTCGATCAACCTGGCCAGATTCGAGAACCGCGCGAGGCCCAAATTCCCGAGGGACCCCTTCAACTGATGGGCCTCCATCATCACGGTCCTGGCATCCGCGGCATCGAGGGCCGTCCTCAGCAGGACCAGCCGGGATGGCACATCCTCCCGCAGCATCCCGATGAGCTCGCGCACGACGTCCATGCCAGCCCCGATGTCCAGCAGGTCCTGCAGGGGGCTAGGGTCCAGAATCGGCAAGTCGCTCAAAAGGGACTCCTAGGAAGGCTTCGCGCCCGGGCATCAACCACGGCTGGCAGGGCGCCTCAGGATCCAGCGCCGTGGCCCATGGGGTGACCGGCGGCCTGGAGGCGAATGAGGCTCGCATCCAGCTTGGCCTGGGCGAAGGCGATGTCCTTCTCCGTCTGGGCATCCTTCAGGAGTTTCAGGGCGCGCAGCCGGGAGGCTTCGGCCCGCTCCAGATCGAGCATGGCCATGGTTTCGCTTTCGCGGGCCAGGATGGTGACGCGATCCGGGCCGATTTCTGCGAAGCCGCCGAAGACCGTGATCCAGTGCTTCTGGCCGTCCTGGACATAGTAGAGGAGGCCATCGCCCACTTCGGTCATCACCGGCGTGTGGCCGGGCAGGATGCCGTAGTAGCCGCGGGCGGCCGTGGGGAACTGCACCTCGGCCACATCGGCCGAAAACACCGGCCGCTCGGGGGTCACCACTTCGAGCCTAATGGTCTGGGACATGATTGCCTCTTGGTGAACAATGGCCATCTTCGCGGATTGCCGGGACATCAACATCTGATGTCCCGGCGCCCCAGACAATGGCTTTTCAAACGGACCGGAAGGTTAAACGGCCGCCAGTTTCTCGGCCTTCTCGACGGCTTCCTCGATGGTGCCCACGAGGTAGAAGGCCTGCTCGGGCAGGTGATCCCACTTGCCGTCGCAGATCTCGCTGAAGCCCTTGATGCTGTCCTCCAGCTTCACGTACTTGCCCTGCATGCCCGTGAACTGCTCGGCCACGAAGAAGGGCTGGCTGAGGAAACGCTGGATCTTGCGGGCGCGGGCCACGACGAGCTTGTCGTCGTCGGAGAGCTCGTCCATGCCCAGGATGGCGATGATGTCCTGCAGTTCCTTGTACTTCTGGAGGATGGCCTTCACGCGCATGGCGGTGTTGTAGTGGGCCTCGCCCAGGATGCGGGGATCCAGCAGGCGGCTGGTGGAGGCGAGCGGGTCCACGGCGGGGTAGATGCCCAGGGCCGCGATCTCACGGCTCAGGTTCGTGGTGGCGTCCAGGTGGGCGAAGGTGGTGGCGGGCGCGGGATCCGTGTAGTCGTCCGCGGGCACGTAGACGGCCTGCACCGAGGTGATGGAGCCCTTCTTCGTGGAGGTGATGCGCTCCTGGAGCTCGCCCATCTCCGTGGCCAGCGTGGGCTGGTAGCCCACGGCGGAGGGCATGCGGCCCAGCAGCGCGGACACTTCGGCGCCGGCCTGGGTGAAGCGGAAGATGTTGTCCACGAAGAGCAGCACGTCCTTGCCCTCCACGTCGCGGAAGTACTCGGCGACGGTGAGGCCGGTCAGTGCCACGCGGGCACGGGCTCCGGGCGGCTCGGTCATCTGGCCGTAGATGAGCGCCACCTTGCTCTTCGACAGGTCGTTCTTGTCGATGACGCCGCTGTCCATCATCTCATGCCAGAGGTCGTTGCCCTCGCGGGTGCGCTCGCCGACGCCGGCGAACACCGAGTAGCCGCCGTGGCCCTTGGCGATGTTGTTGATGAGCTCCATGATGAGCACGGTCTTGCCCACGCCGGCGCCGCCGAAGAGGCCCGTCTTGCCGCCCTTCGCGTAGGGTTCCAGCAGGTCGATGACCTTGATGCCCGT
>DATEZS010000047.1:0-4806 GCA_035255365.1 Geothrix sp.
TCAGCGTGCTCCTCACCCCGGCGGTCATGGGCCTCACGGGCTGGACCTGGGGCAGCCTGGGCTGGACCGGCACCCTCACCCTCACCGCCGCCATCATCGCCTTCAACCTGGCCGTGGGCGTCTGGTGGCAGTCCGTGCGCCGGGACGCGGTCCACATGCGCAGCCTCCAGCACAAGGCCGTCGCGGTGCTGGGGATCTGGTTCGTGCTGGGGGGCTGGTGGACCTTCCGCCACTTCCTCCAGAGCCCGGAGCTGGCCAAAGAACCTTATGTCTTCCTCAATGCCGCCCGGGTCCGGAAGGGCCTGCCGCCCACGCCGGACGGCCTCTGCCGCGATCCCCAGGAATACTTCCGCGAAGCGGAGCGGAGGCACCTGCGCCTCAGCGACGAAGCCCGGGCCGATCTGACCCGACAAATCCTGGCGCGGGGCGAAGCCAAGTAGAATGGTCTTCTGCCTATGAGCGACAACGCCTCCCCATCCTTGTGGTACCTGGTTCTCGCCGGGCTGATCCTCCTCTACCGGAGCACGCTCACGACCCTGCTCTCGGCCTTCCACGCCATGCCCTCCCTGCACCGGCGGCGCCTGCTCGAAGAGGAATCCATCGCCGATCCGCGCCTCGCGGAACTGCTGGAGCGCCCCCGGGCCCTGGGCATGGGACTTGAGCTCTGGACCCGGATCCTCCTGCTGGCCCTGGGGCTGCTGCTCTGGCCCTTCCGCCAGGCCCTCCCCGGCGGCCCCTGGACCCTGGGCGCCCTGTTCCTGGCGGGCCTCTGGTGCCTGGATCTGGCCGTGCCCGCCCTGGTCACCTCCGCCGCACCCGCCCTCTGGCTGGCACGGCTCTTCCCGTTCTACGCCCCCTTCCAGCCCCTGCTGGCGCCCCTGGTGGATCCCCTCGCCCGCCTCATCGACCGCCGCCACAAGGAGGAGCGGGCCAAGGACGAAGATCTGGAGGATCCCACCATGGAAGCCATGACCGCGCTGCTGGAGGAAGGCGAGGCCGAGGGCATCCTGGAGGCGGAGGACCGCGAGCTCATCCGCAACGTGGTCACCTTCGGCGACACCCTCGTGCGCGAAGTGATGACGCCCCGCACCCGGATCACCGCCCTGCCCATCGAGGCCACGGTGACGGAAGCCTGGGCCGCCTTCACCGAAAGCCGCCACTCCCGCCTGCCGGTCTATGAAGGCGGCATCGAGAAGGTGCGCGGCGTGCTGCTGCTCAAGGAGCTCATGCAGCTCCCGGACGGCGCGAAGCCCCCCCTTTCCACCCTGCTGAAGCCGGCCCTGTTCGTCCCCGAGAGCAAGCCCGTGGCCGAACTGCTGCGCGACCTCCAGCGGGCCCGCACCCAGCTGGCCATGGTGGTGGACGAGTTCGGCGGCGTCTCCGGCCTGGTCACCATGGAGGACCTGCTGGAGGAGGTCTTCGGCGAGATCCGGGACGAACACGAGCCCTCCATCGACCCCGTGGAACAGGCGCCCGGCATCTGGCTCGTCTCCGGGCAGGCCCACGTGGACGACGTGGCCCAGCACCTGGCCATGACCTGGGAACGGAACGGCTTCGACACCCTGGCCGGCCTGGTCATGGCCCGCCTGGGCCATGTGCCGAGGCCCCAGGAATCCGTCGCCGTGGAAGGCGCCCGGCTCACCGTGCTGCGCATGGAGGGAACGCGGATCCTGCAGGTTCGGGTGGAGCGGAGCTAGGGTCTGGGTTCAGGTTGGAGGCCCGCCGCGAGTCAGAAAAAACCATGACTTTCCCTAACTCCAATCCCCAGCCGCTAGGCTGAAGATTGGAGCCACTTCGAATGATCCGTCGCGTCGTCATCCTTCTCGCCATCCTCGCCCTGCCCCTCACCCTCCTGCTGGTGCGGCGCATGCGGCACCGCACGCTGACGCCCCAGCCCCGGGGCATGGTGCTGGGCCTCTACGCGGGCGTGCCGGACTACGACTACGGCGAGGAGCTGGAGCGCATCGCCGCCACCGGCGCCACCTGCGTGAGCCTCCAGGCCATCTACCGCATGGACACGGGGCACAGCAACGAGATCCGGCGCCATCCCACCAGCAGCCCCACGGAGGCGAGCCTGCGCCGGACCTTCCACCAGGCCCGGATCCGGGGCCTGCGCATGATGTTCTTTCCCACCATCAACATGAAGGACGAGGCCGAGAACGCGAAGTGGTGGCGGGGCAACATCGCGCCGGACGACTGGGACCTCTGGTGGAGGAACTACACCGACTTCAACGTGCGCCTGGCGGCCCTGGCCCAGGAGGGCGGCGTGGAGTGGTACAGCCTCGGCACCGAGATGGCCTCCACCCACCGCTTCCCCGACCGGTGGCGGCGCCTGGCCTCGGAGGTCCGCAAGGTCTTCAAGGGCAAGCTCACCTACAGCGTGAACTTCGACAGCCACGACAGCTTCACCTTCGGCGACTGCCTCGATGTGATCGGCATGAACACCTACGACCCCATCGCCAAGTACGACGACTACCCCAGCGATGCCCAGATCCGCGACGCCTGGTGGTGGATCGTCTACAAGGCCCGCACGCTCACCGCCCGCTTCGACCGGCCGGTCCTGATCACCGAGGTGGGCTACCCCTCCGTGGCCCACGCCCATGTGGGCCCCTGGGACTTCCGCACGGGCAAGCCACTGGATCTGGCGCTCCAGGACCACCTCCTGAAAGGCGCCTTCGGCGTGCTCCGGAACTGGAGCGATGGGGACGCCGTCTTCTACTACCTGTACGGCGAGAACCTCAACCGCAAGCCGGTGGGCGGCCCCGAGGACCGCACCTACGCCGTGTGGGGGAAGCCCGCCGAGGCCACCCTGCTCAAGTATTTCAAAGAACCCATCTGGGAAGGCCATATCCCGCCCAAGGACGAGGACATCCACGAGGCCATGGTCCAGTCCCTCCTCAGCTGGCATCGCAAGCACCAGAACTATGAGGACGCCGAGTTGCCGCCCTGGGTGCTGGACTGGGAGGCCCGGCACCCCCATGACGCGAAGGAGGCCCTGGCCGCCCTCGCCCTGGAGCCGCCGCCGGCCCACAAGATCCCGAAAGGGGAAGCCCGCTAGTGAGGCTATGCTCTAGGTTCCGACCTGGCTGCGGGTGCCCGCAGCCCCTTTGAAGACAGATCCTAGCCTGTTCCCATGAACCTACCCGCTTCCCACCGAGTGCTCCCTCGTCCCGATGCCCCCACCAAGACGCTGCTGGTGGCGGAGGACGATCGCTCCACCCTGAGCCTCTACCGGGCCGGGTTGAAGGGACTGGCCGGCTTCAACATCCTCATGGCCCAGAACGGCGCCGAGGCCCTGGAGGTCCTGACCCGGGAACCGGTGCATGTGCTGGTCACCGACCTCAACATGCCCGTGATGGACGGCTTCAACCTCATCGCCAAAGTGAGCCGCCTGTATCCCCAGGTGCCCATCATCGTCATGACGGGCCTGGACGAGAGCCAGCACAAGAACGCGCCCCTGCAGCTGGGCGCCATCCGCATCCTCACCAAGCCGCCCCGCCTCACCATCCTCATGGACGCCATCCGCGCCGCCGCCCAGTTCGAGCCCGCGGGCATGATCCGCGGCCTCAACCTGAGCAGCATCCTCCAGCTGCTGAGCTGGGAGCGGAAGTCCTGCACCCTCACGGTGAAGTGCGAATCGGGCCTGGGACATCTCTACCTCAGGAACGGCGAGGTGATTCATGCCGCCTGCCACGCCCAGGACTCCCTCCCCGCCGCCTACGAGATCCTCACCTGGGATCGCCCCGACATCGAGTTCGTGGACACCTGCCGGGTGGACGCCACCATCGACCTGCCCCTCACCGAGCTCCTCATGAACGCCGCCATGATCACGGATCAGCTCAGGCCCAGGCCCAACGAAGGCTGAACAGCCTTTGACAGTTCGCCACGGGACCGCCCCGGAAATGGGACTTTCGTCAAAAGCGTCCCCGGGGGGGAGCCAAAAGGCACCTAACGGGGAATAATGGCGCCAGTGCGGCCTTGTTCCGGCCCCCCCTCATAGGCAGGTGTCCATGTCCCAGCTGAAGCCCTTCCGCGCCCATCGCCCCCGGCCCGAACTCGCGGCCCAGGTGGCCGCCGTGCCCTACGATGTGGTGAACACCGAGGAAGCCCGCGAGCTGGCCAAGGGCAACCCCTACTCCTTCCTCCACGTGGGCCGCCCCGAGATCGACCTGCCCCCGGGCCTCGACACCCACGCGGACCTGGTCTACGCCAAGGGCGTCTCCAACCTCATGCGCATGATCCAGGACGGCGTCCTGGTGCACGAAAGCGAGCCCTGCCTCTACGTCTATCAGCAGCGCATGGGCGACCACGTGCAGGCGGGCCTGGTGGGCCTCTGCTCCGTCAGCGAGTACGAGACTGGCGCCATCAAGCGCCACGAGTTCACCCGCAAGGACAAGGAGGACGACCGCACCCGCCACGTCACGGACCAGAACGCCAACGCCGAGCCTGTGTTCCTGACCTACAAGGCCGTTCCCTACATCGACCACATCGTGAACGACGTGTGCAAGCAGAAGCCGGTCTATGACGTGGTGACCCCCGATGGCATCGGCCACACCGTCTGGGTCATCTCCGAGGAGGCCGTCATCCTGGAGCTGGTGAACCTCTTCAACGGCGTGCCCGCCCTCTACATCGCCGATGGCCACCACCGCACCGCCGCCGCCATCCGCTACGGCCAGAAGTGCCGCGCCCTGGCCCTGGAGAAGGGCGTCCAGCTGGACGGCGACGAGCCCTTCGAAAGCTTCATGGCCGTGGTGTTCCCCCACGACCAGCTGAAGATCATGGACTACAACCGCGTGGTGAAGGATC
>DATEZS010000048.1:0-33651 GCA_035255365.1 Geothrix sp.
GGCGTGGAGATGGGCAACTGGCTCGAACCCCTGGTGTCCCCGTTGCAGGCGCTCGTCCTGTCCCGGTTCGTGAGCCAGAACCTGGTTCCGTTCCTGGCCAAGCGGAACCAGGAAGACTTGAGCGCCATCAGGGACCTGCTCGAAACGGGCCAGGTCACCCCGGCCATCGACCGGACCTTCCCGCTGAGCGAAACCCCAGCGGCGATCCGGTACCTGGAAACCGGCCATGCCCGGGGCAAGGTCGTCATCAGGGTGCAGCAGGCGCCTGCGTCTGTGGTTGATTGATTGTAATAACAAGGCATTAAATCTTTTTTTATGAACATTGACTCGGGCCCGATCCGGCCCATGTTTGGGCATCGCCCCCCTGGCCGCCCGGGAGTGCCTCGGCCCACCCCGGAGGGCGTCCTGCCGCCCCTTCCAGGCCGGGCGGCGGGCCTGATTCCTGGCCCCAGGGGGAAGGTTTTCCTCCCATGGAGAACCCATGCACACCGTCATCCGCACCTACCGGAACCATCCCGCCCTGGCGGACGAACTCGCGAAGCACAGCCCGGCCATCGAAGCCGAGCTCGGTTCCGTTTCCGGCTTCGTATCCTACGAGCTCATCAAGACCCCCCAGGGAGCCGTGGCCATCACCGTCTGCGAGGATGCCCGGGGCTGTGATGAATCCACGCGGCGAGCGGGAGACTGGCTGAGCCGGAACCTGCCCACCCTCAACATCCCGACACCCGAGGTCTATTCAGGCAAGGTGATCTTCCGCTTCAGCAAGGCCCCCGCCCTGGTTTAGAAGCCGCCAGCCCCCTTCCGGAATCCGGCAACCGCTTTGGGAATATCGAAACGGGGTGGCCGGAACCAACGCACCGACCACCCCCAAAAGCTAGAAGCGATAGCCCACGCCTACGCCGTAAAGCATGGGATTGACCTTCACCCGGCTGACCTTGGTGGCGCCGAGCTTCACGTCGCTCTCGATCTGCACATATTTCATGTCCAGGTTGAGGTAGCAATGGCTGCTCACCTTGAAGTCCACACCGGCCCCGGCGGCGAAGCCCACGCTGCTGCTGTCCAGATCCAGTTTGCCGACGCCGGGAACGGCCAGGTTCACGTCCGAGATCAGCGTGAGGTTCAAACCAAGGCCCACATAGGGATTCACCGTCTGGCCCGGGAGAAAGTGCCACTGAGCCGTGAGGGTTGGTGGCAGTTCCTTGAAGGTGCCGATCTTGGTTCCAGCCACCTTGACATCGTGCGACTGGGGCACCGTCAGCACCAATTCGGCCGCAAGGTTCGGAGTGAAGAAATAGCTGATATCCACTTCGGGGATGACCTTGGAACTGACGGTGATCTGATCCGCAGCCACACCGAGCGCCGGAATGGCCTCGGATTTGTCCGCAGGGTTGAGCGAGACGGCGCGCAGACGCACCATCCATGGCCCTTCCTGGGCTTGCAGGGGAGCAGAGGTTAACCACCCGGCGGCCAAGGCCACCGGCAGGATGAGAGTCTTCATGGCGTTCTCCTTGTGAGTTCCCAGGGCATTCCCCTGGGGAGAGGTTGGGCGGTGAATTCCTGGCAAGGTCTCCCTGCCCTGCCCAGAAGCAGAGAGACGCTTAAAGAACTGATGTCAGATATCGTGCTGGCTCGCCGGAGGAAGCCCTCCAGCGGGCCTCAATAGGCCGGTCCGCGGGAGATGCTCTCCGCGTTGACCGTGTCGCGGAAGGTCAGGTACACCCACAGCTGGTAGCCGATCACCACGGGGAGGAAGCAGAGCACGACACCCAGCATGATCTTGAGCGTGAGCGGGCTGGAGGCGGCGTTGAAGGCCGTCACGCTGGCCGCGGGATCCAGGCTGGAGGGCAACAGGTTCGGAAAGAGGCCCGCCACGCCGAAGAGCACGGCGCCGAGGATGAGGGCCGAGGAGGCGAACCAGGCCTTCCACCAGGCGCCCTTGGCCGCGAAGACGCGCAGCAACAGCAGGCCCGCCACGGCCACCAGCGGCAGGATCAGCAGCAGGGGCTTGGCCAGCACGTTCTGCCAGAGCCGCGTGCTGAACCAGGTCAGGGCCAGGAAAGCCACGGCCACGGCGGCCTCGACCCACCAGAGTGAGGTGGCCATGCGGCCCGCGCGGGCCTGCAGCTCCCCTTCGGTGCGGGTGGTCAGCCAGAGGGCGCCGTGCACGGCGAAAATCAGCACGAAGAGCACGCCGCCCAGCAGGCCGTAGGGGTTCAGCAGGGTGAACAGGTTGCCCTGGAAGAGGCCCGCGGCGTCGAGGGGCAGGCCCTTGAAGATGTTGGCGAAGGCCACACCCAGCAGCAGCGCGGGCAGGAAAGAGCCCACCACCAGGCAGACATCCCAGGTGGAACGCCAGGCCGGGCTGTCCACCTTGCCCCGGAACTCGAAGGCCACGCCCCGCAGGATCAGCGCGAAGAGCAGCAGCATAAGAGGCGTGTAGAGCCCCGAGAACATGACCGCATAGGCCCGGGGAAAGGCCGCGAAGGTCACACCGCCCGCCGTGATGAGCCACACTTCGTTGCCATCCCAGAAGGGCCCCATGGCATTCACGAGGATGCGCTTCTCGGTTTCCGTTTTCGCCAGGAAGGGGAAGAGGGTTCCCAGGCCCAGATCGAAGCCGTCGAGCATGAAGTAGACGGCCCAGGCCACACCCCAGATTACGAACCAGATGGTCTCGAACATGGTCGCCTCCTCACTTCGCGGCCGCAGGCGCGGCGTCGGGGCCCTTGCGGGCGAACTTGAAAAGCAGGTAGAAGTCCACTGCGCCCAGCAACGCGTAGACGAGGAAGAAAGCCACGAGCGAGGTGCCCACCTGAGAGACCGCGATGGGAGACACCGCATCCGAGGTCTTCATCAGGCCGTAGACGATCCAGGGCTGGCGGCCCAGCTCCGCGATGGTCCAACCCAGCTCGTTGGCCAGGTAGGGCAGCGGGATCAGCCAGGGCAGCACGCGGAGGAAGCCCGTGTGGTCCTCGATGTGGTGGCGCTTCAGCCAGGCCCAGAGGCCCACGGCCAGGAAGAGGAAGGCCAGGCCCACCATGGCGCGGAAGCTGAGGAACACCGGCAGCACCGGCGGCCGCTCCGAAACCGGATAATCCTTCAGGCCCTTCACCTCGCCGCCGGTGGAATAGGTGGCCAGCAGGCTGAGACCGCTGGGTACCGAAAGGCTCTGCACTGCGTTCCGCTCACCCTTGGCGTCGGGCCAGGCGATGAGGTGCATGGGCACGTTGCGGCCCGTTTCCCAGTGGGCTTCCATGGCGGCGAGCTTGGTGGGCTGGGAGCTGCCGAGGATCTCGGCATTCATGTGGCCCTGGGCGATCTCGAAGAGCGCGAAAATCAGCGTCCAGGCCGCGGCGATGCGGAAGGACTTCTTGAAGAAAGCCAGCTCCTGCTTGCGGAGCAGATGCCAGGCGGAGATGCCCAGCACGAAGAAACCCGCCGTAATGTAGGCGCCGCCCAAGGTGTGGATGAACTCCAGGATGGCGAAGCGCTGGGTGATGACGGCGAAGAAATCCGCCAGCTCGGCGCGGCCGTTGCGCATGGTGAAGCCCACCGGATGCTGCATCCAGGCGTTGGCCACCAGGATCCAGAAAGCCGAGATGTTGGAGGCGATGGCCACCAGCCAGATGGAGGTAACGTGGGCCTTCTTCGACAGCTTGTCCCAGCCGAAGTGCCACACCGCGATGAAGGTGGATTCCAGGAAGAAGGCCGCCGTGGCTTCAATCGCGAGGAGCGAACCGAAGATGTCGCCCACATAGGCCGAGTAGCGCGACCAGTTCGTGCCGAACTGGAATTCCAGTGTGATGCCTGTGACGATGCCCACGGCGAAGTTGATGAGGAAGAGCTTTCCCCAGAACTTCGTCATGCGCTTGTAGTCCTCGTCCCCGGTGCGCACATACATCGTCTCCATAATGGCGACGAGCATGGAAAGGCCGAGGGTGAGCGGCACGAAGAGGAAGTGGAAGTAGGTGGCGACCGCGAATTGCAGGCGCGACAGGGCTAGGACATCCAAGGTGTCCTCCTTTCATGGCGGGATGGGTGGGTGGGCTAGGTGACAGTACAGGCCGGGACCGCCTTGCAGGCGGCGTGGCGAGAGAGGTGGGCGCTGAGGTGCGTATCCGAAGCCCGGGCCAGGGCATCGAAGCGCACGGCCGCGAGATGAGTCTCCAGGGCGCGGGTGGCGGCGGCCCAGGCGTCCTGGATGGGACAGGCGTTCGTGAAGGGGCAGACGTGCTTGCCGTCCAGGCACTGGTTGAGCACCACGGGCCCCTCGATGGCGGTGATCACATCCAGCAGGGAGATCAGCGCAGCGTCACGGCCCAGGCGGATGCCTCCGCCCGTGCCTCGGGAGGTGCGCAGGATGCCCGCCTTCGCGAGGGGGCCAGCCAGGCGGCGCACCAGGGCCACCGGCAGGAGGCGCAGGGCGGAGATCTCGGCGATGGAGACCTGGCTGCCCTCGGGCAGCGCCGCCAAGTGCAGCACCAGCCGCGCCGCGTAATCCGTCTGCCGTGATATGCCGATCATGGAGCCTCGCAAGGTGACCAGATTTGTAACATTACCCAATTGGTAATGTTGGTCAACACCCAGAGGTCAATTATTTAAAGGAGCCATGTATCTGTTTATCTCAAGGCAAGCCAAGTCCGCGCTTGGAAGCATTGAATTTTCCATTCGACGTTTGGCCCCCTAGAGTCCGCGCTGGTACAGCACCGCTTCCTCGCCGTCGGGATAATAGCCGGTCCGCCTGCCGCAGGGCTTCCAGCCGCAAGTGCGGTAGAGCTGGATGGCGGCGGCGTTGGAGGGGCGCACCTCAAGGAAGAGGCGGTCCATGCCTTCGGCGGCCAGGGCCTCCTGGCAGGCCTCCAGCAGGCGGCGGCCCAGGCCTTCGCCGCGACGCGCCGGGTCCACGGCGATGCGCAGCAGCTCCGCTTCCCCGGCCGCCGCGATCACGGCCCAGCGGGCGAAGGCCACTTCGGGGAGGAGCCACAGCACCTCGTGCTCCGCGGGATGCTTCCAGGGCGCGCCGAAGGCCGTGCGGTCCAGGCGCGTCACCCAGGCTGGCAGGGCATCGGCCGCGCCCAGGCGCGTGAGGCCGCCCTCGGGGCTCACCGCGCCACGCCCCGGCGCAGGGCCTCGGGCAGGCCCGCCGCCGCGTGGGGGAAGTTCACCTCGGCGTCGGTCTCCCGCAGGTAGAAGGGCACCAGGGGCGCTTCGGGAGGGCCCTGGACGGCGCGCCTGGCGATAGCCACGAGGCCCGTCAGCATGGCTTCGCCTTCGTCGGGAAGGAGGATCCGGCCCTCGGGCAGCACGGCCTCCACCCGGGGCGCGAAGGACTCCGGCGTCCACCAGGGCTCGCCCTTCAGCAGCACGGGCAGGTCGCAGATGGGATGCTTGGCCGCCGGTTCCGTGGCGTCGGCGTCCCAGCGCTGGTGGAAGGCTTCGCCGCGCTGTCCGTCCAGCAGGATCCACATCGGCCCCGCGACGCCCGCCCGGCGCAGGCCCTCGGCCCGCAGGGCGAAGGCGGAAAAGCCCCAGGTGGGCACGCCCGTGGCGCCCAGGCCCTCGGCCGTGGCCACGCCGATGCGCAAGCTGGTGAAGCCGCCGGGGCCCAGGCAGGCCGCCACGCCGGAGAGATCCTTGGGCCTGGCCCCGGCCTCCTTCATCAGCTCGTCGAGGGTAGGGATGAGCCGCTCGCTGTGGCCGTGCCCCACGCCCGCACCAACGCGCCGCGCCCACACCTGGTCGCCCCGGATCAGCGCCAGGTGCAGGATTTCCGTGGTGGTATCGAGGGCAAGCAGCATGGGAGCAGTGTGACAGGAGCCGGATTCAGGGTTCGCGAACGCAAAACGGCGGCCGCATCGGGCCGCCGTTTTGCGCGCTCGTCGGAGCCTAGCAGGACTTGATGACCTTGCCGGCCTGGATGCAGGAGGTGCAGACGCGCAGGCGCTTGGGCGTGCCGGCCACCAGGGCGCGGACGCGCTGGATGTTGGGATTCCACCGACGCTTGGTCACGTTGTTGGAGTGGGAGACATTGTTCCCGAACTGGGGCTTCTTACCGCAGATTTCGCATTGAAGGGACATGACAACCTCACAAGCCAATAGGAAAACAGCCAGAAAAACCAGTCTAGCGGGGCCCGGTGGGATTGCAAGGGCAAACCCCTTGCGCCGCGGCCCACCACCCATCCAGCATAGACCCTTCTCCTGGCATTCCGTGGACTTGAAGATCTGGGCGCTCGCCTTCACCGTGCTGGACTGGCCCGAACGCCAGAAGGCCGCCCTCTGGACCGTGCTGCAATCCGGCTCGGAACCCGGCCTGCCCGGGCCCTGGGCCGAGGCCCTGGCGCGCCTGGAGGCCGACCTGCCCCGGTACCGCCAGGCCGCGGCGGACCGAGGCGCCCGCCTGGTGCTCCCCGGCGATCCCGGCGCGGACGCCCTGCTGGCGCCCCTGCCCTACCCCGTGGCCCTGTGGGTGCGAGGTTCCCTGCCCCCCGATGGCCTGCGGCTGGCCATGGTGGGCAGCCGCGCCGCCAGTCCCCAAGGCCAGGCCCGCGCCCGGGCCTGGGCCAAGGCCTTCACGGAAGCGGGCGTGGCCGTGGTGTCGGGCCTAGCCCGGGGCATTGACGGCGCCGCCCATGCGGGAGCCCTGGAAGCCGGAGGCACCTGGGGCATCCTGGGCTCGGGGCTGGATCATCCCTATCCCCCGGAGCACCGCCCCCTCATGGACCGCATGGTGGCGGCCGGGGGCGGCGTCATCACCCCCTTTCCGCCCGAGGCGCCGCCCCGGAAATGGCACTTCCCCCGGCGCAACTGGCTGCTGGCCGCCTGGACCTCCGGCGTACTGGTCCTGGAAGCCCGGTTGCAGTCCGGTTCCCTGGTCACGGCCAAGCTGGCCCTGGATCTGGGGAAGGAGCTGTTCGTGGTGCCGGGGTCGGAAGGTCCCGATGCCTTGCTGGAGGAAGGCGCGGCCCTTGGCATCGAAACCCCCGAAGCCCTGCTCACCGCACTTCGGGAGCTGCCCACTGAAGCGTGGTGAGCGTCGCTCAGGGTTCGGTTTTCTTGAAGGTGCGGAGGTAGAGGATCACTTCGTCCACCTGGGCGGCGGTGAGGGTATGGCCCCAGGGCGGCATCAAGGGGGAAAGGCCCACGCCCGAACCGCCGCGCTGAATGGCGTCCCTAAGGTCCCCGTCCGTCTTGGTTTTCTGGAAGGCGGGATCCGACAAATCGCGGGGATGGGGATCCAGGTTGAAGGCGTTGAACCCGTCTCCCGCGCCCGTTTCGCCGTGACAGGTCTTGCAGTAGTGCTGGAAGGTCTCCTTTCCCAAGCGGAGTTCATAGGACAGGCTGGCTTCGGCGACGGCCTCGGGAGCAGGTGCTGCAACGGCCGCCGCGCTGGCCGGGGCCGCGGTTGGCGCCTCGGCCTTGTGGCGCGAACAGGCCACAGCGCCCAGCAGAAACAGGGTTCCGGCGAATTGAACCAGCGGCTTCATCGCGCACCTCCCGGCTTGGCTTTCGAGGTGGCGGAGGACTTGACCGCCGTCTGCAGGTACGAGGTCAGGCGAAGGGCATCGGCATCGGTGAGCCCGTAGTTGGGGCAGCGCACATCCGCGCGCCACTTCTGGGGGCCCTTGAGCCACTTGAAGACCCAGCCCGGCTTCAGGCGGCTGCCCGCTTCCGAGAGGGGCGGCCCGTAGTAGCCTTTGCCCTCGCCCAGGATGTGGCAGGCGCGGCAGCCGAGGGTGTCGTAGACGCGCTTGCCCTCGGCGGGGTCGTTGAAGGCGGGCGGCTGTCCAGCGAAGGGGTCTTCCGGGATGCTGGGATCCAGGTAGAAGGTCTCGAAGGCCTGGGCGATCTGGGCGGCCTGGTCCTTCGTCATCTGGAACACGGGCATGCGATCCGTGAGGATCGGGCGGATGGTGAAGGAAAGCATCAGGTAGTTCACCAGCCAGTCCTGCTTCACCTTGCTGCCTTCGGCGGTGAGCGGAGCCGTGGAGATGTCGCCTCCGCGATCACCCACCTGGTGGCAGGAAAGGCAGCGGTACTGGTCCATGAGCGCGCCCACGGTGCCGCCGGGGATCAGGCTCGGCCGGGCCGAGGGCAGCGAACGATAGGCATGGGGAACCTGCTTGGTGCCCAGGGCGAGGAGCGCCGTGACGACCGCCTGGGTCTCCTTGGGCGAGAGGCTGAAGGTGGGCATCTTCAGGCCTTCCTGGAAGGAGCCGGGTTTCTGCACCTTGGCCTCCAGCCAGGCCGGAAGGGTGCGGGGCAGCTCCGCCCGCTTGCCGAAGTCCAGCGAGGCCGGGCGCTTGTCCCCGATGCCATCGAGGACGGGACCGAAACGGTCCACTTCCGGGCCGGGCGCATGGCAGGCGAAACAGCCCTTCTGCCGGAACAGCACCTTGCCCTTTTCCGCCAGGGTCTGGTTCACGCGGATGGGATCGAGGATCTCCTTCGGCGCGTCGAAATCCTTGAATTCGGACACCATGTAGGCCACGACGTTGCGGGCATCCGCATCGGAGAAATTGAACTGGGGCATGCGGGTTCGCGGATTGAAGGCATGGGGATCGCGGATGAAGGTGATCAACCAGCCCGGCGTGGCCCGGGAGGCCACCATGGACAGCTCCGGCGCGGTGCCGTTGCCCTTCCCTTCCACCGTGTGGCAGGAGATGCAGCGCGATTCCGCGAAGAGGGCCTTCCCCTTGGCCGCATCCCCAGCCGGTTCACTGGTGGCCGCCTGGATGCGGTCCGCCATTTCCCGAGTGGGCGAGAGGCTGAAGACGTAGTTCAACAGTTCCTCGATCTCCTTGTCGCTCAGTTGGAAGGTCGGCATGGTGGCGTTGGGATCGACGGTCTTCGGGCTCTTCAGCCACCGGCGAAGGGCCTCCCCGCCCGTCTTCAGGGCCATCGTCTCGATGGGGGGAGCTTCCGAACGGAACGATTCGTGGCCCTTCACGGTGTGGCAGGCGTAGCAGCCGTTCCGCTCCATGACTTCCCGGCCCAGGGAGAGCGTCGCCGCGCCGGTCACCTGCGCGGAGGTGTGGCACCGGCCGCAGCCCGACTCGATGTATTTCAAGGGAACCAGGGGGGAATCCGCGTCCGCGACCTGGCCGTGGGCATCCTTCTCCAGGGTGGCGAGGCCCTGGCCGCCATGACAGACCGTGCAGCCGAAGCGGTTGAAATCCTTCGGCGTGTGGTAGCTGCCCGGATGCAGCCGGAAGGGCTCCGGAGCGCCCACCATCGTGGGTTCCTGAACGCCGAGATGGCAGGTCATGCAGCGGTCCACCCGGTTCTCGAATTCCGGCAGCCAGATCTGCTGGATGGCCACGGGCTTCTGCAGGAAGGCCTTGGCGGCCTGCATGCTCTTGGCCCGGGAGGCACCCAGCTTGGCGTACTCCCGCTGGAACCTCCGGTAGGGCCGGAGCGCGTTCTTCAGGGGCGAAATCGCCAGCACCCCGAGAAAGAGGATGCTGGTGATGGCGAACAGACGTCTCATGGCCACGGGAACTCCGTCAGGCGGGGGGATACATGTTCCAGGGCCAGACGAGGGACCAGCCTGGACCACGGAAGAAGGTGCCGATCAGGGTGAGAACCGTGGCGACCAGGATGAACCAGGTCATGATCCATTCCGGCAGCGTCACCTTGATGAGGAACTGGCGCAGGCGCCCGCCCAGCCCGCCGCCGCGGGCCGCGAACATGGCGCCCCCCACCAGCAGCGTCGGGATGACGATGGGCCAGCAATTGAACAGGGCGAAGAACACGGCCAGGAAGACGATGGCGCCGGCAACCCAGAGCCGCGTCTGCTGCTGCTCACCCGACCAGAGAGGGCGGGCGGACAGGTTGATCTTGGCGTAGGGGATGACCACCAGGGCCACCACCACGAGGCCCGGAAAGACCACGCCTGCCACCACCGGCGGGAAGTAGTGCAGCATCTCCTGCAGCCCCAGGAAGTACCAGGGCGCCTTGGACGGGTTGGGCGTTTCCAGGGGATTGGCGATGCCTTCGAGGGGGGCGTTGAACAGCAGCGCCGCCAGGGAGAGGGCGATCACCACGATCTGGAAGACGATCACCTCCCGCAGGATCAGGTTGGGGAACGTCATCACCCATTTCTCTTCCACCCGGCGCAGCGTGGCCCGGGCATCCGGACGAACCAGGGCCACCCGCTTGGGCATGGCCACGGGATCGCTGGACTCCACGATTTTCAAAGGAGGCATGAGGTCGCTCATGGTTCCACCTCGTCGTCAGGATCGGGCTCAGGGGGACCCTGCACGCCGCCGTCCTTGCGCACCCGCCAGATGTGCACCCCCAGGAAGCCCAGGAGCGCCACGGGCAGCAGCACGCAGTGGAGGACGTAGAACCGCAGGAGCGCATTCTCGGAAACGATGTTCCCGCCCAGGAGGAGGAACCGCAGGGGCGGCCCGAGGAGGGGAGCCTCCTTGGCCATGTTCGTGCCCACGGAGACACCCCAGAAGGCCAGCTGATCCCAGGGCAGCAGGTAGCCCGTGTACGAAAGCAGCAGCGTCACCATCAGGAGCACCACGCCGACCACCCAGTTGAACTGGCGCGGGGGCCGGTAGGCGCGGTGGTAGAACACCCGCACCATGTGCAGCAGCGCGCCGAGCACCATGAGGTGGGCGCCCCAGCGGTGGAGGTTCCGGTAGAACACGCCGTTGTCCACCACGAACTTCAGTTCCTTCATGTCCCGGTAGGCCTGCGGAACGGAGGGGTGGTAGTAGAACATCAGGAGGATGCCGGTGGCGATGAGGACGAACATCGAGGAGACGGTGATCGCGCCCAGCCAGTAGGTATGGGTGAACTTCAGGGTCTTCTCCCGCACCTTGACCGGATGCATGTGGAGGAAGAGGTTCTCGAAGATGACGAGGGCCCGGTTCCGGTTCGTGTCGGCGGCGCCATGCCGGACGATGGAGCGGTACAGGGCCGATTCGCGAACCCAGAGCCCGGCGCGGGAGAAGGAGGTTTCGCTCATACCTTCAACACCTTTCCGTGCGGGATCACCACACTGGTATCGACCGTGAGATTGCCTTCCGCGTCAGCCCTCACTTCGATCCAGGGAAGGGCCCGGGGCGCGGGCCCATGCACCACGTTCCCTTCCGGATCGAAGCGGCTGCCGTGGCAGGGGCAGGCGATGACGCCCTCGTCCGCGTGGTACCGGGTGATGCAGCCCAGATGGGTGCACACCGCCGACAGGGCGAAGATGCCCCCCGGCCCGCCGATGATGTAGGCCCGGTGCTCCTCGTCGAATTTCACCGTGCCATCCGGGAAATCCTGGATGTTGCCGGCCTTGAATTCGGTGGAGGGCTCGAAGAGCACTTTCGGTTCCAGGTAGTCGAGGGCGGTCAGGGCGCCCCCGGCCAGCGTCAGGGCGCAGGCGCCCAGGCCCAGCTTCGCCAGGAATTCCCGGCGGGACGCCTCCTTCGCATCGAGTGGCAGGGCCATGCTTTCCTCTGAATCACGCACTGGTGCTCTCCTTCCGTGTGAAGCTCTGCATCGTGATGGTCCCCACCGGGCAGCGCATGGCGCACAGGCCGCACCGGATGCAGGTCTCCTCGTCCTTGATGAAGACGGAGCCCGCCAGTTTCCCCTCCAGCAGCAGCGGCGCCAGTTCCAGGGCCGATTCCGGCAATCCGCCGTCCATCCGGGAGGGCACGATCTCGATGCAGTCCTCGGGGCAGATGTCCTGGCATCCGCCACAGAGGATGCATTCGGTCCCCTCTTCGGGGTTCTGCTCCCAGATCGTATTGGTCCAGCATTGGAGGCAGCGCCGGCCCTCCTTCCTGGCGGAGGCCTCGTCGAGGCACTCCTCCACCTCCGCGAAGCCGACCCGCCGGGAGGTGGGCCGCATGGGCGGCTGCTGGCGGGAAATCCCCTCGTAATCCCACACCCGTTCGTACCGGGGATTCACCTCGATCTCCACGGTGACTTCGGGTTCCGGGCAGGGCCGGCCCCGCAGGAATTCGTCGATGGAGCGGGCGGCCCGCTTGCCATCGGCCACGGCGCTGATGGCGATCCTGGGTCCGTAGGCCGCGTCGCCGCCCGTGAAGATGCCGGGGGCCGAGGTCTCGAGGGTGTCCGGATCGAAGATGATCCGGCCCTGGGCCGTCTGGATGCCGTCCTCCGGGCGCAGGAACGAGAATTCCCCGGTCTGCCCGATGGCCACGATGACCGTGTCCGCTTCCATGATTTCTTCCGAGCCCGCCTCGAACTGGGGGGCGAAGTGCCCGCTGTCGTCGAACACCCGGTTCACCCTGGTGAACTCGATGCCGGTGACCGCGCCGTGCTCGCCTACGATCCGGTTCGGCCCCACGCGGTAGCGGAAGTGGATCCCTTCGTTGTGGGCCTCCTCCACCTCCTCGGGCGTGGCCGGCATCTCGGCTTCGGACTCCAGGCAGCAGACCGTGACCTCGCGGCCGCCGAAGCGGATGGCGCTCCGGGCCACATCCAGGGCCTGGACGATGGACAGGCTGCGTTCCATGTTCGCCTGCTCGCCGCCCCGGGCCGCGGTGCGGGCCACATCGAGGGCCACGTTGCCGCCGCCGATGACCACCACCCGCTTGCCCATCTCGACCTTGTAGCCGAGGTTCAGGTTCAGGAGGTAGTCGATGCCCTTCAGGACGCCGTCCAGCTCGATGCCGGGCGTCCGGAGGTCCCGGCTCTGCATGGCCCCCACGCCCAGGAAGATGGAGGAGAAGCCCTGGGCCTTCAGATCGGCCAGGGTGAAATCGCGCCCCAGGCGCGCGTTGGTGCGGAGTTCCACACCCAGCGACAGGATGGCGTTGATTTCGAGCTGGATGAGCGCCCGGGGCAGGCGGTACTCGGGAACGCCCAGGCGCAGCATGCCGCCCGCCACGGGCGCCGCCTCGAAAATCGTGACGGGATAGCCCAGCAACGCCAGGTCGTGGGCGCAGGCCAGGCCCGCGGGTCCCGAGCCGATGACGGCCACCTTCTCGGGATAGCGGTCGGTGCGATGGCCGTAGATCTCGGACAGCACAGAAAAGTCCATCATGCTTTCCACGCCGAACTGCTCCGTCACGAACCGCTTCATGGCCCTGATGGCGATGGGCGCGTCCAGCTCGCCCCGGCGGCACACCGCCTCGCAGGGCGCCGCGCAGATCCGCCCGCAGATGGAAGCGAGCGGATTCGGGCGGCGGGCCACCGCGTAGGCTTCCCGGTACTTCCCCTGCGCGATGAGCGTCACGTACTTGCCCGCCTCGGTATGAACCGGGCACGCCCACTTGCAGGGGAAGTTCCGTTCAAGCCATTCCTGGCTGACATCGACCAAGGAGCTACCTCGCGATCTCGAAGTCGAGTTGCGTGTTGCCGGCGACCTTCACGGCCTTCTGGGTGCCCTTGAGCTTGGGATGCCACACCTTCACGGTGAACTGGCCATCCGGCACGCCCTTGATGTCATAGCTCCCATCGGCCTTGGTGACGGCGAAGTAGGGCGTAGGCACGGCCACCACGAAGCCTTCCATCTCGGGATGCACCTTGCATAGCAGCGTCGCCTGACACTCGTTCGAGAAGGTGTAGCTGCGCGACTGGCCCTGGGGCCAGGTGCCCAGGTTGAATTTGCTGCAACAAGTATCGGGGGAGAACACGTTGTGCAGCACCGCGTCGTCGTTCTTGAAGTCCACGGTGGTGCCCACCTGCACCGGCAGCACATGGGGAACGAAAACTAGATTCTTCTGATCGACCACCGCGTGCTTGGCGGGGGCTGTGAAGGTCTTGCCGGGCACGGCGGTGAGGTAGACCACGGCGTCGGCGCTGTTGCGGACGCCCTTGCAGGCGACCTTCCCGTGGAGGTCGCCGGCCGAGGCCGAAGCCGCGAGGCCGAGGGCGAGGGTGGTGAAGAGGAGGGTTTTCATGGTGGGCTCCTTGGGGCTCAGAAGGCGGTGCGGATGATGGCCGAGAGGGTCTTCACCTTGCCGACGTAGGCCTGGTCGACGGTTTCGGGGTTCAGGTCGTTGGCGAACTCAAGCTGGGCTTTGCAGTTCGCGTAGATCAGGTAGCTGATTGACAACACGCCGCGCTTGAAGTTCTTGTTGTCGTTCACCGAAGGATCGGGCGTCCGCAGGCTTTCCAGCCGGGCGGAGAGGGTGAGGGGCGCGTAGAGCACGTAGTCCGCCTGGGCGAACCAGGCATCGAAGGTCTTCGTCATGAAGGGCTGGGCGGTGTCGCTCGTGTCCACGAGGGTGTTCAGCTTGTCCTGCCCGTGCAGGGCCACGCCGAAGAGGTTGAGGTTTCCCCACATCCAGGAGGCGAACAGGCCCACGCGCTTGTAGGACGTGTCCTGCTGCTGGAAGGTGGTCGCCCCGCTGGGGTCGAACTGCAGGAAGTTGGCGTTGGTGCCATTGCCGCTCAGCCCGAACAGCCCGACGCGGAAGGAGTTCTCCCGCCAGTTCTCCGGGGGCAGGTTCACGCCGGTGGTGTCGCCGTCCAGGCCCATGCCGCCGAACTTGTAGTCGATGCGGGCGTAGACGTCGTGGTGGGTGTTGTTGCCGAAATTGCCCGAGGAGGTGGCCGGGTTGGTCACGGCGTCCTGGCCGGGGCCGATCTTGCTGGACACGCCGGCGGTGTAGAAGAACCGGTGGTTCAGCACGCCGTAGATCTCGATGCCCCGCACCCGGGCGGGCAGGCTGATCACGGGCGCGGCGCCGTCATCGCCGAAGAAGCCGTTGCCGCCCTTGGGGCCGAAGGGGCTGTACATGAAGAGGCTGTCGATCCCGGCGTCCGTGGTGATCCACATTTCCTGGAAGCCGTCGTAGAGGTTGGGCGCGAACTTGCCGAGGCGGATGTTGAAGGCGTGGTCGGGGCCGAGCAGGGAATCGAAATCCAGGCGCGCGTGCTCGATTTCCGTGCCGGAGCCGCCATCGGGCCCCTCCTCATGGGTGAGCTCCGCCAGGAAGCTCATGTGCTCACCCAGGGTGCCCGCCGTGAACAGGTTCACCTCGCCGGGGAACTGGAAGTCCAGGTGGCTGTTGAGGGTGCTGACGCCCTGCTGGTCCGTGGTGGTGTTGTTGACCGCCGCCATCTTGATGTTGATGGCCACGGGCGCATTGCCCGGCAGCTCGCTGGGCCACACGGCGGCGGGCCACACACGCTTGTAGGCCTCCGAGCCCAGGGACACGGGGCGCTGCTTGATCTGCTCCTCGGTCTCCGCGGGCATGCGGTAGCCGTTCAGGCGGAAGGCCTGGCCGAAGGGGTTCAGCTTGGGGAACACGCTGTGGCAGGTCACGCAGGAGGTCTGGTACTTCCGGGCGAAGATGGGGAAGGCGCTGGCGGGTCGCGTGACCCCGAACAGCAGCAGGCCCAGGGCCAGGAGCCGCAGGATGGGCCGGAAGCGGTGAGTGGACGAAGTTTTCATGGGCATTCTCCGGGAGGAAGGAAGCAATCCCAGAAGGTTGTCCTCCGCCCGGCCCTTTCTCGACCCGCCAAACGCACCAATTCGCCTAGGCTGTGTGCACCATGCCCCTCGTCAGACGAGGCGCTTCTGGAAGGCGAAGGCCACCGCCTCCGCCTTGGAGTGCACCTCCAGCTTGTCCAGGATGTTCTGGGTGTGATGCCGCACAGTCAGGGCTGATATATGCAGCAGCGAGGCGATTTCCGCCGAGGTGCGGCCCGCGGCCACCAGGCCCAGGATCTCCACCTCCCGCTGGGTCAGCTTCCGGGCCCGGGCGTCCAGGGACTCCTTGGCGTTCACCACCGGGGACCGGGCGGCCTCGCCCTCGTCCCTGGCCTGGCCCCCCCGGTTCTCCCGGTCCGAGGGCTTCAGGGTGTGCAGGAGATAGAAATGATGGGGGGGCGCCACCGCCAGCTGCACGATGTTGACCTCCCGGATCACGGGGGGCCCCTCCTTGGGCCGCAGCCGGAGCTCGAAGCGGCGCACCACCTCGCTCCGGGTGGCCATGTCCAGGAGCGGGCAATGCTCCGTGCAGTAGCGGTTCCCGGCGGTGTCGCAGCCTTCCATGAGGGCCGCACAGGGCATGCCCAGCGCCTCGTCCGCCCGGTAGCCCAACAGCCGCTCGGCGCTCTTGTTCCAGGCCACGATGCGGTTGAGACGGTCCGTGGCGAACACCGGATCCGGCGACCGCTCCAGCAGCTCGAACAGGGCCCGGGCCTCCTCGGTGACGCGGGCCGCCAGACTCACGGGGCGCCTCCGCCCCATCCGGAGGCGCCCAGCTCGTGCGAAGAATCCTGGTGCATGGGTGCCTCTTGGTGGGGGAACTTCAGCCTTTGCGGTTCCTATTTAGCTGTCCAAACACATCTTTTCTTTCAGGGCAGGCCAACCTGGCCGCCGTCCCGGTGACTGGCGCTTCCCCGAAAGGATGGGTACCCGGTGAAAATTTTTAACCTAATTTTTTCCTAATAATAACGGCCTGCTCCGTGGGGCGATTTCAGCCCTCCCCGGACCGGGGGGCTTGACAAGCCTCCGCCCTTAGGTCCCATTCTTAGCCCCCATAGGGGTGCGACCGTGACGAGAAAGACCAATCAGGGCGATGCGAGTTCGCCGGACCATTCGGAGCCCGTTCTGAAGGGCACCAAGCTCGTCATCGTGGAGAGCCCCTCCAAGGCCAAGACCATCACCAAATACCTCGGCAAGGGGTTCAAGGTCATGGCCTCCGTGGGCCATATTCGCGATCTCCCCAAGAAGCTGGGCGTGGACATCGAGAACGGCTTCCAGGAGGAATACGAGATCAGCGCCGCCAAGGAAAAGGTGGTGAAGGAACTGCGCGCCGCCGCCAAGTCCGCTTCGGAACTGATTCTCGCCACCGACCCTGACCGCGAGGGGGAGGCCATCAGCTGGCACCTGCTGGAGGCCATCAAGCCGCCCAAGGCCATGCCCATCAGCCGCGTGCTCTTCAACGAGATCACCCCCGCGGGCATCGCCAAGGCCATGGCCGCGCCCACGGTCATTAATAAGAAGCTGGTGGACGCCCAGCGGGCCCGCCGCGTGCTGGACCGCCTGGTGGGCTACAAGGTGAGCCAGGTGCTCTGGGAGAAGGTGCGCCGGGGCCTTTCCGCCGGGCGCGTGCAGAGCGTGGCCGTGCGCATCATCGTGGACCGCGAACGGGAAATCCTGGCCTTCAACCCCGTGGAATACTGGGTGCTCAAGGGCAAGTTCGCCGCGAAGGTGCCGCCTTCCTTCTGGATGAAGCTGGTGAAGCTGGGCGGACAGCCCCTGCAGCTGGGCAACAAGGAAACCAAGCGCCGGGTGGGCGACGAGAAGCAGGCCGCCGATCTGAAGGCCAAGCTCGAAAAGGCCGACTACAAGGTGACGGGCCTGGAAACCAAGGAAAAGAAGCGCAACCCCGCCGCCCCCTTCACCACCGCCAAGCTCCAGCAGGAAGCGGCCCAGAAGCTCAAGATGAGCGTCAGCCGCACCATGCAGAACGCCCAGCGGCTCTACGAGGGCGTGGACTTCGGCGAAGGGCCCGTGGGCCTCATCACTTACATGAGAACCGATTCGCCGCGCATGGCCCCCGAGGCCATCGAGGCCACCCGGGACTGCATCGCCCAGCGCTACGGCAAGGAGTACCTCCCCGCCAAGGCCCGGGTGTACCTGGGCAAGGCAGGCGCCCAGGACGCCCACGAGGCCATCCGCCCCACGGACATCACCCGTACCCCCGAAAGCCTGCGTTCCCACCTGGAGCCCGACCAGTTCCGCCTCTACGCCCTCATCTGGCGGCGCACCATGGCTTCCCAGATGGAGGCCGCCCGCTTCGATGAGACCGTGGTGCAGACCGAGGCCGACCTGGGCAAGGACACGGCGCTATTGGAGGCCAAGGGAGAGATCGAGCGTTTCCCCGGCTGGCTGGCCGTGTACCGCGCCGACAAGACCGAAGCCGCCGCCGAAGCCATCGCCGACGCCACCAAGGAAGGCGACGAGGAGGAGGAAGACGAGGAGCAGCTCCCCCCCCTGAAGCTGGGCGAGCCCCTGAAGCTGGAGCGCCTCGACACGGACCAGCAGTTCACCAAGCCCCCCGCGCGGTTCAACGAAGCCACCCTGGTGAAGGAGCTGGAAGAGGACGGCATCGGCCGCCCCTCCACCTACGCCAGCATCATCGCCACCATCCAGAACCGCGACTACGTGAAGAAGCACGAGGGCCGCTTCAAGCCCACGGATCTAGGGATGACGGTCACGGACCTGCTGGTGCAGGGGTTCAAGGACCTCATGGATCCCCACTACACCTCGGGCATGGAAGACAACCTGGATCGCATCGAAGAGGGCAAGCTCACCTTCAAGAAGGCCATGACGGACTTCTACGGCCCCTTCGAGGATTCCCTGGCCGCCGCCGGAAAGGACATGCAGAACCTCAAGGCCGGCGTGCCCACCGGGGAGAAGTGCCCCAAGTGCGGCGACCGCAAGAAGCACCCGGGCACCCTGCTCAAGCGCATCGGCCGCAACGGGCTCTTCGTGGGCTGCACCAACTACAGCGCCGAGAACGAGAAGGACAAGTGCGACTACACGGCCGACCTGGAAAAGATGGAAGAGCCCGAAGACGCGCCGGAATGCCCCCTCTGCGGCACCACGCCCATGAACCTGCGCAAGGGCCAGTGGGGCCCCTTCTGGGCCTGCCCCAACTACCCCGCCTGCAAGGGCATCGTGAAGGCCGATCCCAAGGGCATCCCCGTGCCCCCCGACGAGCCCACCGGCGAGAAGTGCCCCAACTGCGGCAAGGGCTTCGTGAAGCGCACCGGCCGCTACGGCGAGTTCATCTGCTGCATCGACTACCCCACCTGCAAGACCGTGAAGAAGGAAATCCTCGCCGTGCCCTGCCCCAAGTGCGGCGGCGGCCTCAGCCCCCGCAAGAGCCGCTTCGGCAAGGTCTTCTACGGCTGCACCAACTACCCCAAGTGCGACTACACCGCCTGGGACAAGCCCACCCCCGTCACCTGCCCCGCGTGCAAGAACCCCACCATGGGCGAAAAGACCAAGAAGCCCCGGGGCAAGGATCCCATCCAGGTGCTGGTGTGCCCCGTGTGCAAGCACGAGGAGCCAATGGGATAAATTGTTGAATTATAATTAGAGCCCCCGGTTCAAGCATGGGAGGGAACGTCAAAATAGATGGCCCTTAAACCTAACAGTTTCTGGGCTTTTCTTGTCATTCCCAAAGTTTACAAAGCCGCCAGGCTTGGTTTTCAGAAGTGCCGATTCGAGGACGAATGGAACAACAGGGACACAACTATATCGACCGAAGACCCCCACAGATAAAGGGATTTCTGGATTTATTACGACAATTTTTTGAGCAGATTTCAAGTGCGCTGGAGCCTGCGAGCCAAGCACTTGGTGCTCCCACACTCACAAGTTTCAACTGGGATCTGAGCCAATTTACGTGATCCGCTTCACCAATCCTAGGCCCAACCTCGAACAAGGGCCTCTAAAGAGTTATTCCTCTGGTCGCATGTTCACCCCAAGGCAATCCGACTCGGGAAACACCTAGGGAGTTGTGTCGTGTGGGCTTTCGAGATTGGACTGACCTCTCACCGAATCACGTAGAGGGCGATAGAGACGGATGATGATCAGCCTTGAGGCCGAGAATCAATCGGGCTGCAATAAGTAGTTCGGAAAGAATCAGAAACCTGATGGAATCAACGCAGCAACGAAAGGGCCCTGTTTTGCCAGGGAATAGCAGTTGCCACGATGGAACCTGATTGCTCGATTGCCGGTATCAAAACTTTGGCTAGTCTGGAGGCTTCACCGAACGATCGACTGTTCCGGTTCTCTCTTGATAGTAAAAGTGCCTGGCAGACCAAATTAAACATGGGCACCCGATCAACGCTCTTAATTTCTTGGCTCGGACTCACTGAAGACAGCGTTGCAATCAAAGCCTTCAAATAAAGCAATTTGTCGGAGTATGTATTTGCTCTCCGTAAATTATCTAATATTTGGACCGTACGCCGATTTGCAGGATTAGCAATGCACCAAGCGATAGTCTTATTAATGAAAGAGTTAGAATACTGAGTAGATTTAGATGTTTGCTTTAGAACATAAGCAAGTTCAGGATGACATTTATATTTATCAAGAAATTGGTCAATTACACTTATCGTGCTTTCTTCTAGCTGCCTTTCATAAGCCAAGATTGAGCCTGTTACCATAGAGGTGTTTTCAAGCCTGCCTAAGTGGGTCTCCAATATCCATCTGTCAAAATAGTCTTTTATTGAATTAATTGGTAATTTTCTCTTGGCCCACGATTGAAAAATAAATGATATTTGTGCGCCTCGAAAATGCACACTATCCGACATCCATTTAATAACAATATGATTAAGTTGTTCAGATTCTTTCCCATACTCTATCCATGGTGATAGAATATATTGCGAGTTTTTAGAAATAAAATTGTCAGGGACATCCATCCAATCATTGATGCATTCATAAACTCTTTGATCTGAAATAGAAAATTTAAGCAATCGTGGGTATACAAAACTAGCACCTTCACTAATTCTATTTGATAATTCATTCAGCCAAGTAAAAATTGAGGTCCGAATTTCAGTTATCGAATTTGTAGCATCACCCCATGCCCTAAAAACATGTTGAGTTTGCGGATCTATGGTATTTTTTGGAATGGAAAGCCATTCCTTAATATGTTTCGAAATTTCATCAATAGGAACTTTGGCATCAAGACAAGACGTAAAAATAAATCTTGCCTGAGGTGAATATCTATTTTCAGAATGATCTAGCCATAGCTTAATCTCCGACCTAACCCAGTCATAAGAACCTCCGTTATCCAACCAAGAAGCGAAGACATGCTCTGTATCAATATCTGTACAGTTTTCGTAATTTCTCAACCAGGACTTAAGATAATCTTTCAATACATCGCGAAGTTGGTAGTTACAGAACCATGGTTTGAAAATATAACTTGCACGTAAATAATTTATATTTTCACTAATATCAAACCACTTAAGAATAAATGGTTTGATATATTCAATATCAAATTTCATTGTCAGCCATGAGGCAAATATACCATGTGCATCTTTATTTAAGGCATTCTCTGGCCGACTCAGCCATTTATCAAGATACAGTTTAAAAATTTTAGCATCGGGGCTCATTTCAATTAATGGACCAAGAATAAATTGGGCACGGAGATCAAAATTGTTCTCTTCAATCGATAGCCATTCAATAGCCTCTGCAATTGTCTTATCTAATCTGATTTTCAGCTTGATTAGCGTTGCAAGATAAGTGGTTGATTCAATATTAATTCGGTTGCTTCGAACACTTACCCATATATTAAAGTATGATTCAATCGATTCCCAATCTCCACCATAGTCAAGCCAATCTTGGAACAACTTTTGCGTAAATAAGTAAACCGTATTATCTGGATTATCTAACCATTTAAGTAAATACTCTCTTACATCATTAGGCGAACTCCCTGTCCGAAGCATGGTGCCAAGCAGGTAACGGGTAGGAGGTGCTATGTTATTTGTCCTTATCCTCAGCCATGCCCTAATCGCAGAGGACACTTCGAGTGTAGAGGCGGTTCTGTGCCAGGCATCAAGAACCATCGCGGCAATGTAAGGGTTTTTATACTGATATACCGATAGCCACTCGAGAATTAGCTCAGAAATCGAGCCTGGATCGCCCGAAGATTGCAGCCAAATTTTATACAGGTGACCGGCCTGGTATGACCTACGATGAGTTTCTTTACTTGTCCATCTAAGCAATAGCTCCTTAACGCTATCTGCATTTCCGTAGATCTCAATCCATTCACGAAGCACATAAACAGATTCAAATAAATCAATATGATTATTCATCCATTTTAAGGATGACTCACGAAGCTGAATATTTCGTTGGTCATATTTCATTAGCCCAATAAGCAGATAGAAGGAGTTTGGTGCTTCTTGAAGCTCTTCAAAACGTCTCAGGCCACTTTCAGAAAACGAGCTAATTCCAAGCAATAGACCAACACCCAACAATCCATCGTTTTCTGGAGCAATCTTGTTTGCAATGATAATCCAATTAGATAACGATAGTGTGCGTTCGTGAGTATGTATATCTGGCCGTCGAGAGTAGGCCCTGGCCAACCTAACAATTGAGTTCTGAACAGCCTGGAGCTTGGCTAAAGCGTTAATGTTTGCAACCTCATCAATGGATACAAGATAATCTATAGAATCCGGCAGGCTTAACAATCCAGAATTCAGAAGCCCATTAGATAATAGCTCTCTCTGTGTGAATTGATCTTGAGCACCAAAGCTTTTTGAAATATTTATCCAATTTATTTCTTGGAGTGAGTCCTTGATTCTTTGAAGGGAAGCAAATAATTGAGGCAGTGATTTAACCGAAATACCATCTTGCAGTAATTGACGAATGACTCTCCATTTATCGTGAAAGTGAAATTGCGATAATAGGATTTGATCAGAAATGATATCGTGCGCCATGCTGTATGGATCGCCATACCCGCCAACCACCCATCCATCCCTGTGCAAGAAGGAATGAACAGCATAAACCTCGCCATCTCTTTGTTGCCATAGATCAAGCTGTTCATCCATGCATGGATACGTAGTTACAAGCCTGGCCGTTGGAGATAACCCAATATAAGTTCCTTTGCTGGGGATGCGACTTGAGAGCCATCGTGTAAAATCCGTGTTTTCTTTTGAATCAATAAATTCGCCTAATTTATTATTGTCATACATGTACTTACAAAATGCTGCAAGAGCTGGAATATTTTTACAAAAGGACCTTAGATTTTTTCGAATTGGTATGGTTGAAAGAATACTCTCAGATACCGAATTCTCACTACCTGCCATCACCTCTATGGGAATTAATCTTTCGTCCGTGTTGGCGAAATCCTTCTGAATCGCTCTACAAGACCCAAGTATTTTGATATTCTCAATATTATATCGATCCAATTCCTCTATTACTTCGTCTTTATCATCCCATGCTTCAATATAATCAATTATGAGAAGTGACGGATTTTCCGCAACATATCCTAATAGCCATCTTAAAGAGTTTGTATTGAATTTCTTAACATCAACAACAAGGACCGCCCATTGTTTGTTAAGGGCGATCTTCGCTACCTCTACCAGTAACCGACTCTTGCCAGTGCCGCCCCCACCAAAAATTAAGGCGCCTAAGCGGTTAGGAAGATTCAATTGATCAAAAATCCTAGCGGGTTCTAGTCCCGGGATTGGGAAATACGGTAAAAAATTACTATCAAGATATTTCCTGAAACCCTTTTGATTTTCAATCCACTTTTTGAACTCCGAAATTCCATGATCAGCTTGAACGTTCAAAAAATATCTAAATAAAATATGCTGTTGATTTACAACGAGTTTTCTTAGACCATCCCACGATAAGACCTCGACCTTAATATCTCTTAAATGATCGAGTTTGGGCGAGACTGATGCCCATCGCATGAATGCACAACTAATTGCAGTATTAATTTTATTTAGATTTTCTTCATTACCACAGGTCCCACTAAAGCAGAAGACATAACGACTGATGGGTCTAGCCTTGTCATACCACGGAAGATACTGCGTTTGTGTGCCGGGGCCGGAATCAACAAGGTATCTATCTAACTTCTCTTCAACTTCTCTCCATCTAGCCCAGGCGGTTTGATATCCCTCAATTTGGGAATACTTGCACTCCCAAACCGTCCAGGCAGAATCGAGTCGCCCGAAGAGGTCAATACAACCATCCTTGCCTTGGGCTCGAAACGCATCTAACTCACTCGCTTGATTCGAGAATAGATCCGCAATAAATTCCTGAAAAATATTTTCAGGTGATTTATGGTGAATATAAGTTTGCGAAAAACTCTGGATGTCAGTTTTGTTTGCCTCGATTGCCATGAGTTAGTTCCAACATAACGAGATCATCGACCTTCAAGCCCCGGCTAGGGTAGAACCGATCGAATCAGCCTCAAAGTGCTAAGCGACAGAAGGGGTAGAAAATTTAAGGTGCACATGCATCCTACCCTCGCAGTCCCTTGGAAACGGCAAAATTCCACATGCCGCCACTCTGAGGGTTAACTGGAAGCCCTCAAATAGCTATAAAGCGTTTCGCGGCTAATTCAATAATCCCTAGCCAGCTGGGGCTGAGCACAGATCGAATAACGGGCAAATCCATTCTCAAATCCGTGGCAGACCCGCGCTTCCTACCCCATCCTTGGGTCCCTTTCGCCCCGAGGAGGCTGCCATGCCTATGACGAAGCTGGAGGATTTCCTCAACCAGAATGGGGTTGCCCATCAGGTCATCCGGCATGCCCAGGCCTTCACGGCGTCCTCGGTGGCGGGGGCGGCCCATGTGCCCGGCAAGGACATGGCCAAGACGGTGGTTGTGAACCTGGATGGCCACCTGGCCCTGGCGGTGGTGCCCGCCAACCGCATGGTGAATGTGGAGCGCCTGCGGGAGGCCGCCGGGGCGACCTTCGCGGAGCTGGCCGACGAGCGCGAGTTCGCGGGCGACTTCCCGGGCTGCGAGCCCGGCGCCATGCCCCCCTTCGGCAACCTCTTCGGCATGGAGGTCTACGTGGAGCCCCACCTGGCCGCCGACCAGGAGATCGCCTTCAACGCCGGCAACCATCACGAACTGATTCGCATGGCCTACAAGGATTTCGAGCGCCTGGCCCATCCGAAACTGGTGGACATGTAGGGTGAAAAGCAAAAGAAATGCTGAAAGCGGAGGGCAGCGGAAGGGCTGAGGAAAGCTGAGAAAGACCTTCTGTTCTCCGCGCTCCTCCGCCCCTCCGTTCTCCTCCGCATATGGCTTTTCCCCTTTCACGCCCTCCTGTTTCAAAAGCAAAAGGAATGCTGAAAGCTGAGGGCAGGGGAGGTGCTGAGGAAAGCTGAGAAAGGCCTTCTGTTCTCCGCTCACCTCCGCACCTCCGTTCTCCTCCGCTTATGGCTTTTCGCTTTCGATACCGACGCCGCTAGGATCCCTGTTCCTCGTCATCAACCCATCCGGGCAGGTCGATGACGGACTCATCGGTGTAGAGCCATTCACGCTCAACCCGATGGAAATTCCGGACGCAATTCGGGAAATCGTCTGCATAGGCGCTCATCTGAGCGGCATCCAGCGCGGCAAGAAAGCGCTTCAACAGCTCATCCCGGTCGACCAGCCCTCGATCCGCCATTTCCTCGATGTCCTTTTGATCAGAGGCATTGAACCTTTTGAGCTTGGATACGACCACATCCGTGACATCCAGCACTTCAACCCGAAAATGCTCAAGGGTCTCGTTGAGCTGGGTCGCCTCGTGGTACTTCGGAGGGTGGGGCAGCAACGGTAGACCTGAGGCCACGAGGTCAAGGTAGATGTGGTGTTTCTCGGCCAAGGGCGTTCCCTTCCCGCCAAGGGCCAGCAAGCGCCCCTTGATGGTGGGCGTCAGTTCAAGGGTCTCCAGGACATCCCCGTCCCTGGTGCCGCGCCAGTAATCCGTAAGCATCATGAGCGCCACCGAACCCAGCACACGCAGGGTGATCTTCGGGCCCGGGTCGCCATCCCACCTGTGGTCCAGTTCCCGGATGAATTCATCGATGGGGGATGACATCGGCCGCCACCAGAGCATCCACGAAATCCTCGGGCTGGAGCGGGCAGATGATTCCCCACTTCCTGGAGAGGTCCGAGGAGGACTTCCATACCTCCCGAATCGTCTTCGGGTTGGTCACTTTCAAGCCCAGGATGTCGCCGTCCTTTCCGTCATCCGGCCCATGATTCGAGCGTCTTCCCTGAACCTCGGCCCGGGACAGAAAGAGGTCCAGAGCCCCAGCGGCCTTCCTCAGGGTGGCCCCCTCGCGACCGGCCCCGACCGCCAAGAGCAAGCGACGAACGGCCTCCAGAAGGTTCTCAAGAACCCATCCCAGCCTTCGCTCGATGCCATATTGCGCATGCCTCGCCCAGAGCCCGTTGAGGTTCACCTTGTCGAGGTTCCGCAACAACACCGGCGCCAGGGCCGTGATCTGTCGTGGCGCGTCCGCGTTGATCAACACCTCCAGAACCAGGCGCTCCACCTGCTCAAGGCGTTCACTGGGAAGCAGGTTGCTGTTCTCCAGGAGGTGGCTGGCGCCGAATCGAGCCAAGGCATTCTGCAGGTCACCGCCCACATCCTTTACACCCTCGTAAAACGCACTGGCTGGGATGTTGAACAGCCGGAGCACTTCAAGCAGCTGCTCGGCGGAGAAGGAGCCCTGCCCCCGCTCGATCACCGAATAGCGCCCCTGGGAAAGGCCCAACTTGCGGGAGAGGTCATCCTGAGTCAGGCCCCGCCCCTGTCGCAGTTCGCGAACCTTCCTGGCGATGCCCTCTCGCGTGATGGCCTTCTCTTTGGCGGTCATATTTGAAAACAAATCCTTTTATTGGATTTCAAATAAATATAAAGCCAATAGGTTTTGTGTCAATACTTATGGTGTACATTTTGTAACCGCAATCCATCCTTCATTGGTGGCTGATCCAAGCATTTGCCCGTCAAAAGGAAAAGCATTCTGAAAGCGGAGGTGCTGAGGAAAGCAGAGAAAAAACTTCCGTTCTCCGCTCTCCTCCGCCCCTCCGTTTTCTTCCGCTTATGGCTTTTTCTCTTCCTCAGGCTGGTTGCGCTATCCAATCACTGGAGCTTTTTCAGTTCGAGGTCGATGCGGGCTTTCTGGTCTTCCTGTTTCACCAGGGCGCGGGCCTTCTGGTAGCTGGCGATGGCCGCGGCCTTGTCGCCCTTCATGGCATAGGCCTCGGCGAGGCTGTCGTGGGCGTTCCAGGAGCCGGGGTGGTCCTTCACGTTCTTCTGGAAGAGGGTGAGGGCCTCGTCCAGCTTCTGCTGCGCCAAGAGCGCATAGCCGAGCTGGTTCACCTCCACCTCGGTGGCCAGGGCCAGCGCCTTGTCGCGCAGGGCCGCGGCCTCCTTGGCGTCTCCCTTCCGCTCCAGGAGCGCCGCCTTGGTGCGCAGGGCGGTGAAGGTCTCCTTCATGGCCAGGGAATGATCCACCCAGGCCAGGGCTTCGGCTTCGTTCACCTGGTTCCGCAGGCACCAGCCCGCCGCGGCGCTCCAGCTTTCGGGGAAGAAGCGGGGCAGGCCCCGCAGCTGTTCGCGCAGGCTCGCGACCTCGGCCTGCTTGGTGTCCACTGCCAGCCGGATGGGCACGCGGAGCTTCTCCCAGGCGAGGGTCAGGGTCACCGCGTTGTCCGTGGGCTCGTCAAAGGTGTACTGCAGGCGGTTGATGGGCTCCCCTGGCACCGGGGTGACCTGCACCCGGGCCACATCCTCCTTGGGGTCGTAGCTGTAGCTGCCCCAGGCCTGGGACTGGCTGCTGAAGATCACCGTCCAGGTGGTGGCCGTGGGCAGCATGTGGAGGCCGTAGCGCCCGGCGGGCAGCGTGGCGCCGCCCACGGTGACGGGGCTGGAGCAGCTGAAGACGGTGTTCTCGTTGGCACCGGCCCGCCACACCTCCCCGTAGGGCACCAGCTTTCCCCAGATGGCGCGGCCGTTCACCGCCGGGCGATGGAAGCTGACGCTGAGCTCGGTGACGCCGACGGTTTGCGTGACCTGGGCGCTGGGGCTCGCCTCCGGAAACCGGAGCGGCGGCGCCTGGGCCATCAGGGCACCGGTGACCAGGGTGGTGCAGAACAGGAGCATGCGGGTGTTCATGGGGTACCTCCCGGAAGCATCCTGGCCGGAATCCAAGATCGCCGCCACCACCCTGGGGCGGCCTGAGAAAAAGGCGTGGGAGAATCCTGCCCGGCAAGCATCTGAAGGCGCCCGTCTCCGACGACCTGCGCGCGGCCAGGGACAAGAAGGCCATGATCCGCAAGGCGGGAGGCTGGACCTTCCCGCCAAGCCTTCGAAAGAGGCAGCCTGGAGACTTGTCCGCCTAGCCTCGTCCCGGCCGTTTCGATGGGCGCCTTGCAGGGCCGTCCACCTTCCGGAAAAAGCCGCCATCCCGGCATTAGATGCAGCATTCATGCGCCTCTTGGAATTCAGAGAAATGGGTCGTTATTTAAGAAAGCTCCCCCTTTCTTTCGATGAGTTCACCTGAACGCTTCGGAGGAACCCCGCATGGCCAAGGCATCCCACGCATCCAGGAACCCATGGCTGCGCCAATGGAAGATCAGCCAGAAATTGACGCTGCTGCTGATGCCGATCCTGGCCGTGCTAGCGGCGCTTGTCGTCTGGTTGACCCTGTCCCTCTGGAACCGCTACCAGACGGCCCGGGAGACCCAGGCGGTGGCCCTTCGCTGCGTGAGCACGGGCCAGGTGGTGCACGACCTCCAGGCGGAGCGGGGTCTCAGCTCCGGCTTCCTCTCGGGGGCGCCCAACGCCGAGGCCCTCAAGACCCAGCGGCAGAAGGCCGACGAAACCCTGGCCCTGGCCCGGAAAACGGCCCAGCCGGCCGCCCTGGCGCAACTGACCAGCCTCTCCGCCCGGCTGCAGGCCCTGCGCGGCCAGGTGGACAGCCGGACCCTGACGGCGCCCGACGCCGTCGCCAGCTACAGCGGCGAGATCGCGGACCTGCTCGACGGCCTGGATCTCAGCCAGGCGGGTGCGGAAGCTCGGGCCCTCCAGCGGCTGCAGCGCGCCAAGGAGGCGGCCGGGCAGGAACGGGCCACGGGCGTCGCCGCGGTGACCGCCGGATCGCTCACCCTCGCCGCCCACGGCCGCTTCGCCAGCCTGGCGGCCCTGCAGGAGGACCGGCTGCGCCAGGCGGCCTCCCTGCTGAAGGGCTCCGGCTCCGTTTCCCTGGAGGACCTCTTCACGCCGGAGAGCTTCGGCGCCCTCCTGGACATGCGAAAGGCGCTGCTGGAGCAGCCCTCGGGCCCCTGGTCCTTCACCGCCGACGACTGGTTCAAGGCGGCCACCGCCCGGGTGGATCGCCTGCATGGCTCCGAAACCGCCCTCACCAAGCATCTGGCGGAGCGCGTGCAGGCCGATGCGGATGAAGCCCGGGCGGCCCTCCTGGCCTTCCTCGTGGTGCTGCTGGCCGTCATCGCCCTCACGGTGTTCCTCATCCGCGCCGTGGCCTTCGGCCTCATCAATCCCCTGCAGCACCTCACCTGGGCCCTGCGGCAGCAGGACCTGAACCTGCGCATGGAAGCCGGGGGCAAGGACGAGATCGCGGAACTGGCCCAGGCCTTCAATGCCTTCCAGCATCAGCTGGTGGGCGTCATCAAGGCCATCCAGCAGGCGTCCACCCAGGTGGCCGCCCTGGCCAGCCACCTCGTGACCGGCGCCGAGGAGACCCAGCGCGCGACCGATCTGGTGGCCAACGGGAGCGAGCAGCAGCGGGGATCCATGGACCAGGCCTCGGCGGCGATCCACCAGCTCTCCGCCTCCGTGGAGCAGGTGGCCAGGACCGTCGAGATCGCCCTGCAGTTGGCGGCCACCGCCCAGAGCGAAGTCAATGGCGGCGCCACCTTCGGCCGGGAGACCGCCCGGGCCATGGAGGGCATCCAGGGCGCCACGGAGCGCATCGTGGAAGCGGTGCAGGTCATCCAGGACATTGCCCGCCAGACCAACCTGCTGAGCCTCAACGCGGCCATCGAGGCGGCCAAGGCGGGCAGCCTCGGCAAGGGTTTCGCCGTGGTGGCCGAGGAAGTGCGCAAGCTGGCGGAACGCAGCGCCGGGGCCGCCAGCGAAATCGAGATCCTCATCGCCCAGACCCGGACCATCGTGGGCACGGGCGCGGCCAAGGTGGCGGGCACCTCCGCCGCCCTGGACCGGATCCAGGAGGAGGTGTCCTCCCTGGTCCGCCAGATGCGGGAAATCGACATGGCCTCCCGGGAACAGGCCAAGGCCGGCAGCGACATCACCCGGCAGACCGAGGGCGTGCGGGTCACCAGCGAGCAGAACGCCGCCGGAGCCGCGGAACTGGCCGCCACCGTGCAGGAGACCATCCAGCACCTGGACACCCTGGCCAAGGTGGCCGACCAGCTGGCCAAGGAGGCCTCGACCTTCAAGATGGAAGGCTAGGCCGTCCCGCTTACGAATGCAGAAGCGCTCCCCGGGCCCGGCCGATGGGCTCGAGGTGCTGCTGCAGCTCCCGCATGCCGAAGGGCTTGGCCAGCAGGGTGACCCGCGCATGGGTCCCCACCAGATCCATGGCGGTCTGGTCGGCGCGGCCCGTGGAGAGCAGGACCGGCATGGTGGGGCGCAGCTCGCGGAGGCGCGGCAGGGTGCCCGCGCCGCCCAGCCCCGGCATGTTCATGTCCAGGATCACCACATCTGGCTCGTAGCCACCGGCGATGGACGCCAGCGCCCCCTCGCCGCTGGACACGGTGACGACCGCATGGCCGAGGAATTCCAGAATGGCCTGCGAGGAGATCTGGACCAGCTCATCATCGTCCACCAGGAGGATCTTCAGGACGTCGCGCGGCATCCGCGTCTCACCGGAGTCCGTGGGCCTGGGCGCCTGCCGTTCCAGTTCACCCACCGGGAAGCACAGCCGCACGCAAGTGCCCTGGCCGGGCTCGCTCTGGATCTCCAGCTCGCCCTGGTGGGCCTTCACGGTGGTGAACACCATGGAGAGGCCCAGCCCCGTGCCCTTGCCGACGCCCTTGGTGGTGAAGAAGGGATCCAGGGCCCGTTCCAGCACCTCCTTGGGCATCCCGGTCCCCGTGTCCTCCACCAACACCTCGACCCGGTCTTGGCCCACATTCCGGGTCCGGAGGGTGAGGGTGCCGTTGTCGGGCATGGCATCCACGGCGTTGACGCAGAGGTTCATGAGGGCGTGGGTCAAGGCGTTGGCGTCGCCCCGGATGGGCCGGAGGTCGGGGGCGAGGTCCAGCTCGAGGCGGACCTTGGCCATGGTGGTGCGCTCCAGCATGTGCATCTCCTCCCGGAGAAGCTCGTTGATATCCACCTCGCGTTCCTCCGCCGGGCTCTGCCGGGCGAAATTCAGCAGCCGCCGGACCATCTCCCCGCCCCGCTCCGTGGCCTTGCAGATGGTGGTGAGGGCGTGGTGGAGGGGGCTGCCGTAGGGCTGGGTGCCGATGTGGATGGAAGCCATGCCGAGAATGGCCCCCAGCACGTTGTTCATGTCGTGGGCGATGCCCCCCGCCAGGATGCCCAGGCTCTCCATTTTCTGGGCCTGGAGGAGCTGGGCCTCCAGCTGGATGTTCTCCAGGTCGGAGCGCTTCTTCTCGGTGATGTCGCGATTGCTGCCCCGGCGGCCCAGGTAGGTCCCGTTCTGGTCGAAGACATCCTGGCAGAGATGGCCGATCCAGCGTTCCTGGCCATCCCGGGCCTGAATCCTGAACTCCACCGCATTGCAGCAGAAGGCTTCACCGCGCAGGGACAAGGCCAGATGATCCTTGACGGCGCTCTGATCCTCCGGATGGACGATGGCCAGCAGGAGGTCCGGATCCGCCTGGAACTCCTCGGGCCGGTACCCGGTGATCCGCTCGCAGGAGGGCGAGACGTAGGGCAGGCTGCCGTCCGGCGTCCGCCAGAATTCCCAGTCGAAGGTGTAGTCCGCCACGGTCCGGTATTTCTTCTCACTCTGCCGAAGGGCCAGGGTCGCGGCCTTGCGCTCGGTGATGTCCGTGAAGGAGACGAGCACCCGGCTCAACGGGCTTTCCATGCCCTGAAGCACCGCCAGCCGCAGATGCAGCTCATGCCGCCGCCCCTGGATATCCAGGATGGGGAGCTCCGCTTCGAAGCGCACCTCGCCGTTGAAGAGGGCGATCATCTCGGCCCGGAAGGCGGGCAGGGACTCCTCCGTGAAGTAGCGATGCAGATCCCGGATCAGGTCCGCCTTGGAGACGGCGCCCATCACGGCGAGACTGGCCTCGTTCACATCCAGGATGGTGATTCGGCTGGCAAGCTTCTGCAGTTCCTCCGGATGGGCGGCCAGGTGGGCCTGCAGGTCCCGGACGCCCTCCGCGCGGAGCTGCTCGAACCGGGCGTGGACACCGCTGAAATCCTCCTCCCAGGTGGGCACGGGGGCGTTGTCGAAGAAGGCGCGGAAGTGGGCTTCGCTGGCCTTCAAGGCTGCCTCCGCCGCCTTGCGATCGCTGATGTCGCGGGTCACCGAAAGAATGCACGGCTCGTCGTGAACCTCGATCACCTTGGCCGACATCAAGCCGGTGATGACTTCCCCGCTCTTCATCCGGAAGGGCGCTTCGAGCCCCACCACTTCCCCATGGGCCTTCAGGCCAGCCAGCAGTTTCGCCCGGTCCTCGGGGTGGACCCAGAGATCGATCCCCCTGGCCAAGGAAGACCGGCCAATCACGTCTTCATAGGCGTACCCCGTGATCTTCGTGAAGCCCTCGTTGATGCTGATGAAGACGCCGTCGTCCAGGCGGTTGATGTTGATGGCATCTGGCGTGGTCTTGAAGGCCTTCGCAAACTTCTCCTCCGAGGCCCGGAGCCTCGAATACATCACTTCCGTGAGCAGGCCGAAGGCGGTGAACCCGAGAAAGATGAGCGACCGCATCCACAGCTCATGGGGATCATCGAGGGGGAACAGCTCCTGGCGGAACGCGTTCCTGTGGAACAGGAACGCGTGCAGGAACGCTTCCACCACCCAGAAGCCCATCCCGAGAATGACTCCAGCCCACAGGAACAGCCGCGGCTGCACGCGCTCACTCTCGAGTTTCATCGCCCCTCCCGTACAAGCGATTTATTGCCAGCCAGAGGCCTGCAGAGCCCAGGATTTGATGTCACGACGGCTTGGCATCAATGGACGCACATCCAAAGATCACTAGTCTATCGGCATTCTTTCGCATTACCTCGTATTGTGTTGCCTTGTTGAAGACCACAGCACCCTGCGGCGTTTAGCTCCATGCCGAAATAGATGCTCAGCGGGCATGGTCCCTGGGGTCCCTGAGCCGACCATCGGATTGAGCGGAAAGCCCAGTCATCTTGACTGAAGCAGGGCTGTCCCGAAGCAGAATGGATATGGCAATTATTTGATATTTATATGATTTATACAGTGGCGCAGAGGTTGCATCTTTCGCCATCCACTTGCATGGATGCAAACCTCGATGGTCCTCGCCCAGCGCTTGAAGCCAAGCCGACGCCCAACCGCTCCTCGAACGAAGGGGTCGAAGCGCGGGGTTCCTACCCCTCGGCCCCGGCCGTGAGATGGCCGGTGACGACCGCCGCGGCGATCCCGCTCAGTTCGGCGCTGCCGCTGCTGGATACCCACGTGCGCGACGAATCCCAGCGCCTCCGCAGTCCCGGCTCGGACAAGGTGGCCGAGGTCAGCGCCGAGCACGACCCGGAGCCGTGGGTCCAATGGTTCGCTTTCGGCCTCGCGACGCTGGTGGGGGCTGCCCGCATCGAGCGGAACGCCCATTTCGCCTCGGATGTGGTGGGCGGGGCCCTCATTGGCACCCTGCGGGGCCGCACCACCGTGCGCCGGAACCAGGAAAGACGGGGCGGCCTCAGCAAGCTGGAGGTGTCCCTGGAACCGGACTTCGGAAGGTGCCACCAGGGCGTGTCCCTCGCGTGACGCTTCTGATGATCCGCCTGGGGGTTGTTTTCAAATGGGGGTAAGGCCCCCGGGATTTGCGTAAAGATGACGGTTGCCGGTTCGCGGACCCCGAGCGGAATCGGCGCCGGCCGCAGCGACCGCCACCCGATTCGTCATCAGGCATCATCCCCGCAACCCCACGGAGGCACCCATGCCCGAAGCCGTTGATCCCATCCAGGAAGGCGTCCAGGATCACGCCGCCGACAGCCGCCTCAACGGCTTCATCGCCCTCTTCGTGGCGGTGGTGGCCACCTT
>DATEZS010000049.1:0-10673 GCA_035255365.1 Geothrix sp.
TTCGCTGCTTCTTCGAGGATCTTCGCCAGGTTGCCAAGGCCACGCAGATTCATCATGTGCGGTTATTGCTCCTATGAGGGGCCAACGGGCCACCGAGGACAAGAGTAACGGTTTTCCCTTCATTTACATAGTGATTTTAGGCACGAGGGTCCCCTTTTCTGCGAAAGGGCCCCTGCCCTGAGACACTAGAATCCATGAGGAACCGGACCCGACTGCTCAAATCCAAGCTGGACGCCCTCTGCGACCGCTATGACACCTCGATCGGGTTGGCCCTTGACCCCCTGACCATTCCCCTTGCCTATGCCAATCCCCTTGATCGCGAGCTGGTGGCCTTCATGGCCGCCCATCTCGCCTATGGCCGGGTGGAACCCATGCTCCGCGCCATTCAGGGCGTCCTGACGCCCATGGGCCCAGAGCCGGCCACCTGGGTCCGCCGGCACACCGTCCCCGAGCTCCGCGGCATCCTGGAACAAAGCCTCTCCGCCTGGTCATGGCGCTTCCACACCGGCTCCGACATGGCGGCCTGGGTCCTGGCCTGGAAGCGGCTGGACCTGGAAAGCGGCTCCGGCCTGGAACCGCACCTCCTGCCGACGCCCAGGCGGAATGCCGACCAGGCCCTCTCAGCGCTGGTGCAACGGCTCCGGCGCGAATGCCTCCCCCTTTCCTATGGCCTGCGCTTCTCGCTCCCAGACCCCCTGGAAGGCGCCGCCTGCAAGCGCTGGCGCATGTTCCTGCGGTGGATGGTCAGAGCGGAATGGCCCGACCTGGGCCTCTGGAAACGCTACCCTGCCGACCAGCTCGTCATTCCTCTGGATACCCATGTGGCGCGGGTATCCAGATTCATTGGCCTCAGTGATCGCGCCACACCGGATGGCAAAATGGCGCGGGAAATCACGGAGTCCTTGCGCCTATTGGATCCGCAGGATCCCCTCCGCTACGACTTCGCCCTCAGCCACCTTGGCATCCTCGGCGACTGCCCAGGCGTACGCCATCGCAGCACCTGCGCCGCTTGCCCCCTGTTCACCGTGTGCCACGCAGGCGTCAAATCTGCTGTGCGGATTCGTCATTAAAAGACCCATCGGCGTAACAGACCGAACAACCACCCCCTATCTTCCTTCAGCTTTCGCAAGCTGGAACCGAGGGCCGGGCTTGCCATGTGTGCGATCCAGTGGGTCGCGAAGCAGAGCCCGGCGGGCTCTGCGCAGCGGGGACCCACTCGGAGCACATGCCCGTGCCGACTCGCAAGACCAAGCCGCAGGCGCGGGTCGAGCGATGGCAAGCCTGGCCCCAAAGGGGCCGGGCTTGCCACGGCACTCGTCGTAACGACTTAGGGCTGCTTCTTCCGATCTGACCCGGTTCATCGCACGCCGATGCATGGGGCCCGGCTTCCCATCAGGCTAACCGTGATTGGCGCCGCTTGCACGATCAATGTCTCCAGGAGGGCCTCGATCGCACCGCCAAATGCATGAAATTCATAGGGTTTTCATTTGGTGGAAAAATACGGCCCCGCCCCTTGACACCCCTACATCTTGGGGTCATTCTTGTCATCCGGCACAACACCTAGCGGCAAAGCCCAAAACGCCTCTTTCTAGGGGTTGCCTCTTTGTGCCCAATTCTCAGCCCCCCCCTCCCCCCTTCCCACCCAAGGAATCCACATGAAGATCTCCCGCCACTTCACCAAGGCAGGTCATGACCCCTTGGAAGGCATCACCTTCGTGCCCAGGGTCAGCCGCATTTCCAGGCTGGACGGCACCGTGGTCTTCGAGGCCAAGGATGTGATGGTCCCCGAGTTCTGGTCCCAGGTGGCCGTGGACATCCTGGCCCAGAAGTATTTCCGCCGGAAGGGCATCGACGCCCAGAACGGCGGGGAAACCGATGCCCGCCAGGTGTTCCACCGGCTGGCCGGCTGCTGGCGCCACTGGGGCGAGACCCATGGCTACTTCGATTCCGCCGAGGATGCCCACGCCTTCTACGACGAGCTGACCTACATGCTCGCCAAGCAGATGTGCGCGCCCAATTCACCCCAGTGGTTCAACACGGGCCTCCATTTCGCTTACGGCATCAGCGGTCCCGCCCAGGGCCATCGGTTCGTCGATCCCGCCACCGGCGAAATGCAGGATTCCACCTCGGCCTACGAGCGGCCCCAGCCCCATGCCTGCTTCATCCAGAGCGTGGCGGACGACCTCGTGAACGAGGGTGGAATCATGGATCTGTGGACCCGCGAGGCCCGCATCTTCAAATACGGCTCGGGCACGGGCACGAACTTCTCCAAGGTGCGCGGCTCCGAGGAACCCCTTTCCGGCGGCGGCCGCAGCTCGGGCCTCATGAGCTTCCTGGCCGTGGGCGACCGCGCGGCCGGCGCCATCAAGAGCGGCGGTACCACCCGGCGCGCCGCGAAGATGGTCTGCCTTGACCTCGATCACCCGGATATCGAAGCCTTCATCGACTGGAAGGTAACCGAGGAGCGCAAGGTGGCCATGCTGGCCGCAGGCAGCGCCGTGATCCGCCGTTCCTGGGACGCCCTGTGCCTTGCGGTGGAGGGTTCCACCACCAAGGATGCCGATCCCAAGACCAACGAGGCCCTGCGTAAGGCTCTCGCCCGCGCCAAGCGCGAAGGGGCTCCTCCCGCCTTCCTCACCCAGTGCCTGGGCCGCCTCGCCGAAGGCGATTTCAACCGGGATCTGGCCGGGTACGACACCTCCTGGGATGGCGAAGCCTACCTCACCGTGGGCGGCATGAACTCCAACAATTCTGTGCGCGTGCCCGATCCCTTCATGCGCGCCCTGGAAGTGGATGGCGACTGGGAATTGAAGCGGCGCATCGACGGGAAGGCCTGCAAGAAGCTGCGCGCCAAGGATCTCTGGGAGAAGGTGAACCGCGCCGCCTGGGCCTGCGCCGATCCCGGCATCCAGTTCAACACCACCATCAATGACTGGCACACCTGTCCCGAGGATGGCCCCATCAACGCGAGCAACCCCTGCTCCGAGTACATGTTCCTGGATGACACCGCCTGCAACCTGGCCTCCCTGAATCTCTGCACCTTCCTCACGGATGACGGCGGGTTCGACCTGGCTGGTTACCGCCATGCCATCCGCCTCTGGACCGTGGTGCTGGAAATCAGCGTGCTCATGGCGCAGTTCCCCAGCGAAGCCATCGCCCGGCTCAGCTACGAGTTCCGCACCCTGGGCCTGGGTTACGCCAACCTGGGCGCCATGCTCATGCGCATGAGCATCCCCTACGACAGCGTGGAAGGCACCCAGTGGTGCGCGGCCCTCACGGCCATTCTCACCGGCGATGCCTATGCCGCCAGCGCCGAGATGGCCCGAGAACTGGGACCCTTCCCCGGTTACCCGAAGAACGCCCAGCACATGCTGCGCGTCATCCGCAATCATCGCCGCGCGGCCTACAACGCCCCCGCCTCGGAATACGAGCAGCTTTCCATCCGGCCCCAGGGCCTGCACGGCACCGGGGTTCCGAAGCGCATCGTGGAAGCCGCCCGCGAAAGCTGGGACACGGCCCTCTCCAACGGCGAGCAGTGGGGATACCGCAATGCCCAGGTCTCCGTGTTGGCGCCCACGGGCACCATCGGTCTCCTCATGGATTGCGACACCACCGGCGTCGAGCCCGACTTCGCCCTCGTGAAATTCAAGAAGCTGGCAGGCGGCGGCTACTTCAAGCTGGTCAACAGCGCCATTCCCGAAGCCATGGCCCGCCTGGGCTACGCGCCCAACCAGATCAAGGACATCGAGCGGTACGTCGTCGGCTGGCTGCAGATCAACGACGAGACCCCCGGCATCACCCGCACCATGTTGCGCGCCAAGGGCTGGTCGGACGAGGAGATCTCGGCCGTGGAGCAGAAACTCCCCACGGCCTTCGATCCCGCCTATGCCATCGATGTGGACCGCCTGAAGAACGACTTTGAATTGGCGCAGGTGGAGACCTTCCTGGCCGCCCTGGGCGGCACCATGACGGTGGAAGGCGCCCCCCACCTCAAGGATGAGCACCTGCCCATCTTCGACTGCGCCAATCGCTGCGGCCGCACAGGTAAGCGCTACATCGCGCCCATGGGCCACCTCAAAATGATGGGCGCCGCCCAGCCCTTTCTCAGCGGGGCCATCAGCAAGACCATCAACCTGCCCGCGGAAGCCACCGTGGCCGAGATCGGAGGCATCTACGAAGCCAGCTGGCAGCTCATGCTCAAGGCCGTGGCGCTCTACCGCGACGGTTCGAAAATGAGCCAGGCCATGGCCACCAGCCTCGACCTGCTGGATGGCGCCGACACCCTCATGGACGAGCAGGCCTCCGCAGCAGAGAAGACCCCCGCCCTCGCTCAGGCCCTCACCCAGCAGCTGGTGCGCACCTATCGCCGCCGTCTGCCGAACCGCCGCGGCGGCTACACCCAGAGCGCCACCATCGGCGGCACGAAGCTCTATCTCCGCACCGGCGAATACGAGGATGGCAGCCTCGGAGAAATCTTCCTCGATATCCACAAGGAGGGCGCCGCCTTCCGGGCCGTGCTCAACTGCTTCGCCATTGCGGTGAGCATGGGCCTCCAGCACGGCGTGCCCCTGGAAGAGTTCTGCGATGCCTTCCTCTTCACCCGCTTCGAGCCAGGCGGCATGGTTTCGGGCAGCGACACCATCAAGCTCAGCACCAGCCTCATCGACTTCGTCTTCCGCGAGCTGGCCATCAGCTACCTGGGCCGCTACGACCTGGCCCACGTGGATCCTGAACAGCTCATGAGCGCCAATGGTCTCAGGCCCAACAGCCAAGCTCCCGGCGTACCGAACCTTCCCAACCTGCCCATGGGCACGCCCCTGCCCTTCCCTGACGCTCCTGCTGCCGGCATTCCCGGTGCCACCGTGGCCTCCCCGACCCCTGTTCCCGCCCTGGTGGGTGCCGGTGCCCGCCCGGCCGTCAACGCCGCCCAGGTCGCCCGCGAAAAGGGCTACACCGGCGATCCCTGCCCCGAATGCGGCCACCTCACGCTCGTCCGCAACGGCGCCTGCATGAAGTGCCAGACTTGCGGGGCAACAACCGGCTGCAGCTAGTAGGGGGGAGAGCCCTTGCAGCCAAGAAGGGCGGGAGCGATCCCGCCCTTCGTATTTTTCATCCGGCTCCATCTGTGTGAATCTGTGGCTGATCTTTTCTCCTTCCGCCACGAGCCCCCATGCCCGACCTTCTCGATCCCGCCACCCTGGACCTGGCCTCCGACCCGGAACTGGGGCCCCTGCTGGCCGCCTGCCCGGACATCCTGCCGTTGCGTTTCCGGGATGGGGAGCTGCTGGTGGTGGAGGGGGAGGACTCCCAGGATCTCTACATCATCCGCAAGGGTGGCCTGGTGGTGGAGAAAGCCATGCCTGACGGCACCATGCGCCCCCTGGCGCAGCTGGAGTGCCGGCCTGAGGCGCCCTGCATCATCGGGGAAATGGCCTATTTCGGCGCCCAGCATCGCACCGCCACCGTGCGGGCGGTGGGCGCCTGCCAGGCCTTGCACCTGAAACCCGGCCACATCGACGCCATCATGGCGGGCTTTCCGGGCCTGACCCGGATCCTCTGCCGCCAGTTCACGGCCCGCCTCAAGGAGGCCAATGAGGAACTGCGCGATCTCCGGGCCCGCTTCCATCTGGCGCCGGAGCGGCGCATGGTCCAGGCCGGGGAGGTCATTTTCGAAGCCGGATCGTCGGCAGAGGCCGTTTTCCAGCTGGCCATGGGCACCGTGCGCCTGGCAAATGCCACCGGTTCCCAGGTCTACCGCCCGGAGGATCTGCCCAGCGGCTTCCTGGGCCTGGAAGCTTATCTCCGCAACCATCCGCATACCAGCACCGCCTTGGCTGAGTCAGCGTGTTTCCTGGCAGTCATCCCCGCTTCCAGCCGGGTGGCTTTCCTCCGGTCCTATCCGGAATTGGCGTTAAAGGTCCTGGAATAGCGGCATTGCATCTCCCGGGACCTATATTTTGGAGGTAGATCTCTCTTCCCCTCAGAAGGAGGAGGTATGGCTATCGGTGGCCTCCAGAGCAGTTCCACGAATTTGTGGATTCAGCCCGCAACAACTTCCCAAAACATCTGGAAACAAAAGACTACTGCTTCCGGGAACCTGGCCATCACGAATGAAGCCCCCGAGGATACGAACCAGGATGGTGTGGTGTCTCCGGCGGAACTGCTGGCTTACGAACTGACCCATCCCGCCACGACCCCCACCAGCAGACCCCGACCCGTTGCCCCGCCTGATACCCAGCGAGGCGGGCTCCTGGCCCAGACCGACAGCAGCATCCCAAACCTCTACGCTCCCCTCTCAACCACTTCCAAGAAGAGGCCCACGACGAGTTACGATCCGGCCGACATCAACCAGGATGGCGTGGTCTCTCCGGCAGAACTGTTGGCCTACGAGTTGAGCCACCCCGCAACGGCCAACCGTGACCGATCCCGATCCGTAGCCCCGTCCTACACGCAGCGGGGCGGACTCCAGGCGCAGACCGGCAGCCATTTGATTGATCTGAACGTCTGAGTTCTCTGGCCAAACGAACCAAACCGAATGGCCGGGCGGCGGATGTTCCGCGTGGGTGATCCAGTCATCAGCAGCATTCCCGCTGCTCCACACGGAACCTGTGGTGGAGCCGAAGACCCGTCTTTCACCTGATAAAGTCCCTCAGGGAGGCAGGGGCCCTGGGTGAAGCCGCAAGCAACCCCCTGGAAGTTGATCGCACCTCACGCATCCATCCTCCGCTCCAGGCCACCCTGGGCCAAGGCCCGTCCCATCCAGCCTATTGGCCAAGATGGGATGACGCCGGCCCTTGGGTTAGATTCCTGCGATAGACGGCGAAGGCTAGCGATCGCGGGTCTAGTGCCTGCCGCGCCCCTTGTGCTCGTCGCGCTCCCGGTTTTCATGCTTCTCCCGGCCCTTGTGCTTGCCACTGTCGTGACGCCGCTCCCGACTGGGCCTCCGCTCGACACGGCGGCCTTCCCGGGGGGAGCTGGGCGCCGAGGGCCTCGGCGCTGGATTCTTGGAGAGGCCCAGGGGATCCGGCAGGTTGAGGGGATTGGGGATCTGAGCCATCAGCAGCGAGCCGCCAAAAATCAGGGCAACGAGGGAACGGGTCAATCGGGCCATTGGGTCCTCCAGGGGCGGGTCCTGCGAAGGGCAGACTGTCCACCGAGCTGAAGCCTGATCTTACGCCCTCGCTGCTAGGCCTCCCCTAAACGAAGACAACCGCATGCACCGGGGGCAGATGCTCGGCCAAGGTGAGCCAGTCGTCGCCGTTGTTCTCGCTGATCCACACGGAGCCGGTGGTGGAACCGAAAGCCAATCTTTCACCTGAGGCGTCCAGATCCAAGGCGTGGCGGTAGACCAGGTCATAAGCCCAGGCCTGGGGCAGGCCGCGGCTCAGCGTCTCGAAGGTGCGGCCGCCATCCCGGGTGCGGTTCACCACCACCCGGCCCTCGGCGGGGATGCGACGCTCGTCCTTGATGGCCGGCACGAACCAGGCCGTGTCCGGGTCCCTGGGGTGAACCACCACCGGGAAACCGAAGACGGACGGCTTCACGCCCGTGATCTCCATCCAGCTCATGGCGTTATCGCTGCTGCGGAAGATGCCGTTGTGGTGCTGGATCCAGTAGGTGTCTGGCGCCGCAGGACATTGCACCATGCGGTGGGGATCCTGCGATTCCGGGGCCTCCACGAGTTCCGGGGGAGCGTAGTCGGCCCGCATGCCCTTGGTGCGGGCCTGCCAGGTCTTTCCGCAATCTTCGGTGATCCACACGCCGCCGCTGGATACGGCCACGGCCACGCGGTCGCCATCCCGCGGATCCACGCAGATCGAATGGATGCCCGGCGCATCGGCACCTCCTCCGGCCCATTTCCGGCGGTCGGGATGGTTCCAGAGAGCTTCCACCAGATGCCAGGATTCGCCACGGTTCTCGCTCCAGAACAGGCCCCCGGGCAGGGTCCCCGCCCAGAGGAGCTCGGGTTGCGAGGGAAGGCCGGGCGCGAGGCACCAGAAGCGGATGAGGCGCCAGGGAATTTCCCGGCCGAGAAAATCCTTTTCGAGGTGGCCTTCAGGCGGAGTTGGATAAGCAGGGACGCCAATCTCCTCCCAGGTGATGCCACGGTCGCTGGAACGGTGCAGCTTGGCGCCGAAGTGACCATGGTCCAGGGCCGCATACCAGGCGCCGTCCCTGGCGTCCGCCATCACAAGCGAGACATTGTCTCCGAGGAAATGGACCCCATCCAGAGTCCAGCCACCCTTTCCCTTCCGATGGGCGGAAAACAGTCCCTTGCGTGTGGAGATCAGCAGCTGATCGGACATTTCAACCCCCAGAAAGCGCCTGCATCACGAAGATTTCCCCGTCTTCAGGCACGGCATCACTGAGCCCGCGGCGATCCGTGATGGGAATGCCATCCAGGAAGATCGCCATATGGAACCTCAGGGCGCCGTGCTCATCCAGCACATAGCCCCGGGCTTTCGGATAAAGGTCGAAGGCCAATCCCAGGCTCTCCGCGATGGTCCTTCCCCCGACCACGCAGGGCGGACATGCCACGTGGCGCTGAAGGTTTCCAGTGAAGGTGACCCGAGGCATGGCGCTCCAGAAAGCCATGCCAATGTGTCCCTGACGCTGTTTCTTGTCAAGACAGGGGTTTCGCGGCCAGCCCCGACCTAATCGAAATAGTCAGGCCCTTCCCATGGATCGGGAGGGGACTTGGCCTTCTCTTTCTCGAGTTCATTCCTCGCTTCGATGAAATCCTCATCCTCAAGTCGCGTGGGATCCGGCAGGGGATGCCCCTCCAGCTCCTGGAGAGGGGCAGCGCGCCGCTCAACCCCGACAATCCTGCTCCATGCCTGGCGCCGTTCCAACTGAACCATCATGGCCCACCTCCGGCTTGGTCCGAAACATAGGCTCACAGGACTGTCATGCAACAGTGAGGCGGCTTCCGGGGCCAAGGTCGCAGCCAGGATGACCATTTCCATTGTGCCGACATCATTTTTCAGTAATTCCCGGTTTGCACACCTATATTTGTAGCTGTCGCAATGGAGGCGTCGCCCATGAAATGGCTTGGTCGTCCCGTTCTCTCCTGCCTTGTCCCCCTGCTTGCGATCCTTGCCCTTCTGGCCTGCGGCGGAGGCGGAGGTGGCGGCGCCAGCACCCCGCCACCTTCCGCCTCCGTGACCATAACCCCATCCACGGCCACGGTGACAGCTTCGACCACCAGGCAGTTCGCCGCGACCGTGGCCAATGCTTCACCACAAACCGTGACCTGGTCCGTGCAGGAGGGAACCGCCGGAGGAACCATTGATTCCAACGGGTTGTACACGGCCCCCGCGGCCCCAGGCACCTACCATGTGGTGGCCACCAGTACCGCCGTGAGCACGGCTGCAATGACCGCGACCATCACGGTCGTCGCCCCCCCTGCCATCACCACCTTCATCGCCGCCAAGAACACCCTGAGCACCGGCCATGGAACCTCCCTCACCGCCGTTTTCTCCAGCGGAACGGCCAGCGTCAACCAGGGCATCGGTACCGTCAGCTCAGGCGTTCCCGTGGTCACCGGGAACCTCTCGGCCACGACGACCTACCTCCTTTCGGTCACCAATGCCGCAGGCACCACGGTCACCAGCCAACTCACGATCACGGTGGTGCCGATCCCCGTGATCAGTGGGTTCTCGGCGAACCCCGCCGTCATCGGCAGCGGCGGTTCGAGCACCCTGATGGGAACCTTCAGCGGCGGAACAGGAGCGGTGGATCACGGCGTGGGAACCCTGGCCAGCGGCGCGGGAATCAGCACCGGCGCCTTGAATGCGACCACCGTCTTCACCCTGACGGTCACCAACGCAGCCGGAGATGCCGTCTCCGCCGCGGCCACGGTCACCGTTGTGACGGCCCCTCCGGTCATCAGCGCTTTCACGGCCACCCCCGCCACCATCACCCTGGGGAACAGCAGCACCCTGGCCTGGACCGTCTCGGGCCAGGCCGTTTCCTCGCTCACCATTGACCAGGGCGTGGGCGATGTCACGGCCATCGCCAGTGCCACCGCCCAGGTAACGCCCACCACAGCGACCACCTACACGCTCACGGCCACCAACCCCATGGGCAGCACTCAGGCCACCGCCACGGTAAATGTGGTGTTCGCGCCGTCCATTGCCTCTTTCACGGCCTCTCCCACGACGATCACCCCCAACGCGACCTCGATGCTGACCCCGGTCTTCGCCCAAGGCACCGGCGTCATCACTCCGGGCATCGGAACCGTGCTTTCAGGTGTTGGCATCAGCACCGGCCCCTTGACCGCCGGGACGACCTACACCCTCACGGTGACCAATGGCGCCCAGGACTCGGTCACGCAGCAGCTCACGGTCCATGTGGATCCAGGCACGTTCACGTCAGCCGGGAACGCCATGTCCGCGGCGCGAATCGGTCACACCTGCACCCTCCTCGCCAACGGCAAGGTATTGGTGGCCGGCGGTTCCAACACCACTGCCATGGCGGATGAGTTCGATCCCGCAGCCTTTGCGGGGACCGGTGGATTCTCCGTGTCCGGCAACGGCATGGCCAGCGTGAGGGACTACCCGTCCGCCGTGCTTCTCCCCAGCGGCAAGGTCCTCGTGCTGGGAGGCTACAACCCCGCCCTGCCCTTGCCCCGGCAGCTGGATTCCGCGGATCTCTATGACCCGGCCACCCAT
>DATEZS010000050.1:0-6885 GCA_035255365.1 Geothrix sp.
AGGCGGGCGAGGTGGGAGTCGTACAGGCGGGTCAGGAATTCCATGAGCACCCATTCGTTTTCCCGCTGGCTGGCGCGAAGCAGGCGGTTGAGGTGCATGTGCGCGAGGCTCCCGGCGAGGTGGGCCAGATCCTCCTGCAGCAGCCCTTCCGCGCAGGCCTCCCGGATGCTGGACAGGCTCCGGAACCCATGGCCCCCAGGCGCATCCCCGGGGAGGGGGAAGTTCTTCTCCAGTTCCTTCCGCAGACTTCTGAAGGTCACGCCCATCCGGGCGCTGGACTCGCCGGTATCTCCGAATTCCTTTCGGAAGCTGTCCCGGGTGGCCTGGGCCAGGTTTTTCCGCGCGGGGACATCCAAGCCCAGGGTTGCCCAGATCGCATCCGCATCCCGGAGCCCTCTCCGCCAGCGCTGCTCCGGGGTCATGCCGGAGACCAAGTGACTCAGGATCTGCTGACTGTCATCAAAGAACCACCCTTCCGCCAGCGCGAAGCCACGCGCACCGCCATAGCGCTCCCATTCCGGTTCGAAGGTATCCACCTGCCACTTCCAGAGCAGCCCCTGGGCCAGATGAACCTCCAGATGCTTGTGAAGGAGAGGCAGCAGCTCCGCCAGGAGCCGTTGGGGAATCCCATGGAAACGGAGGCGGAGGTGGGGGTGCGGATCGCGGTACCGGATGAAGTGCCAGCGGTCCCAGAGCCCCTGCTGCCGGGTCAAACGGAGCAGCGGTTCCAGTCCGGCCAGAAGATGGTCCGCACTGGCCTCCCCGCAGTAGATCTTGAGGGAAAGCCACTCGGAGCCCGGTGGGAACACCCGGACCACTGGGGCCTGTTCTGCTGAAGGGAGGGTGAACGCCTTGGGTCGAACGGGCGTGATCCCCTCGAAGGGGACGACCAGCTCGTGGGCCAACCCGCCCTCCGGGGCCGTGACCAGGGCCTGGTCGGGCTCCGGGAAACATTCCGTGAGAATGAAGCCGGAGCGGTTGGAGACAAGGTGATGGAGCGCCTCCACCCAGAGGACCTCATCCAGGTCCACCAGCAGGCTGTTGTCGGCATCAGTGAGCAGGACGAACCGGGGCAGACCCCGGGTTTCCCGCAGGGCCTGGAAGGCGCCCCAGGCCCCATCCTCGGACCTGGCCAGGGCGGCTCGCAGTTCCTTGGCTTCCACCCGCCAGCGGGCCTTGCTGAGGACCTGCCGCCCGCGCGTGACCCGCGGCAGGAAGGGCTGTTCGGCCAGGGCCCCCCAGGACCATCCGCCGGGGCGGCCATCCTGGTCCTGGAGGCGCGCCAGGAAGCGATAGACCACGGGCCCCCGGGTGAAGTTGTGGGCCGAGGACAGCCGGGGGACGACCTCCCGTCCCAGGCGGGCCGAGGCCAGCAGCACGCGCCCGCCGCGCACGGTCACCTGCAGGTCCGAAGGCAGGATGGTGGCTTCCCGGGGACCGCCCGGAGCCGCGAGGAAGGGGATTTCGAAGTCCCGGAGGGAGGGCCGGGCCAGCACATTGCCCATGCGGCCTTCGGGAACATGGACCACTTCTGCGAACACCGCTCCCGGCCGCCCGGCCTCTTCCGTTCGCAGATGGCGTTGGAGGGCCTCCTGCAATTCGCAATCCCCGGAAGCGAATCGCCCCAGCCACCGGGCAGCGGTCGGCCCCGAATACTGCTCCATCCAGAACTGGAACTCGCCCCGATCCAAGGCGGCCGGGCTGGCTGCGGCCAGGCTGGTCAAGGCCGCGAAGGAAGCCGGGAAGGCTTGGGGATCGGGGTTGGCGAGCGCCTCCAGGTCGGCGTCCTCCAGCTCCCAGGTCAGGGTTCCATGCCATTTCGGGATCTGCGCCATGAGGTAGCGATCCCGGCGCGTGAGGATCCGGGGCGTGGTTGGACCCTGGAACGACAGGCCCTCCAGCAGAGGCGCATCGTGGGTGGGCGCCCCATCGAATCCGATGCCGCTTTCCTCGTCCAGCACCTCCAGAAGCGGCATCCACCGGGTTTCATACCGCTCCGTGAAGGCGGCCCGGAACCGGTCCAGGGCGCCTTCCTGTGGAGCCGGGGTCAGTCGCCGGAGGGTTTCGGCACCCTCCTCCAGGGCCCGGCGAACCACGGGAGACAGGGCCAGGTCCGGGGCCGGCCGGAAGAGGTCCACCTGGAGCACATCCCGGGTTTCCGGAGGCACCCCAAGGCCGGCCAGGGAGGCTGCCAGGGTCGGATAGCCCTCCGGGTGTGCGCCGACCGGGTCGTTCTGGAGGCGTTTCAATTCCAGGCTCAAGGCCGCGACCAGATGGGCCCGGGGGGCCGTGACCGAGTGCCGCCGTAGCGTCGTGATCAGGTGCCCCAGAGGATCGTCGCCGGTGAGCGGCGGTTGAAGATCGCCGCGAAGCACCTGGGCCTGGATGATCCGCTCCAGGAAGGCCTGGGCCTCCGCCGGTGCCACGCCCTGGCGGTGCGCCAGCCGCGCCGTCAGGTCCGCCAGGCTGGCGCCTTCCTGGGCCTGCTGAAGGGTGAAGTCGAGGTGGGGCGAAGCCTCCACCGCTTCCAGGTGATAGGCCCGCCCCGCTCCGGCTTGATCCCTGTGCTCGAGGTACCGGTACCGCCCGCCGCGGACATGGAGGCTGGAGTTGGGCCGGTAGCTGAGCAAGGCACGAACCTCCGGCGCCTGCTCCAGCCGGTCCACCAAGGATTCCAGCACACCCCAATCCAGGCGCAGGGCCTTGCGGCAGCCCAGCCAGGCATCCACCGACAGGTTGCTCGCCGCGCCCCAGGCGCCCCGAGAGACGCTGGCGAAGAGGCCGAAGGGCGTGGCGCGGCTGCTCATGCGGCCGAGGTATTTCAATAGCGCGCGCTCCACGCCCCGGGCGGCGGCCTCATCCAGGGTCCCCAGCAGCCAGGCGCCCAGGCGTGCGGCGAGATCGGGCGAGGCCAGCGACACCGCTTCCCGCACATCGGCGCGGCTGGCCACCTCCCAGAGCACCTGGCGCAACGCTTCCCGGTCCCCTTCCAGGCGGGCCCCGGAAGAGCCCTCCGGGTCCGCCTTCGGCCCCATGGGGCGCCGGGGCTGGAGGGCGTCCACGGGAAGGCTGGGACTGCGGAGGACGAAAAAATCAGCGGTTTGGCAGGTGGGCTGGTGAGGCATGCAGAGGCTGCTTTCTTCGGGGAGGCGTCCTCCAGGAAAACACCTCCCAGTGGCGCTGGGCGTGAATTCACCGAAAGGTGGCATTTGGGGGGTTCAACGGTTGGAGGTGTGTTTACATACCGTTCATGGAAAGGCATTGGCAGGCGTCACGGTTGGGCCCAGAAACAAGGTCGCGCCCCACGGCGCCGCCTAGGAGCCTTTATGAACACCAGCCTCTCGTTCCGCAAGGAAACCATCCAGAAGTCGAGCAACGCCAGCGCCACGTCGAACCAGCCGGCCGGCGGGTTCACCGAGGCCCAGGGGCCGAGGCATGCCCGTGACTGCTGGTACCCGACGCTCACCACGACCCTCACCACGATTTCTTGAGCATCAGCCAGGGGTCGCCGAGTTGGGGGAAGAGACAATCATGGGCTCGGCGAACCCCTGGATTTCAGCGTTTCCGCTGGCCAAGAACTGGCGGGTCATTGGGGTTTGCTATTGCCTTTGGGTCTTGTTCCTTCTGTACGGACTCTGGACATCCCATCAACTCGAATCCGGATGGATGTGGGCCAGCGCTTTCTCCTCGCCGTTCACACACATCGGCGCCTTCGCGTTCCTGGCGCCCCTGCCCTGGATTTTGCCCCGCCGGCTGCCTTCGCCCTGGAACTTCATCCTGGGATTCGCCCTTTCGGTGCTTGCCTGTGAATCCATCTCGGCCCTGCTTCCGCTCATTGACGCCTGGCTGCTCACAAGGGTGGGCGTCAGGTTCAACCTCGGCAAGCTCGTGCAGCTCTACATCTCCCTCGTGGGCCCGGCCATGATGATCGTCGGAGGGCTCGTCGCGGCGCGAGCCCGCTCGGAAGAACTCCGGGAGGCTTCCGAGGCCGAGGCCCAGGTGGCCAAGAACCGGCTGCTCCAGAGCCAGGTCCATCCCCATGTGCTGTTCAACGCCCTGAACGGCCTCGCAGAGCTGGTCCACAAGGATCCAAAGGCCGCCGAGGGGGCCATCCGCCATCTTTCCGACCTCCTCCGGCGGATCCTGGTGGCGTCCGAACACATGCGCCTGCCGCTGCGGGAGGAACGGGAAATCATCACCGATTTCCTGGCCCTGGAATCCATCCGGCTGGGCAACCGCCTCAAGGTGTTGTGGGAGTGGGACGAAGGCGCGGACGCCATCGAGCTGCCGCCCCTGCTCCTCCAGCCCCTGGTGGAAAATGCCATCAAGCACGGCATCGCCCCGAGCATTCCGGGCGGGGATCTGATCATCCGGGCCCGCGTGCGGTGCGGCGCGATCCTGCTGGAGGTCTGGAACTCCGGGCAGCCCCTCCAGGACAACGGGAAGATGAACGGCATCGGCATGAAGAATCTCCGGTCGCGCCTGTCGCTGCACTTCGGCCAGGAAGCCCAGCTCTCCATCGCGGCGTCCGGAATCGGTACGCTTGCGTCCATTCGACTGGAAGCGTTGCAAGTAGAATGCACTCATGAAAGAGCTCAAGGCCCTGGTTGTTGACGACGAACCCCTGGCGAGGGAGCGCTTGTCGCGCCTGCTCAGGGAGGTCGGCTGCACGGTGGTGGGGGAGCTGGGGGATGGCGTGGCGCTGCTCCAGTGGCTGAAGGAGCCCAACGAGGTGGATGCCATCTTCCTCGACATCCAGATGCCGGGGCTCAGCGGGCTGGAGGTGCTGGCGGAGGTGCCGGACAGCCCGCCGGTGGTCTTCGTGACGGCCTATTCCAACTACGCGGTGCGGGCCTTCGAACTCGCCGCCGTGGACTACCTCCTCAAGCCTGTCTTCGAAGACCGCCTTGGCAAGTGCCTGCAGCGCCTGCGCGACCGCATGGTCCGGCGCCTCAGCCCGTCGGAATTGAAAACCCTGCTCCCACCGCCGGTCCGGTTTCCCATTCGCGCCGGCGACGGGGAAATCTTCATGGAACTGGACCTCGTCACCCATTTCGAGCTGGAGGGCGACCGGGTCTGGGCATGCAGGGGTCTGAACCGCTACTTGACCCGCTGGGCCACCCTATCGGAGGTCGAGCAGGCCTTCCCGGATGACGGTATGCTGCGGATCCAGCGTCATCTTCTGCTGCGGCCCAGGATGGTGAAGGGGATCCGCCCCGCCTCCGTGGGACGCATCAAGGTCATGGTCGCGCCCAAGGTGGAGCTCACCGTCAGCCGGGCCATGACGCCCCGGACGAAAGAGGGCATCCGGGCGGGGAACCTCTGAACCGGCCGGTTTCAGGGTGGTTCAGGAATCCTGGACTCGCCGGCAGCAGCGCGACAACCCCATGACCGCCTTAGCGGATGGAGTACCAGGGCAAGGTGCCCATGCCGTCCGGATTGCCGGAATCGGGATACACCTTGCCGTCCCTGATGCTGAACCAGGGTGCCTCCCCGATGCCGTTGGGGTGGCCGACGTCGGGATACACCTTGTCGCCGAGCACCGAGAACCAGGGGATGGAGCCGGCTCCCTCCGGGTGGCCCGCGTCGGGGTAAAGCTTCCCGTCCCGCAGGGAGAAAACGGCCGTGGGGCTTTGCCCATAGGGGTGACCTGAATCAGGAAACAACCGTTTCATTGCGATCCTCCTGGAAGTTTGGCTTTGGGAACGAGGTTAACCGGCCTGACCTGCGAACCCCTGTGGAACCGGGCGGAAGCGCTACTTCAGCTCAGGGAACTGCTCCTCCCGGAACTCCGCGGCGGAATGGGTCTGCTCGGCGGCGCGCTTGCGCAGTTCCACGCGCCTGATCTTGCCGGAGATGGTTTTCGGAAGATCGCCGAATTCCAGGATCCGGATGCGCTTGTAGGGCGACAGGCGCTCGCGGATGAAGCGGAACAGAGCCAGGGCCGCGGCCCGGTCCGGTTCGACCCCCGCCCGCAGGATGATGTAGGCCTTGGGGACCGCCAGCTTCAGGGGATCCGGGCTCGGTACCACCGCGGCCTCGGCCACGAATTCGTGCTCGATGAGGAAGGACTCCAGCTCGAAGGGGCTGATGCGGTAGTCGGAGCTCTTGAAGACATCATCGGCCCGGCCCACGAAGAACAGATAGCCGTCCTCGTCCCGGGTGGCCACGTCCCCGGTGCGGTAATAGCCCTCGGCCTCGGCCCTGGCCATCTTCGAGGGATCATCCTTGTAGCCCGCCATGAGGCTCAGCGGCCGCGGATCGAACTTGAGGGAGATCTCGCCCTCCTCGGTTTCCTTCCCGTCCAGGTCCAGCAGGACCACGTTATAGCCGGGGAGCGGACGGCCCATGGAACCGGCCTTCACGGGCTGGCCGGGCGGATTGCCCACCTGGGCCGAAGTTTCCGTCTGGCCGTAGCCATCGCGGATGGTGAGGCCCCAGGCCTTCTGGACCTGGCTGATGACTTCGGGATTCAGGGGTTCGCCGGCGCCGACCAGTTCCCGGAGCTTCGTTTTGTAGGCGGCGAGATCCTCCTGGATGAACAGGCGCCAGACGGTCGGTGGTGCGCACAGCGTCGTCACGCCCTTGTCGGCGATGACCTGGAGGGTCGCCGGCGCGCTGAATCTTGCGGACCGGTAGACGAAGATGCAGGCCCCGATGTTCCAGGGCGCGAAGAAGCTGCTCCAGGCGTGCTTGGCCCAGCCGGGCGAGCTGATGTTGTAGTGGATGTCGCCTTCGCGGAGACCCACCCAGTACATGGTGCTCAGGTGGCCCACGGGATAGGACTGGTGGGTATGCACGACCAGCTTGGGCTTGGCCGTGGTGCCGGAGGTGAAATAGAGCAGCATGGGGTCCGTGGCGCGGGTGCTGGCGTCCGGCACATAG
>DATEZS010000051.1:0-27234 GCA_035255365.1 Geothrix sp.
GGCCGCCTCGCTGAAGCTGATGGGGAGTTTCACGTAGAGGTTCGGACCCTTGCGCTCGAAGCGCGCATCCGGCTCCATGCTGATCTGCAGGAAGAGGTCGCCGGGCCCGCCGCCGCGCCGTCCCGCCTCGCCCTTGCCCGCCACGCGCAGCTTGGCGCCATCCTCCACCCCCGCCGGAATGGCGATGGTGACGGTCTCCTGGCGGGCGTGGCGCCCGGCACCGCCGCAATCCGGGCAGGCCGGCGCCTTGGATCCGCGGCCGCCGCAGTCCGGGCAGTTGCGACCGAAGGAGAGGAAACCCGACCCCCCGCCGATCTTGCCCTTGCCCTGGCAGGTGCGGCACATCTCCTGTTTGCGGTTGGATTCGCCCGTGCCCCGGCAGGTCAGGCAGGGCTCGGAGCGGTTCACGCGCAGGTTGAGACGCGTGCCTTCGAAAGCCTCCCTGAAGCCCAAGCGTACCGAGTGGATGAGGTCCTCGCCGCGCTCGGGGCCGTGCCGCATGGGACGCCCGCCGAAGCCCGCGAAGATATCCTCGAAGGAAAATCCGCCCCCCTGCTGGAAATCCGGCGGGATCTGGGCCCCGGGTCCGTTGGGATCGCCGTAGGTGTCGTAGTTGCGCCGCTTCTCTGGATCCGACAAGACGTCATTGGCCTCGGCGAGCTGCTTGAACTCCGCCTCGGCCTTGGCGTTGCCGGGGTTCAGGTCCGGATGATGCTTGCGGGCCAATTTCCGGTACGCCTTCTTGACCTCCTCGTCGGAGGCCGTCTTCGGCACGCCCAGGATCTTGTAGTAGTCGGGATGGGGCATGGTCTTAGTCTAGGGCACTAAGATTTCGTTCGTGGTTAAAAAAGCGGAGCCACGGCTGGGCCGGGGCTCCGCGCGGGGGTTCCGGGGGTGTTCGCGAAGCGAGGGACCCCCGGAGAAAATTAACTGACGACTTCCGCGTCGATCACGTTGTCGTCGCCCTTCTTCTCGCCGGCGGGAGCACCCGGCGCGGCGCCGCCATCCTGGGGCGGCTCCTGCTTGTAGAGGCTTTCGGCCAGCTTGTGACTCTTGGCTGTGAGGGTCTCCAGCGCCTTCTTGATGCGCTCCTTCTCCAGGCTGGCCAGGGCGGCCTTGGCTTCGACGACAGCCTCCTCGGCCTCCTTCTTGTCGGCCTCGGGCAGCTTGTCGCCGTTGTCCTTCAGGAGCTTCTCCACCTGGTAGACCATCTGGTCGAGGTGGTTCTTCTCCTCGAGCATGGCCTTGCGGGCCTCGTCGTCGGCCTTGTGGGATTCGGCGTCACGCACCTTGGCTTCGATCTCCTCCTTGGAGAGGCCCGTGCTGCCCGTCAGCGTGATGCTGGCGTCCTTGCCCGTGCCCTTGTCCTTGGCCGTCACGTGCACGATGCCGTTGGCGTCGATGTCGAAGGTGACCTCGATCTGCGGCATGCCGCGGGGGGCGGGCGCGATGTTGCCCAGGTGGAACTGGCCCAGCAGCTTGTTGCCGTCGACCACGGGGCGCTCGCCCTGGAAGACCTCGATATCCACGCCGGGCTGGTTGTCCACGGCCGTCGTGTAGACCTCGGAGCGCTTGGTGGGGATGGTGGTGTTGCGGGGGATGATGACGCTCATCTGGCCGCCGTTGGCGTTGATGCCCAGGGAGAGCGGCGTCACGTCGAGGAGCAGCACGCCCTTCACGTCGCCCGCCAGCACGCCCGCCTGCACGGCGGCGCCCACGGCCACGACTTCATCGGGGTTCACGCTGTGGTTGGGCTCCTTGCCGAAGATCTGCTTCACCATCTCCAGCACCTTGGGGATGCGGGTGGAGCCGCCGACCATCACCACTTCATCGATCTCGTGGTGGGCCAGCTTGGCGTCCTTCACCGCGTTTTCGCAGGGGGCCTTGAGCTTCTGGAGCACGGGCTCGATCATGAGCTCGAACTTGGCGCGGCTGAGGGTCTGGTTGATGTGCTTGGGGCCGCTGGCGTCCGCCGTGACGTAGGGCAGGCTGATGTCGGTCTGGGTGGTGCTGGACAGCTCGATCTTGGCCTTCTCGGCGGCTTCCTTGAGGCGCTGCATGGCGTCGGCCTGCTTGCGGAGGTCGATGCCTTCGGTCTTCTGGAACTCGTCGGCCAGCCAGTCGATGATGGTCTGGTCGATGTTGTCGCCGCCCAGGTGGGTGTCGCCATTGGTGGACTTCACTTCGACCACGCCCTCGGAGACTTCCAGGATGGAGATGTCGAAGGTGCCGCCGCCGAAGTCGAAGACGGCGATGGTGCCGTCCTTCTTCTTGTCCAGGCCGTAGGCGAGCGCGGCCGCCGTGGGCTCGTTGACGATGCGCTTCACATCCAGGCCCGCGATGGCGCCGGCGTCCTTGGTGGCCTGGCGCTGGGCGTCGTTGAAGTAGGCGGGCACGGTGATGACGGCTTCCGTGACCTTCTCGCCCAGGTAGGCCTCGGCGGCATCCTTCATCTTCGAGATGACCGCCGCGCTGATTTCTTCGGGGCTGAGCTTCTTGCCGAGCACGTCCACCACGCAGCCGCCCTTGTCGGCGCGCTCGACGGTGTAGGGCACCAGCTTCTGCTCGCGGTCGGAATCGGCGTAGGGCAGGCCCATGAAGCGCTTGATGGAATAGATGGTGATCTTGGGCTGGGCCACCGCCTGGCGCTTGGCCGAGGTTCCCACGAGCCGCTCGCTGGTCTTGGGGTTGAAGCCCACCACGGAAGGCGTGGTGTTCGCGCCTTCGGGATTCGGGATCACCTTGGGCTGCCCGCCTTCCATGACGGCCACGCAGCTGTTGGTGGTGCCGAGGTCAATGCCGATGATCTTGCCCATTGTGGTGCCTCCCTTGGGTTCGGGCTGGGCCATGCCCACCCTGACTTAATACGAGGATAGGGGAAGGTTCAGGCCTGTCAAGTTAATCTTCTAAAATAGACTCATATTTTCTTCTCAACTGAACACACCTGCTCTATGGATACACTGGCAGCTATGACGCTTCGACCCTGCCCCATCTGCCGGAAGCCCACACCCTGGGAGGGGAACGCCTTCAAGCCCTTCTGTTCGGAGCGCTGCAAGCTGAAGGATCTCGGGGCCTGGTCCAGCGAAAGCTACCGCCTCCCGGAGAAGCCCCGGGAAGAGGATGGCGAAGCCTGGAGCGAGGAGCTTCCCGAAGGGTGAGCTATTTCTCCTGGTGGATCTTCTTCACCATGTACCGTGGCCGGTCCCGCACTTCCTGGTAGATGCGGCCGATGTACTCGCCCAGCAGGCCGAAAGCGATGAACTGGCAGCCTACGAAGAAGAAGAGGATGGCGAAGAGGGTGAACACGCCTTCCGCCGTTCCTTCGGGATGCAGGAACCGGTAGGCCACCAGCCCCAGGAAGAGCAGGAAGCCCACCGCCGCGGTGACCACCCCGAAGACGCTGAGCATCTGCAGGGGCAGGAGGCTGAAGCTCGTGAGCAGGTCGAACTGGAGGTTGATGAGCTTCCAGAGGCCGTACTTGCTTTCCCCGGCGGCCCGTTCGGCATGGGCCACGGGCACCTCGGTGATGCGCTTGGCGAAGCTGTTGGCCAGGGCGGGGATGAAGCTCGACCGCTCCTTGCAGAGCAGCATGGCGTCCACCACATCGCGGCTGTAGGCCCGGAGCATGCAACCGTAGTCGTGGAGCTTCACGCCGGTGGTCTTCCGGGTGATGGCGTTGACGATCTTGCTGGGCATGGTGCGGAAGAAGCTGTCGTTCTCCTGGCGGCCCTGGCGCCAGCCGCCCACCACGTCGTAGCCTTCCTCCACCTTGGCCACGAGCTTGGGGATTTCCTCGGGCGGGTTCTGGAGGTCGGCGTCGAGGGTGACGATGATCTGGCCCTTCACCTCGGCGAAGGCGCCAAAGATGGCGCTGTGCTGGCCGTAGTTCCGGTTGAACTCCACCACCTTCACCCGCGGCTCGGCCTTGGCGATGGCCATCAGCAGGGCCAGGCTCCGGTCCCGGCTGCCGTCATCCGTAAGCACGATTTCCCATGGCTTGGCGGGGTCCGCGAAGTGCTCGGCCATCACCTTGGACAGGCGCTCCCACAGCACGGGGATATTCTCCTCCTCGTTGAAGATGGGGATGACGATGCTGAGGTAAGGGTCCATGGGATGCTCCAGGGGACATTCTAGTAGGATCGAGGATGACCCCGGAGCGCCCCATGGCCGAGCCCAAAATTCTGCTGGTGGAAGACGAGCTCAGCCTGGCCGAAGGCATCAAGCTCAATCTGGAACTGGAAGGCCTGGGCTGCACCTGGATTCCCCGGGGAGATCAGGCCCTGGCGAAGATCCTGAGCGAATCCTTCGACCTGGTGATCCTCGACGTCATGCTGCCCGGGCTGGATGGCTTCACCATCTGCGAGCGGGTGCGGGCCGCCAAGAACTACACGCCGATCCTCTTCCTCACGGCCAAGAACACCGACGATGACCGCATGCACGGCTTCGAGACCGGCGCCGACGATTTCCTGGGCAAGCCCTTCCAGGTGAAGGAACTGCTGCTCCGGGTCCGGGCCATCCTCCGCCGGGAGTCCTGGTACAAGAACCGGGAGATCAGCAGCCGCCAGGCCTACGGCCAGTACTGGGTGGATTTCGACAGCTACTGCGGGGAGGGGCCATCGGGGCCCTTCCAGCTGGGCATCAAGGAATGCATGATCCTCAAACTGCTCATGGAGCGCCCGGGCCAGGTGGTGAGCCGCACGGACATCCTGGACAAGGTATGGGGCGAGGATGCCTATCCAACCAGCCGCACCGTGGACAACTTCATCGTCCGGCTCCGCAAGGCCATGGAGGAGGATCCCCGGACCCCCCGATGGGTCCACACCATCCGCAGCGTGGGCTACCAGTTCGACCCTGAGGGCAAGCCCCGGAAGGGTGAGGAGTAAGGGGACGCACGAAAACGGGGCGCCGAAGCGCCCCGTTTTCGCCGGTGGAGAGGCCTACTTGACCTCGATCTCGCGGCTGCGGGCCAGCTTCTCGTAGACCGCCATCTGGGCGGCGAGACTGGCCGCGGGGGGGCCCTGCTTCACTTCGGCGAGAACCTTGCGCTTCTCTTCACCCTTGTCGAACTTGCTCTCCGCCATGACGGGCTCGAAGGTGGGGAAGAGGCCGAGGGGTGTGGCGGCGCCCTCGGGGGCCTTGGAGGCGGCGATGTCGTCGGCGTGGGCCAGGAGCGCCATGCCGGGCTCGGCGCCGAGGCGGCGGAGGTCCAGCCAGCCGAAGCCGGGGTCGCGGAGCAGATCCAGGTCATCCTTCTCGAGCCAGCCGATCAGGTCGCCCAGGCTCTTGGTCTTGGCGGGGTCGGGCAGGCGCTTCACCTTCTTCACGCCGTTCACCTCCACTTCCTGGTGGACGTTCTCGACCCAGGCCTGGGAGCGCTTCAGCCAAAGCGCCAGGGTGACTTTCTGATCCTTGAAGCCTTCCGGCACCTGGACCTTGGGGGCCTTGGCTTTCTTCCCCTTGGCGGCAGGGGCGGCCGCTTCCCAGGTGGGCGCCACTGCATCGACCTTGGCGTCGAACAGGAGGTCCTTGAGCTTCTGGAGCCGGGTTTCCAGGCCCTTGACGCCCAGCTTGGCCGTGGCGCGGGCGGTCCCCTGGAGATCCTTCCAGGTGCCGGTCATGAGCAGCTTCTTGCCCTCGGCATCGTAGAGGCCGTGGTTGGCCTGGAGGCTGGCGACATAGGCCTCGACGGCGGGAATGGCACCCTTGGCCTTGTCGGGCAGGTCGGTCTTGACCTGAAGGAGGGCTTCGAGGGCGGCGCGGACTTCCACAGCCTTGGGATGGCTCCGGTAGAGCCCCAGTTCGTGGGCGGCCAGGGCGGAGCGGTACAGGGCGTAGGCGAACTTGCGCTGGGAAGGACGGAGTTGTTCAAAGGAGGTTCCCTTGAGGGGATCCGTTGGCGCGGCGGGCTCCTGGGGTTTCATCTCCGGTGCGGGCTTGGCTTCCGGCGCGGGGCTCTCCGCCGGGGCGGGTGCCGGGGGCGGTTCTGTCGTCGGGGCCTGGGCCAGCAGCCCTGTCGCCATCGTGATGGCCATGATCCAGCTTCGCTGCATGGAGAACTCCTTGGTGGGGGCTTGGGAAGTTCCCATTATGCAGCTTGCGGGAAGATTAAGCCTCCATCGGAGTCTCTAGGAGACGCTCCATACTTTGTTTGAGTTGTTTCAGATCAAAAGGCTTACCCAGGTAGGGAACCTGGGTGCTTTCCAGGAACCCCCGGGTCTTGGCGTCGAAGGAATCGCCGGTGGTGTAGAGGATCCGCCGGGCCATCTGGGGGCGCTCGGTCTTCAGCCAGTCGAAGAGTTCCATGCCCGAAAGCCCTGGCATGCGGATGTCCGAAACGATGAGATCGAAGGTGCCGGAGCCCAGTTTCTCGATGGCCTCGTCGCCGCGGGTGCAGGATTCCACTTCCAGGCCCCAGGCGCTCAGGGCGTCCACGAGGCACTCCAGCAGGAAGGGCTCGTCGTCCACGACCAGGGCGCGGGCTCCGGCCAGTCCGACTGGCGCGGCCGTACGGGGAGCCTCGGCCTCGGTCAGGGGCAATTCCAGGAGGAACGCGTTGCCGACGCCTTCCTGGCTGCGCACCGTGAGCCGCCCCCCATGCTGGCGCACGATGATTTCGGCGACGGGCAGGCTGAGGGCATCCGTGGTGGCGGCGGAGGCCGGATCGAACAGCTCCGCCTTGCGGGCCTCCTGGATCGCCGGGGCCGTGTCCTGGACCACCACCTGGAGCGTGTCCCCGGATTGGCGGGTGGCGATGCGGAGCCGCTTGGTGGCGCTCAGGGCCATGGCCTGGAGGGCGTTCAGGAAGAGGTTGGTCAAGGCCTGGGAGATCAGGCCCGGGTCCATGCCCGTGGCGGGCAGGCTGGGGTCCAGGGTCAATTCCACGGACACGCCCACCCGATCGGCCTGCTGTTTCGTGAGCGAGGCCGATTCCTCCACCAGCTGGTTGAGCTGGGTGGTGGTTTTGCGCGGCGAGGGCGGATTGAGGACGGTCTGGAGCGGCTGCAGGAGGGCCTGGACCGAATCCACGGCCTTCACCAGCAGGGTGGCCTGTTTGGCCTGATGGGGGTCCATGGCGGATTCGGCGATGAGGCGCGCTTCCAGCAGCACGGGCGTCAGGAGGTTCGCGGTCTCGTGGAAAAGAGAGGGGACCAGCCGGCCCAGGGCCTCGTGCTTCTGGGAATGGATCAGCTGGGCTTCCAGCGAGCGCTGCTCCGAGGTATCGCGGATGAGTGCAGAGAAGGCGAGCACCCGGTCATCGCTCCCCCGGACAGGGGCGAAAGTGACCGTCGCGGAAAAGGCCACGCCGCCCTTGCGGAGACGCGTGGTCGGCATCTCGCGGATCACCTGGCCCCGGCCGACCTGATGCACGATCTGCTCAAGCTCGCCCAGGAGATGGTCCGGCGTGAGCTGGGCCATGTTGCGACCTACGATCTCGGGGCGGGCGTAGCCGAACATCCGTTCGGCCGCCATGTTCCAGGTGAGGATCTTCCCGTCGGCGCCAAAAGAGATCACGGCCTCGCCGATGTTCTGAACGAGACCTTCGAGGTATTTCCGGGTCTTGAGGTTGTCCTGGTTCGCCCGCTCCAGCTGGGTATAGAGCTGGCTGAGCTCCTCGTTCTTCTTCTCGAGGGTGTCCTTCACCAGCTTCAGTTCCGAGTAGAGGCGGGCCGTCTCCATGTTGGACTTGAGGGCGTCCTCGAGGAGTTCCTGGGCATCGGCCACCTTGTCCGGGGCAAGGTCGTTGACGCTGACCTGGCTGTGGCGCAGCACCGTGGTTTCCAGGGGGGCTTCCTCCTGCGGGGAGGGCATCTCGCGCATGCTGGAACGGACGTTGGATTCGATGAGATTGAGCATCTCGTCGAAATCCTTGATCTTCTTGTCCAGGTGGTACTTCTTGAAGGTGTAGCCCACCGTTTCGCGGGTGATGGCCAGGAAGGTGTCCAGCACGCCGGGGCCGCGGTTCGCCACGGATTCGAAGAACGGGACGCTGCGGAAGTTGAGGCGCCGGTTCATGACGCCCACGGGCATGGCGTCCGGCAGGTCCCGCTTGTTGTACTGCAGCACGAAGGGGATCTGCTTGATGTTCAGGCGGTTGGCGTTGAGGTTGTGGTACAGGTTGGAAAGCGAGTCCACGTTGTCCTGCATTTTCGCTTCGCTGCTGTCGGCCACGAACACCACGCCGTCGGCTCCGCCCAGGACCACCCGGCGACTGGCGTCGTACTGCACCTGGCCCGGTACGGTATAGATCTGCAAATGGATGGCATTGCCATAGATATAACCGAGGTTGATGGGCAGCAGATCAAAGAACAGCGTTCGGTCTTCCTGGGTGTTGACGGAAAACATCTCGCCCCGCTGGGTGTCCGAGCACATGGTGTGCAGGGACTGCAGGTTGGTCGTCTTGCCCGAGAGACCCGGTCCGTAGTAGACCAGTTTGAGCAGGATCTCATTGGCACGGGTATTGAACTGGACCATGGATGCGCCGGGGGAAAAGTGAGTTAAAGCCTACCACGGGACCTCCGAGGGAAGGGCCATCCCCAGCTCTACGGCAGGCTGCGTGCTAGCATGACCTTTTGCACTTTTCAGAGGTTTTCCACCCCATGAGCACCCCGGCCCATGTGACTCGGGCACATCCTGTGCCCTTGCCCCTTCGGGGCCGCCATCCGCTTCGCGGATGCGGTCCTGAACCGCAATCCTGCGGATTGGTCACCATCATTATCTCCGTATGCCCAGCGGGCATATGCAAGGCCGCTCACGGGGTAGTGGCTGAACAGGCTCGGTCTAGGGACCCGCGATGAGCATTCCGGCCCATGTCGCCATCATTATGGATGGCAACGGCCGCTGGGCGGCGCAGCGGGGTTGGCCGCGCATCAAGGGGCACAAGGCCGGGGTCCAGGTGGTGGAGCGGATCCTGGATGCCGCCTCCGATGCGGGCATCCAGCACCTGAGCCTGTACGCCTTTTCCACGGAGAACTGGAAGCGTCCCATCCAGGAAGTGGGGGCCATCATGGCCCTGCTCCGGGTGTATCTCCGCATGTTCGTCCCCCAGCTCACCCGGAAGGGGATCCGCTTCCACCACCTGGGTGCCACTGAAGGGATGCCTGCGGGAATCATGGCCGACATCCGGAAACTGGAAGCAGCCACGGCGGGGAATTCCGGGATGACCTTCCATCTGGCGGTGAACTACGGCTCGCGGCTGGAGCTGGCCCAGGCGGCCCGGCGCTGCGTGGAGGACGGGCTCCGGCCCGAGGACGTGGATGAGGAGGCCCTGGCCCAGCGCCTCTACACCGCCGGCGTCCCCGAGGTGGACCTGCTGATCCGCACCAGCGGCGAGCACCGCATTTCCAACTTCCTGCTCTGGCAGTCCGCCTATGCGGAGCTTTACATGACGGACCTCCTCTGGCCGGACTTCGGTCCCGACCAGCTGCGGGAGGCCCTGGATGACTTTGCCCAGCGCGAACGGCGCTTCGGGGGGATCTGATGGAACGGACGACGCCCAAGGTGGACACCAAGAACATGACCCTGCGCATCAGCACGGCCCTGGTCTTCGGCATCTTCTTCTTCAGCCTCCTCTGGTTCGGGGACAGGTCCTGGGCCCCCTGGACCTACCTGGTCCTCATGGCGCTCGCCACCCTCATGGGGGTTCGGGAAATGGGCCTCATGGCCCGGGTGCGGGGCTTCCGCCCCTCCATCGTCTCAGGTGTCCTGGTGGCCTGGGGCATCCTGGCCCATTTCACCCTGGCGGTCGGCGCCCAGGATCCCCTTCCCCTCTGGCTGGTCTTCACCGCCGGGGGGCTGCTCATCCACTTCGGGGCCCTCTTCTTTGACCGCGAGCTGGATGAGGCCCTGCCCAGTCAGGCCATCACGTGGCTGGCGGCCCTCTACATGGGCTTCGGCCTAGGCTTCCAGCAGAAGCTCTTCATGCTCCAGGGCACCCTTCCCAAGACCGGCAGCCGCCTACTGCTCTCGCTGTTCATCATCACCTGGTTCGGGGACACGGCCGCCTACTTCGTGGGCAGCTACTTCGGCCGGCACAAGCTCGCACCCCGGGTCAGCCCCAAGAAGAGCTGGGAGGGGGCCTTCGGCAACCTGGGCGGCAACCTGCTCGGCGCCTTCCTGATGCAAGCCACGGTGTGCCCCGAATGGACCTGGGTGGATGTGGTGGCGCTGGGCCTGCTTCTGGGCACCGTGGGGCAGCTGGGCGATCTGGTGGAAAGCACCTGGAAGCGCAGCGCCGGGGTGAAGGATTCCAACGCCGGAAGCGTGTCCATCCCCGGTCACGGCGGGATGCTGGACCGGGTGGATAGCCTGGTGTTCGCGGCACCGGTGCTCTACGCCTATGTGCACTTCGTGCATGGATTCAACTGAATTGAGACACCTCGCCCTCCTGGGGAGCACGGGCTCCATCGGCACCTCCACCCTGGAGGTGGTGCGGGCCCACCCGGAGCGGCTGGCGGTGGTGGCCCTGGCCGCGGGTCGAAACAGGGAGTTGCTGAAGGTCCAGTGCGAGGCCTTCCGGCCCCGTTGCGTCTCGGTCGAATCCCAGGAGGACGCCGCCTGGCTGCAGGCCAACCTCCCCTACCGGCCGGACATCCACTGGGGCCCCGAGGGCCTGCTTGCCTGCGCCCTGCACGCGGATGCAGATACGGTGGTGGCCGCCATCGTGGGCAGCGCCGGACTGGCCAGTACGGCGGCCGCCCTCCGCGCGGGTCGCCGGGTCTGCGTGGCCAACAAGGAATCCCTGGTGGTGGGGGGTGCCCTCATGCACGAGGCGGCTGCGGCCGGGGGCGGCGAACTGCTACCCGTGGACAGTGAACATGCCGCCCTTCATCAGCTGCTGGCGGACCGCGACCCCGCCTCCATCCGGGAAGTGCGCATCACCGCCAGCGGGGGTCCCTTCCGGGATTGGCCCCTGGCCCGCATCCAGGCGGCCACCAGGGAAGAGGCCTTGAACCATCCCACCTGGAAGATGGGCCCCAAGATCACCATCGATTCGGCCACCCTCATGAACAAGGGGCTGGAAGTCATCGAGGCCTCGGTGCTGTTCGGCCTCCAGGCGGACCAGGTGACGGTGACCGTGCATCCCCAGAGCCAGGTTCACGCCATGGTGGGCTTCACGGATGGCAGCTACCAGCTGCAGGTCTGCGCCAACGACATGAAGCTGCCCATCCAGTATTGCCTGCTGTATCCCGAGCGCCTGCCGAGCCCGGTGCCTCCCTATGCCTGGGAGCAGGCCCGCAGCTGGTCTTTCGAGCCTCCGGACCTGGAGCGCTTCCCCTGCCTGGGGCTGGCCTTCGAGGCCCTCCGGGAGGGGGGCACCGCCCCGGCCCTTCTGAATGCGGCCAACGAGGTGGCCGTGGCCGCTTTCCTCCAGGGAAGGCTGGGCTTCTGGGACATCCAGGCCTGCAACCGGGACACCCTGGCCAGGATTGCCGCCGAGCCCCTCACCTCCCTGCCGCAAGTGCTGGATGCGGATCATGCCGCGAGGCGTCATGCTGAAGGATGGGTCCAAGGTCGGGCCTGATCCTTTCGGGTGTCCATGAGCCGCTTTCGCCTCTCCCTTTCAGTCAGTTTTGCTTTTGCCGCGGTCTTTGCTTTTGCCATCAAGTTCCCGGGCGCGGGGTTCTGGGGTCCCATCCTCATGCTGGGCGGCCTCATCTTCCTCCATGAAGGCGGCCACTTCCTCGCCGCCAAGTGGATGGGCATGCCCGTGGAGACCTTCTCCCTGGGCTTTGGGCCCCGGCTGCTGGGCTTCAAGTGGCGGGAGACGGACGTCTGTCTGTCGGCCCTGCCCCTGGGCGGCTACGTGAAGCTGGCGGGCTTCAATCCCGAGGAGCCCGGGGCCGATGATCCCTACGGCTTCCTCCAGCAGCCCTTCGGCAAGCGCATGCTCTTCTACAGCGGCGGCATTCTCGCCAACCTGGCCACCACCCTCATCCTGTTCACGGCGGTGGGCATGGATCAGGCCCGGGTCACCCAGGTCAAGGAAGCCTGGACCGTGCTGGAAGTGATCCCCAAGGGCGCCGCCGACCAGGGGGGTCTCCGGATCGGGGACGAGCTGCAGAGCATGGGCGACATCTCCTTTGCCACGGCCGAGTTCGACGCCGTCATCCCCTACATCCAGGCCCGGCCGGGCCAGCCCATCCTCTTCAAAGTGCTCCGGGAGGGCCAGCCCCTGCAGTTCGTTCTCACACCCCGGAATGACAATGGCGTCGGCCGCCTGGGCTTTTCGCCGATGCCCGTGCAGATTCCTCTGGCCCGCCGGGCCCTGCGCCCGGGCGACGTGCTGCAGGGGGGCCACTTTGCCCTGGTCACCTCCTGGCGGCTGAGCGGCCAGGTACTGGGCTTCCTCAAGCGGCTGGTCACCTTCCAGGCGCACAGCGCCGAGGTGGCCGGCCCCATTGGCATCATCCGCCAGGGCAGCCGCGCCGCGAAGTCCGGCTGGGACGTGTTCGTCTTCATGTGCGCCGCCATCAGCTTGCAGCTGGCCATCCTCAACGCCCTGCCCATTCCCGCGCTGGACGGGGGCCACATGGCCCTGCTCGCCTACGAGAAACTTCGCCGGAAGGATCTCACCATCGAGTTGAAGGAGAAGATCCTCACCGGGGGCTTCGTGCTTCTGGCTTCCCTGATGCTGCTGGTCATCGTCATGGACCTGCTCAAGCTGCGGAAGTAGTCAGAGGCTTGGCAGCAGGAGCCTGAAGGTGCTGCCCTTGCCCGGGGCACTCTCCACCTGCAGGGCGAAGCGGTTCTGCTCCGCGATGCTCTGGACGAGGGCCAGGCCGAGGCCGGTGCCCTTGCCCGAGGCCTTGGTGGTGTAGAAGGGCTCGAAGATGTGAGCCACCACCTCCGGCGTCATGCCGCAACCGGTGTCCGTCACCTCGAGGGTGGTGTATTCCCCCGGCTCGAGCCGAGGCAATTTCTCGGGATCCGCCTCGGTCAGGCGGACCTTCCGGGTCTCCAGCAGGATCCGTCCGGGGCCCTGGATGGCGTCGCGGGCATTGATCACCAGATTCGTGATCACCTGGTTCAGCTGGGTGGGATCCACCCGCACGGGGGCGAGCTCCTGCCCGGGGATCCAGACCAGACCGATGCGATTTCCCACGAGCCGCTGGAGGATGTCCAGCAGGCCTTCGATGGTCTGGTTCAGGTCCACAACCTGGGGATTCAGGGGACGGCGGTGGGCGAAGGCCAGCAGCTGCTGGGTGAGGTCCGCCGAATGGCGGGCCGCCTGTAGGATCTCATCCAGGTGCTTGCACGCTTTGGGACCGAGCGATTCCTGTTCGAGGAGCAGCTCCCCATTGGCGAGGATCACGGTGAGCATGTTGTTGTAGTCGTGGGCCACACCGCCCGCGAAGCGGCCCATGAGTTCCATCTTCTGGGACTGGTGCAGCTGGGCCTGGAGACGGGCCTGCTCCGCCACCAGCCGGTGGTGCTCCGTGATGTCCCGGCCGATGCCCAGCACGCCGATGAGGGCTCCTTCCTCGTCGTACATGGGCGTCCTGATGATTTCGAGCAGCACCCTCTGGCCCGTTTCCGCCAGGGTGATCCATTCATCGTTTTCGCAGGCCCCGCCGGTTGCAACGGTCTCCTGATCTTTCTCCCGCGCGTGGGCGGCCAGCTCCCTGGTCAGGAAATCCTCATCGATTTTGCCGATGATCTCCGCCTCATTCGCGCCGAAGAACCGCTCGAAGGCACGGTTGCAGCCGAGGTAGACGCCCCCGGGATTCTTCAGCCAGACCAGGTCGGGGATGGTGTGGATGAGCGTCTGCAGCTTGGATTCCCGGCTGGCCACATCCCTGACGAGCCGCCTCACCATGATGAAGAGCATGGTGGCGGTGACGGCCACGAAGACCCACCCCTTCGCGATGCTGATCTCGGTCATGAGCTCCGGCTGGGACACGAGCACTTGGACCGCCCGGTCGGACAGGAGGATCCAGAGGGCGGAGAATCCCGCATAGAGAAACACCACCCGCAGGGCGCCCCGGGTGCCGCGCCTGGCTGCATTCAGCTGGAACCGGAGGGATTTGGCCATGGGGGTCGCTGGGGCTCCAGGGAAGCCTACATCTTGGGGCTGTTTCGTCAGAGTCCCAGCAGTTCCTTGAGCTTTGGCGTGACGCTGCGGCTCACCTCGAGATCCATGCCCTCGGCCACGCGCACGCTGGCGCGGCCTCCCTCCAGGGGCTTCAGGCCCAGCACGGCCTCGGGGCGCAGGAGGAGATGGCGCTGGATGCGCAGCAGCCCAGCCCCGGGGAAGGCGTTTTCCACCTCAGCGAGGGTCGTCCAGGGCGTGCGATGGCGGGAACCGGCGGTCCAGGCCCAGACCACCTCCTCCTCCACCTCGAAGTGGGTGGTGCGTTTCAGCTCCAGGAACACATGGCCCTCTCCGGCCTTCACGGGAAACCGCTGGGAGGGGACGCCCGAAGCTTCGGCCTTCTTCGGCCCGGCTTCCCGGATGCGGGCCAGGGCCTTGGCCAGGCGCTCGGCGGACACGGGCTTCATGATGTAGTCCAGTGCGGCCGCCTCGAAGGCGCGCACGGCATGTTCCGAATAGGCCGTGACGAACACCACCGGCGGACAGTGGCGGCAGTCCGCCAGTTCCGCGGCCACTTCCAGGCCCGTGGCCCCGGGCATCTGGATGTCCAGGAAGAGGACATCCACGTCCTTCGGCTCGGCCAGCCAGGCCAGCACCGCCGCCCCATCCGGCAGCTCCGCCTGGACGTCGCAGCCCGCCTCGCGCAGCAGGCGCGCGAGGCGGGTGCGAGCCAGGGGTTCGTCATCGGCCAAAGCGACGCGAAGCGGTTTCATCGGCGCATCTCCAGGGTCCCGAGTTGAACTTCCGCCACGGTGGCGGCGCCATCGGCATGAAGGCTGAATTTCCCGGCGGAACCGTACGCGAGGCGCAGGCGGGCTTCCAGGTTGCGCAGGCCGATGCCGTCGCCCAGCACCAGGCCCATGGGGCGCCCCGAATTACGGACGGAAAGCGACAAGCCCTGGCCGTTCCGCCGCAGGGTGATGGCGAGGTCGCCGCCTTCCGGATGGGGCGCGATGCCATGTTTCAGGGCATTTTCCACCAGGGGCTGGAGCAGGAAAGGCGGGGCCTCCACGTCGTTCAGGGTTTCATCCCAGGCCCAGGTGGCCTGCAGTCGCGGGCCCAGGCGGAGGCCCTCCACGGACAGGTACCGCAGCACCAGCGCCCGTTCATCACCCAGGGGCGCCCGGGGGCGGTCGCCATGGCGCAGAAGATCCCGGTAGAGTCCCGCCAGATCGAGAATGGCCTGTTCCGCCGCCGGAGGATCCTGGCGCACCAGTTCCGCCAGGTTGTTCAGGGAATTGAAGAGCACGTGGGGGCTGAGCTGGCCCCGGAGCAGCACCCACTGGGCCTCTTCCAGCTTCGTTTCGGCGGCGACCTTCTCCTCCTCGGTGACGGCCCCATAGGCGATGATGCCGCCGATGATGGTCATCAGGGGCACGGCGATCATGAGATTCATGGCGAGGATGAAGCCGAAACTGACCTTCGTCCCGGGCCGGAATCCGAGCTCTTCGGGATTCATCTGCGCATGACGGACCAGGAGCCAGCTCATGCTCACCAGCACGAGGGTCAGGAGGGCGTTGTAGGGGATGGCCTGGAGGAGCCCCCGGCCAAGGGGAGCCCTGGGCCGGTCATCGCCGGTCCAGCGCCAGGGCATGGGGCTCAGGAACCCGTAACTGAAGGTGACGAAAAAGGGCATGAGCAGGGCATTGGCCAGGGACCCCGGGTGGTGGTTGAGCACACTGACGGATCGCACCATGAACTGGATCGCGGTGAAGACCAGGGAGAACACGAGCACCACCGCCCAGGGCAGGCGCTTGCGAAGCCGTTGGCGGAAATACAGGGTGAGTGGATCCATTTTCATGGAATCCAGCATGCCTCAAGGGCATCAACCTCGGGGGACTTCCGCTCATCCGCCGCCGAAGGTCGCCGGGCCGCGGGCAGGAGCCGGGGAATGGGGCCCGGGAAGGGTGCAACAGAAGCGGTTCGGTGGGCATCCAACCGGGATCCGTGGAGGAAGCATGACCCACCCCGCCCGAACCCTCACGCTGTCGCTGCTCGCCACCCTGTCCCTGGTCGCCACCGAAAGGAAGGTCCCCGTGTCCCTGCATGAGATCACCCTCAACACCCTCGACGGCAAGCCCCAGTCTCTGGCCATCTACAAGGACAAGGTGGTGCTCGCCGTGAACGTGGCCAGCGAGTGCGGCTACACGCCCCAGTACGCGGGCCTGCAGAAGCTCTACGCCGAGTACAAGGACCGGGGTCTGGTGATCCTGGGCTTTCCCTGCAACCAGTTCGGCGGGCAGGAGCCCGGAAGCGCAGGCCAGATTCAGACCTTCTGCCAGAAGAACTACGGCGTGACCTTCCCCCTTTTCGAGAAGCTGGACGTGAAGGGCAAGAACAAAGCACCCGTGTACCAGTTCCTCACGGCCAACCACGGCGAGCCCGCCTGGAACTTCCACAAGTACCTGGTGGGCAAGGACGGTCTGGTAATTCAGTCCTTCGGCAGTGCCGTGACCCCCGATAGCGCCGAGCTGAAGGCGGCCATTGAGGCGGCGCTCAAGTAGCTATTTCGTCGAGACGATCGCCGCCGGGGGCATCTGCCGGATTTCGATGGTAAGGGCCTTCACGCCGTTGATGAGGAACTGCATGGCCACGGCGGCGAGGATGAGGCCCATGAGCTTGTTCACCACCTTGGTGCCGATGGCGCCCAGGCGGGCGAACACGGCCGGCGCGTTGCGGAGGAAGAGGTAGGTGGCCCAGGTGTTGAGCAGGATGGCGATGAGCACCACGCCGTATTCCAGCCAGCTGACACCCGCGATCATCCCCATCACCGTGGACAGCGTGCCGGGGCCCGCAAGCAGGGGAATGCCGAAGGGAATGATGGCGAAATCATCGGGCAGCTTGCGGCCGGCTTCGGCCTTTTCATCTTCCGTGTGCCGTTCGCGGGGATCTTCGCCGTAGAGCATGGAGATGGCCCGGTAGAGCACCAGCACGCCCCCCACGAAGCGCATGGCCAGGGCCGTGAAGCCGAAGAAGCTGAAGATGAACTGCCCGACCAGCGCGAAGGCGAGCATGGCCGCTCCCGCCGTCAAGGCTGCCTTCCGGGCGCTGCGCCGCAGGGCGGGCCGTTCCATGTTGGCCGTGGCGGCGGCGAACACCACCGCGGCGCTGATGGGGTTCAGCACGGAAAACAGGGACGTGGTGACCCCGAGCGCGAAGGACCAGGTGGGCATGGGGCCGAGGAGGGGCATGGGGGAAGTCTAGCCACAGTTGGTTCTGCCATGCGTTTGGTGATCGCCATGGGTGCAGGTTGCTGCGACCATATTCTTTTTCGTTTCAGGAGTCTTTATGCGCGGATCCGCGCTGTGCAGCGTGCTTTGTGCCTTGGGTTCGGCCATGGCTTTCGCCCAGGCCCCGGAGTCCGGCCAGGGAATCTCGGTGGGCGTCAACTTCCACACCGCCATGGCCACTGGGCCCCTGGCGGAGGACGTGAACCACCATCCCGGTTTTGGCATGGGGATCACGCTCCCCATCCACCTGGGCCGGGGCCACATCCTGCGCCCCAACGTCGAGATGACGGGCACCCGCGTAACCGAGTACAACCCCGTGGGCTGGTTCTTCAACCAGGACCCCAAGGATGTCTTCCGCACCTACAAGCTGGGACTGGATTACCTGGGCTATCCCGGCGGCGACTCGAACCACGGGGGCTACCTCTTCCTGGGCGCGGGCGTCCAGTGGTCCATGCTCGACCTGGATGCGCCGACCCAGAACGGCCAGGAGACCTACGCCACCTATCACCGCCGCAGCGGCGCCTGGCTCGGGGCGGGCCTGGGCTACCAGTTCAATGCTGTCTCTGCCCTGGAGCTGCGGGTCTCCACGTTCCAGTACCGGGCTCCCGAGGGCCTGCCCCTGGATGTGATCACCCCGGCCCCCACCGAGGACCGCACCGCCACCCAGATCCACCTGGTCTGGGCGCTCCGGGTGCCGGTCCGTTGAGGGTGAGGGGCGGCTCACGCTAGTCCCCCGCCACCCGGGGTTTCGCGCGTACCATAGCCCATGCGCGATCTCGAGGCCCTCCGCGAACAGCACCGGCGCCGGTTGAGCTGGATGCCCTGGCTCTACTTCGCCCTGAAGCCCCGCCATCGCGCGTGGGCCGAGGTCTGGCAGGCGGAGGTCCAGACCCGCCTGATGGCCCAGGAGACGGTGCGCCTGGGCCAGGGCTGCTTCATCGCGCCCGAGGCCGCCATCTTCGGCGAACCGGGCCGGGGCGTGGACATCGGTGACCGTTGCGCCATCGCCGCCCAGGCCTTCCTCCACGGCCCCCTCACCCTGGGGGACGAGGTCAGCGTCAACGCCGGAGCCCGGCTGGATGGGGGCCGCAAGGGCATCCAGATCGGCGCGGGCACCCGCATCGCCAGCGGCGCTGCGATCTACGCCTTCGATCACGGCCTGAAGCCGGATCGGGACATCAAGGACCAGCCCGTGCGGTCCAAGGGCATTCGCATCGGGCGCGATGTGTGGATCGGCGCCAACGCGGGCATCACGGATGGCGTCCAGATCGGTGACCACGCCGTGGTGGCCATGGGCGCCGTGGTGACGAAGGAGGTCCCGGAGTGGGCCATCGTGGCGGGCGTTCCCGCGGTGGTGGTGGGGGATCGCCGGGAGCGCTGAGGCTTTGCGGCGCAGCCCTTCCCGGTCAGAACGGGGAAAAAAGTTCGGATTTCGGTTCGAGGGGCTTGACAAAAGCGAATAAAAGACGAAATTATGGTGAATCCAGTGCTTGGAGTTCCCATGCGCAGCCCCCACCGCCAGTTCGCCTACAAGTTCAGCGGCTACTTCATGGAGTATGGCCCCGTGGAGGCGGGGTCCCTGGATGCGGCCAAGGCGGAGATCCGCCAGCGCCTGGGCGTGACCCGCCTTCCCCTCGGGATCCAGGTCTGGGATCTGGCCGAACGGCCCCTGGTCCGCTGGCGCGTGGATGTGGCCAGCTAAGGACCGATGCCCTTGAATGGGCATGCTCCACCGTTTTTCCAAGGTCAGCGGGAATGGGAAGGCTCGCCTCTACAATGGGAGCTGTTCCTGGAGCCATCCTGCGCCTGATCATTGCCGAGAAACCCAGCATGGGCCGTGCCCTGGCGGAAGCGCTTGGCCTGGAGGGGCGCGGGCGGAGCTTCATGGAAGGGAAGGGGCTCGTGGTGACCTGGTGCGTGGGTCATCTGGTGGAGGCTCTGAATCCCGAGGGCTACGACCCGGCCTGGAAGGCTTGGCGCTGGGACCGCTTGCCCATTTTCCCCGAGCCCTTCCGCTACGCCCCCATCACCCAGACCAAAGAACAGTTCGACATGGTGGCCCGGCTGCTCAATCGCGAGGACATCACCGAGGTGGTGAACGCCACGGACGCTGGACGCGAAGGCGAGCTGATCTTCGACCTTGTTTACCGCCTGGCGGAATGCCGCAAGCCGGTGCTGCGCTTCTGGACCTCCAGCCTCACGCCAGAGGCCATCCGCGAAGCTTACGGCGCCATGAAACCCGGCGAGGCTTATGTGGGCCTGCGGGAAGCCGCCCGCAGCCGCCAGGAGGCGGATTGGCTGGTGGGCATCAACGCCACCCGGGCCCAGACCCTGCGCATGCGCCGGGCTGGCGCCGAGGATGGCGTCTGGAGCGTGGGCCGGGTGCAGACGCCGACCCTGGCCCTGCTGGTGCGCCGGGAGCTGGAGATCCGGGACTTCACACCTTCGACTTTCTGGACGCTGAGGGCCCGGTTCGCCCATCCGAACGGGAACTACGAAGGCCGCTGGTTCTCGGACAAGGATGGAGCCGCCAGCGAGCGCTTCGACAGCGAGGAGGCCGCCAAGACTCTGGCGGCCAAGCTCGAAGGCAAGCCCGGGAAGATCCGCAGCGCGACAGGCCGCACCGAGAAGAAGAAACCCGAGCTGCTCTACGACCTCACGAACCTGCAGAAGGAGGCCAACAAGCGCTTCGGCTTCACCGCCGAAGGCACCCTGGGTCTGGCCCAGAACCTCTACGAAAAGCAGCTCATCTCCTACCCCCGCACCAACAGCCGCCACCTCACGGAAGCCGATGCCCTGAAGGCGCCCGGCTGGATCAAGGCCCTCGCCAAGGGCCAGCTCACGGAGCTGCAGCCCTTTCTGGAGGAGCTGCGCAAGAAGTGGCCCGTGAAGCTGGACAAGCGCTTTGTCAACGACAAGGAAGTGGAGGATCACGCGGCCCTGGTGCCCACGGAAAAGCCCGCCACGGGCCTAGTCGGTGACGAGCTGCGCATCTATGACCTCATCGCCCGGCGCTTCCTGGGGGCCTATTTCCCGGATCGCGTGGAAGCCAAGACCACCATCATCACGGAAGTCGAAGGCGAGCTCTTCAAGACCAACGGCACCGTGGTGAAGGAGGAGGGCTGGTCCGCGGTGGACCCACCGCACCGGCGCAAGAAGGCTGAAAAAAAGGCCGAGGCAGGCACCGAGGACGAGGCGCAGGAGGATTCAGAAGAGGAAACCGAAGGCGGCCTGCCCGTGGTGAAGATGGGCGATGGGGTGGAGGTGACCTCCCTGCATCCCAAGGAAGGCAAGACCACGCCCCCCAAGCGCATGAGCGAAGGGGATCTGCTATCCGCCATGCAGGGCGCGGGCAAGGAGCTGGACGACGAAGCCTTGCGCGGCGCCATGAAGGATTGCGGCCTCGGCACCCCCGCCACCCGCGCCAACATGATCGAGACCCTCATCAAGCGGGCCTACATCGAGCGGAAGCGCAACATCCTGCTGCCCACGGAGAAGGGCATCCGCCTCATCCAGGGGCTCCCCGCCGAAGCGTTGCGCAGCGCCGAGTTGACGGGCAGCTGGGAAGCCCGCCTGGAGCGCATGCGCCGCGGCGAGGAAACCCGCGCCACCTTCATGGCCGACATCCGCGGCTTCGTGGCGAGCGTGGTGAGCGAACTCCAGGAGGCCCCGGCTCCCCATGTCCACGGCAGCCCCTGCCCCAAGTGCGGCCAGCCCATGCGCATCATCCCCAGCACCCGGCGCGGGGATTTCTTCCATCGCTGCTCACCCTGCGGCTTGATGGAACCGGTGGCGAAGACCAGCTAGAGCGAAATGGCGATTGCCAACGACATGCCGGGATACCGGCGGCTGTGCAGGTAGTAGCCGTCGTAGACGTAATCGATGTAGACATCATCATCCAGGTACCAGTCTTCGCCCCAGAAGTCGGGCCAGGGGTCCACAAGGTAGAACCAATAGCTGCGGTACCAGAATCGTGGATAACCCTCGTAGATCACCGGTCGGCTCGGAATCCGGAACCAGTGCCGATCCCCGAACCAGACCTGGAACTGCTGACGGGGTATGCAGTAACCCGCATACCCTCCTCGTTGGCTCCAGGTCCGGTGGTCGGCTTCCCAGCGGGTGGTGCCATGGTCGCGCCAAGTGGGATGAGGTTGCCAGGCATCCCGCCGCCAGGTTCCACGGGCCCACCAGGCGCGGGATTCCCGGGGGCTCTGGGTCCGGGAGGGGTAGGCACGGGTCACGGGGCCAGGCTGCCTCCGGGATCCGACCTGTGGCGCCGGAAGGCGCTCTGGCCTTGCTTCATGAGGTTGCAGGCGGGGCGCCAGCGCCCCTGCTCCAGGAGGGACCGGACGCGGCTCAGGCCGCCCCCGCTCGTCTCCTGGCCACGGCTCCATGCGGTCTCGCCCGCGCGGGGGGCGTTCGTCTCGACGACTCCGGCCATCCGGAACGGGTTCCCGGGCGAAACCTGGACGAGCCCGTTCCTCCCGCGCTCTCGGGTTCCGATCCTGGGGCGCCTCGGACCTCCCATTCCGCTCATGGCGCGGCTCCTGGTGGGACCAGGCGGTGCCGACTGCGCCCATTGCCAACAGGAGGATGCCTGGATAGATCCTTGGTAGGTGTCTCATGGAATTGCCTCCTTTCCTGCCTTCCATGCCTCCATTCCTAGGATGAAACAAATCCGAAAAAGGTACCGGTCGAGGGTCCTGGCCGATCCAAAGGCGTCGGGCCTGACCCTCACCTACCGGTGGTGCTCACCCCACCAGGCCCGGCCTTCGGCCACGTCCTTGGCGATCTGCAGGCGCAGCTCCTCCACGGAGGCGAACCGGGCCTCGCCGCGGATGCCATGGAGGAAGCGAACGGTCATCCGCGCGCCGTAGAGGTCCCCCTCGAAATCGGGCAAGTGCGTTTCCACCGTGAGGCGCTGCCCATCGAAGGTGGGCTTCATGCCCACATTGGTGAGCCCGAGCCGAAGACCCGGCCGGTGGGGCAGGTCCACCTGGGTCACATAGACGCCTGGCGCCGGCAGCTGTTCCTGTTCCCAGGCCAGGTTCGCCGTGGGAAAACCCAGGTGGCGGCCCCGGCGATCGCCTTCCACCACCACGCCGGTGAGGGCATAGGGCTGGCCCAGCCACTCGGCTGCGGCTTCCACCTCGCCGCGGTCCAGGGCCTCCCGGATGCGGGTGCTGGAGAGGCGCCCGCCATCGGAGGCCCGCAGGGCCAGGGCGTGGATGGTGCAGCCGTGGGACTCACCCCAGGCCTGAAGGGTTTCCAGGCCGCCGGCCCGGTTCCGGCCGAAGCGGAAAGCGGTGCCGACGAACAACTCGGCTGGGGCCAATGCCCGCCGCAGGCCGTCCAGGAAGGTTTCGGGCTCCAGCTCCGAAAAGCGGCGGCTGAAGGGAATCACCCAGGCCAGATCCATGCCCTCGGTCTCGAAGGCGGCCAGACGCTGGGCCAGGGTCATGAGGCGGCGCGGGGTGCGTTCCGGCGCGACCACCACGGTGGGATGGGGATCGAAGGTGGCCACCGCGGCGCGGAGCCCCGACGCCTTGGCACGTTGGGAGGCCTGCCGCAGCAGCTCCCGGTGGCCGGCGTGCACGCCGTCGAAATTGCCCAGCGTCACCACGAAGGGGCCCGAGGCTGGCGCGTTCTCCAGCGCGTGATGCCAGATATCCATTATTCCTGCTCCACGGGCCAGGCCAGGCTGGCGATGACGCTACCCGTGAGGATCGCCGCGATGACCAGCAGGCTGTACTGCACCGGGATGTGGACCCACTCCGCGACGCACATCTTCACGCCCACGAAGGCCAGCACCACGGCCAGCCCGGTCTTCAGGCGATGGAATCGGTCCATCATCTTGGCCAGCAGGAAGTAGAGGCTCCGCAGGCCCATAATGGCGAAGATGTTGGAGGTGTAAACCACGAAGGGGTCGCGGCTCACGGCCAGGACTGCGGGAATGGAATCCACAGCGAAGACCAGGTCCGTCACCTCGATGGTGATGAGCACCAGCAGCATGGGCGTGGCGAACCGGCGGCCGTTCTTGATGGACCAGAAGTGCTCGTGGCCGCCCTTCTCGTCGTACGGCACGAAGCGGCGGAAGGCACGCACCATGGGGTTCTGCGTGGGGTCGGCATCGGCTTCACTGACGAGCAGCATCTTCGCGCCGGTGTAGACGAGGAAGCCGCCGAACACGTACATCATCCATTCGAAGCGGTTCAGCAGGGCCGTCCCGGCCAGGATCATGGCGGCGCGCATGACCAGGGCCCCGAACACACCCCAGAACAGCACCCGGTGCTGGTGCCGCAGGTCCACCTGGAAGCTCTGGAACACGAGGACGAACACGAAGAGGTTGTCCACGCTGAGGGACTTCTCCAGCACGTAGCCCGTGAGCCACTCCAGGCCCTTCTGGCTGCCTTCCGCCTGGAAGATCAGCACATTGAACAGCAGCGCCAGGAAGATCCACACGGCGCTCCAGATGCCCGCCTCCCGCATGGAGGGCGCGTGCACCCGGCGGTTGAACACCCCCAGGTCCAGGGCCAGCATGAGGAACACGAAGGCGTGGAATCCCGCCCAGGCCCACCAGGGCGCCGCTTGCAGCAGGGCATCGAACAAAGGACCTCCAGACCACCAGCTTAGCGAGGAGTGGAAGACCCCGCGCGTCGATGGGATCATGGCCCCGTGAGCCTCCCCCGATTCTTCCTCGATGCCCTTCCCGCCGCGGAGAACCTGGCGGTGCCGCTGGGGGTGGATGCGGCCCGCCACCTGCGGGCCCTGCGCCTGAAACCGGGCGATGCCCTGGAGCTGGTGCTGGGCGATCAGGTCTGGAAGGCCGACCTGGCCGAGTTGGACCGGGCCCGGGCCACGGCGCGGCTGGTGGCACCCCTGGCGGAGGACCGCGAACCGCCCTTCGCCCTGGAAGCCTGCCTGCCCATGCCCGCCCAGCTGAGCCTCTTCGATGAGTGGCTGCCGCCCCTGGTGGAACTGGGCGTGACCCGCATCCAGCCCGTGGTCTACGCCCGCAGCGAATTCGACGCCGCTAAGACCGCCGCCCGCATGGAGCGCTGGTCCCGGCTGATCCAGTCCGCCTGCGAGCAGAGCCACCGCACTCGCCTGCCACAGCTGCACCCCCCCATGGCCTTCGAGGCCCTGCTCGCCTGGCCCACGGCCCAGAAGTGGGTGGCCTATGAACTGGCCACGGGACAGTCGAACCCGGCGTTTCGCTGCGAGCCCCTGGCCTTCACCAGCGGACCTGAAGGGGGGATCACGGACACCGAGTTCACCGCCCTGGCCGCCGCCGGGTGGCAGCCCGTGAGCCTGGGCCGCAGCATCCTCCGGGCCGTGACCGCGCCCGTGGCCCTGCTGGGGGCCGCCCAGTACCTCCTTGGGCAGCAGGGCTGATGGGAATCTCGGTCATTTCTTGTTCATGGTCTGATTTCACGGCCATCCCCAGGCTTTGGCGATGACCTTTAAAATACCTACTTTAGGTAGGTGGTCCTCCACCCGATGAGAAGTCTGTATGACCATCCGCAGATAACCACGGATGATCACGAGGAGACCCACTCATGAAGCTTGTCACCCTTCTGTCCGCCGCCGCCCTGCTCGCCAGCCCCCTGATGGGTGGCGACTACGACGCCATCGGCAAGACCCTTCGCCACGCCGTTCCCAACTGCGCCACGGTGGCCGTGGTGTGCGACTCCGCCCACAGCAAGGTGGCCGTGGAAGCCATTTCCGGCGGCATGCCCGGCATGAATGTGATCGTCGTGGATGTGAAGAGCCCCCAGGAACTGGGCCGCGCCATCAACACCCTCGGCACCCGGCACCCCGACGCCATCCTGCTGGTGGCCGGCGACAAGATCGCGGGAGATGGCACCAGCGCGGCCGCCTTCCTGATCCAGCGCATGGCCTCCGCCAAGGTGCCCACCATGGCCATCACCGAGCAGGGGGTTCGCCAGGGCGCGGTCCTGGGCGTCGGGCCCAGCACCGGCGGCAAGGTGTTGGCCAATACGAAGATGGCTACCGCCACCGGCGTGCCCATCCCCGCTGGCGCCAGCCAAATCTGAATGGCATAAACAGCGTCTTACGAGGCATCATGGAGGCTCCCCCGGGAGCCTCCATGCGTTTCCTGCTGCCTTTCCTGGCTGTGGCCAGCCTTGTGGCCCAGATGCCCGCCCACCCCCAGGTCCAGGAGGGTCCCCTGCGGGCCCACCTGGCCTTCCTGGCCGACGACCTCCTGGAGGGCCGGGGCACGGGCCAGCGCGGCGCCGAGCTCACGGTGCGCTACCTGGAAACCCAACTCCAGGCTTTGGGCCTGAAACCAGGCAGGGGTTCCTCCTACCGCCAACCCGTCCCCTTCCTGGGCCTGCGCACCCTGGCGGACCGCAGCGTTATCAGCTTCCTGGGGGGCGGCGTCTGCGCCACCCCGACCTTCGGCACCGAGATCGTGTACGGGGCGGGCCTGGGCCGGGCGGAGCAGACCTTCGATGCGCCCGTGGTCTTCGCGGGCTTCGGCATCCATTCGCCGGCGGACCGCTGGGATGACTTCAAAGGCGAGGATCTGAAGGGGAAGATCCTGCTGGTGCTGGTGAACGAGCCTGCCCCCACGGCCGAGGAGCCGAATCTCTTCGAAGGCCAAGATCTCAGCCATTTCGGCCGCTGGACCTACAAGTTCGAGGAGGCCGCCCGCCGCGGCGCCGCCGGCGTCCTGCTCATCCACACCACGGCCTCCGCCAGCTACGGCTGGAGCGTGGTGCAGAACGGCTGGGACGCGGAGCGCTTCCAGCTCCAGGGCGAGGCGGGCACGCCCCTCCAGGGCTGGCTCAGCGAGGCCACGGCCCGGAAGCTCTTCGCCCAGGGCGGCCAGGACCTCGACGCCCTGCGGGCCAAGGCCCAGGACCGCGACTTCCGGCCCGTGCCCCTCGACCTGCGGGCCGAGGGCACCCTGGTGAGCGAGGTGCGCACCGTGCCCCAGTTCAACGTGGCCGGCGTGGTGCCCGGCAGCGACCCGACGCTGAAGGACGAGGTGGTGATCTACTCCGCCCACTGGGACCACCTGGGCAAGGGCGCCGTGGACAGCCATGGCGACGGCATCTACAACGGCGCCGTGGACAACGCCTCCGGCTGCGCGGCCCTGCTGGCCATGGCCCAGGGCGCCCTCCGGCACCCCGCGAAGCGCAGCCAGATGTTCCTCTTCGTCTGCGCCGAGGAGCAGGGCCTGCTGGGCTCCAAGGGCTACGCCGCGAACCCCCTCTGGCCCCTGGCCAAGACCGCCGCCGACCTGAACCTGGACAGCCTCAACTTCGTGGCCCCCACCAAGGACATCGGCCTGCCCTTCGCCGAGCGCAGCACCCTGGGCGACCTGGGCCTCGCCGTGGCGAAGGCCGACCACCTGGCCGTGGCCGCCCCCCGGCCCGACACCGCCGGCGGCTACTTCCGCTCCGACCACTACAGCTTCGTGCAGGCCGGCGTGCCCGCCCTCTCCATCCACGGCGGCCGCGACTACCTGGGCGCCGATCCCGCCGCCCTCAAGGCCCAGGCCCAGGCCTACGGCGCCCGCTACCACCAGGTGACCGACGAGTACGACCCCGCCTGGAACCTGGGCGGCATGGTGCAGCAGGCCCAGTACACCCTCGACCTCGGCCAGGCCGTCGCCAACGCCCCCACCAAGCCCATCTTCAAGGCGGCGCGGTAGGGCCCCGCACTCACACGGCCACCGACCTTCCCGTCGCCCGTCCTGGTACCCTGGGGCCACTTCCCCAGGATGCCCGGATGACCTGTGCCCATCCGAACCCGTGCCCGGCCCAAAGGCTCGAAGGGGCCTTTGGCCTAGGCACGGACCGCTCGGATTCAAACCAAGGGTTACGGTTTGTCTAATTCTTAGTTAGGTGCCTCGATCGACACGTCACGAAGTCGAATCAC
>DATEZS010000052.1:0-17375 GCA_035255365.1 Geothrix sp.
CAGCGTGGAGAAGAACACGGCCAGGAAGATGTTGAACATGCCCTTCTGGGCGTACTGGGTGCAGATCTCCACGACCTTCTTGGAGTCCTCCACCGAGGCCTTCTCGGCGCCGGCGTCCAGGTTGATGTTCTGCTTGATGAATTCCACCGCGCGGTAGGCGCCCGTGGCCACGGCCTGGCAGGCCGCGCCGGAGAACCAGAAGATCACCGCGCCGCCGGTGATGAGGCCCAGCAGGAAGAGTGGGTTCAGCAGGGACAGACCCTCCTGGACCGCCATCTGGCCCGGCAGGTTCGGCAGGACGGAGCCGTACTTCGCGGACAGCACCTGGATGATCGAGAAGATCAGGGTGGTGGCGCCCACCACGGCAGTGCCGATGAGCACGGGCTTGGCAGTGGCCTTGAACGTGTTGCCGGCGCCATCGTTCTCCTCGAGGTACATCTTGGCTTCCTCGAAGTCGGGCTTGAAGCCGAAGTCCTTCTGGATCTCCGCCTCGATGCCGGGGAGCGTCTCGATGGTGGAGAGCTCATAGACGGACTGGGCGTTGTCGGTCACGGGACCATAGGAGTCCACAGCGATGGTCACCGGGCCCATGCCCAGGAAGCCGAAAGCCACGAGGCCGAAGGCGAAGATGGCGGGGGCGGCCATGAAGGCGCCCAGGCCGAAGGTGGACACGTAGTAGGCCGCGCCCATGAGGACGACGATCGTGAGGCCCATCCAGTAGGCGGAGAAATAGCCCGCCACCAGGCCACTGATGATGTTGAGCGAGGCGCCGCCTTCCTTGGAGGCCGTGACGACTTCCCGCACGTGGCCGGAGTTGGTGGAGGTGAAGACCTTCACGAGTTCGGGAATCAGCGCGCCGGCCAGGGTGCCGCAGGTGATGATCGTGGAGAGCTTCCACCACATGCCCCCACCGAGAATGCCGTCGGGAAGATGGCTGATCAGCAGGAAGGACAGGACATAGGTCATGACGATCGACAGGATCGAGGTGAGCCAGACAAGGGAAGTCAGCGGGTGCTCGAAGTTGAACTTCTTGGACTCGCCATACGTGGCCTTGGCGATGATGCCGTTGATCCAGTAGGAGACGGCGGAGGTCACGATCATGCCCACGCGCATGACGAAGATCCACACGAGCAGGGCGACCTGGATGGCCTGGTATCCGGGACCGGCGGTCACCGGGTTGACGGCGAGCAGGATGAAGGTGATGAGCGCGACGCCCGTGACGCCGTAGGTCTCGAAGCCATCCGCCGTGGGGCCGACGGAATCGCCCGCGTTGTCGCCCGTGCAGTCGGCGATGACGCCGGGGTTGCGGGCATCGTCTTCCTTGATCTTGAAGACGATCTTCATGAGGTCGGAGCCGATGTCGGCGATCTTGGTGAAGATGCCGCCCGCGATGCGCAAGGCGGCGGCGCCCAGGGACTCGCCGATGGCGAAGCCGATGAAGCAGCGGCCCGCAGCCTCACCAGGCACGAACAGCAGGATCGCGAGCATGAGCACCAGCTCCACCGAGATGAGCAGCATGCCGATAGACATGCCAGCCTTCAAGGGAATCGCCATGGTGGGGAACGGCTTGCCGCCCAGGGAGGCGAAGGCGGTGCGGGAGTTGGCGAAGGTATTGATGCGGATGCCGAACCAGGCCACAGCCACGGAGCCGAGGATGCCGATGATCGAGAAGAGCAGGATCACGATGACATTGGGCCAATCCATCTGCGGCGTCGCCAGATACTTGAAGTAAGCGATGATGACCAGGGCGATGAAGCTCCACAGCACCGCGATGAACTTGATCTGGGTCATCAGGTAGGTCTTGCAGGTCTCATAGATCAGCTCGGAGATCTCGAGCATGGACTTGTGGACCGGGAGGTTCCGGATCTGGGAGTACTGGACCAGGCCAAAGCCGATGCCGAGAAGGCAGATGAAGAGGCCGATCAGCAGCAGGTTGTGGCCCGTCATGCCCATGAAGCTGCCCTGCAGGGCAGGGATCTTCAGGTCGGCTTCGCCGCCGGCGAAGGCCAGGGGTCCCTGGGCAAGGACGCCCAGCGCCAGTGCCCCCTTGCTCAATGTGCCCAGAAGGCGTTTGGTCGTCATGGTTTTCCTCCGGTTGGATTCAGGAAAATGGTGAGTCGGAAAGGTAGAACGGGATGTGTTGAAGTCGCCAAGTTTCCGGTGATCTACTTTGAAGCGGCAAGAGCCCCCACCTCGGAGGCACGCGACAAGGATCAGGTATTGATCTTCGTCAAAGATAACGGGGAAGGGCCTTATCCCGCAAGGGGACCTTGGCCCTGGAAGTGCCTAGTTGCCGGCGCAGCCCATCTTGGTGGATTCTGTGACCTGTGTTACGCCATCGGGGCTTGGGATTCTTCCTCCGGAGGAAGATAATCGGGCCACAGACGGCCCCTGCTACCAATAGTTTCGGCCCCCCAGCCTGGCCGTTCGGCCAACATGCAACCCTTCTGAATCATTTCTTTCAAGGAGTCCACCTATGTCTGTCGCAGAACAGAGCATCGCGGGCGCGGAAGCTCGCGGCCACGGTTTCCTAGCCTCCTCCGTCGGCCGGAAGGTCGTCATGGCCGCCACGGGTGTGATCCTCTTCGGCTTCGTGACCGTCCACATGATCGGCAACACCCAGGCCTACCTGGGGGCGGAGCCCTTCAACCACTACGCCGAGTTCCTCAAGACCATGGTGCATGGTGCGGGCATCTGGATCTTCCGGGCCGTCCTGCTCACGGCTGCGCTCCTCCATATATGGGCCGCCACGACGCTCACCCTGGACAACCGCGCCGCTCGTCCCATCGGGTACCGCCAGCAGCAGCCCGTGGCCTCCACCTGGGCCTCCCGCACCATGCGCTGGAGCGGCGTCATCCTGGCGGTGTTCATCATCTATCACCTTCTCCACTTCACCACGGGCACGGTTCATCCCAACTTCGACCACGCCAATCCTTATGCGAACTTCGTGAACGGCTTCAAGGTTCCCGCCGCCGCCGGGTTCTACATCGTGGCCCAGCTCTGCCTGGGGCTGCACATGTGGCACGGCGTCTGGAGCTGCACCCAGACCCTCGGCCTGTCCCATCACCGCTACGAAGCCCTCCGCAGGAACTTCGCCACGGTCCTCACGGTCCTCGTGGTCGGCGTGAACATCTCATATCCCATCGCCGTTCTCACCGGCTTCATCCGCTGATCCCAGGAGCCATCCATGGAACTCAATTCCCATATCCCAGACGGCCCGATCGAGCAGAAGTGGAGCAAGCACCGCTTCGACCTCAAGCTCGTGAACCCCGCCAACAAGCGCAAGTACAAGGTCATCGTCGTGGGCTCCGGTCTGGCCGGTGGCGCCGCTGCCGCCTCCATGGCAGAGCTCGGCTACGAGGTGGAGTGCTACTGCTACCAGGACAGCCCCCGCCGCGCCCATTCCATCGCGGCCCAGGGCGGCATCAATGCTGCCAAGAACTACCAGAATGACGGGGACAGCATCCGCCGCCTCTTCTACGACACGGTCAAGGGCGGCGACTTCCGGGCCCGCGAGGCCAACGTGCACCGCCTGGCCGAGGTGAGCAACAACATCATCGACCAGTGCGTGGGCCAGGGCGTGCCCTTCGCCCGGGAATACGGCGGACTGCTGGACAACCGCTCGTTCGGCGGCGCCCAGGTGAGCCGCACGTTCTACGCCCGTGGGCAAACGGGGCAGCAGCTGCTCATCGGCGCCTACCAGGCCCTGGAGCGGCAGATCGGCCTCGGCAAGGTGAAGATGTTCTCCCGCCACGAAATGCTGGAACTAATCGTGGTGGACGGCGTCGCCAAGGGCATCGTCACCCGCGACATGGTCACCGGAAAGATCGAATCCCATGTGGCCGATGCGGTGTGCCTCGCCACGGGCGGCTACGGCAACGTCTTCTACCTCTCCACCAACGCCAAGGGCTGCAACGGCACGGCCATCTGGCGCGCCTACAAGCAGGGCGCCGCCTTCGCGAACCCCTGCTTCACCCAGATCCATCCCACCTGCATCCCCGTCACCGGCGATCACCAGAGCAAGCTCACGCTCATGTCCGAGTCGCTGCGCAATGACGGCCGCATCTGGGTGCCCAAGAAGAAGGAAGACTGCGGCAAACCCGCCAGCCAGATCCCCGAGGAGGATCGCGACTACTACCTGGAGCGCAAGTATCCTTCCTTCGGCAACCTGGCGCCCCGCGACATCTCCAGCCGCGCCGCCAAGCAGGCTTGCGACGAAGGCCGGGGTATCGGCAGCACCGGCCGCGGTGTGTATCTCGATTTCGAGGATTCCATCAAGCGCCTTGGCCAGAACAAGATCGAGGAGCGCTACGGGAACCTCTTCGAGATGTACGAGCGCATCACCGACGAGAATCCCTACAAGACCCCCATGCGCATCTACCCCGCCTCGCACTACACCATGGGTGGCCTCTGGGTGGACTACAACCTCATGAGCAACATCCCCGGTCTCTTCGTGCTCGGCGAAGCCAACTTCTCCGATCACGGCGCCAACCGCCTGGGGGCCTCCGCCCTCATGCAGGGCCTGGCCGACGGCTACTTCGTGATCCCCTACACCATCGGCGGCTACCTCGCGGGCATCAAGCCCGGTTCCCGCATCAAGGCCGATGATCCCGCGGTCAAGGCCGTGGAGCAGACCGTCACGGATCGCCTGCACAAGCTCTTCACCATCAAGGGCAAGCAGACGCCCACCCACTTCCACCGGGAGCTGGGCAAGATCATGTGGGAATACTCGGGCATGGGCCGCAACGAGGCCGGCCTCAAGAAGGCCCTGGAGGAGATCCCGAAGATCCGCGAGGAGTTCTGGAACAACCTCTACATCCCCGGCACCGGCGAGGAAGTGAACCAGTCCCTGGAACTGGCCGGCCGCGTGGCCGACTTCCTGGAACTCGGCGAGCTGCTCGTGCTCGACGCCCTGAACCGCCGGGAATCCTGCGGCGCCCACTTCCGCGAGGAGTGGCAAACTGAAGACGGCGAAGCTGTCCGGGACGATGAGAACTTTTGCCATGTGGCCGCCTGGGAATACAAGGGCGATGCCGCTGCACCTGTCCGTCACACCGAGAAGCTCTCCTTCGAGAGCCTCCACCTCGCCACCCGCAACTACAAGTGAGGATCTGAGCCATGTCCAAGCACATCAATCTCACCCTCCATGTATGGCGGCAGAAGAACGCCAAGTGCGACGGCAAGTTCGTCGAATATCCCGCCGAAAACATCAGCCCCGACATGTCCTTCCTGGAGATGCTCGATGTCGTGAACGAAGGCCTTCTCCGCAAGGGCGAAGATCCGATCACCTTTGACCACGACTGCCGCGAAGGCATCTGCGGCACCTGCAGCATGGTCATCAATGGTCGCCCCCACGGCCCCCGGGAGCGCACCACCACCTGCCAGCTGCACATGCGCAGCTTCAAGGATGGCGAAAGCATCACCCTCGAACCCTGGCGCGCCGAGGCGTTCCCGGTCATCAAGGATCTGATGGTGGATCGCGGTGCCCTGGATCGCATCATCGCGGTTGGCGGCTTCATCAGCGTTCCCACGGGCTCGCCCCAGGATGCGAATGCCCTGCCCATCTCCAAGGAGAACGCCGAACTGGCCATGGACGCCGCCGCCTGCATCGGGTGCGGAGCCTGCGTGGCGGCCTGCCCCAACGCCAGCGCCATGCTGTTCCTCTCCGCCAAGGTCAGTCACCTGGGCCTGCTCCCCCAGGGCCAGCCCGAGCGCTACAGCCGCGTTCGGGACATGGTCGCCCAGATGGATGCCGAGCAGTTCGGCACCTGCACCAACCACGGCGAGTGCGAGACCGCCTGCCCCAAGGGCATCAAGATGGAGAACATCGCGCGCATGAACCGCGACTTCATCAAGGCCAGCCTGACCTACCGTCCCGCCACCTTCGGCGGCGGCGGCGCCGGCTGAGGACCCGATTGTTGAACTTGAAACGCCCGGTTGCCCCGGGCGTTTTTTTATTCAGGGTCCCGGCAGGACGCGATGCATTTCCCAGGGGAGGGCGCCTCAGAGCCTTGAGAGGAGCTTCAGCGCCAACTCCGTGAGCCCTTCCGCCGTGTTGGTCTCCGGTTCCTCCAGGACCCCCTCCAACAACTGCCGCTGTAGTTCCCCCAGCCAGGGACCCCCGTGCCGGCCAGCCAAGGCCATGAGCGCGGCGCCATCCAGGGCCAGTTCCTTCACGGAGAGGGGCGGCGCTGCTGTCGCCAAGGCGTGCAGGCGTTCCATCAGGGCAAAGTGCTCCGCCTCGCGGGCTTCCCACCCGATGCCCTTCCCCCGCTGGTCCGCCATGCGGAAAGTCGCCCAGCGATCCAGGCTCAGGTCATCTTCAGCGAGCTTCCGGAAGAGCCGCCGACAGGCAGCGTCACTCCAGTCGCTCGTGGGATGGATGCCATGATGCCGGATCAGGGCCAGCACCTCCTTGCGCAGGGCATGGCTGGCTTTCAGCCGCTCCAGGATGAGGCCAGCCACGAGCAGGGACTCGGCCTCGTGGCCATGGAAATGGGCTTCGCCCTCCGGTCCAATGGTCTTCGTCCCCGGCTTTCCCGCGTCATGGAGCAGGGCCGCCCAGCGGAATCCTGATTCCGCTGGCGCGAAGCGAACCACCTCCAGGGTATGGTTCCAGACGTCATGGCGGTGATGGCGGTTCTGCCCGCAGCCCGCCATGGGACGCAGTTCACCGAGCCAGAGCTCCAGGAGCCTGCTCTCTCTCAGGAGTTCGAGCCCGCGAACCGGATCCTCTCCGCGCAACAGCTTGTCCAGCTCCGTGAAGACCCGCTCGACGGAAACCTTCGCCGCGATGTCCAGGCGCTTGGAAATGGCGGCGAAGGTGTCCGCCTCCACTTCGAAGCCCAGCTGGGAGGCGAACCGGCAGGCTCGCAGGCACCGCAGGCCGTCTTCCGCGAAGCGCTTCAGGGGATCGCCCACGGCGCGGATCTGGCGCGCCGCCAGGTCCGCCACGCCACCGAAAGGGTCCACCAGGTCGCCGCCGCCGATGGGCAGGGCCATGGCGTTGATGGTGAAATCACGGCGCGAGAGATCCTCTTCCAGGGTCACGCCCAGCTTCACGGAATCCGGGTGCCGGCCATCCAGATAGTCGCCGTCGCTCCGGAAGGTGGTCACCTCCACCGGATGATCCGCGAGCAGGATCGTCACGGTACCGTGCTGGAGGCCCGTGGGGATGACGCGAAGGCCCGCGGTCCGGGCCCGCCGCATCACTTCCTGGGGCAGCAGCCGCGTCGCCAGGTCCCAGTCGCCATGGGGGCGTCCCAGGCGCTCGTCGCGCACGGCTCCGCCCACCAGGACCAGCTCCGAATCAGCGCCCAGCGCCGCCTTCAGGCGAAGCAGGGGCTCCCAGATCACCCCGCCGCCTCGGCCAGCTTCTTCAGCGCATCCCCTTCCACGCGGCAGGTGAGCCAGGGGTGCAGGACCTTGGCGCCGTGGGCCTCGTAGAATTCAATGGCCGGTGTGTTCCAGTCCAGCACCTGCCAGACGAAGCGGGTCCAGCCTTCCTTCACGGCAAGGGCCGCCAGATGCTTCAGCAGGGTCTTCCCGATGCCGTGCCCCCGGAAAGCCGGGCGCACGAAGAGATCCTCCAGGTAGATGCCGGGCTTGCCTTCCCAGGTGCTGAAGTTCAGGAACCAGAGGGCGAATCCCGCGGGCTGACCCTCCCACTCGGCCATGGTCACCTTCACCAGGGGATGCTCGGAGAAGGCGTATTTCTCAATGTCGGCTTCGGTGGCCACAGCGGCCTCGGGCTCGCGTTCGTACTCGGCGAGCTCGCGGATGTAGGCCACGATCTGGGCGGCGTCGGCGGGAACGGCGGGACGAAGGGTCAGCATGGGACTATGCTAGCGCGATGGACCGCGATACCGCACTGCGTCTGCATGAAGCCATGCTCCTCACCCGCCTGACCGAAGAGCGGCTGGCGCTGCTTTCCCGCCAGGGGCACCTCCAGGGCAGCCTGTTCCGGAGCCTGGGCCAGGAGGCCACCGCCTGCGCCACGGCCATGGCCCTGGGCCCCGAGGATGTCATCGGCCCCCTGCTCCGGAATCTGGGCTCCATGCTGGTGCGCGGCGTCACGCCCGACGAGGTCTTCCTCCAGTATCTTCGCCGGGCCCCGGGGCCCTCCGGCGGCCGCGAGCTCAACAACCATTTCGGCTCCGTGGCACGGGGCATCATCGCCCCCTACACCATGCTGGGTGCCCTGGTGACCGTGATGGCGGGCGTGGCGCTGTCGTTCCGGCAGAGGGGCGAACGCCGCGCGGCCATGACCTGGATCGGGGATGGGGGCAGTTCCACCGGCGCCTTCTACGAAGGTCTCAACTTTGCCGTGGTCCAGAAGCTGCCTCTGATCGTGGTGGGCGAAGCCAACGGCTACGCCTTCTCCACCCCGCCCGACCGTCAGATGACCGGGTCCATGGCTTCACGCTCGCAGGGGGCATTCACGCTCACCGTGGACGGCAATGATGCGGTCGCGGTCTTCGAGGCGGCCTCCCAAGCCCGCCAGCATTGCCTGGGCGGGCATGGCCCCGTCTTCCTGGTGTGCGAGACCTTCCGCATGAAAGGTCACGCCGAACATGACGACCAGCGCTACGTGGATTCAGCACTGCTGGCGCAATGGGCCAGGAAGGACCCCCTGCCCCGCCTGGAAGCCTGGATGGCCCAACAGGGTTGGCCAGTGGATCCCGCCCTGGCATCCCGCTTGAAACAGCAGCTGTCCACCGCCGCGGATCTGGCGCTCCAGGCTCCCGATCCCAACCCCGCCACGCTGAGCGATGGCGTATTCTCCGCTGGACGCCTTTGACAGAAGTCAGGCGCCACCGATGCTGACCGATACGGTTTGCATGGCTCTGGCGCTTCCGATAGCCATGTTGACCCATGTATCAGCAATGAGACTCCGGTCACGACAATTGAAGCTTAGAATTCCTTGTCATGGGGGATAACGTGCTGGTTCTCGTTCTCAATGCCGGTTCTTCGAGCCTGAAATTCAATCTCTTCGACATGGGGAAGGAACACTCCGTCGCCGAGGGCATGGTCGAGCGCATCGGCCTCGCCGAGGCGAATCTCGCCTGCCTGATCGAAGGTGAGAAGCACAAGGAGAGCCTGCCCATCCCCTCCCACAAGGAAGCGCTGGAAGCCATCCTGGAACAGTTGCATGCCACGGTGCTGAAGGACACGCCGATCCATGCGGTGGGGCACCGGGTGGTCCACGGCGGTCCGAAGTACGGCGATTCGGTGCTGGTGACGGAAGAGGTGGTCAAGGACATCGAATACTTCGCGATGTACGCCCCCCTCCACAACCCCGCCAATGCCATGGGCATCCGCACCGCCATGGCCGCCTTCCCGGATGTGCCCCACGTGGCCGTTTTCGACACGGCCTTCCACCACAACATTCCCGATCATGCCCGCATCTATGGCATCCCCTACGAGCTGAGCCAGAAGTACGGCATCCGGCGCTACGGCTTCCATGGCAGCAGCCATTCCTATGTGGCCGCCCGGACAGCGATTCTATGCTGCCGACCGCTCCGGGCCCTCAAGATCGTCACCTGCCACATCGGCAATGGCACCAGCATCTGCGCCGTGAACAACGGCAAGAGCGTGGACACCAGCATGGGCATGACCCCCCTCCAGGGCGTCATCATGGGCACCCGGTGCGGCACCATCGACCCCAGCGTGGTGGAAATGCTCATGGAATACGAGCACCTGGACTACGCGGCCATCACGGACCTCCTCAACAAGAAGTCCGGCCTCCTGGGCATTTCCGGCGTGTCCTCGGATTTCCGCGAGATCGAGATCGCCGCCGACCACGGCAATGACCGCGCCCGGCTGGCCCGGGATCTCCTGACCTACAACGTGCGCCAGTACATCGGCGCCTATGCCACGGTCCTGGACGGGGTGGACGCCATCACCTTCACCGCCGGCATCGGCACCCACAGCACCTATGTGCGCTCGAAGGTCTGCAGCAAGCTGGGCTTCCTGGGCGTCAAGCTGGACCCCGAAGCCAACGAGCACGGCACCGGGGAACGAATCATCAGCACGCCGGATTCCCGGGTCACGGTCACGGTGGTCCCCACCAACGAGGAACTGATGATCGCCCGGGAAACGGTTCGGTAGCCCTGCCCCATATCCAAAGCAAGCGGCCCCCGGATCCCAGGGGCCGCTTGCTTTGGATAGGAATAAAAATGACTTAATGGTTGTTTTACAAATCCGGAGCGACAGGAGGAGCCCGCGATTCACCGATTTCCGGTGACGACAGGCCGATTTCTGGCCGGCGGTGGCCGAATCCCCCGGGACGGACCCCATAAACGGGATGAGACTTTCCTGCGTAGGCATTTCATTGCTTCCGGCCAGTCCGGTGTCTTTCCCAGCGGGAGGTTTCATGCAGAAACGATGGGTCATCGTATCCGTGGCCGGGGCTGCACTTGCGGCCGGCATGTTCTTTACCCTCAAGGGGGGTGACGGCAAGTCCAAGAAGCCCGAGATGAACACGCCCTTCCGGGTGGGGAAAGTCCAGGCGGAGGACCTCCAGGTGAGCGTCCGCGAAGTGGGGGTGGTGGATCCCCTGGTGAAGGTGGATGTGAAGGGCACGGTGTCCGGACGAATCATCGCCTTGAACGTGCGGGAAGGCGCCGTGGTCAAGGCCGGTCAGCTGCTGGCCGAAGTGGAACCCGATGTGAACCAGGCCCAGACCTTGTCCGATGTGCAGGGCAGCGTCTCCCAGGCCCGGGTGAACTTCAAGAACGCCCAGCGGGATTTCGTGCAGCAGGAAGCCCTCTTCAAGGCGGGGCTCATCTCGGACCAGGTCTTCCGGGCTGCCCGGACCACCAAGGACCTGGCGGAGGAGACCTTCAAGAGCGCCCAGACCCGCTACCAGATTGTCGAGGACCGCGGCATTCCCATCAGCGGCAACGCCTCCACCCAGCGCGCCCGGGTCACCGCCCCCATGAACGGCGTGATCATCAAGCGCGGCGTGGAACTGGGCGACACCATCACTTCCGGGGTCAGTTCCTTCAATGCCGGCACCGTGGTCTTCACCGTGGCGGATCTTTCCTCCCTCATCGTGAAGGTGAACCTCAATGAAGTGGACATCGCCAAGGTGAAGGTGGGCCAGCCCACCCGGATCACCCTGGATGCCTACCCCCAGCGGGCCTTCACCGGCAAAGTGCGCTTCGTCTCACCCGCCGCGGAACTGGTGGAGAAGATCAAGGTCTTCAAGGTCGAAATCGCATTGGATGAACTCACCGATGCCTTCCGCACCGGCATGAGCGCCAACGTGGAGATCCTGGGCGACAAGCGCGACAAGGCTGTGAGCGTGCCCCTGGAGGCGCTCCAGCGCCGGGATGGCCAGACCGTGGTCTACCGGATGAAGGAGAACCTCACGCCCCAGGACATCGCCAAGGCCAAGGACGGCCTCACGGGGCGCGGCAAGTTCATCTGGCTCTCGGACCACTGGAAGGACTACTTCGAGGTGGTCCCTGTGAAGGCCGGGATCGCCACCCTGGAGCGCGTCGAGATCATCTCCGGCCTCAAGGCAAATGACCAGGTGAGCCTGGAAGATCCCAGCAAGAAGAAGGTCGAGAAGGACGATGAAAACAACTGACGCTCCGCGGGGGGACCGCCTGCTCGCGAGGTTCCCCCGCCTCCCCGCCCTTCGGCCCGGAAACCCGTTCTCATGGCCTACGCCCGCTTGATGGAGCCCTCCATGTCCAGCATCATCCAGACGACAGCGCTGACGAAGGTGTACGGCAGCAATGGCGCGGCGGTTCATGCGCTCCGCGGCATCGACCTCACGGTGGAAAAGGGGGAGTTCGTGGCCCTCATCGGCCCCTCGGGTTCCGGAAAATCGACCCTGATGGCCATTCTCGGCTGCCTGGACCTCCCCACGGAAGGCACCTACACCCTGGACGGACGCCAGGTCCAGGGCCTCTCCGGCGGCGAGCTGGCCCGGATCCGCAACGAGAAGGTGGGCTTCGTCTTCCAGAGCTACAACCTGCTGCCCAAGGCCAGCATCGTCCGCAATGTGGAACTGCCCATGCTCTATGCCGGCGTCGGCCGGAAGGACCGGCGGGAACGGGCCATGACCCTGCTCGAGAAAGTGGGCATCGCCGACAAGGCCGACAAGCTCCCTGCGACCTTGTCCGGCGGCCAGCGCCAGCGCGTGGCCGTGGCCCGGGCCCTGGCCAACGAACCGGCCCTGCTGCTGGCCGACGAGCCCACCGGCGCCCTGGACTCCAAGACCGGCGCCGAAGTCCTCGACCTCTTCCGTGAGCTGCATCAGCAGGGGCACACGCTCCTGCTGGTGACCCACGATCCTTCCATCGCGGCCCAGGCGGGCCGGCGTGTTGAGATCAGGGATGGCTTGATCGCTGCCGCCGAGGGGGTGGCCTGATGACGTCCTCCGGCGCCTTCCGCGAGCGGCTGTTCGGGGCCTGGGTGGAGATCCGGGAGAACTTCGGCCGCTCGGTGCTCCAGGCCCTGGGCGTGATGCTGGGCGTGGCGTCGGTGCTGGGCGGCTTTTCCATTTCCGACAGTCAGCGCAAACGCGCCGACCAGATGTTCGTGAAGATGGGGGGCCTGGACAAGCTGAACATCCAGCCCCGCGCCGCGGTCAGGGACGGACGGCCCAGCGCCCTGGAGCAGGCCAACCTGGGCCTGCGGGACGCCGATGCCGAAGAGGGGTCCGCCCTCAAATCCGACGCCATCCAGGGCGTCAGCCAGCAGAAGAATGCCCGGGCCCGCGTGGTTTCCGCCTACGCGGACCAGGACCGCCGCATCACGGGCATCGGCGGCGACTACATTCCCGCCAACGGCTACGACCTGGCTGAAGGACGCGGCTTCTCGAACCTGGAGATGGAGTCCGGAACCCCGGTGGCCATTCTCGGCACCGAGGTCGCGAACACCTTCTTCCCCAAGGGGGACGCCCTGGGGCAGGCCATCAAGATCGGCGACATCCCCGTCACGGTCATCGGCGTGTTCCGCGAGCGGGTCTTCCGTTTCCGCGAGGACCAGGGCAACCAGTTCTGGTGGCGGAACCGCATCCTCGCGGTGCCCGCCAATCTGGTGCAGCGGCGCATGAATGGCGATGCCTACCGGCGCGTGGACCGCGTGACCTTCCGCATCCCGGATCTCTCGCTGATGAGCGCCTTCGCCAAGGACCTGCAGAATCTGGTCAAGGCCAACCACCGGCTCCAGGAGGACTTCCGCCTGGATGATGTCAGCGCCCGCATCCGCCGCCGTGGAAGCCAGAGCAGCGTCTACGACATCATCTTCCTCCTGTCGGGCGTGCTGGCGCTACTGGGAGGCGGCATCGTCAACGTGAACATCCAGATGGCCAGCCTCCGGGAGCGGGTGCGCGAAGTGGGCGTGAAGATGGCCATCGGCGCCTCGGGCCGGGAGATCTTCAAGGGCTTCATGACCGAGGCCCTCCTCCTCACGGTCCTGGGCAGCGTCGTTGGCCTGTTCATGGGCGTGCTCTTCTCCTGGGTCATCACCCGCAGCCTCGGCATTCCGCTCTACATGACACCCGCCAGTTTCCTCTGGGCCTACAGCACCGCCGTGGCCTTCGGCTTCCTGTTCGCACTGTACCCAGCCTGGAAAGCCAGCAGGTTGTCTCCCATGGAGGCCCTTCGCTATGAATAGCCCATGTCCTCCCACCGCCATGGTTCGCTCCCTGTGGGGCCCCGCGCCGCAGGCGACATTCGGTCGCCTGCTCTGCGACCCAAATGGTCGCGAGGAAGCCCTCCGCTATGAGTGACACGCCCTTCCTCCTGCGCGCCCCGGGCCCGACTCTCCTGGACCGGGAGTTGCCGCCTCCCGCTCTGCCCACCCGGGGCTTCGGCCTCGGCATGATCCTGGAAGTGGTCCGCACGGGCCTGGTGGAACTCTGGGCCCACAAGATGCGGAGCATCCTGACCCTCACCCTGCTGATGCTGGGGGTCTTCGCCCTGGTGGTCATGACCTCGGTGCTCGATGGCGTCATGGACAAGATCAGCACGGGCTTCGCCGGCATGAGCTGGGACGGCACCGTCCGCATCGCCCCCAAGACGCCCGAGACCCGGGAGGACCGCAACCGCTTCGCCATGAGCCCCGGCTTGCGCGCCGAGGATCTCGGCCGCCTCACCGCACCCCATCCCCAAGTCCTGGCCTTCCTGCCCCGGGCCATGAAATCCGTGTCGGTGAGGGTCACGGGAGATACGGAACGCATCTTCGTGGTCGGCGTGTCTCCGGACTACGCCACCTGGATGAACCGCCCCATCGGCCTCGGCCGGGGCCTCACCGAGGACGACCAGCGACGGCGCTCCACCGTGGCCGTGGTGGGAGCCACCCTCGCCTCGAAGCTCTTCGGCGGCAGCGATCCCGTGGGCCGCGATCTGGTGGTGGAAGGGGTGCCCTTCCGCATCGTGGGCGTCCAGGCCCCGGGCCAGATCTTCAATGAGGAGAACTACACGGATGCCAACGGCATCCTGATCCCCCTGGAAACCTACATGGATCGCATGGACCCCACACACCAGCTCTCGCAGATCACCGTGAAGCTGAGGCGTGCCGAGGACCAGGGCGAAGTGACGGCCATGCTGCTAAGCCGCGTCCGCCAGGCCCACCACGGAATCGAGGACGCCGAGGTGGTGGATCTGGATGCGGAAGCCGCCAAGGGCTACCAGAATTTCCTGGCCCAGATGCGGGGCTGGAAGGTCGTGCTGCTGAGCCTGGCCGGAACCGTGCTGCTCGTCGGCGGCGTGGGCGTGCTCTCGGTGATGCTCATCAGCTTCAGCGACCGCCGCTACGAGATCGGCCTGCGCAAGGCCCTGGGCGCCTCGGACCACGAGATCTTCATCCAGTTCCTGCTGGAAGCGGTGGTGCTGGCCGCCATCGGGGCTCTGGTGGGCACCGTCTCCGGAGCCCTGCTCTGCGAGGCCCTTTCGGCCAACTTCCCCTACGGCTTGGTGGTGAACCCCATCGGTCTCCTCACGGCCTGGATCGTGGCCCTGGCCCTGGCGCTCGTCTTCGGTCTCTACCCCGCCTTCCGCGCCATGCGCCTGAGCCCCATGGAGGCGATGCGCTAAGCTCGGAGCATGGCTGATCCCATCCAAGTCACCGACTCCGTGCGCATCCCGGGCGATGCCATCCGCTTCAAGGCGGTGCGGGCCGGCGGTGCCGGTGGCCAGAATGTGAACAAGGTCTCCTCCAAGGTGGAGCTGCGCATCGATCTCACGGCCATCGAAGGCCTCCCCGAGGACGCCCTGGCGCGCCTCCGCACCGCCCAGCGCAACCGCCTCGACGCGGAAGGCCTCTGGATGATCACCAGCGACAAGACCCGCGATCAGCTGAAGAACCTGGAGGATGCCCGGGAGAAGGCTGCCGAGGCGATCCGGGCGGCCCTGGTGAGACCCATCATCCGGCGCGCCACGCGGCCGACCAAGGGCTCCAAGGAGCGGCGCCTGGAATCCAAGAAGCGGATCTCCGCCACCAAGCAGCAGCGGCGGGGAAGCTTCGAGTAAGCTGGTTCCCGACCCCTGGAGGCCCCATGTCTGAACAACAGAGCTACAAAACACACCGCCGTTTCGATCCGCCTGTCCATTTCTTCCTGGTGCCCGTCGCGCTCGTCGGTTTGGTTTCCTCCGTCTACTACCTGGTCCGGAAGCCGAGCCTCCATCAGCTCCTCGTGGTGGTGATCCTGTTCTCCTGCGTGCTGCTGGTGCTCAAGGTCCGCGGGTATGCCCTGAGGGTCCAGGACCGCCTGATCCGCCTGGAGGAGACCCTGCGCATGCAGCGGCTGCTCCCGGGGGATCTGCAGCCGCGCATCCAGGAACTCACGCCCCAGCAGATGGTGGGCCTCCGCTTCGCTTCCGACGGCGAGCTGGCCGATCGCGTCCGGGAAGCCCTGGACCAGAACCTCGGCGGCGAAGCCATCAAGAAGCGCATCCAGACCTGGCGCCCTGATACCTTCAGGGTTTGAACCGCCTTTCTGGAGCGCCTCAGCCCATGGTCAAGACACTGGAAGGCAAGCTCGTCGTCGCCATCTCATCCCGGGCGCTCTTTGATTTCGAGGAGGAGAACCGGGTCTTCGAGGAGTCCGATGACCGGGCCTACGAGGCGCTCCAGCTCTCGCGCCTGGACATGCCCGCCAAACCCGGGGTGGCGTTCCCCCTCGTCAAGAAGCTGCTTTCCTTCAACACGGTGGAAGAGGGTCGGGTGGCCGTGGTGATCCTGTCCCGCAACGATCCCGTGAGCGGTCTGCGGGTGTTCCGCAGCGCCCAGGAGGCCAACCTCCAACTGGAGCGCGGCGTCTTCACCCGGGGCCGCAACCCCTATCCCTATCTCACCTCGCTCGGCGCGAACCTGTTCCTCTCCGCCAAGGAGGAGGATGTGCGGGCCGCCCTCGTCGCCGGCTTCGCCGCCGCCCGGGTCTATCCGGACAGCGCCCTGGCCGCGGACCGGCACCCCGAGGAGATCCGCATCGCCTTCGACGGCGACGCGGTGCTCTTCAGTGATGAAGCCGAGCGGGTGTACGCCGCAGGGGGCCTCGCCGCCTTCCAGGCCCATGAGATCGAACGAGCCGGCGTGCCCCTGCCCCCGGGCCCCTTCAAGCCCCTCCTGGAGGCCCTGCAGCCGCTCCAGAACATGGCCGCCGGGGCCCCCATGCGCATCCGCACCGCCCTCGTCACCGCCCGGAGCGCCCCGGCCCACGAGCGCGCCATCCGCACCCTCATGGCCTGGAACATCCAGGTGGACGAGGCCATGTTCCTGGGCGGCCTCGAAAAGGCCGACTTCCTGCGGGAATTTGAACCCGATTTCTTCTTCGACGACCAGACCGGCTACTGCGACACCGCCTCCCGGGTGGGTCCCACGGGGCATGTGGTGAGCGGCGTGAAGAACGAACAGCTCTAGGTTTGATGGCTGGGCGGAATCCTTCTTACGAAGCGTCAAGGAGATTCCGTACTCCTCGGGTGTGACGGCCGTCAGCCTCGTTCCAGGCCGCGCCACTGCTAGACTTGGTGCATCTGGAGGAGCCATGTCCCGCAAGCTGGTGGAGTGCGTGCCGAACATCTCGGAAGGCCGGGATGCCGCGAAGATCAAGCAGGTGACCGACGCCATCGCCGCGGTACCGGGTGTGCAGCTGCTGGACGTGGACCCTGGCGCGGACACCAACCGCACGGTCATCACCTTCGTGGGCGAGCCCGAGGCCGTGCTGGAAGGCGCCTTCACCTGCATCCGCGAGGCCGCCAAGGTCATCGACATGAGCCAGCATCACGGCGCCCATCCACGCATGGGGGCGACAGACGTGGTGCCCTTCGTGCCCGTGGAAGGCGTCAGCATGGAGGATTGCGCCGAGCTGGCCCGCCGCCTGGGTGGCCGCGTGGCCCGCGAACTGGGCATTCCGG
>DATEZS010000053.1:0-70519 GCA_035255365.1 Geothrix sp.
CGGCGCGAGCCGACGAAGAAGCCGCCCGCCTTGCACTGGAAGCCAGAGGATTAAACCCCGAAACCGCTGGCGCAGTGATGACTGTAAAGGCTCCGAAGGCAGGCACCATCACTGCCTATAAAATCCAGCTTGGCCAGGGGGTCGAGGCCGGGCAGGAACTGGGCAGCTTCCAGGCGGCCTCTGCCGCCATCGCCCGCCTGGAGCTGCCGCTTCCGGCTCCTGAGAACTGGCAGTCGGGCGCCGTGACCGAGGTTCGAAAAGGTGACGGCCAGCATTGGAAAGCCCGTCTTGAGGGCACGCCCATGACCCTCACCACGGATACTCGGCGGCTGAGCTATCGCCTCCGTCTGATGGGTGGTCCGCTGCCGATTCCTGGTACGCCGCTGGAGGTTCATGTGCCCTTGGCGAAGACGGTCGTGCTCCCCCAGAGTGCGCTGCAGCAGGTCGAAGGCATTTGGGGTGTCTTTGTGAAGGAAGGGGAAGAGGCCGAATTCAGGCCCGTGCGCCGTGGCCCCGAATTGGGCACAGATGTGATGGTGCTTGATGGGATAAAGCCTGGGGAGACCGTGGTAGGCGAAGGCGCCTACCTGCTGAAGTCCCTCCAGATCAAGCTCAAGAGCGGTGGTGAAGACCATGACCACTGAGCCGAACCTCCCGCAGGACCCGGATATCCCGCTCGATTCGGCCATGCCGGATGATCCCTACAAGGTTTATGTTCCTCAGCACCGAACCCTCGTTCGCCGCTGGTTTGACTGGATGCTTCCTCGCAAGGGGTGGGTCTTCGCCCTGGCCCTGCTGTGGGGCTTCGCGGGGTTGGCCAGCTTTACGACGCTGAAACGGGATCTCTTTCCCGATCTCACACTCCCTAGCCTCAACCTGCTCATTCAGAGCCCCGGACGAGCAGCCACGGAGCTTGAGCTGACCGTCGCCCAGCCAGTGGAGCAGGCCATCGGCGGCCTCCCGGGCGTCAAGCGCGTGGTGAGCACGGTGCAGGCCGAAGTCGTCCAGGTCGTGGTGTCCTTCGAGAGCGACACGGACCCATGGAAGGCCCGGCAGCTCGTGGCCGAACGCCTCGCAGGCATCATCGGCAACTTTCCCGAAGGCACTCAGGCCCCCCTCGTTTCCAGCGCCGCTGGTCGCCTCCAGGAAATCATGGAGATCGTGCTGGAGGGGCCTGCTACCGATCCCATGAAACTGCGGGATCACACGGAGAAGGTCCTCATCCCTCGTCTCCAAGCCGTTCCCGGCGTCGCCCGAGTGGAGCGCCTGGGTGGCGAGGAACGCCAGCTACAGGTCATCGTTCAGCCCGAGCGCATGCGCCTTCAGGGTGTGAGCCTGGCCCAGATCGTCGAGGCCTTGGACGGCAGCAACCAGGACAGCGCGGCCGGAGTGATGGAAATTCAGGACAAGGGCTGGTTCATCACCGTGGGCAGCCTCGCCGCCCAGCCCGAAACGATCAAGAAACTTCGATTGAAGACCCCGCGCGGAACGATCCTTCTGGGGGATGTGGCAGAGATCCGCGAGGGGGCCGCCTTCCGGCGTGGTCTCGCACGCCATCAGGGTCACGAGGATGTGAGTCTGCGCGTCGTAAAACAGCCCACAGCGGAAACCCTGAATGTCTCTAACGAGACGCGGAAGGCCCTGGACGAATTGCGCAAGAGCCTGCCCGAAGGCATGGAATTGACCCTGATGTATGACCAGGGCGGACTCGTCACCCATGCCCTGAATGGGGTCACCCTGGCCCTCCTGCTTGGTGGATTCTTCGTGGCCTTGGTCCTCGTTCTTCTTCTTGGGAATCTCCGGGCCGCCCTCATCGTCATCGCCGTGCTTCCTTTGGCCACGCTCGGGGCTGCAATTCCGTTGAACGCCGCAGGCATGGGCCTCAACGCCATGACCCTGGGCGGCCTCGCCATCGCGGTAGGCCTCCTGGTGGACGCCGCCGTGATCATGGTGGAAAACCTCGCCCACCGGCTGCATGAGCACCGGGATCACATCGAACCCCGCAGAGTGGCCCTCACACGCGCTGCTGCCGAAGTAGGCGTACCCATCCTTACGGCGGTGCTGGTCATCTTGGCGGTCTTCATCCCCCTGCTGGCCATCGGAGGCCTTGCAGGGAGGCTTTACGCCCCCCTGGCCGTGGCCATCGCCACATCCATGACCCTCAGCCTGGTGCTGAGCTTCACCCTCGTTCCAGCCTTAGTTGAACGTTTCCTGCCCCCCGGTTCCTTGCTGGAGGAACCCAGGCCGATTAAGGCCATCAAGGCGATCTACAAGCCTGGTCTCGAATGGGCCATGAAGCATGGTGTGCTGGTGCAGGTTGTGTTTCTCTGCCTGACCATCCCTAGCCTGTGGTTAGCCCTTAATCTGGGGAGCAACTTCCTGCCTACCTTGGATGAAGGGGCCCTGCTCCTGAACAGCATTCTGCCTGCGGAAACGAGCCTTTCCGCCGTGGACGAAGCCAATTTCCAGCTTGAACAGAAGTTGGTGAAACTCCCTGGCGTGTCATCGGTCTACCGACGGACGGGACGATCCGAACTGACTGAAGACCCCATGCCCCACACCATCTCCGATGTGTTGGTGGTGCTGGATGGTTCCAAGCGGACCGCCGAAGTGCAGAAGGAAGTCGCAGAAATATCGGAGGAGCTTCCCTTTCCAGTGGAACTGACCACGCCCATGCAAATGCGCATCGCCGAGGGCATAGGTGGCACGCCTGCTGATATTCAGGTAAAGCTCTTCAACCCTGACCTTGGGGCGCTTCAAACCAGACTCCCCAGTATCCAGGAGGCTCTGGCCAAGGTTCCAGGTGTCGCATCCATCACCCCTGAGGGGGCAGGATCACTGCCGAAATGGACGGTCGTGCCCGACGAGGACGCCTTGCGCCGCTTGGATGTGCCACGGACATTGATCGTGAAAACCCTGAAGGCAGCACTTCAAGGCCTCGACACCGCTCCTCGTTTTGATGGCCCTCAACGCATTGAACGAATCGTTCGTTTTCCAGACGATGGCCGCACCAGCCCCGAAACCCTCAAGCGCCTGCCTCTGGTCTTGGATGATGGGCGCGTGGTGGAACTGGGACAGGTGGCCCGTTTCGAGGAGGCCAGCACGCCCAGTCTCATCCGGCGCGAAGCTGCTCAGCGTCGTTTGGCCCTGAATGTCCGCACCATGGGAGATCTTGGCGGCACGGCGGATCGACTAGAAAAGGCACTGAAGGGGATGACCCTCCCTAAGGGCACCGTGGTGAAATTGGGCGGCAAGATCGAGGACGCCCGCGAGACCCAGAAGCGCCTGATGGTTGCCATCGGGGCCGCATTGGCGCTGGTGGTCGGCTTGCTCTACCTGGCCCTCGGCCGCTGGCGGGAAGTCCTCGTCGTCGTCCTCACCTTGCCCAACGCCTTCGCCGGGGGGCTCATCGCCTTATGGCTCGCTGGGGAGACCTGGAACATCAGTTCCATCGTGGGGGTGATTGGGCTTTTTGGGGTGGCCGTGCAGAACAGCCTCGTCCTCATCAGCCAGGCCAAGCACCTGGTGGCCTCGGGCATGCCATTCCACGAGGCACTCAAGGAGGCCAGCCTTGGTCGTGTGCGCCCTAAGCTCATGACCGCCGGAAGCGCCATCCTCGGCCTGATGCCCATGTTGCTAGGCATCGGCGGGAGTGAACTGGAACGCCCCCTGGCCATCGTCATGGTGGGCGGGCTCATCACCAGCACTCTATTTACACTGTTGGCACTGCCAAGTTTTTATTCATGGGTAGGGAAACCTCGTGGTGGGAGCGAGGATCTTCCCTTGGACGCACGCCAATCCAGCTGAACGCACCAAGGCACTGCGTCACCACGGGATTGCCTCTCGCTGGTGCTGCAGGAGCCCTCAGGTCAATGTCCAGATGAGGTAGTAGCCAAGCACCAACAGGCTGATGCCCGCCACTTGGTTCAACACCTGGTGTCGGGAACCTCGAAGCCACTTCTGGGCAAATCCCACCACGAGGGTGCCCGCCAACAGCAGGGGAAGGCCGCTTCCCAAGCCAAAGATGAACATGAGAAGCGCCCCTTCTAGCAGGTGGCCCTGAACGGCAGCGTAGGTCAACAGGGCAAGCAAAACGGGGGTTGCGCAAGAGCCCACCACCAACGAAAGGAGGAGCCCCGTCAGGAAGGCGCCCAGAAAGCCCTTTCCCAGGGGCACCTTATCGCGGCCCGGCAAGGGCACCCGGATCCAGCCCAGGACATATGCACCCATGACCAGGGGAACAAAGGCAACCCCTACCCGGAACCAGGTAGGAAGGACGAACAGCGATCTCCCTAGCAAGGCCGCCAGGAGCCCCAGTGCTGAGGTGGCCGAAGCCATACCAAGCACGAAACCCAGGGCGCTCCTCAGAGCGGGCTTGGGCTGATCCTCGCACGAAGCCTGGCCACAACAGGTTGCGGTCACCGCTGGATAAAGGGCAAGACAGCAAGGGTTGAGGCCCACCAACACACCACCGAAAAAGGCGAAGGGGAAGGCCAACCAGGCTCCATGTGCGAGGGCGGCCTGGAGGGCTTCCAACCCGCCCATCATTTCGCCCTGCCCGCAAGCTCCTGGAGTTGCGAACGGAGCCCTTGGATCGTGTCGGGCCCCTCTCCCTCGAAGCGCGCCTGTTCCTTCCCGTCTGGTCCGAGCACCAGTACCGTGGGCGAGGTAGTCAGACCGTACCGCTTCACCATTTCATCTGTCGATCCAGGTTCCATCTCATGCAGGCCCACCCTGTGCTTGGCCGCTTCGCGAACAATCCGGATGACCTCGCCACATCCGCAAGAAGAGTCTGCTTCGCGAAGGTCCGCGAACAGGATCAGCATGGGCTGGCTGGCCATGGGCATCTGGACGATGGGACGCAAACGATGGTGGTTCTTCCAGGCCGCCAAACCGACGCCACCTCCCAATACCAGCAGCGTTAAAAGCAGGCCTCGATTCATCGTTCCCTCAACCACAATTCGAACAACCACAAGAAGGTTTGGTTGACAGCGGTACAAGCCCAGGAGCTTTGTCCTGGACATAGGCTTCGCCGGTTTTCAGACTCTGTTCGGCCTTGGCCAACTCCCGGCCCACATAGGCGGCGTGGTCCAGGCGGGTGAGCAGTCCGCGCTCGATGAGGGCTGCGCTCAAGGCGGCGGGCGTGGCCCCCTCCAGCACGGCGTCCAGCACGCCCGCGTTGGAGAAGTGCTCCACACGCAGGAGGGAATTCACCCGATTGGGGTACACCACCACATAACCCGCCGGATCTAGCACCAGATGAGTTGGCTCTGCAGCCTTCATCACCTGGACCGGGGGCACTGCAACCGGAGATTCAAAGAGACCAGGGTTGGCCTCGGCGCATCGCGAGATTTCCTCGGCGATACGCCGAGGATCAGATTCTCCAGGCAGAAAAACGAGCTTGATCTGATTCCGGAAAGCCTCTATTTCGGGCCTGGTGAGGTTCTGGAGGATGGGTCGCTTGCCCAGCGCCCCCAAGATGCGGCCATCCTCGGCTAGGCCATGCTCGACCAAGCTGCGCAGAGATTGGCCCGGTAGGTGCCCCACTGCCTGTTGGGTGTCCTCGCCGCAGAGCACCAGGAACCGGATGTTTGGGTTGGCTAGGATGTTCAGGATGAGACGCTCGATTCCCAGGTTCTCGGTTTGCATTGATCCGACTATTGCTAAACCTTCTGGGGCGAGTTCCGCCACTTGAAGCGCCAGAGGCTCGGAGTTGAGTGTGCAAACTGCCACGGGAGCACCGTAACGAACCACTCGATAGTTCCCTGGAAGGGGCGGCCAGCCCTCGCGGATCTCGGACGCTTCTGTGGGGCAGAGATCCAGCGCTGCCCCGGCTTCAGGAAAAGCCTGCGCGAAAGCGTCGGCGCCGACGGCGGGATAGCAGACCGTGCAGCCCAGGCAGTCGTAACGCTTCGGCTGGAAGACGGCCTTGGACAAGGCCAGATCCTGGCTCAGGTCACCCTGCCCAAACTCGGTCCCGGCTAGAGCCTCCACGAATTGTTGAAAGCACCCGCAGGCATGGCATTTGGCGGCATCGCGTCCGGCCTTCAACTGGCTTGCAACGATGGCTAAGGCCGCATCCGGATCCGTGGGCACATTAGCCATGGGAGACCCCAACCTTACTGGGCCTAGGCGCCTTCACGGGAGGGAACACCTGATCCAGGAGTGAAGCGACAACCGCGTCTCGCAGGGCGTAGTAGCTCATCTTCCCGTCATTACGTGAGCGGAGAATCTTGAGGTCCCGGAGCTTCCGCAGATGATGCGATGCGCTGGAGATGGTTACCCCCAGGACATGGGCCACATCGCAGACACACAATTCCTCACCACTTCGCAGCGAGAGAAGCAGCTTCAAACGCGTGCGGTCAGCCAGCGCCCCAAAAAGGATCTGGCATTCCTCCAGACGCTCATCAGAAGGAAGTCGATTGCGTAGCCGGTTCACCAGTTCGGGCTTAAAACATGGGACTTGACATGTTTGGTCAGTGGAGGCGGAAATAGGAATATCATTCGCACGCATATAATAATGATTTCCCACACTGGGTGCCTTGTCCAGGGGGAATGCACGGCACCCGACAATGAACCCGGATGGACGCCATGGCAGGCTCTAAAGGCCAATACGGGCAAGAGTGGTGTGGAAAGCTGGAGGTCATTACGCCTTGCCCCCACAACTTGAGGTCACACTTTGTGACCTCAAGTATTTGCAAGTCTCAAGCATGCGGCTTTGAACCATAAAATGGCCATTCGTGTTTTGAACCATAACCTGGCCATCCGGCCAAGTTATGGTTCAAAACACAACAAAGGGACCCTCGCGGGTCCCTTTGTGTTGGTGGAGGTGGTGGGAGTCGAACCTACAATTAACGAAATATAACTTGATAGACTATGGATCAACTATTTCAATATACGAATGATATATTGTCGTAAAATTATAATTTTAGTTGAATATGATTGCTTGCGGTCGGGGTTGGTCGGCATTATTGTATGGGTTGCCGTATGGGTATGACCCTACCGCAAAGGCCACCAGGAGGGCCCCAAAATGCCCATGCGCAATCCATCAAGGCCGAAGCCATCCAAGCCCTTCAATTTTCTCCAGCTGAAAAACTGGACCATCCCCGGAACCTATGGCGAGGGAGGCGGGCTTTATTTCCAGGTGAAACAACTTCGAACAAAGAAGGATGCCAACGGGCAATCAGAACTGCTTTGGGACGCGAACAAGGCCGGCGAGAAAGTGCCCAGGGTTTCGAAGGCCTGGATATTTCGATACAGGGACAAGCGCACGGGGAAACTTCAGGACATGGGCCTGGGGTCATTCAAAACCGTTTCGCTTTCCAAGGCTCGGGAACTGGCAGAAGTGCAGAGAGATCTGCTTCTGGAATTCAAAGACCCCCTGGAACACCGCGAAGCGATCTTGAAATCTCAGAAGCAAGAGAAGGCCAGGGCCGTCATCTTCTCCGATGCTGCTCGGCAATTCTGGAACACACACAAGGCAAGCTGGGGCGAGAAGCACACGGCCGACTGGATCAACTCCATTGAAATTCACGTCAATCCGAAAATCGGAAACATGGTTGTATCCGAAATCGAGATGGAACACGTGTGGGAGATTCTGAATCCGCTTTGGCGCACCAGTTCAGAAACAGCGGGCCGGATCCGCAGCCGAATCGAAAATGTTTGGGACTTCTGCAAAGGCAAACGTTGGGTGACAGGTGACAACCCGGCTTCGTGGAAGGGAAACCTAGATACTCAGTTGCCACCCCTGAAAAAAATCAGAGTGGAGAAACATCAACCCGCGCTTCACCATTCGGAAATCGGCGTCTTCACCAATTCACTCAGGGAACAAGGCGGCCCAGCTGCCCGGGCGCTGGAGTTCCTGATACTCACTGCGGTTCGAACAAGCGACGTTACCAAGGCCACCTGGAAAGAATTCGATCTCGATAAAGCTCTCTGGACCATCCGCGATCGAATCAAAGGTGAAAAGAACCAAGAGAAAACCCATGTGGTTCCACTGTCGCCCCGCGCTGTCGAAATTCTAAAAAGCATGGGCGACGATCGCACGCCGGATGCCTATGTGTTCCCAGGCGAGAAACCGGGCCAGCCTGGATCTAACGGTTACTTGCCTTCTGTCATCAGGCGCATGAACGAAGGCCGCGAAGCCGCTGGATTGGCCAAGTGGACAGATCCGAATGATGGGCGTGGAATTGTGGTTCATGGGTTCCGGGCTTGTTTCCGGACGTGGGCGCAAGAGGGCCGGTTTGATAAACAGACTGTCGAATTCGCTTTGGCCCACAGACTGCCGGACAAGGTGGAAGAAGCCTACGCCAGGGGCACGATGATCGATCAACGCCGGCCTTTGATGGAATCGTGGGCCCGCTTCTGTAACAAGATTCCTTCAGATGAGCCCGCGTCAAACGTGGTTGACCTGCTGGACGGCATGATCCCCGCCATGGCTCCGGTCAAAGCCAAGTGACGAATGTCCCGACCGATACCGCACGATAGCAACGGATACCGAATGATGGAGTTAGAACGATCATAACAACCCTAATTCGATCAATTTAGATTATTGACGGTCAACACAGATGAGCCATACTTTCCTTGCCGCAATTCCCACGAAGCCTAGGTCACTCGGACCCCTTCACACTGGCAAGCGGCAGCCGGTTCCTGGATAAGTCCGACCCGAACGCCTCGCGATTCCAACCAACAGGTTTGGATTCGCGGGGCGTGTCGTGCGTCCCCGTGAATGCTGCCAGGTCACGGAGGCCACCCATGGTCCGAGCAATCGACCTTTCAGAAGTCGAGAACAAGACTTCGCTCAAGAAAACCCAGATCCGAGAGTTGATGTTGAACAAGGGCTTTCCCCTGCCTCAGAAACTTGGCGGCCGAAAGAACCAGTGGCTCGAATCCGAAGTGGACGCTTGGATCCTGGCCCAGTTCGCCAAGAAAGCGAAGGCGTAGTCATGGCCGAAGAATCAATCGAGTCCCTGAAGGCCGAGCTTGAAGCCTTGAAACCGCCCCCAGGCTGTTACTGGTTCGATCCCATGATGGCCAGGGGCATTCGGGATGCTGTGAACCTGGCCATGCTGGACGAAGGCCGCGAAGACATTCGGATCTACGCAGAACTGGACCCGGTGGCGGCCTCCATGGGCTGGACCTGCCTTCGAATTGAAGCGGGCCGGTGGCGTTTCGTCGTGCTCATTTATGGCTGGAGGCCTTCCCTCAAGATCAAGGATGCCCTGTGGCTTCTGTCCGAAATGGCCAAGGCCAAGGCGGCCGCCGATGATCTGAGCGACCTGGCCGTAGAACTGGAAAATGCACGGTTCGCCCGTAGCCTGTTGACCGATGGGCGTCAGCTGGCGGCCAGGAACCTTCGAAAGGCCACGAAAGCCGTTGAGCTGTCCTGCCTCAACCTGTCAGCTACTGCCGAAAGCCCCCGGAATTGGTCCAACCTGATTCCTGAGGATGCGCTGGTAGATGGCTTGTTCTACGCCGTCGTGGAAGATCAGGACGAAGCCTAATGGCCACCCTTGCGGATCCAGCGGCCCAGGAACAGGCCGCCACACTTGAACACGCTTTGGACATGGCCGGCCAAGGCTTCCGGGTGTTTCCCCTTCGACCAAAAGGGGAGCTCTACACGGATCGAGACGGGAACGAATGCGTCTCGGATGGGAAGCCCCCGGCTGTGACCTTGGACAGGGCCACAACCAACACGGCACGAATCCGACGTTGGTTGGCATCCGGCGCCAATTACGGCGTGATGATGGGCGCCGAACGGACCAACCCTGCCACAGGCGAACCCGAACGCCTGGTGGCTGTGGACATTGATTTGAAAAAGGGAAAGGATGGCCGCAAGGCCTTCGCCAAGGCCTGCGCAGACGCAGGTATCGACCCGAACGACCACGACACCTTCACCGTCCAGACACCCACCGGGGGCTTGCATCTGTATTACTGGACGGCCGAACCGATCAAGCAAGGCGCGGATGTTCTCGGGGAAGGTAGCGGCGTGGACACCCGGGCCGGAAACGGCTATCTGGTAGGCCCCGGCAGTGCGCTGGACGGGAAGCCCTACCGGGTGACCCATGCGGCCCCTATCGCCAGCATGGGCGCCCTGGCGGCCATCTTCCCGAAGGCCACCACGGGCTCCGCAGTGGTAGACCGGGCACCGCTTCCCGGAGTGGATCCGGACAGGGCCAGAATTCGCGCAGTGGAACACCTGAAGACATCCCCCGGGGCAAAGGAAGGCTCGCGGGGTTCGACAGCGTATAAGGTGGCGGCCCGCCTGAAGGACTTCGGATGCACAGAAGGGCAAGCCTTGGACCTCATGCTGTGCCACTGGAACGAAAAGTGTGATCCACCCATGCCAACCAACGACCTGGCCGAAAGCGTCAATCACGCCTTCCGCTATGGCACAGAGGCCCCGGGCAGTTCGGCGCCTGAAGCTGTTTTCCCCCTAACCTCACAGGCCGAAGGGGAAGCGGAAGCCCTCCACCCGTTCGAAGCAATGAACCAACGCTTCGCTTTCACACCTGCAGGTGGCGGCCACATCATCCAAGAGGCAACCGACCACAAGGGCCGGTTCCTGGTGAAGCATGTGGACCTCGGAAGCTTCCACAACGACCACGCGAACCAGCCTTGGACCGCGGGGCAGAAGGTCACCACCATTTCCAAGGCGTGGATGAGTTGGGGCGGCCGGCGCCGATACGAGGGCTTCGTGTTCGATCCATCCGGGAAGGCGGATCCGGAACGCTGGTTCAACCTATGGCGGGGCTTCGCAGTGGAACCGGCCGCCACACCGGGGCATCCGGCAGTCGAAGCCTTCCTGGAACACGCCAGGCTGAATGTCTGCAATGGGGACCACCGGCTTTTCCAATGGCTCATGGCTTGGTTCGGTCAGTTGATCCAGCGGCCATGGGAAAAGCCCCTGGTAGCTCTGGTGTTCAAGGGCAAGAAGGGGACAGGCAAGAATGCCTTGGTGGAACGTGTCGGCCACCTCCTGGGGACCCACTTCCTTGTGGCAGACGATGACCGTTACCTCCTGTCGAATTTCAACGGTCACCTGGAAAACTGTCTTTGCATGGTGCTGGACGAAGCCACCTGGGCAGGGGACAAGAAGGCCGAAGGCAGGTTGAAAGGCATCATCACGGGCAGCCAACACAACATCGAACGCAAGGGGATGGAACCCTACCGTGTGGACAACCTGACCCGAATCGTGATCCTGGGGAATGAAGACTGGCTTGTCCCTGCGTCCCAGGATGAACGCCGGTTTGCCGTGTTCAATGTTGGGGATGGCCGGCGCCAGGATCGGCAGTTCTTCCAATCCATGCGGGAAGGGATGGAAGCCGGTGGATACTCCCACCTGCTTTCCTATTTCCTGACCATGAACCTGGCCGGGTTCGATGCGAACGACGCACCCAACACCCAGGGCCTGGTGGAGCAGAAACACGCCAGCCTGAAAGGTCCGGAACGATGGCTTGCAGATGTTCTGACCGATGGGGAAATCCCTGGGCGCATGGGCGGCTATCGATGGGAAGCCACAGGCCTTCAGATCCCCAAGGCCCAAGCTTACGAGAGCTATTCCGAACGGGCCCGGCGCCAATACGGCGAACACCACCCGCAGGACGAACGCACGTTCTGGAAGCTACTCCGGACCATCCTTCCGGGCGTGTCCTTCCAGCGGCCAAGCATTGAAGGGATGCAGGTTCGAACGGTGACCTTCCCGCCCTTGGACGTGGCGCGAAGGGGATTCGAGGAAAAGGCCTTGGGGGGTTCGATTGATTGGGGCGAACCAGCCAAGCCATCGGGATTCGATGGGTGCGGGGCCGTGGATATTTTCAGCTAACCATTTGGCCAAGACAAAGAACGCCGGTTTCCGACCGGCGTTTTTCGTTTCGCACATCCAATGAGCCAATGTGGAATTCGTGAGTGGATTTTGGAGCACACGAAATCGCCTTGAAAAATAAGGGGTATCCAATGAAGGCGGAGAATCCACTGTTTTTCGCTCGTGTTCGGGGAGAAAACGCGGGGGCTGTGATTTGGCGGCTTGGTGCGGCCCCTGATGGTGCGAAATACATATATCTCTAATTCTATTTATTGATTGGATGGATTGGATGCATTGGTTATTGGTAGGAATGACGCGGGTTTCAGGGCATCCGATGAAATGGCGAAATCCAATGCGGTATCGGATGCAGAGCAAAAGCCAAGGCCTCGCCCCTGGCGATGGTTCGCACGTGCTCTGCAAGTGGTAAGCAAGCAAAGGGGTGTTCATGCCCGCCCGCGTGCGCGTTCCAGATAAGAGGGCCGCACGTGAGGCCTGGCGGGGCATCGGTTCCGGGTTCGGTTCCTACTAGATCCGCCTAGGAAGGCCCTAGATGCAGTCCTGGCCTTGTTCGTTGGCTGTTGCCCCTTCCCTGCCCATCCGTGTGCCCATACAAGTGCCCATGGTTGGGCCGCCTGGCCAATGATCCATCAGGTTGCTTCCAGTGTGCTACCAGGTCCACTTGGCGGATGCACAGACACAGGCCCCGCCTGCGTCCGAATGACTTCGACCCTCTGACTAAGAATCAGAATTCGCCCCACTGAGCACAGAGGGGCCCCATTTCGACTACCCGGGGGTGGGTGCCGGGTGGGGTCCGGATTCCGCCAGCCAACCACGACTACGGGCCTTGGCGCAGACAAGGAATTGAAATTTTTTATAGAAAATTTTTGTTCCCACTGTCTCACCTCAGACCTCATTGGCTACTTCTTGATAAAATTTAACACTACTATCTACAGTCTTTAACTTGCTTGGAGGTTTACCATAAATCATCGAGGAGACACACCCCATGGCCCTTGCAGACTTGCTCAAACGACCGGACCCCGCCACCCTTCGCCGTCGCCTAGCAGCTGACCTGATGGCCGCCAGTGAGCGGCTGGAGCTCGCCCGCAAGGGTTACGGGGAAGCAGAGGCAGACCTTCAGGAAGGCGTGGCGGCCCCTGCAGTAGCCGCGAAGGCAGAAGCGGAACTGGTAGCGGCCAAGCGGGAGGTGGATCGCCTCACGGCTGCCCTGCGCACGATTGACGACCGGGCCCAGGTGTCACAGGTAGCAGCGGATCGTGAAGCCCTCGCCGAGGCGTGGGACAAGGCCGTGGCTGCCACAGATGCCAGGAAGGCCGCGGCCGCCAAGCTGGCGAAGACCATTGAGGCATTTGCCACCGATTACCAAGCCCTGATTGTGGCCACCGAAGCCATCACGAAATCTCTACCAGAGACTGCCCCGGACCATACGGCCGCCCGTCTGTTCATCAGGGAAATTGAAATGGCTGTCCGGATGGAGATGTTCCGCCACGACATCCCATGGGCCATCAAGTGGGCTTGGGGTAAGGCTGATCTACCGGACTTCCTGGCCCCCTTCGACGGCGCTGGCCTGGTGGTGCGCAGGTGGAAGGACCGCGCCATGGCGCGGAAGTAGCCATGGATGAAATTCAAACCCAACCCCCTACCGATGCGCAGCCCACGGCCTCTGTCGCGTCTGTTGCCCCAGCTGCCCCCGTTGTCCCTCCCAGCACGCGAACGGCTGATCTTTTCGTCGCACCCGCGGACCCCTCAACAGCTGGCGACCAAGGCGCCGTTCCAGATCCAGGATTCGAGGGGCCCAAATCCATCGCGGCATATGTTTTCGAGCCCCCGCCACGCGGGGTGGAACAGTCCATGGAACAGGAACTGGAGATGCGGACCCTGTTCCACGAAGAAGGCATCCCCGCCGGCCTTGGGAGCGAGATCGGCAGGCGTTACAACGCAGCCCTGGCGAATCCACCCTCTGACACGGATCTGTATTTCAGTCGCCAGACGGCCGCCACGGCCCTTCAGAAGGTATGGGGCGCCCACATGGAAAAGAACCTGGAAATTGCAAAGGGCGAGGTCCGACGCATGGCCGCGAAGCAACCAAAGATCTACCAAATGCTGGAGTATTCAGGGCTCGGTAATGATCCCTGGGTCATTCAAACGATTTTCAACATTGCCCGCGGTAAGGGCCGGGTGAAGTGATGGGGGCGACTCGCAGCACTGCCGAAATGCTCATTGGTCCCCAGGCGCCGAAGGCACAACCCTTGATCTTCGATGATGACTACCCGGCAGACCTGCTTCCGGCCCGGCCCCTTGGTGGTTCCGCCTTCCCAGACATTTTCGAATCCGGTGGGGATGACCTTTGACCACCGATGCCACTCCCCGGACACAGGCTGCAGCTGCGGCCAAGCGGACCGATGCGGAGAAGATCGAGGCCCTCTGCCTCTTGATCGTTGGGGGAATGTCCAAGACGAAAGCGGTTAAGGAGGTGTTCGGCGATGGGCGGAAGTACTGGGAGGCTACGGCTAAGAATTTCGATTTTCAGTACCAGGTGGCACAGGCCCAGGAAATCTACGCGGATGCCCTTGTTGATGAGGCTGTAGACATAGCGGACACAGACCCGGATCCGAACCGCGCAAGGAATCGGGCCGACGTGCGGAAGTGGCTGGCCTCAAAGCTGAAACCAAAATCCTACGGCGACCGCATGGAGCTCGCGGTTCAGCATGGAATCAACATCAGCAGCACAATCGCCACGGCGCGGGGCCGGGTCATTTCGAAATGGGCGGACCGATCAACTGTGGATGACGCGGAAATCGTCGCCCCGTCTGACCTCCAACTGTCCGAAAGCAACCCAGGCCTGGCCATAGAGCCAGACATTTTCAGTTAATGTGTTTGGGCATAACTTCAGAGGCTAGAATAGGATGTATAACAACAGCACGACCAAAGTCATCATGGACCCCACCCAAGCGCCTGATAGAAAGGACAGCCTTTGGATTTCTTCAAGGAGGCCAAACCAGGAACACTGAAGGGTTACAGCCTGCTGGGCGTGGTCCTAATTTTCGGATTCATGCTTGGATATTCCAGCTTTCGGCACACCAATCCTGTCTACTTCAAGGACAAGGTACTGCCCGTGCTGATCGGCACCTTAGGTGGTGCTCTTTTGGCATTCCAGATCAAGCGGGTTCAAGATGCGCATGAAGAGGAGAAACGGCAGAGAGCAGCAGGGAACCTTGCGATGTTCACGCTGGTCATGCAAATGAATGATTTATTACAGAACGAAATGGTTTTGAAACCGTGGCGTCACGATTCCGTGAAGGTGAGACGCTGGTTTGAATTGAAGCCGATTATTAGCTTTTCGGAGTTACCTGCCATTCGCCTTGAAGAATTGGGATGGCTGCTGGAAACCGAAGATAGGAACATCCTTGGTCGCGTGTTGGCTGCTCGCAATGGTTATCTCGCAGTTAATGGATTACTAAAAATACGACACCAGATAAAGGAAAAGGTGAATGACTACCTTGAGGAGAAGCTCAAAAATGAAAAAGTTGAAATAACGAATGGCGAGATCCCATGGGCATTTCTGAAAAAGCATCTAACTGACCGACAGAATGTGGAATTGAAAGAGTCCGCAGAACAACTCCTATCCATGAACCTGGACGTATTTCATGACCATTTTGAAGTCATGGCAGATCTACACAAAGCCATGAAAAAAATATGGCCAGGACGTGTGCTCATTGCACCTGAGCCAAAGGAAGGCGTCTTGGAGAAAGTTGGTTTGTCCTTGCCCCCACCATCCGAGCCACCCGCCACCACACTCCAATCCAATGACGCATTCCCGAGAGTCCACCGATTCGAGGTTAACGAGGATTAATCTTGGGAATAAATCCGGAGGTCAACGATCTCGCTTGGTAGGGCTGCCCGATCTGGTTCAAGAGATGGCTTACACAATCGGGTTCGAGCGATCCACACTGATCGTCAAGGTGGCCGCCCCTTCTCCGCTAATGGAACTTAGGGCTTCTTCACTCTCGCCTGGATTTCTTCGTAGAGTTTCCGTGCGCGTGCTTGTGCGGCCTCTAGGGCTTGAGGCGTGAGTTTCTTGACTGTCTTATCTCGGTTCTCAACAGCATTGGTGTTTCCGTTTGTGGCTGACAAGCTAAACCACACGTAAGCCTCTGAATAGTTCTGCGGAACGCCCTGACCGTTAAAGTAGCAGGCGCCAAGGTTGTTCTGAGCCAGATCTTTACCTTGGTCCGCAGCCTTGCGGTACCATTTCACAGCCTCCACATAATCCTGAGGAACCCCCTGGCCATTGTCGTAGCAGGTTCCCAGATTATATTGGGCATCGGTCACCCCTTGGTCTGAAGCCTTCCGATACCACTTCACTGACTCCACATAGTCCTGAGGAATGCCCTTGCCGTTGTAGTAGCAGTTGCCCATTGCGTGTTGGGCCATTGCTAACCCTTGATTCGCCGCCTTGAGGTACCACTTACTAGCCTCAGCGAAATCTTGAGGGATCCCTTTACCCCTTTCATATGCATCGGCTAGGTAGTATTGCGCGATGGCTACACCTTGATCTGCCGCCTTCCGATACCATTTCGCGGCTTCGGTATTGCTCTGGGGGAAACCTATACCCAGGCTATACATTAAGGCAATCTTAGTTTGGGCTGCCTTGTTCCCCTGCTCGGCGGAAGCGAGATACCATCTCGCCGCCTCACTTTCATCTTTTCCCACACCTCTTCCAAATTGGTAACACACGCCAAGGGAATACTGCGCCATTTCGTTACCTTGGTCTGCGGCCCTCCTGTACCACTTAATGGCTTCAGAAGCGTTCTGGGGTACGCCATCCTCCCCAGACATATAAAGGTCGCCGATGATCGCCTGGGCCCATTGATTGCCAAGATCCGCGGACCTTCTAAACCACTTCAATGCCTCGGCCTCATCCTTCGGAACATCCTTTCCAGATGAGTATGCGAACCCCATTTCCAACTGAGCCTCTGCATCGCCCGCTTCGGCCTTGGCCCTTTGTTCGGCTATCACCGGGCTTTCAGCGATTTGTTTCTCGGCAACCGGCTTCACCTTTTTCTTCACCGGGGTCTGGCCCGCTAGTGGCAGGACGATCAACAGAGCAGTCAGCACCAGGCGCATGGTCGACCTTTCAATGTGGATTGTCGGATCAGGTTAGACCCGAACTACTGATCGAACCACCTCCACCGCATCCAGGAAGGAGCAGGTCTCCAATTGATGTGAGTGAACAATTTTTTTGAAAAGGTGATGAGACCTTGAGACAGAATTTTCCGATTGGTCGTAAGTAGGCTTGTTTGCCTATGCTTCATTTCTGGCGGACCGACACCTTTGACCCCGGCGATTCTTCCCCACAAACGAGCCGAATAGGGTAGGCAGTTGGACGAAGGATTCCGCATCGATGCCTCCACTTGGGATGCCCTGCCCGATCTTGTTCAAGAGAAGGCTTATACAATCGCTTTCGAGCGCTCCGCGCAGATCGGCAAGGCGGCCGCCCTTTCTCCGGAATAGAGGCAGAAGGAAATCCAAAGGATCGTGGGAGAAGTCACAAGCAGGTTGAAACGGTGACCAGGGCCCTGAGATTGGCCACGTAACGAAAAGGCCCCCAAATCGGGGGCCTCTTTAATTCTTACACTGCGCGGGGATTGTCTTCTCTCCATCGCAGTGGCCTCCCGAGGGAGGACTTCAGCCCGATGCCTAGGCAGAGCGGGAACAAACTCAAAGTATGGTCCTAGGGAGATACAGTCAAGTTCATTCCGAGCCCTTGAACAATGCATTTTCTTACCTTTCTGAGGTCGGCAACTGAAATGACTCGTGTTATGTATTCCCTCTTGCCTCCGGAATTCTTTTTGTGCGGACGGTCAAGTCTTTCGTAGGAAACGGTGTAGAGCATGTCCCCTTTTACCCAAGCTTCAGGTTCGCAAAATGGCGGGGGCAGAGGCGGGTCGATTTTCAATAAGTGATGGAAGTTTTCCTTTGGGTCCGGTGCCGTGCAACTCAGTGGAACAACAGTGCAGAGTGCCGCTCCGCTCCTGCGTCTCGGAGAAATCACCACGCATAAGCGAGGCTTCACCATTTCAGGAAGAATGAACCCGCGAAAGTCACAAATAACGAGTGTCCCGGGCTCTGGGTGAAACTGAAGTGCCACGAATCCGCCTTTGGTTATTGTTAACACAATGGGGTTTAGCCTCGTAGATTACACAAGGATCATCACCCCGCAACGAGGGCAAGGATTGTCCCGAGGACAGGCCATGTCAAGCATCCTGGTGAGCTGTAATGACAAGTCTGGTGCAGAGAAGTATTACGGTCCCGCCCTCCACCCTCGTCATCCCTTGTCGAATCCCCTGGCCTAACCTTCAAATCATGCGGCACCCATTCCAGACAGACACCTTTGACCCTGGCGATCCGGCCCTAATTCGGCGCATCGAACAGGGAAGGCAGGTGAATGAAGGTTTCCACGTCGGCGCCTCCACTTGGAAAGTGGACGGGGCCCGCTGGATCCTGATGCACAGCCCCTATCCCTACAAATGCCCCTACGTGTTCGGCGGGAAGTTCTACCGGATGCTGGCCTATCCTCTGCCGGCGTCCTATGGCGAATGCCCCCATCAGGCTATGAACGCTTTCGGGGTCCACTGGAACGCCGAGCGACGGCGCCTTTGGGCTTTGGAGCCCCCGCCAGAGGTGGCACCGGAACCCCCGCTGCCTCCAGTAGCGCATCCACCGGCTCCGGATCGTAAACAGCTTCGAAGATCACCCAGGGACCTTCACACCGTGGCACTGGCAGGCGCCGTTCCGCTGCCAGGGCTAGAACCCTGGACCGAATTCGGGCGTCGTGGATGATTTGCATGATTCGCATTGGATGTAAGAGAAAAAATTCTCTTGGGGAGAAGATTTGGATTAGGAGGTAACACCCATGAAATCCATCATGACCGCCATCTGGCTTTCAGCTTTCGTCCTGCTGTTCGCTTGGTGGACAGCAACCGCGGTATAGGCGCCTTGGGCCCCCTGGGGACGATCCCCAGGGGGCTTGTGTCGTGTTCCGTATTCACCACGGCACTCTGCCCTCAAGTCGAAGACTTGAGAAGAAAACAGAATACTCCCTGGTGCTAGAACGCAGCACCCATGGGATTCCGCGCCCTTCTTGCTTCCAATCTGCTACCAGATGGGGTCGAAAATATATCTTCGATTCGTAACCCATCCTGGAATCTCTCACCTAGAAATGGCAGGCCTTCTGATTTTCCATCATACGCTCCAAGCGCAGACTTGATTGAATTTAATACGTGTTCCATCTTGGCGATTCAACCAACGCCAAGGGAGGCGAACATGGAACAATTCAACCTGACAACGAAGGAAACAGCCGAGCGCTTGCGGGTGAGCATCTGCACTCTGGCCAACTGGCGCGTGTCTGGTGGTGGCCCCCGATACATCAAATTCGGCCGCAAGGTTTTGTATCCACTTTCAGAACTGGAAGCGTACGAGAAGGCCCATCTTCGCCAGGCTGTCAGCGTCAAGGCGGGGAGGTAGTCATGGCGACTCAACCAAAACCCATCGTTCGCCATGCCCTGGTACAGGGGATCCACACCACCTGGCCAGGGCCAAGTAACTCCATGCCATCGCAGAGGACGCAGCATTCCTCACGGCTGCCCTGTTGGACCCCACCGTTGACCGCAGGATGAAGACACAAGAGGTCCTGGCCACAGTCGAAGACATTCTGCGGAAGCTGGAAGCCGCGGGCCTGATGGCCGACTATCGACAACCGCATGGAGGCTTCGGGCCGAGGGGAGAGTAAGGACCTCGCGCAATGTCTTTAAACATGACTCGAACCTCCTCATATGTTAATGTCTCCGTATCATTTGGAGACCATTGTGATTATCGATGTCCCGGTTCAGGGCGCCAACGGCGCAACCACAACAAGTGTTGTTGTTCAAAGCCAGGCTCAAACGCAAGGGCTCGCGGCTCAGTGGACCAATTCAGCAATCGCTGGAGGGCAACTCATCGCGCTTTGCGTGAGCGTTGTCTGGGTACGCAGACAATGGGGAACACTCAAGGCTCAGGTAAAAGCAGCGGAAGATCTCATCGGGGCGACAAAGGATCAAATGTTGGCCACGCTTGAATGGAATAAGCGAGCTAAGGCGTTCTCAGCCCTTGAAAAACATAAAGACAACATTACCTACCGGCAGGCGATTCGCGAGATTGAAAAAGAAACGCTGGAGAAAGGTGGAACCGTAAATCGAGCAAAACTATTCAAAGAAAATGCCGCCTACAAGACGGCAAGGCTCACTATCCTCAACGACCTTGAAGCCTTGGCCCTAGAGATCACACACAAGATGTGTGATGAAGATATCGCTTACGATTTGTTGAGAGATATCGTTATGACTCAGTGGGAAGAGATGTCCGAGATTATTCTCCAGTCTAGAAAAGATGAAGGAAAATTCAAAAAACTCATCTGCCTTGAGAATCTGTACATTCAATGGAAGCATAGGTATGACAAAGAAATTCTAGAGCGAGAACATGTTCAACGCGACGTGTTGATGCCAACCCCTAAGCCACACATTCTTGCGCGAGCACTGTGCAGTGATTGATCGTAGGTCCAAGAAAAAAAGGGGAGGCATCCAGCCTCCCCTTTTTGCTGCGGATTTACTGGTTGGTTTAGTCCCAGGTGATTTCTCTTTTCATGTTGGCTCCTTGGTTGGGGGGATTGATGTTGGAGGGATCGTCGTTTGAGATTACGTGGCCACCGTACAATTGTTTGATGTCAGAGGCCAAGAATTTGTTTCAGGCAGGGGGCATGAATTCAGCATACCTGATTCATCGGAATCTAGAACCCCAGGCTTGAGCGCTTGAGCGCGTGGGATGCCGTGGACCAAACAGTGAGTCTCTCAGAAAAACCTTTGGTCTGCTATTCAGATTCGATTATTGGTCGAGCGCAGTCTGTAAAGAAATTGCACATTCATTTCCTATGGCGCGAAATGACCTTGGAAAGCCCCATCAACAGTCCCTTTAGGGGCATATGGGTTATTGTATGGGTAGATAAATTATTAAAAACTAAGCCCCTGGAAAACCAGGGGCTTAGTTGTCTGGATTGTGGAGGTGGTGGGAGTCGAACCCACGTCCAAGACATGCCGGATGGCGGCTCTTCACAGGCTTGGTCCGCTCTTGAAACCTTCCGGCGGGGAACGGACGAGCCGCTCGGAACGTTCGCCTCCTGGATTTCGGCCGCCGTCAGAAGGCGTCGCGGCAGCCTATCTGGTGCCCCCGTCCGGCAGGCCGAAGCCACCCTTTCAGAGGTTTAACGAGCTCGGTACCCAGAGATCCCGAGGACTCGCTCGGAGCCTAGGTTGCCCTAGGCAGCGAGAGCCAGTTCGAAGTTATCGTTGGCAGTTTGGTTTGGGCGGATTGATAAGGGGGCCATCCGACCAACCCCCGCCTGCACCGGACACCTGGATCACGACCTGTCGAAACCGGTCACCCCCATTGAGTCCTTGCCTTTCCATCGGGATGTTCCGCCTCGGCATGACTCCCTCCCTGTGGGGAGGAAAGAAGCCTTTCGTCCTGATTCCCTCCCTGTGGGGCCCCGCTTCACAAAGCCCACTGGGCTTTGTTGCGCGACCCACATGGTCGGGACCTGTCGAAACCGGTCACCCCCATGAATCCTTGCATCATCACGGGGGACGGTTCGTCCCGTCGTGATGCCGTCCCGCCTTGTCCCCTCGGGGACCCGGACAGAGCGGAGATTGAGTATGGATCCCAATCCCCTCGCTCACAAGGGGAGGAGCCGGCGCCGCTGGGAGACGGCGGCGCTGTCCCCATCCGCGAAGCGCCAGGGCCGCACCTGGTCCGCCTCGGTGGCAAAGCCGATGCCCAGCCGGTGGCCTGCCAGGAGCCGGGCGGGCCGGGGACCGGGGATCAGTTCCAGGCCGCCGGGAACCAGCAGGTCCTTGCCATCGAAGGACCTGTCGAGGCCCAGGGCCTGGGCCACCTTGCCGGGCCCCGCGCAGAGGCTGGGGGCAGGTTTCGCGGCCTTCCGCCGGGCCAGTACCGTCTCCAACCCCGCCACCACTTCGGCGCCCCGAATCAGCACCGCCGCGGCCTCGCCTTCGGGCCCGGTCACCACGTTGAGCATCCAGTGCATGCCATAGCAGAAGTAGAGGTAGGCCCGGCCGGGCGGCCCCCACATGGGCGCGTTCCGGGCGGTGCGGCCGTGGCGCGCGTGGCTGGCGCTGTCCTCGGAGCCTCCGTAGGCCTCGGTTTCGGTGATGCGAAGCGTGACGTCCCCACTGATCAGCAGATGACCCAGGAGGGCCCGGGCCGCCAGATCGACGGGGCCCAGGAGGTTGATGCGCTCCCGGGCCCCGTCAGCCTGCGCTGTCTTGATTCGCGCCTTCACTTGCCCAGATGCTGCACCAGCCGCAGCATGTTGCAGGTGTAGCCGTACTCGTTGTCGTACCAGGCCACCACCTTGATGAAGGTGCCGTCCAGGGCGATGCCGGCCTCGGCGTCGAACACGGAGGGACAGGTTTCGCCGCGGAAGTCCGTGGAGACCACCTTCTCGGTGGTGTAGCCGAGCACCCCCTTCATGGAACCTTCCGAGGCCGTCTTCATGGCCGCGCAGATCTGCTCGTAGGTGGCTTCCTTGAGCAGCTCGACGGTGAGATCCACCACGGAGACATCCGAGGTGGGCACGCGGAAGGCCATGCCCGTGAGTTTCTTGTTCAGTTCCGGGATGACTTTGCCCACCGCCTTCGCGGCGCCCGTGGACGAGGGGATGATGTTCTCCAGGATGCCGCGGCCGCCGCGCCAATCCTTCGAAGAGGGGCCATCCACGGTCTTCTGAGTGGCGGTGGCGGCATGCACCGTGGTCATCAGGCCCCGCTTGATGCCGAAGGTGTCATGGAGCACCTTGGCCACGGGGGCCAGGCAGTTGGTGGTGCAGGAGGCGGCGGAAACGATCGCTTCGCCCGCGTAGCTCAAGTGGTTCACGCCATAGACGAACATCGGCGTGTCGTCCTTGGAGGGGGCGCTCTGCACCACCTTCTTGGCGCCCGCGTCCAGGTGCTTCTGGCAGGTTTCCTTGGTGAGGAAGAAGCCCGTGCTCTCGATGACGATATCCACGCCCACTTCATTCCATTTCAGGTTGGCGGGATCCTTCTCGGCCGTCAGCCGGATGGGCTTCTTGTTCACGATCAGGGTGTTGCCTTCGACGGACACGTCGCCCTGGAAGCGGCCGTGCACGGAGTCGAACTTGAGCATGTAGGCCAGGTAGTCCGCGTCCAGCAGATCGTTGATGGCGACGATTTCCAGATCAGGGAAGTGCTTGGTGATGGCCCTGAACACCATCCTACCAATGCGACCGAATCCGTTGATGCCTACCTTGATAGCCATGGCGCCACTCCTGGATGGAAAGATGTGCCCGTCATCGGGGTCCATATTTCACTTGATGGTGGTGAGCCGGTACTTTCCCGTCAAGCCATATCCCTCCGGCTCGGGGCTCCCAATGTAAATCGAACGTGGCCCACGATTCAGGCGTGGGCCACGTCTATTGATCAAATGAACTGTCGGGGGATCCCGCTTCGCGACCCACGCGGGGAGTTCGACCCACCCCGGCATGACTCTGATCCGTGTGGAGCCCCGCGAATTGAAGCCCACCGGACTTCAATTCGCGGCCCACATCGGATCAGACTTCATCAAAGAAGTACGGCTTCAGGACCTGGATGCGCTGCTCGTAGTCCTCGGGATGGATGAACCGGATGGCGGCGGAGACGCTGGAAAGCAGGCTGTTGCCGTCCTGGGGCGTGAAGCAGAAACCCACCACGCGGTGCTCGTTGGGCATGGTGAGGGTGCTGAGGGGAATCACGGTCTGGTTCAGGATGCGGCCGAAGTGGCCTTGATCGCGGCCGAAGGAGAAGACGGCATTGGCGTCCTTCTTCTCGGTGATGGCGATGCGGTCGTTGGCCTTGATGTGGGCCTTGATGGCCTTCAGGGTGGTGGGCCGCTTCAGGCGCAGGTCGAACCAGAGGCTGTGCATGTACTGGGTGGGCAGCTTGACGGCGCTGCTGAAGAGGTTCAATTCCAGACCCTTGGTCTGGAACAGGTGGTAGGCGTCATGGGCGTGGTGGGTGCCGAACTTGCCGTCCTTGTGGGTGCCCACCTGGGGCGCGGGGCAGAAATCCTTGACCTGGGTGATGTCGTTGGCGCGCCGCATGCAGACGAAGCTGGCTTCGATGAGGTTGTCGGCGCCCTCTCCCAGGGCCAGGGTGTCGATGATGCAGGAGAGGTTGTGGGTGTTGCAGCTCACGACCTGCACGTACTGGCCGCTCTTCTTCAGGACATCGTCGTTGATGCCCCGGGCGTACATGGTGCCAAAACCGAACTCGCTGCCCTGGGCGATGAAGCCCTTGGTGTTGTGCTCGTACTGCTTGTAGAGGGTCTCCTTCATCTCCAGACCCTTGGGGCTGCAGTCTATGACGACGGAGGCTTCTTCCATGGCCTGGTCGTGGAACATGGCGGGCTCGATGCCCCAGGCGCGGAATCCCTCCATGTTGCCTGGATCCACGGAAAGCTTGGCGCCCCGCCGGAGCAGGGCCTTCACCTTGGGACGATCGGTGACGCTGTTCTTGTGGAAGGTGACCTCATCGATGCCGAGTTCCTTCTTGAACTCCACCATCAGGCCGATGAGGGGCTCGCCGATGGTGCCGGTGCCCACCACATGAACGATGTTCTTCTTGGTCATGAATCCTCCTGACTGGCTTTTCGGGACGCCCCTGCCAGTCCAACCAACGATTTTCCCAGGCCGGGGCCCGAATGGCCAGCACTCAGAAGAGACTGGTATCCAGAAAGTTGCCAGGCCTCCGTACGCGGCAGAGCCGCGGATCGCTCCGCGGCCCAGGCATCCGCCCTGTTGCTGGTTCCTAGTCCTGTTGGAGGGACTTGGGGCTCACTTCGTAGCGGATGAGGGACACGCCCCAGGTGCCATCGGGCTTCTTCAGGCAGCTCACGGTCATGATCTTCTTGCCGCCGATGCCCAGGGCCATGTCCTTCACGATGGTCGTGGATCCGAACTGGCGCATGGCGTTGTTGTCCGTGATGCCCATGCTGTCGATGCGGCCCCAGGACTTGGCCGTAAGGCCCTTCAGCAGGCGGTAGATGCCGGCGTTGAAGGCCAGACGGGCCTCCTTGATGGTGTAGTCGGGGTAGTTCATGGGATCCGGGCCGCCCGGCAGCTCGTCGAGCCGGGCCGCGATCTTCTCGATGCCGAGGCCCTTGATCTCCTCAGGCGTGAGGTTGATGCCCATCTGCTGGGCATCCTTGTGGAACTGCCGGGCGGAAGGGAACACCACGTCGGGGGTGATGGGGGCGATGAGGGCCGCGTGCTGGTAGTCCTTGCGCACCGCCAGGTAGCGGAGGTGGCTCAGGATGTCGTAGGGTTCCGTGGCCGCCGCTGGCGGGTTGGTGGGAATGTTGCTGCTGTCGCATCCAATGAATACGGGGACCAGAGCCAGAGCGGTAAGTACGGGCAGCAGGGAACGGCGCATGACACTCCTCCAGGAGAACGGTTCGTTGATACCTAGGATGGTCCCCTTATCCAGGTGCGCTGCCAAGGGGAATTGCTCACAATGTGCTCATGTATCCCATCACCCTGCTCACCATCGGTCGTCTTCGCCTGGAACCCTGCCGGGACCTGGAGGCCCACTACCTCGGCATGCTCCGGTCCTATTCCAAAATGGAGGTGGTGGAGCTGGGCGAAGGCAAGGGGGACCCCTCCCGGCAGCTCCGGGAGGAGGCCGAGAAGCTCCGCCCGAGGCTGAAGGCCGTGAAATGCCCCGTTCTTTTGACCCCTGAAGGAAAAATTCGCGACAGCCATGGCTTCGCCCAGTGGCTGGTGACCCACATGAACCAGGGCGACAGCCTTGCCTTCGCCATCGGCAGCAGCCATGGTTTCGACGACGGGATCAAAGCGGAGGTGAAGGAACAGATCAGCCTCTCGCCCATGACCTTCCCCCACGAACTGAGCCGGGTGATGTTCCTGGAGCAGCTCTACCGGGCCTTCACCATCATTCGCGGCAAGGAATACCACAAATAGTCAAGGGGGACCGCCCGGCGGCTGCACCGCCTCTCCATCTGACGCAGGCCCACTGGGGCCTGCTCCCGCGCCCCGATGGGCGCGGAGATGGAGCCTCTGTCCCCCTTGGACCCCGCGCCCGGTCAAGGCAGAGCCTTTCCCGGGCGCCATTCGCCCTTTTTACGCCCTTCGATCACACTGGGGACATGGCGCACCCCATGGACCGTTTCTTCGCCTCCCCCGAGGGGCGGATCTTCTCCTGTTTTCCCGGGGCGGAGGATCGACCCGGCCAGCGGCGCATGGCCGAGCTGGTGCACAACTCGGTGGTGGATGGCGCCGCAGCCTTTGAGAAGTGGCGCGAGGCCGGTTCCGAAGCCGAGGCCCGGCCCAACGCGGTTATCCAGGCCGTGGAGGCGGGCACCGGCACCGGCAAGAGCCTGGGCTACCTGATCCCCGCCCTGGCGGCGGGCCACCACCCCATCCTCGTGGCCACCCGCACCAAGCAGCTGCAGCGCCAGCTCCTGGAGGAGGACGTGCCCCGGGCCGCGGGCATCCTGGGCCGCCCCATCAAGGCCGTGCTGGCCAAGGGCCGAGCCAACTACCTGTGCCATACCGCCTGGGAGGCCGTGTCCGGCGATGCCAACCTGGAGTTCTCCCGCGCCGATCAGCAGCTTTGGCTGGCCCTCCAGCGCTGGACCCGGGAGACCCAGGATGGCGACCGCGAGGGCCTGGGCCGCTTCGGCGAAGGCGAATCGGCCCTGTGGGACAAGATCAACGCCCGGGCCGAACGCTGCACGGGCCGCCAGTGCCCCCGCTACGAGGACTGCTACCTCACCAAGCTGCGCCTGGCCGTGGCCGAGGCCGATCTCATCATCGTCAACCACGCCCTGCTGCTGGCGGATCGAGTGCTGCGCGAATCCGCCTTCGGCCAGGTGCTGCCGGACGCCCCCGTGCTCATCCTCGACGAGGCCCACGACCTGGAGGAGCAGCTCACGGAGAGCTGCGCCGAAAGCTGGTCCAGCCGCGCCATGAACCTGCTCTTCACGGACCTGCGGGATGGCGCCACGGGCCAGGGCGCGGGCCTGCTGGCACTCATCGAGCCCTGGGAGAAGGCCTGGGGGGACCTCCTCACCTGGGTGCCCCTCGAGGGCGGCGTGGTGCCCCTCATCAGTCCCGGCCCCGAGATGAAGGCCCTGGCCGATGCTGTTGGGGCCTGGGTGGAAGCGGGCCACCCCCTCTGGATGGAGACCCGGCGCCTGGCCAGCGGGGATCCCGACAATCCCGCTTGGCTGCGCCTCGCCGAACGGGTGGGCACCGCGTTTTCGCGCATGGAGCAGATTTTCGCCCAGCCCGAGGGCTGGGTCTCCACCCTGAACCGCGAAGGCCCGCACCTGATCCACTTCAAATCCAATCCCGTGGATGTGCGGCCCTTCTTCCACCAGCACGTGCGGCGCGGCTTCGAAAGCGTGATCCTCACCAGCGCCACCCTCCGGGACGGCCGGGGCTTCAACGGCCTGGGCCTGCGCCTGGGCCTCAGCCATGCGGAAGTGGATGCCGCCGAGCACGTGGAAAGCCCCTTCGATTTCGAGAACCAGGGCCTCCTCTTCGTGCCGCCCAGCCTCCCCGAGCGCCGCCCCGGCAGCAACGGCATCGGCGACCCCGCCTGGGTGGAAGCGTCGCTCTCCGCCATGGAGCGCATGGTGCGCGCCAGCCGGGGCCGGGCTCTGCTCCTCTTCACCAGCCGCAAGATGCTGGCCGCCTTCCGGCCCCGCCTCGAAGCCGCGCTGCCGGAGATCACCTTCTTCGTGCAGGGGGACGGCCTGTCGCGCACCCAGCTGCTGGAGCGCTTCCGCGCCACCCCCTCCGCCGCCCTGCTGGGCCTCGCCAGCTTCTGGCAGGGCGTGGATCTGCCCGGCGAGGCCCTCAGCCTGGTGGTGGTGTCGGCCCTGCCCTTCTCGCCGCCAGACGACCCGCTGCTCCAGGCCCGCATCCGTGAAGCCGACGCCCAGCGGGAGGGGCTGGGTTTCATCGGCATCCAGGTGCCCCAGATGACCCTCAAGCTCAAGCAGGGCATTGGCCGCCTCATCCGCACCCGCACCGATCGCGGCGTGGTGGCGGTGCTGGATCCGCGCCTCATGCTGCCCAGCGAGGACTCCCGCGGCAAGCGCTACGCGGCCCAAGTGCGGGCTGCCCTGCCCCCCTTCCCGCTCACCCGGGACTGGGACCGCGTGGAGGCCTTTCTGCAGTCGCTCTAGAGAAGCCCATGCAGGTCCAGGAAGGCATTCCTGGAGGCTCGCCCGCGTCTTTTCGCCACCACCAGAACACTTCGGGGGCAGTTCAATTGACCTGCCATCTCATTCAAGGTCACGCAATAATCACCACAGAAGATAAGATAGTCATCTGGATTAGCCAGGGCCAAATTGATTAGTCGCTCCAAGCCACAACCATGGAACTCCCTCTAAGGTTTCATACCAACCTGCCCCTTGATAGGACCCCCAAGAAAATCCAGCCATCGTTTACGGGGCACACTCCCATGGAGGACACCCGAACCGGGGGCCAGATATTGTGCTCGAGGCCCCCATGCGCCGAATGCTCTTGACCCTTCTGCCCTCGCTGCTGCTGTCAGCTTTTGGCACCAACAAGACCACTTGGGCACCCGTTGCGCCTGAAATTTGGGCCATGAAAGGAGATCCTTCCAAAGTCCTCCAGGGAGCGGTCGTACTGGAGGACAAATACGAGATCGGAGAGTCGAAGGTGATCCGAACCTTCCGGGTCCGGATCCTTTCAGACAAGGGGCGCGATGCGGCCAATCTGTTCCTCTTCCTGGGCGACTCGCCGAAAATCGAAGGCCACACGCTCTACCCAGACGGGAAGGTTGTTGAATTCGACAGCGTGAAGGATTTCAGCGTGAAACCGCTCGTCCAGACCGCCAGGATGGAGGCAAGGCGAACGGCGGTGGTGGCACCGGGAATCAACGGCGATTGCGTGTTCGAAGCACGCTGGGAAGAGGTTCCACTGGGCGCTTATTACTCACGTTTTATCCAGTATCTCGGAGGAAAATTTACGGTCCAACGCGCTGTGATCGAGATTGCCAAGGATTTGCCTCGATCCTACATGGTCATACCCGGCAAGGGAATTCGCACGGAGGTCGTCGATGATCCAAAGTTCAAACGGTTCACCCTCCTCGACCTGCCACCCCAGGAGGATGTCACCTTCGGACTGGCGGTAACGAGAGACCTGCCAAGAATCGTGGTTTTCACTCGGCAGATGACCCGCGCGCTTTCAAAGAAGTTGGCTCATGAGCAGGATCCCCGCAAGCGCGCGGACCTATTCTGGAATGATTACGCGACCGAAAATCTGAAGCCGGATTTCGAGGACCACTGGCACACAGGTGATGCCTATAAGGCCCTCCGCAACAGCCTGTTCGTGGACCTTCCCCAAGCACCCCATGCTCGCGCCAGCGCCATTCTCAAGCGTCTGAATACCCGCCTCCGCAACAGTGACCAAAGCACATTCGCAGAAGCCGCTGCCAACAAGGGGATCCACAACACCAGCGACTGGCTCGACTATGTAAACTCCTTCAGGACATCGAATCTGGAAGTAATTGCACAGCTTGGTGTCACTACGAAATATGGGATTAGGGCTATGTACTACTTCCTGCTCAAGGAAGCAGGACTTCAGCCATTGATCGGCCTCGTTGCAGACCGGGATCTCCTTCTGTTCGATTACAACACCCTGGACACAAACCAATACACCCATCTTCTGATCGGCGTGGACGAACCCGGCAAGGGCGTCCTCTGGCTGGATCCAACCCTGCGCTTTGCTGCGCCCGGCCTCATCCTCCCTGACTATCAGGGAACCAGTGGAGTCATGATCAATTCCTCGACATGGAAGGCCACGCCCTTCACGGTGCCCGTACAGCCTGCCCTGGTGAACCAGCGCGAGTTCCGCTACCAGGTAACTCTTGACGAGGAAGGCGAGTCCTTCTCTGTTGTGGCAGATTTTGCAGGCATCCCCGAATACTTCGCTCGCAACCGCCTCCTCGCCCTCGACGAACCGGGACAGAACCGGCTCCTCAAGGAAGACCTTGAGCGCGAGCTGAAGAACCTGACCCTGTCAAAGACGGAGGTCTTCCACGCCCAGGATCAGCTTCACAACCTCTCTTGGAAAGCTGAGGGGCATCTTGATCTCGATCCATCACGAGTCAGAGAAGTCCTTCCATTTCCTGCGATGTCGATGCCCCTGGGTGTCCCCGATGAACTCCCCGGCGATCGTACCGAACCAATCCTCATCCCATTCCGCTGCACCCACCTGGCAATCTCGCGGTTTGAAGTCCCCCAGGGCTACATCTGCGCCGCCCTTCCATCAATCCGGAACGAAAACCGTTTTGGCTCAGTGAATTGGCGTACCGAACTTGAAAGTAAGGACGGGAGCAATTTTGTAAATGTTGTCCTCCGCGTCGACGTGGCAGGATTCTACGAGAAGCCAGAAGCCTACGCGGACCTGAAGACCTTCCTCGCATGGATCAAGGAGGTCTCTCACAAGACTGTGCTGCTGGAGCGTACCCGATGACACGCCGAGCCTGGATCATCGCCCTCTATTCGCTGAGCCTCCTCGCCCAGGATTTCAGGAAACTGCCTGACTGGGCTGCCCGGGAGGCCTTGGCCGCCTCGATGGAGACGGCGCCAACAGAAGCGGACGCTTGGGTTCTGCTAGACCGCACTGAATTCACCTATGTCGGGAATGGCGAGATCCGGATGCATCGATTCCGGGTTGTGAAGGTCCTCGACGATCGTGGGCTGGAAGAGGCCTACTATTCCCTTCGCAGCCTGGGTGGCAAAGCAAGCAAAGTGAAGCGCCTCAAAGGGTGGAACCTCCGTCCAGACGGAGAACTCATCCGACTGGACACAGATTCCGCAGTCACCGTGGACGGCGATACCAGAGGGGAGATTTCAACTTCAGTCGTGACTGGAGCCCAACTTTACCGCGCAGTGAAGGGAAGCATTCTGGCCTTCGAGTCGCTGGAGTCACTTCACCATCCCATGGGCCCCACCGCCATCGCAGGAATCATGGAGGAACACCCAGTTCGACGCTGGGAGCTTGAGGCCATCGCCTCTGGCGGATGGTTCACAAGCTTGAAAGATGTAGCGGTCAAACTCGACACACGCCACCTGGAACCTTGGATCAGCACTCCGGAAGTCATTCCTGGCAAGTCCGTGAAGGCTACCTCTGTCCCGGCTATCCCCAAGCAGGAGGATGCCGCACCATATGCCCGCAACGCCCTTCCTTCGGTGCTTGTGAGATTTCAGGATCCTGCCTTCTTGAATACCCCTTCCACGGAAACTTGGGATGAGTTGGCCAAATGGGTCGATGCCCAATACCAAGTCCGTTTTCAACCCTCGAGGCCCATCGCCACCGGAGGCAAGGGGACGCGGGAGAGCCTGCAGGCTATCCACAATTGGATGGCCAAGGAATTCACCTACAAGCAGGTCTACGTCAGCCCTGAGCGTGGCTGGTTGCCAGATCCTGGACCGGAAGTGGTCCGCCACCGTTATGGAGATTGCAAAGACCTCACCTGCTGCCTCCTGAGCGAAGCAAAAGGCATAGGCTTGGAGGTCCATCCTGTCATGGCGCTCATCGGTCACGGTTTCATCGAGGAGGGTGAAGCTCCAAGCTTCACCACCTTCGACCATGTGATCAGCGCAATCAAACTGCCAGCAAGCCTAGGTTTCCCCGCGGAGGTGGATACTCCCCAGGGCCATTTTCTCTTGGTTGATCCCACCAGCCGCCTCACGCCGCTTGGTCTACTCCCAGCCTCCCATCGTGATCGCCGGGTAATGATATGCACCCCTGGTGGAGCGGCTTGGGTGAGGGTTCCTGTCTCAGCGACCCAGCGGCCCTCCAGCATCATCACCATCGATGGAGAAATCGACGCGGTGAGAAACGGCACGGCCAAGGTTGCTGTCCAGGAAACCGCCAATCACCTGGGCCTGAGGGAGGCCTTGCTCACGGAAGGCACGAAGGGTCTCCGCGTTCGACTGTTTACTTTCCTCGACCTCTCGCCGACCGCCTCCCTGGAAATCGAATCTGTCGGTGATCCCCTGGACTTGGACAAACCTTTCTTGGTTTCCACAAAACTGGTCCAGGCCGATGCCTTGCGCCTGGAAGGCAAGGATGAGGTGCTGGTGAGCTGGGGCATGCCCACCGCACCTCGCCTCATCCAGAAGTCAGGACAGAGGCGTCAGTTCCCCGTGGTAAGCACTCGCCAGGGACGGCTCGAATTCAAAGCCACCTATCGGTTTCCCTTCGCCGTGAAGCCCCTGCTGCCCAAGGCGGACCTTGAGACGCCTTTCAGGACCCTACATTGGGTTTCGCAATCCACTGCAGAGGCCGGAAAGAATTCCGTAAGTATCGGATTCACCCAGGAATTCCGACCAGTCTACTTCGATTTCAAGGAACGCGAGAAGGGCGCAACCGCCTGGAAAAACGAACGGAGCCAGATCCTTCGGCTCAGAAGCGACGGCCTCGCATTCAACCGGATTGAATGATCCGAACAATCAGTATTGCTTCCCGGGGAGGCATGCCCAGAATTTACCGCCGGGCTGGTTCAGCAATGCCATGAAAGAAGCCCGCCAGGCGGGCCTCTTTCATGGCGAACGCGGTGTTACTTTCCCGGTTCCACTGGTGGCGCGGGTGGAGCCGGCGGCACATCCGGCGCCGGGGGTGGCGGAGGAGGCAGCGGCGGCGGAACAGGAGGCCGCGCGGGTTTAGGTGTGGCGGGTGGCCGGATTGCCTTCGATGGCTTCGGGGCCGTGGCCACCTGCTTCTGCAGCTGGTCCAGGCGGCTCTGGAGGGCCTTCAGCTCGGCCTTGATCGCCGCCATCTCAACCTGGGGATCCTCCTCACCGGGGTGGGCGAAGGGCCGGACGTGAACCCTCGGAACGTGGATGGGCGGGATGCGAATCTCCTGGTCCATGCCCTCAGCCATCAAATCCTCGTCCTCGGGCCCAACGAAATTCCAGGTCTCGCCTTCCTTGCCCTCGCCGCCCTTGTGGATGATCTTCACCCGCTTCTCGACGACGTCCTTGCCATCTTCGTGGCGCCGGACCACAAAGGTCTCCGGGTCACCGTCCTTGTCCTTGATCACTTCCACGCGCACCTTGCGGCCCTCCGCCCGGGCCTTGGCGATGAGCGCCTTCATCTCAGGGTCATTCTTCAGCCGCTCACCCTCAGCCTTGAGCTTTTCCCCCTCAGCCTTGAGCTTGTCGCCCTCGGCCTTCAGCCGGTCCGCCTCGGCCTGCAGGCGCGAGCGCTCCTCCGGCGTCATGCTCTTTCCCCGGGCCTCCAGATCCTTGGAGAGGACTTCCAGCTCCCGGTTCCGAGCATCCAGATTCTTCGCCTGGGATTCCAGTTCCCTGGCCCGGTCCTCCATATGCCTGGTGCGGACCTCCACCACCCGGTGGGCCTTGTCGCGCCCCGTTTGCGCCTTCGCCGCATCCTTCACGGCGCCCCGGAGCCAAGCCTGCCCCTCGGCGTCCAGGGGCTGTTCCTTGCCGTCCACAGTGTAGGTGCGCTTGTCCCTGGTGGCGGTGTAGGCGCGGGCCTTCCCATTCTTCTTTTCCTCCACCCGGAAACTGCCCTCGCCGGGAATGGTCACCGGTTCCGGAGCCTCGGCGTTGAGCTGGACTTCGCCCTTGAGGCGCACGTCCAGCTTGCGCCCGTCATCCACAATGCGGATCTGGGTGGCCTTCTTGGGACTGGGGGGTTCCTCCTTGGCCTTGTCCTGGAGCACCACGCCGGCGGCGCCGAGCAGGGAGGCGGCCAGCAGGGTGAGGGTGGCGGCCCGGGCTCCGCTGGAGACGGGCAGGGAGGGATGAAGCAGATGGCGGATGCGGTGCATGAGGGAACCTCCATTGGCAGCCATGGCGAGATGGGCCGGGGTTGGGGACAAGGGTTCGCGCAGGGCCTCGAGGTCGGCGAGGGCCCGGGCCAGGAGCAGAGGATCGCCGCAGAGGCGGGCGGCCACATCGTCACAACAGAGCTCCCGCTCCGCGCGAATCCGATGGGACAGCCACCACACGGCCGGGTGGTAGAAGAGCAGCACTTCCACCAGGGACTGGAGCAGGTTCACCAGGAAGTCGCCCCGCTGGATGTGGGCCAGCTCGTGGGCCAGGATGGCCTCCAGCTGGACCGGCGCCAGGCCCGTGAAGGCACAGGCTGGAAGCAGGATGAGGGGCCGCAGCCAGCCGAGCGCCGTGGGCACTTCAACAGCCGCGGACTGGAGCAGGCGCACCGTGCGGGTGAGCTTCATCTCCCGGCACAGCCGCGACAGGATCAGGTGCCAGCCGGCCGGAACGGGGCTCGCATTCCGGTGCCGCAGGCGCTGCACCCGGATCCAGCTGCCCAGGAAGCGCAAGGAGAGCAACAATACCCCCGCGGCCCAGCCCAGCAGGAGCCAGGGCAGCCGGGCTTCGAAGTCGCCCTTCACCTGTTGGACCAGCGGCACTGCGGCCCGTGCCGAAGCGGCTGCTTCCATGGTCAAGGTCAAGGGCGCCTGGACTGGCGCTGAACGGTGGAGGAGCAGGAAGGTGGCCGCAGGAGCCGCCACCATGAGCAGCAGGAAGGTGCAGGCCATGCCGTACCGGGCCCGGGCGCCGAGGCCGCGCATCAATAGGAGGGTCAGCCAGGCCACGAGACCGAGCACCGCCCCCTGCCAGAGGAAATGCACCAGGGTCCAGCCCAGGGCCTGGGCCCAGGGTTCCCGGGCCAATGACAAGATCGGGTTCATACCTTCCCCCCTTCCGCCTGGTCCAGCATTTTCCGGATTTCGGCCAGATCCTTGCGGCTGGCCTTGCGCGTGGCCAGGGCCTGCATGACGAGGCTCAAGGAGGAGCCGCCGAAGGCCTTGTCCAGCAGATCGTCCAGCAGGGTCCGCTGGGTCTCGCTCTGGGTCTGGGTGGCCGAGAAGATGTGGACGCGGTCCGTGATCTCCCGCTGCACCAACCCCTTCTCATCCATGATCTGGAGCATCTTCAGGGCCGTGGTGTAGCCCAGCTCGCGCTCCTCGGACAGCACCTCGTAGACCTGCCGAACGGTGCTCGGGCCCCGCTCCCAGAGCACCCGCAGGATGGCGAGCTCGGCGTCGGTCGGTCGGGTGGCAGCCTGCATGGGAAGGACCCTCCAGATAGGAATGTCCCAAAGATACGACAGGTTTCGTAGCTGTCAACGAAACTTTTCGTAGAGCTTTCGGATTCATCATTCCGTCGCAGATTTTCGCCCCGCGGGTCCGGTGAATGCCATCCGATGGGTGCCAGGGCCTTCAAAAAGAATTGACCAAAATCCGGGTGCGCCTGGTTCGGCATGGACTTAGCTTGGGAGTCCTTTCGCGAGGTGTCCCATGGCGGGATGCCGGAAAGCTCTCGGTCGCATCGCCTGTCTCTTCGCCTTGACCACCCTCGGCGGGGGCACGGACGGGGATAAGCCCGGTCCGGCTCCGCGGGTGTGCGTGGTGCGGGTCCAGGGCACCATCGGGCCGGCCACGGCAAGCTACCTGGCCCGGGGGATCGGCGAGGCCGCCGGCCAGGGGGCGCAGTGCCTCGTCATCGAACTCGACACCCCCGGGGGCCTGCTCGATGCCACCAAGGAGATCACCCAGACCTTCCTCCGCTCTCCCGTGCCCACGGTGGTGTTCGTGTCGCCTCCTGGCGCCTGGGCCGGCAGCGCCGGGTGCTTCATCACCCTGGCCGCGGACATCGCCGCCATGGCGCCCAGCACCAGCATCGGAGCGGCCCACCCCGTGAGTCTCGGCGCCGATGGCGGCAAGCAGGACGAGGTCATGAAGCAGAAGCTGGAAAATTTCTCCTCCAGCTACATCGAGGCCATCGCGGCGAAGCGCCACCGCAACACCGCCTGGGCCCGGGACTCGGTGCAGAACAGCGCCGCCATCACCGCGGAAAAGGCCCTGGAGCTGAAGGTGATCGAGGTCGTCGCCAGGGACTTGCCGGATCTGCTGACCCAGATCCACGGTCGCGAGGTCAACGGGAGGAAGCTGGCAACGGCGGGGGCGACCGTCGTGGACATCTCCATGACGGTGCGCGAAAGGGTGTTCCAGGTCTTCGCCCACCCGCAGGTCATGCTCGTCCTGATGCTGATCGTGATGTACGGGGTCATCGGCGAGCTCACCAGCCCCGGGGCGATCCTTCCTGGCGTGGCGGGGGTGATCGCCCTGGTCCTGCTCATGTACCTCGGCTCCGTCCTCCCCATGAATACGGCCGGCCTGGCCCTGGTCGCCGTGGCCATCGGCCTCTTCATCATCGACGCGTTCACGCCCACCCACGGCGTGCTGACGGCCGGCGGAATCCTGGCGTTCTTCCTCGGGACCTTCATGCTCTTCGACCGGAGCGAGGCCTTCCTGCGGCTGTCCCTGGCCTGGGTGGTGCCGGCCACGGTCATCACAGCCTTGTTCTTCATCTTCATCGTCGGCGCGGGCATCCGGGCCCAGCGGATGCCCGCGAAATCCGGCTCCGAGGTCTGGGTGGGCCGGGTGGTAACCGCCCTCGAGCCCATCGACAGCGGGCGCGGCAGGGTCTTCCTCGAAGGCGAGTACTGGAACGCCCTGAGTCCGGAACCGGTGGCAGCCGGAGAGGCCGTTGAGATCATCGCCCTTGAGGGCTTGACGCTGAAAGTGCGGCCCCTCAAGGCTTCCAAGGAGGTGCGGTCATGAACGAGTCCGCGTTCCATGTGGGCACTTGGCTCTTCTTCATTCTGCTGCTGGCCGCCATCGTCCTGCCCCAGGCGGCCCGCATCCTGCGCGAGTACGAACGGGGGGTGATCTTCCGATGGGGCAAGCTCAAGGGGGCCAAGGGGCCCGGGCTGATCTTCCTGATCCCCTTCATCGACCGCATGGTGAGGATGGATCTGCGGGTGGTGACCATCGATGTGCCCAAGCAGGAGATCATGACCCGCGACAATGTGCCCGCCACCGTGGACGCGGTGGTCTATTTCCGCGTCGTGGATCCCCAGGCCGCCGTGGTGAAGGTGGAGAACTTCCTCAAGGCGTCCGCCCTCATCGCCCAGACCACGCTGCGCAAGGTGCTCGGCCAGTCGGAGCTGGATGAGCTGCTGGCCCACCGGGAGAAGATCAACATCCAGCTGCAGGAGATCATCGACCGGCAGACCGAGCCCTGGGGCGTCAAGGTGAGCACCGTGGAGGTGCGGGACGTGGTGCTTCCCGAGGGCATGAAGCGCGCCATGGCCAAGCAGGCTGAGGCCGAACGGGAGCGCCGGGCCAAGGTCGTCAACGCCGAAGGCGAGTTCCAGGCCGCGGAAAAGATGGTGCAGGCCGCCGCCATGATGGCCGAACAGCCGATCTCCTTGCAGCTCCGCTTCCTGCAGACCATGGTGGAGATCGCCAGCGAACACAACACCACCACCTTCGTCCCGCTGCCGAATGAATTGTTCGGGCCCTTCATGAAGCGGAATGCCTGACCATCATCCCGGCCGAGATCCAGCCATGAGGTAAGAAATGGTCACGCGCATTCTGGAGGGCAAACCTCGATCGGGCGTCCGCTTCACGCCGGCGCTCTTTGGATTTCTGTCCGACCTGGCGGCCCACAACGACAGGGCCTGGTTCCAGGAGAATCGCGAGCGCTTCGAGGCGGAAGTTCGCGAGCCCATGCAGGCCTTCATCCTCGCGTTCGCGGAACCGTTGAGGACGCTCAGTCCCCACTTCCTGGCGGATGCGCGGCCCTCGGGCGGCTCCCTGTTCCGCATCTTCCGCGATACCCGCTTCTCCAAGGACAAGAGCCCCTACAAGACCAACGTTGGGGCCCAATTCAGGCACCGGGACTGCGCCAGGGATGTCCATTCCCCGGGCTTCTACCTGCACCTGGAACCAGGCGGGTGCTTCATGAGCGCGGGCCTTTGGCACCCGGATCCCGAATCCCTCCGCAAGGTGCGCGAACGCTTGGTCAGCCACGGCCGGGAGTGGAAGGACCTGCGCACCCGCGGGCTGGCGGTTGCCGGGGAAGCCCTCAAGCGCGTCCCCCCCGGCTTCGACCCGGACCATCCCCTCGCCGAGGATTTGAAGCTGAAGGACTTCTACACCTACACGCCGCTCACCCAGCGCCAGGTCTGCGCGCCGGAGTTCCTGGAGCAGTTCACCGGGATGTGCCGTCAGAACGGGCCCCTGGTGCGCTTCCTCTCGCGCGCCCTGGGGCTGCCCTATTGATCCAGGCCTTGATCACCGGACTCCGCTTGGACCGGGTTGGCTCTCCTGCATTTTTTGGTACTTCTGGGCGAGGTCCTGGTAGGTATCCCCGAATCTCGCCGCGATCTCCTGGAACTGCGCATGGCGGTCGACCAGGGCATCCAGGATGTCCGGGTCGAAGTGGGTTCCCCGCCCTGCCACCATCTCCTCCATGGCGGCCTGGTGAGACAGGCCGGGCTTGTAGATTCGGCGGCTGATCAGCGCGTCGTAGACATCGGCCACGGCCATGAGGCGGGCGGATGCCGGGATCTGATCACCCTTCAAGCCCAGGGGATAACCGGTGCCATCCCACTTTTCGTGGTGCCCGTAGGCGATTTCCTTGCTCAGCCTCAGGAAGGGAACCAGCGCCCTGAGCTGTCGTTCGGCGGTCTCGATGGCTTCCTTCCCGATAAGGGCGTGCCGCTTCATGACTTCGAATTCCTCGGGCACGAACCGTCCGGCCTTGAGCAGGATTCGATCTGGAATCCCGACTTTCCCGATGTCGTGGAGCGGAACGGATTTGTAGAGCAGGTCGATGTTTTCCTGGCTCAGGAAGGCTTCGAACCTGGGATGCGTGCGCAGATGCTCGGCCAGGAGCTTCACGTAGAGCTGGACCCTGCGGATGTGGTTGCCGGTCTCGTTGTCCCGGGTTTCCGCGAGGGAAACCAGGGCCATGATGGTCACTTCCTGGATCGTGGCCAGTTCCTGCGAACGACGATTCACTTCCATCTGGAGGTAGACCGCCTTGTCCTTCAGGAAGTCGCGAGCCTCCTTGAGCTGCAGGTGGTTCCGGACCCGGGAGAGCAGGATCGGCGGACTCAGAGGTTTGGTGATGTAGTCCACCGCTCCCATGTCCAGACCGAGCCTTTCATCTTCAACTTCGCTTTTAGCCGTGAGGAAGATCACGGGAATGTCCCGCGTCGAAGGGTAGCTCTTGAGGCGGCGCAGCACTTCATAGCCATCCATCTCCGGCATCATGATGTCGAGCAGGACGAGGTCCGGCAGGTTGCCTCCTTGCAGGTGCTGAAGCGCCTTCTCGCCGCTGGGGGCTACCTTCACCTTGTAGGTGTCCTTGAGCAGCCCGGACACCAGGGCAAGGTTATCCGGCGTGTCATCCACAACGAGGATGGTGGGCTTGCCTTCGGCTTCCAGGGTGAGGTTCATCATTGGCTCCAATGCATTGGGGTTACGGGAGGCTTCCTTTCGGAGAGTTCGAATCAGATTTCAATCCACAGGCAAGGAACTGACCGTCGATCATCGGGAAGCCATCAAGGCTTGCAAAGATTTTTCGGCTTCGTCGAACTCGTACCTGCCGACCAGATCCCCAACCTTCTTCAAGCCATTGGCCAGAGGAGTGCCCTGGGTCAGGATTTGCAGCTCTTGCAACGTATCCGCGGCTTCGGCATCACAGTCCACCAACTGGGAGACGAGCCGTTCAAGCAGGGTCCGAACCCGGGACTGGTCAAGGGTCAGCCCGGAATCAACGGCGGCTCCATCCGCGGAACCGAGAGCAGCCAAGCCAGCCAGAACCGGAGCCAGTTCCATTAAGGTCCTGTCGAACAGAGCCTGGATAATTTCGGGCCCTGCGCCCGCCTTGCAGGCCTGTTCGAGTTCACCTGCGGCGATCTGCACCCCACGGGCGCCGATATTCCCTGCAGTGCCCTTGAGGGTGTGCGCACAGCGCATGGCCGGGGTCGGATCCGGGTCGTGGCGGGCGGCGGAGAAACACTCGGCAAAGGTCCCCTGCCCTTCACGAAACTTGGCGAGCAGGCGCCTGAAGAGATTCGCATTGCCCATGCTGGTGGCGAGCCCGGCGACCTGGTCGATGCCAGGCAGATCAGGCAGGGTAGAGGTTGTGGGCAAATCCACCCGGGCAACAGGTGTCACCACCCCGCGTCCCTTGGGGCGGATCCAGCGGGCCAGCGTATTGAACATCTCATTCACATCGAGCGGCTTGGCGATGTGGTCATCCATGCCCGATTCGAGGGCCTTCTCCCTGTCGCCGGCCATGGCATTGGCTGTCATGGCCACGATGGGCAGGGCCTTGAAGGCAGGGTTCCTGCGGATCTCCCGCGTGGCGGTGTAGCCGTCCATGACAGGCATCTGGCAGTCCATCAGAATGCCGTCGAAGGCTGAATCCGTGGCCAGGATGTCGAGCGCTTCCTGGCCATGGTTGGCGAGAATGACCTCCATCCCCGCATTCCTGAGCAGTTCCTGCGCCAACTCCTGATTCATTTCGTTGTCCTCAACCAGGAGTACTCGTGTGCCTGCTAGTTTGCGCATGGCTTCAGAGTCCCGATCGTCGCGCTGGTGGGACAGATCTTCGGCCATGACTCCCTTGCCTAAAGCCTCGCCCACCGCCTCCAGCAGGGTCGAAGGAGTCACGGGCTTTGCCAACATGGATTTGAGCAGCACGCCATGGGCTTCGGCGGAGGCGACCGCCTCCTGCCGACTGTAGGCGGTGACCATGATGACGGCGTGAAGATTCGGCGCTGGCCCCTCCTGCAGGCGCTGGAGGCACTCGATCCCATCCATTTTCGGCATCTTCCAGTCCATGAGCACTAGGTCGTAACGAAGGCTCTTTCTTTCCGCGGAGGCGATCATCTCCAGTGCCTGGACGCCGTCCCAGGCCACATCCACTTCCAAGCCGAAGCGCCGCGTCATCGTGGAGAGGATCTCCCGGGAGGTGGCGCTGTCATCCACCACGAGCACGCGCACGCCCTGGAATTCATCGGAGCGGAACATGCGCCGGGGCGTGGGCGTCTTCTGAAGTTCCAAGCGGGCCTGGAAGTGGAAGGTGGACCCCTGGCCGGCGGCCGATTCCACCCACATGCGACCTTCCATCATTTCCACCAGCTGTTTGGAGATGGCGAGTCCAAGTCCGGTGCCACCATACTTGCGGGTAGTGGAGGCATCGGCCTGACTGAAGGGCTGGAACAGTTTCCCGCATTGCTCGGGAGACATGCCGATGCCCGTGTCCCTGGCCCAGAAGTGGAGTTCCACCACCTTCCCGGTGTTCTCGACAAGGTCGATGCCGAAGACAATTTCGCCCGCATCGGTGAACTTGACGGCGTTGTTGCCCAAATTCACCAGGACCTGGCCCAGGCGCATGGCATCCCCCACCAGCGCGGTCGGGACCTCCGGATCCAGGTTGAAAAGCAGCTCCAGCCCTTTTTCCTCCGCTTTCATTCCGACCAGGCTGGCCAGATTGTCCATCACATCATCGAGGCGGAAGGGAACCCGCTCCATGGTCAACTTGCCCGCCTCGATTTTCGAGAAGTCGAGGATGTCGTTGATGATCCCCAGCAGGTTCTCCGCCGCCCGGTGGACCTTCTCCACGTAGTTGCGCTGCTTGGGATTCAGGTCCGTCTGCAGGGCCAGATGGGACATGCCGATGATGGCGTTCATGGGCGTGCGGATTTCGTGGCTCATGTTCGCCAGGAAATCCGCCTTGGCTTTGGCCGCGGCGTCAGCTTTCTGCTTGGCTTCATCCAGATCCTCGAGGATGTTCAACATGGCCTTCCGGGCACGCCCCATCTCAACGATCTGCTCTTGGAGCGCGGCCATCAGTTCGTTCTGGCCATGGAAGGAGGTCTGCAACTGCCGGGTCATCGTGTTGAAGGCTTCGGAGAACTCGCCCATGAAACTGACTTGCTGGCTGAAATCCCCCTGGGAGATCTGCTGGGCGGTCCAGGTCAGGGTTCTCAGGCTGGCCTGCAGGGCTTTGAGGGACTGACCAAGAATCAAGCCGGTCCGGGGCGGATCCACCTGGATTTCTCCATGACCAAGGTGGTAAGCGAAATCGGTTACATCGTTGTATTCGGAGATGAACCGATTGATGTAGCCCACGGCTTGCCAAAATTCGTCTTCGGGATAGTCCTCCGGAAGATCGATAGCCTCCGGCCGCCTGCCTTTCAGGATGGAATGGAAGGCGGCTGAGATGCGATCAATGTCCTGGTTGGTGACCTGGATCATGGGCAACGCTTCAGGCGCATGGCTTCACCTCGAACCTACAGACCCGGTCCCCCGAGCACCAGCAGTCCACTTCCTTTACCGCGAATCCCTTGCCGTAGAAGGACGTGAGGAGCCCACTGATGAAACCTTCATCATAGGTACAGACGGTTTCACCACAGATGGGCAGGCCTGAACAGTCCAGGTCTTCCGCCACCGTGAGGGTGAATTCCATGGTTTTCAAATCCGCTTTTTCGACCCTCAGGATGCCGATCTTCAGATTGCTCAGCAACTCCTGAAGCTCCGTCACGAAACCGCCGAAATCGATCTTTTCTGTAATCAGGTTCTTGAATAGCTCCCGACCCGCCAACTCCCCCGCCCGATAGTAGATCCGCTCCGCCTTGGCCGCATCGAACTCCTGGATGAGCACGTCCCGAAGCGTGAACTGCATGAGGCGATAGACTGCTACATCCATAGTTGGACCAAGATTCGGCCGCCCCTCGGCGATATTGCCGATCATGCTCCAGTCGAACAGGGATTCGCTTCTTTCTTCCTTGAACATCCACGCCTCCTGACTAGGTTGTTGGCAACTCATTCCACGATCTTGTATTTCCTTTCCCTGCCCATCTGCTCCAGAAGCTGATTGATCTCTTCCTTGAGCTGGACCATTCTCCCCTCCCGATCGATGGTCAGGCGGCTGAACCGCTCCAGATCCTCCATGCGTGCCTGCAACTCCCTTTCCGCCTGCTTGCGCTCGGTGATGTCCACCAGCCATCCGAGCACACCCTCTTCATCGCCATAGGCAAGGGGGAGGAAGGTGATAAGCATGTCGCGCACCTGTTTCCTGCCGTCGAGCATCTGGATTTCAAGGTTTCTCACCAGGCCATCACGCTTCAGGCCATCAAGCACGGCCTCCCGATCCTTCTCGTGGGCGTAAATCTGGTTCGCCTCGTCACCCAGCTTGACGCCGAAGGTCTCGCCAAATAACGGATTCATGAACCGGAACCGTCCCTTGGTAGTGAAGGCCACATTCACGGGACTGGTATCCAGGATGAGCTGCAGACGCGCCTGCTCCTCCGCCTTCGTTTGCTCGGCTTGCCTCCGCTCGGTGATGTCTCGCACGGACGCGCAAATGCACATCCCTCGGCTCCCCAATGCGGGCAGCTTGGACAACCCGATTTCGACCGGGAATTCAGTTCCATCCTGCCGGACGCCGCGGAGGTCCGCCCCCGCAGCCCCCATGGCCCGCGCGCTTCCAAGCAGCATGTAACGGTCGCGCAGTTCAATGTGATGGGCGCGAAGGGTTTCCGGAACCAGCACCTCGATTGTCTTACCAATCAAGACACCAGGGCTGTAGCCGAACATGGTGTCGATCTGCGAATTGGAGAGGATAATCACACCCTCCGCATCGGCAACCAGCATGCCATCCGGGGCGGATTCAAGGATGCCCCGGTACCAGGCTTCGGTTTCCATGAGGTGGGCTTGCTGTTGTTGCAGATTCTCCGCGAGGCGCTGCGTTCCGACATTGCGCTCCAGTATTTCAAGATTCATCGCCAGCATCGGCAGCATGGCATCCAGGAGGGCGCGCTGATCGAGATCCATGACACTCAGGGAGGCCAGCACGACCACTCCCAACAGGCGATCCGACTGCACGATCGGAAGCAGGATGAGGGCCTTGGGCTTCATCTCGCCCTCGCCCCACACGATGCGAATGGAGTCCTCTGCCTCATCGTGGATTTCTATAGGTTTCATCTCCTGGGCGCACTGTCCGGCAAGGCCCTGACCGATGGTCAACCTCTCCAACTGCTGGGGCAGGACGCCATGTCCACCTATAGGCACCAGGAGGTTCCCTTCCTTGTTAAGGATGTAGAGCGCGGCATAATCCACGCTCAGGCGCCGAGTAACGTGGAACAGGAATTTCCTGGCCAGATCCGTCATCGACGCTGCTCGCTGGAGATCCGGGGAGATCTCCGCCAGGTAGGACTTGATGGAACCTTCGGATTCCAGCTGGCGGGCATAGGCTTTCAGCCCTTCTTCGGCTCTATCTCGTTCCTCGCGTGCGTTTCGCAGGCGGCTGCGCACCGATAGGAATAGGGCGCACACCGCCAGGACAAGGGCACCTGTGGCTGCTCCCAGTTCCATCCTGGTCGCGGCGGGCATCAAGGCCTCAAGGTCGCCCAGCAGCACGACCTTCCATACGCCATTGGGATCGTTCCAATTCACAGGCGCATGGGCTACGGCATAGCGGTGGTTGTCGAATCGGACCGCACCGCTGTTCAGGTCGAAGGGTAGCAATGCGGGCGTACCGCTGTCGAAGGCCTTACCGAACTGTTTGAGGTCCCGGATCGCCTTCAGGCGCTCGGGCGTTCCCGCCCCGGCCATGCGCGCGATCCAATCTTCGCGATTGGAGGCGAAGGCCACATCTTGAGGGGAGAACAGCAGAGCCGGTCCCGTCCAAGACTTCAGGACGGAATCGACCCGTTCCAGCCCAAGACGGCCTACCGTTGCGCCAATGATCGGGGAGCTTGTCGTATCACCCGCGTACAACGGGGAAGCGAAATACAGGGAGCGGAGGCCCGTGGTGGTGCCGATGGCAGCGTAGACATTCTCCTTTCCACGCATGGCGATCCGGAAATAGGGCCGGAAATTGACATCCACGCCCGTGAGGGTGACCCCCACGGTGTACCAGCAGGACTGGATGATTCCATCCTTGTTGACGATATAAACACCGTTGGCGCCGTAGGATTTCCCGACGGCCTCCAGCGTGTCCATCACGACCGGATCCTTGATAGGAAGCTCACCTTTGGCGACCCGTTTCACAGGTTCACTGATCAGGCCTAGGCTGGCCACAGACCCCATGACATTGCCGTTCATGGTCTGGGTGGTGACTTCAAGGGCCCGGCGCTTGGCTTCTGTCTCCAGTTCGATGTGATAGTCGTGCTCCAGTACCAAGCGCACCGCGTGGACAGCTCCGAAGCCCACCGCCACGGAAAGCAAGAGGGCGCCGATCCAGGGCAGGAATCGACGGAACAGAGGGCTCGAATTCATGGAGACCCCCCTCATCCAGGCTGCAGCGTCAGGTCAAGAGCCTGAGCACACTGGCCCAGACGCTCCAGGGCGGCATCAAACTCGAATTCGGCCACCAGCCGGAGCAGCGTGCGGGCCGCCTCTCCCTGGCCGAGCGCCTCCAGGCGGCCGGCGAGTTCTTCGACCGCCGACCCAGCGTTCGAATCAAGGTCGCGAAGCAGACCCGCAAGCTGGATCAGGTCTCTTCCAAGAGCCTCCTTGTCCACGGATAGGATCTCAAGTGGCGCGACAGCGACCACATCTGGAACGGGACTGATGGCTGTCATCCGCTGCAGCAGGCCTTGGAGGGCCGAGCCCATGTCGCCAAGCGCCTCCGTCAGGCCTTCGGATTGCCCGAGCTTCAGCAGGCTTTCCACACGCTTCGCATACTCGACCAGGACTGCATCGCCAATGTTTCCCGCCAGGCCCTTCACGGTGTGCGCCTCCCGGATGGCTGTTTCCGCATCACCCGCTTCCATTGCAGCGTGGATTCGAGCCATGACATCAGCCTGGGTTTCCCGGAAGCGGCTCAACAGCTTGAGCAGCAGCTTGGCGTTGCCTCCCACACGGGCCAGGGCCTCATTCAGGTTCAATCCGGGGATCTCCGGAAGTCCACTTCCCGCCGGGGGTTCCCCAATGGGTTCTGGCACACCCCCCCCCAGGCTGGGCTTGATCCATTGCGCCAGCACCTGGAACAGTTGGGCCACATCGATGGGTTTGGCGATGTGGTCGTTCATACCGGCTGCAACACACTTTTCCTTGTCTCCAGCCATGGCATTGGCGGTCATGGCCAGAATGGGAAGACCCTGGAATCGAGCGTCGCTTCGGATCCGGCGGGTGGCTTCGAAACCATCCATGACGGGCATCTGGCAGTCCATGAGAACGCCGTCATAGGGCTGCTTCGCCACTTTCTCCACGGCTTCCTTGCCATTGAGCGCCACGTCCACTTTGAGCCCGGCCTCACCTAGGAGTTCCAGCGCCACTTCCCGGTTCACATCGTTATCTTCGGCCAGCAGCAGGTAGGCGCCCCTCACCCGCCGGGCAGCCTCCTGGTAGTTCGATTGCTTTTCGTGCCTGCGGGTGCGTTGGGTCGCTTCGCGGCCGAGCGCGTTGAGGATGCTATCTAGCATCGTGGAGGGACTTACGGGCTTCACGAGAATGCCGTCAATCTGCACGCCTTCGGCCCTCTGGATGAGCTCGTCCCGGCTGTAGGCCGTGACCATGACGAAGGCCGGCGTCTGCGCGAGCTTTCTGTCGGACCTGATGCGGACGATGGTCTCAATGCCGTCCATCCCCGGCATCTTCCAGTCCATCAGGACCAGGCCGTAGGGTCGGCCTTCGTCCTGGGCCTCCTCCAGCGCTCCGATGGCTTCCTCGCCGCTGCAGACCGCGGTGGCGTCGAATTTGAGGGAATCCAAAATGTTCTTCAGGATTTCCCTGGCGCTGGCGTTATCGTCCACCACCAGGATGCGCAGGTCCTGCACATCCTCGGCGCTGACGGAAAGCCGCCGCTGCTCTTCCTGCAGGCCGAACTTGGCCGTGAAGGAGAAGGTGCTGCCCACCCCCGGGGTGCTTTCCACATCGATCTCGCCTTCCATCATTTCCACCAGGCGCTTCGAGATGGTCAACCCCAGACCGGTGCCTCCGTATTTTCGGGTCGTGGAGGCATCTGCCTGGGAGAAGGCGCTGAACAGTTTGGTGCGCTGTTCCATCGTGAGGCCGATCCCGGTATCCCTCACCTGGAAGCGAAGCCTGACGCCGTCCCGCTCCTCCGCGATCTTGTGGACTCCCACCGTGATTTCACCCTTCTCGGTGAACTTGATGGCGTTGTTCACCAGATTGATGATCACCTGGCCGAGCCTGAGCGAATCGCCCACCAGAGCGGTGGGCAGGTCGGTGCCCAAGTCGAACAGCAGTTCCAATCCCTTCTCCTGGGCCTTGATCACCGAAAGATCCGCGAGATGTTCCAGGACATCCTCGAGGTAGAAGTCAGCCTTCTCGAACTTCATCTTTCCGGCCTCGATTTTGGAGAAGTCGAGGATGTCATTGATGATGCCCAGGAGGTTCTTGGCTGCGGCATCGATCTTGCCAATGTAGTTGCGCTGTTTCGTGTCGAGGTTCGTCTGCAGCGCGAGATGGGACATGCCGATGATGGCGTTCATGGGCGTTCGAATCTCGTGGCTCATGTTCGCCAGGAAGTCGCTCTTCGCCTTGGTGGCCTCCTCTGCGATTTCCTTCGCTTCTCGAATGGCGTTCTCGGCGAGTTTCCGCTCGGTTATGTCCCGGAATACCACCACTGTGCCAACCAGGGTCCCGTCCTTGAAAATGGGCGTCGTCTCGTATTCCACCTGGATGGGCATCCCGTCCTTGCGCCAAAGCACCTCGTCGTCCACCTTCCGCGCCCGGCCGTCCCTGCCGGTCAGGTGCATGCTGCAGTGCTCGATGGGGTATTCCGAGCCATCCGGGTAGGCGTAGTGGACCAGATCATGGATCCGTCCCTCCGCCAATTCCTGTTCGGTGTACCCAAGGGTCTCCAGGGCCGCTGGGTTGACGAAAACCGTCCGGCCATGGACATCCAGCCCAAGGATGCCTTCATTGACCGAGCCAAGGATGAGGCGCGTGCGTTCCTCGGTGAGCGCCAGCTTCTTCTGGTTCGATTCGAGATCCTCACGCTGTTTCAGCAGGTGGGCCTTCTGAGTTTCCAGCTCCACTGCCTGGGCTTCCAGCATGGCCGCCTGGCTGGCCAGCTGCTCATTGTTGGCCTCCAGTTCCTTTCCACGAACTCTCAGTTGCTGCTCGGAGGCGGCGAGGTTGAATGCCTGAGCCTGGGTCTGTTCGAGCAGGTCCCGGGTGGCGATGTTGGCGGCCAGGATCTTCAGTTTCACCGCAACGGCCGGAAGCAGGGCTTCAAGAAAAGCTGTCTTCCGACTGTCGAAGGGATCCAGGCTTCCCATCTCGAGGACGGCCAGCACCTGCTCTCGGTCCACGATGGGGGCGATGGTCACCCGGTGGACAAGCAGCCTTCCCAGCCCCAGGCTGACGCCCAGGGAGGCATCCTCAGGGAGGGTCAGCGTAATGATCCTCGTATCCTGGGCAGCCTGGCCCACCAGTCCCTGACCGAAGGCGAAGGTGCTGGCATGGACGGCATCATCACAGCCATAGCCTCCCACTCGGTGCAGAGTGGTGCTTTCGGCGATATACAGGGCACCGTACACCACCCCCATTACTTTTGCCAGCTTGGCGGAGAATGCGTTCCCGAATTCCTGGAAGGACGAGGCGGTGAGGACAGCTTCGTCAACCTCCGCGAGCCCCTGCTTGATCCATCTCTGTGTTTCCAGGGCGTTGGCACCTTGCTGCAGAACCGCAAGGGACTTGGCCATGGCGCCGATTTCGTTGCTGAAGTTGGTGTGAGGCACCGCGGTTTGGAGCCTGCCCTGGGCAAGATCCTCAATGCTGGCGCGCAAATCTTCCATGGGACGCCGGATGGAGTAGGCAATGAGGAGACCCGTGGCAATGCTCGCGCCCAGGCCCAGAAGCAGGATTAGGGTCGTGAGCCGCTGAGCCCGCGCGGAGAGTTCAGCGGCCTCTGCCAGGGACTTCCCTGAGGCCTCCTGTTTGAGCTCAATGAGCCGCTCGATGGCATTGTCGATTTCCGCGCCAGGGCGCTTGAACTCGGGTCCCAGGATGAACCGGCTGGCCTCGTTGTCGCTGCTGAACTCCCCCTCCTGGATAAGTCCCTCAGCCTGGGCGACCAGGCCCGAATAGGCAGCCGCCAACACCTCAACTTTGGCCAATTCCAGTTTAAGTTCAGGACGGAAGACATGTTTTCGGCTCTCGGGCAACTCCGAATCGACCGCGGTCCTGGCGGTGTTCAATCCCTCCCGGGCAGCCCTCCGGTCAGCCGCGCTCGGGGCCATCGCCATCAGGCGGACCTGGCGCCCCATGGCATAGACATTCCGCTGGATTCGCTGGAAATGGGAGATGCCCTGAAGGTCCAGTTCATAAGTCTGCAGGACGGTCCGGTGGACGGTCCGCAAGACATAGATGTTCTGAAGGCCGATGACGAGGGAGAAGACGATCCCACTGCCGACACCGATCAGAAGCTTCTTCTTGAGTTGCATCTGTCGAATGGAATTCACGAATCTCGACATGGATGAATCCCTTCAGGCGTATCCAGCAGTCAGAGCCATGAGACTCATGTCCATGGCCCTCGCATTCCATCACTCCGACGCGGCATCTTCACCCTTCAGCAAGGCGAGCTGCCTGGCTTTGGCCTCCATGTCCGAATCGCTGTCGGCAAAACGTGCGGCGATGGCACGGAACTCGTCCTGGATTGCCGTGAAGGCATCCACCACATCCGAATCGAAATGGCTTCCACTACACTCCTGGATGATGGCCGCCGCTTTCTCATGCGGCATGCCTTCCTTGTAGACCCGGCGACTGATCAGGGCATCGTAGACGTCGGCTACCGCCATCAGCCGCGCCGAGATGGGGATGTCGTCACCGCTCTCGCCAGTCGGATAGCCGCTGCCATCCCATTTTTCCTGGTGGTAGTAGGCAATCTCCTTGGCGAGATGGAGGAACTCGACTTCCAGGCCAAGCTGCCTTTCGGCGTGCTCGATGGCGTTTCTCCCGAGGGTCGTGTGGGATTTCATGATCTCGAATTCATCCGGCGTGAATCGCCCTGGCTTCAGTAGAATGCGGTCCGGGATGCCGACTTTCCCGATGTCGTGGAGGGGCGCCGACTTGAAAAGCATGTCGATGGTCTGGTCTGTCAGGAAATAGGCAAAGCGTGGATGTGCCTTGAGTTTCTCCGCCAGGGCCTTGATGTAGAACTGGGTGCGCCTGATGTGGTTCCCCGTATCCGAATCCCTGGTTTCGGCAAGGGATGCCATGGCCAGGATTGTCACGTCCTGGATGGCCGACAACTCCCGGGTGCGCTTCGCCACCTCCGTTTCGAGATAGGCATTCTGGTCTCGCAGAAAATCCGCGGCGGCCTTGTTCTGGAGCTGGGTCTTCACGCGTGCCAACACGATCGGAGGCGAGATCGGTTTCGTGATGTAGTCCGCAGCACCCAGTTCGAGCCCCAGTTTTTCGTCCTCCATCGCACTCATGGCCGTGAGGAATATCACGGGTATGTCGCGGGCCGCCGGATTCGCCTTGATCTCCCTGATCACCTCATAGCCAGACATGCCCGGCATCATGATGTCCAGCAGGATGAGGTCCGGCTTGCTTTCGCCTTCAAGGTACTTGAGGGCCTTCTCGCCGCTGTTGGCGACCTTCACCCTATAGCTGTCCTTGAGCAGGGAGGACATCAGCGTCAAATTGTCCGGGGTATCATCCACAACGAGAACGGCAGGCCGGTTCAGGGCATCCGCTGGCAGATTCATCTCTCCCTCCTAGGCATCGACCCGGATCGGGATGGGGCCTCTGATCGCTCCGATCAAGGAGTAGTTTTTCAATTTTTCCACATGGCCGAAGGTGAGGATCGTTCCCTCCCGCAGCAGGATTTGGCCATCTTCCGTCTCGACGGAACCGTCCAGCACGTGCCCTTCCATGAGGCATTCAATGGGCATGTCCCGGGTTTCACCTTCCTCTTCTGCGGCGGGGGCATCGAAACGCCCCGTCTCTACGACGGCCTGCAAGGCGAACACCACTTCTGCGTCATATAGGGTCAGGTTGTGGAGCATGTCGGCAACCAGCTTTTGGCGATCTTCGCGACGGGAGGTGGCCTTCAGGAAATCCAGGCAGACTCTCAGGATCCGGGCGCCCAGGGGAATGTCCTCGCCAGTCCGTTCGTCCGGAGGAAACCCTCCGCCCCTGAAGTTCTTCTGCGAATAGTGGACCATTTCAGCCACATCCTCTAGACGGGGGATGTGCTTCAGCAGGTTGTAGCCCACCTCCGGAACGCGGGTGTAGATCTGGCGCTCCTCCGAATTCAGGAGGGCCTTGGATTTCACCTTGGCGAGGATGGCCTCGGGAACGGCCAAGGTTCCGATCCGGGACAGCACGCCCGCAAGCCCGACCCTCCAGGGCTCTTCCACGCCCATCCTGAGGGCCACCTGCTCGCAGAGCTCGCCCAGCTGGTGATTCCATGTCGCGGCATTGGGATTGGTCATGGCGATCAACTCCAGGATCGCGGCCAGGGACTCCATCAGGGTCTTCTCCAGCAGTTCCCGTTCCGAGAGCAGCAGTTGCCGTTGCTTAAGGTGGATTCGAATCCGAGCCAGCACCACCGGGGCACTGAATGGCTTGGTGATGTAATCCGCGCAGCCCGCCGCAAACCCATGTGCCTCGTCCTGGACGTCGCCCATGGCAGCCAGGAAGAGAACCGGTATTCCCCTCGTGCCAGGATCAGCCTTGAGGCGCCTGCACACCTCGAATCCATCCATGTCCGGCATCATCAGGTTCAGGAGGATGAGGTCGGGAGGCTCTGAGGAGCCCGCCAACCCGATGGCCCTTGCCCCATCCGTGGCCACCTCCACCCGGTAGTGGCCCCTCAGGAGATCCACGAGGAGCCTCACGTCTTCGGGCGAATCGTCCACGAGCAGGATCGTTTGGCGGCGAGGTGGTTCCAGCTTCGACATGGGATGGCCTCGAGAATTTTCTAGGTGATGGATCTGCCTTTTTTAAATGAGGATCGAATTCCAGGATTCCAATGGATCTGGCGATAGCCCTGGCGAGAAGGAATCTTTCGGCCCAGCATACAACTCACAGTGGTTTAATTCGCTACAAGCTATAGCCCAAGATCGATTTTTGGCAATACCGAGACATGCCTTTGGTTCCGTTGCCCAGGCGAAGACCATCCAAAATAACCGGTTCCACGTTAGCGGCCTCGGTAAGGTTCGCGCTCTTGGCGTGCAGTTCAGGCTGAAACTTCCCACGGGCAGCATCGGCCAGGAGCTCCTAATCCCGAGGCCAGCAGGGATGTTAAGGCTCGGGAATTCCCTGTAGAATCAAGGGTTCCGATGGAGTTTCGCCATGCCGTTCCAGCCCCTGACCCAGGAACCCGAGATCCAGCGCCGCTGGCTCGAGTCCGGCGCCTTCCGCGCCAAGCGGGCCGCTGAGCTGCTGCCGGATTCCAGGACCTTCTACATGCTGGTGATGCTGCCCTACCCCAGCGGGCGCATCCACATGGGCCATGTGCGCAATTACACCCTGGGTGACGTGACGGCCCGGTTCCGGCGCATGCGCGGCTACGAGGTCATGCACCCGCTGGGTTGGGACAGCTTCGGCTTGCCCGCGGAAAATGCCGCCATCAAGCACGGCATCCACCCCGCCATCTGGACCCGCGCCAACATCGAGGAGATGAAGGGCCAGATCCAGAAGATGGGCATCAGCTACGACTGGGATCGGGAGATCGCCAGCTTCCAGGACGATTACTACCGCTGGAACCAGTGGCTCTTCCTCCAGATGTGGAAGGCCGGCGACGTGTTCCGCGCCAACCGCACCGTGAACTGGTGCGAGGAGCTGGGCACGGTCCTCGCCAACGAGCAGGTGGTGGATGGCAAGGACGAGCGCACGGGCTTCCCCGTGGTGCAGAAGCCCCTGGAGCAGTATTTCTTCAAGACCACCAAATACGCGGACGAGCTGCTGGAGTGCCTCGACGGCCTCGACTGGCCCGAGAACGTCAAGACCATGCAGCGCAACTGGATCGGCAAGTCCGAGGGCGCGCGGCTGGCCTTCGACCTCGAAATCGGCGGCCAGATTGAAGTCTTCACCACCCGCCTCGACACGCTCTTCGGCGTCACCTTCATGGCCCTCAGCACCGAGCATCCGGTCATCGAGAAGGCCGCCGAGACCGATGCGGCCCTGAAGGCCTTCTGCGACCAGGTGGCCGCCGTTAGCCGCGAGGAGCGCATGACCAGCGATGTGAAGCTGGGCCATCGCACGGCGCTCTCCGTCATTCACCCCTTCACGGGCGAGAAGGTGCCCGTCTTCGCCGCCAACTACGTACTCATGGACTACGGCACCGGCGCCGTCATGGGCGTGCCCGCCCACGACGAGCGGGACAACGAGTTCGCCAGGAAATACGGCCTGCCCATTCCCCAGGTCATCGAATCCGAGAGCGAGTGGGACCTGGGCACCCTGGTGAACAGCGGCGAGTTCACGGGCATGAAGAGCGAGGACGCCGTCGCCGCCATGATCGCCAGGTTGGGCACTCGCGCCGAGAAGACGACCACCTACAAGCTCAAGGACTGGGGCCTCAGTCGCCAGCGGTACTGGGGCACGCCCATTCCCACCGTGCATTGCGGGAGCTGCGGCGTCGTGCCAGAAAAGGCCGAGAACCTGCCCGTGCGCCTGCCCGAGGATGTGGCCTTCACGGGCGTGGGCCCCTCGCCCCTCACCACCTCGAGGTCCTTCCTCGACTGCGCCTGCCCCGCCTGCGGCAAACCCGCACGGCGCGAGACGGACACCATGGACACCTTCGTGGACAGCAGCTGGTACTGGCTGCGCTACCTGGACCCCAAGAACACGGAGCTGCCCTTCGCCAAGACCGAGTGCGACGCCTGGATGCCCGTGGACCTCTATGTGGGCGGCATCGAACACGCCACCATGCACCTCATCTACGCCCGGTTCTTCTACAAGGTGCTGCGCGACCTGGGCCTCGCCTCGGGGCCCGAACCCTTCCAGAAGCTCATCTGCCAGGGCATGGTCCTGAAGGACGGCTCGAAGATGAGCAAGTCCAAGGGCAACATCGTCGATCCCGACGAGGTGATCTCGAAGTACGGCGCGGATGCCCTGCGTCTCTTCATGATCTTCGCTGCGCCCATCGAAAAGGAGATCGACTGGACGGGCTTCGAAGGCATCGAAGGCGCCAGCCGCTTCCTCAAGCGCGTCACGCGCATGGTGGAAGAGCACCGGAACACGGATGCGCCCCTCCCGGCCAAGGACCAGCTCAACGCCGAAGAGAAGGCTCTCCTCATCAAGCTGAACCAGACCACCGCCCGCCTCACGGACGACCTGGAGCGCCGCTACCAATTCAACACGGTGGTATCGGGCCTCATGGAACTCTCCAACGCGCTGCTGGATCTCCCGGCCAACGCACCTCATCGCGGCGCCGTCATGCAGCATGGACTGGACGCCTTCGTGCGCCTCTTGTCCCCAGTGGCGCCCCATGTGGCGGAGCAGCTCTGGAGCCAGCTCGGCAAGCCCGGGCTCTGCATGCTGGCCGCCTGGCCCGAGGCCGATGCCCAGTATCTGGAAGCGGACGAGGTGCTGGTGGTCGTGCAGGTGAACGGCAAGGTGCGCGGCCGCCTCACCCTCCCCGCCGCCGCCACCGAGGACCAGCGCCGCGCAGCGGCCCTGGCCTGCCCCGAGGCCCAGGCCTATCTGGCGGGCAAGGAGATCGTCAAGGTCGTCCTCCCCCCCGGCGGCAAGCTCGTGAGCATCGTGGTGAAGGGCTGATCGCCCCGACCGGAAGATGCTGCATCCAGACCTGATTCCCTCGGAGTCCGCCCTGCGCGGGGCGGATGCTCACCGTCTCGGCGGCCAGGTGCAGGCCCTGGAACAGGCCTCGTCCCTCCACGCCGGCGATGTGGTGCTGCTGGGCCTCTGCAACGACCAGGGCGTCCGGGCCAATGGCGGCCGGCCCGGGGCCGCCGAAGGGCCGACCGCATTCCGGAGGGCCTTCTTCCGCCTGGATGCCACCTGTCTTGGTCAGCGGACCCTTTGGGATGCGGGGGACGTGCCCGCCTCCGCACCCTACGACAGCTTCCTGGAAGCCGGCCGACGCGTCGTGGGTACCTGCGTTCGGGCCCAGGCCCTTCCCATCGTGATTGGCGGCGGCCACGACTGCAGCTACGGCAGCTACCAAGGGCTTTGCGATGCGCTGGGAGCGGCCCCCGCCGTGATCGCCGTGGATGCCCACCTGGACCTCCGCCCCACCCACGGTCCTTCCAGCGGCAATCCCTTCTACCGGATGCTTGAGCACGGCCTTCCCGGAGACCACCTGGTGGAAGTGGGCCTGGTTCCCTGGGTGAATGCGGCCGCCCATCGGCAGTACGCGGAAGCCAAGGGAGCGGCCCTGCACTTCCTTGAGCCCGGCCATGAGCATCTCTCCGTGGACAGGGTGCGCGAGGCGCTGGCCGCCTTCGAGGCAAAGTCACCGCGCATTCTGGCGACCCTTGACCTGGACGCCTTCAGCGCCGCCACTGCTCCGGGCGTATCCGCCGTGAACCCCTGGGGCCTCTCCGCCGGGTCGGGGCTGGCCATGGCCCAGGCCCTGGGCGACTGCCCCGCCGTGGCCTGCCTGGACCTCATGGAACTGGCGCCGCCCCTGGATGCGGATGGACGCACCGCCCGGTTCGCGGCGTTCCTGGCGGCGGCCTTTCTGGAGGCCCGGCATTCGAGGCAGTAGAATCGAAGCTCTGGCCGTTGTTCTGCCGCCCTTTCTTGGAGCCTGTGATGTCGCTGTCCCCGGATGATCTGGCCGCCTGCCTCCTGGATGCGGGGGCCGTGCGGCTACAGCCCCTGGATCCCTTCACCTGGGCCAGCGGCCTGAAGTCGCCCATCTACTGCGACAACCGGCAGCTGCTGGGGATTCCGGAGATGCGCGATCGCATCGTCGGCGAACTGGCCCGGCGCGCCGCCCTCTGGAACCCCACCCTCATCGCGGGCGCGGCCACGGCAGGCGTGCCCTGGGCGGCCATGGTGGCCGACCGCATGAAGCTGCCCATGGCCTACGTGCGTCCCACGCCCAAGAACCATGGCATGGGACGCCAGGTGGAGGGCCCCCACGCCAAGGGGTACCGGGTGGTGCTCATCGAGGACCTGATCTCCACGGGCGGCTCCAGCCTCAAGTGCGCCGAAGCCCTGCGGGCCGAGGGCGCCGAGGTACCCGCGGTGCTCGCCCTCTTCAGCTACGGCCTGCCCGTGGCAGATACGGCGTTCACCGCAGCCGCCGTTGCTCTGGAGGTGCTCAGCTCCTTCGAGGTGCTGTCCAGCATCGCCCAGAAGCAGGGAACCCTTGACCAGGCTGGTTCCGCCGCGCTGCGGGATTGGCGCACGGATACCGTCGCCTGGAGCCGCGCCCGCGGCGGGGCCTGAACCCGGCGAAAGGCGCCTCCCGAACCCGCTACGCCAGCCTGGCCGCCACGTCCCGGTAGTCGGAATCCATGTCGTAGACGATCTTGAACTCCCTGCTGGCATCGCCGGTCTTGCCCTGCTGGAGGTAGATCTCCGCTAGGTCGTAGCGGAGGCCGATGCTGTCGTCGGGCGGGAAGCCCGGCGCTTCGATGCCTTGCACCAGCCATTCCACGGCCTTGTCGAGGTCGCCCCGCGCCTGCTCGCAGATGCTGAGCATGGAGCAGCATTCCAGGGTCCGCTCCGGATCGCCCATGGCCACCTTGAATTCCTCGATGGCGGGATCGATGAGCATCATCTCCTTGTAGGCGATGCCCAGGTTGTAGTGGGTGTCGTAGTCGTCGCCCTTGACCTGCTTTTCCACACCCTCCCGGAAGGCGCTGAAAAGCTCGTCCACGCTCTGGATCTTCTCCACCACATGGGTGGCGTCGTGCATCTCCTCGCCTTCGCCGCTGTCGGCCATGGCCGTGCCCAGCACATCGGTCAGGTCGAAGAAGGAGTTGGTGAAATCGCTTTCCTCCAGGGCGCCGGCCTTGGTGTGAAGGCCCAGTTTCTCAAGGGCCGCCTCCGCTTTCCGGAGCCGTTCCAGCAGCTCCGGATGCTCAGGATAGGTCTTGAGGGCCATCTCGATTTCGATCTTGGCTTCGTCAGGGCTTCCGTAATCCAGCTGGAAGTCGATGTCACCCAGGTGGTTGACCAGGTCCTCCGTAAGCTCCACAAAGGTCTCGGGAACGGTGGCGGGCTCGGGTCCGGAGGGAATGGAGAGGGCCTCCACCACATCCGGGGCAAGCCGCTCCGTCGGGCTGGGCGGCAGCTCTTGGGTGTACGGGCTCTGGAAGACCGGAGCGGGAGCCAGGAGTTCCGAGGGCGGAAGATTCGTCAGCGTCTCTTCCATCCAGCTGAGATCCGAAGCGTCCAGAGCCTCCGGCTCGAAGGCGGCAGGGGCTGGCTGGGCGGCCGGTGCCGAAGGCGTTCCCATCAGGTCGAAGGAGGTGACGGGAAGGGCCTCGAACTCGGCAGGCGCCGAAGGCTGCACCGGCATCGAGAAGGGATCGGGGGGTGGCGCCGCCGGGGCCTGCCGCTGCGGCGCCGATGGAGCATTGGTTTCGAATCTCGGCATGTCCAGTTCGATGGCCATGTCCAGATCGGGAGCAGCTGGAGGCTTGGGAGCTGGCAGCGGGATGGGAGGCGGGGCCGGGGCCGGCATGGGAATGGCCCGACTGGCGGGCGGCGCCTGAGGCGCCTTCTCCGGAAGCCCCAGGGAACGGCGGTGAATGCGGGTGGAGCCGGGGAAGAGCTCCTCGGCCAGATCCAGGAGGTGCGCGGCTTCGCGCTTCTTGCCGATGAGGGCAAGAGCACCGGCGCTCTGCACGAACTGCATCTGCACCTGGGTGAGCCGCCCGGTGGTGCGGTGGACGGCCACGATGGCTTCGATGATGGTCAGGTCCCCGGGGTCCAGCTCCAGAGCCTTCTTGTAGGTCTCCACGGCCCGCTCGGGGCTGCCGCCCCGCATGAAGGCTTCTGCCTCCCGGGAGAACTGTTCGATCCGCAGACGCTTGACCGGGTCCATCTCGGTCTCGCCGCCGTGCCTGGTGATTTCCACCGGGGGCATCGGTGCGAAGCCGCCGGAACCAGCCGCTGAAGGGAACAGGGGCGCCGGTGCCTGGGGCACGTTCCCCGGGACCACGCCCAGGCCCTGGAGCTGTCCCGCAAGGCGGCTGATCAGGTTCTGGTCGTTGTTCTGGTAGGCCTGCCCGTAGGCGCTTTGCAGGGCATTCACCTGCTCCGAGCGGTTCCCGCTCTGGTGGGCGATCTCCGCCATGAGCATCCAGGCTTCGGCATCCAGGTTGCCCTGCAGGGCGTTGCGGAGGCTTCGCGCCACGGTATCGCCGGCGCCACGCCGGGCCAGTTCCCGGGCGATGGGTGCGAAGAGCCGGAGGCCTTCGGCGGTGCGGTCTCCCTGGGCCAGGTTGCGCAGGGCCTTTTCGCAGAGCGGGAGGGATTTCTCGGGCAGCTGGGCCACTTCCGCCAGGGCTTCCAATGCCCGGTCCGGATGACCGCTGCGAAGCTCGATCTCGCCCAGGGCCTCCAGCAGCTCAGGGTTCCTGGGATTGGTCTCCAGGCCTTGCCGGAGATGCTGGGCGGCGGAGGTGTAGTCCGTCTGGATCACGCAGAGCCGGCTCTGGGTGAGGAAGACCTGGGGCGTCGAGATCATGGCCTTGGCGCGCTCAAGGATCTGGTTGGCCTCGGCGTGCATCTGCTCCATGGCCAGGGACTCGGCCACTTCCAGGTAGATGCCCGCGGCGCGGTCCTTCATGCCCTCCTTGTTGTAGAGGTCCGCCAGCTTCACCTTCATCTTCAGGTTCTTGGGGTCCAGGTCCACGACCTTGTTGAACTCTTCCAGAGCCCGCTTGATGAGCCCCTTCTTCTGGAAGTGCTCGGCCACCTGGAGGTGCACGCGCACCGCGTCCGTGGTCTTGTTCATCTGGCGGTAGAGATCCGCCAGCCGCTGGGCGGCATCCATGTCCTCGGGGGCGTTGCGCACCACCTTCTGGAAGATGGCAGCGGCCCGGGCGTTGAACCCGTCCCGCTCATAGGCCGCGCCCAGGCGCTTGTGGATCTCGATGCCTTCCTTCAACCGGCCGATCTGGATGGAGAGATCGCCGATCTGGTTGAGGGTGTTGTAGTCCTTGGGATTGTCATCAACCAGCTTCTGCAGCTCGTCAATGGCCCGGTCAACCTTCCCCGCCGTCAGATATTTGTTGGCTTCCTTCTGGACTTTGGTTCGATCAATGGCCATTCAGCTGCCTCGGGATGCCGGGATAAGTTCCGAAAGTGTAGATGGTTGAACCCGTCTTTGGATAGGGTTACTGGAGGTTTCTTCCCGTGAAGCTATGGGGGAGCAGGTCCTCCAGGCGGTGCAGCTGCCGGGAACGCCGATTGACCAGCAGCACCGGGAGCCTTTCGGCGAATTCCGCCAGGGCCTGCCGGCACGCGCCGCAGGGCGGCGTCAGGGTTTCAGCCTCGGTCACCACCACCGCCGCGACCAGATCCCCGGGGCGGATCCCCTGGGCCACCGCCGTGGAAAGAGCCCCCCTCTCGGCGCAGAGGGAAAGCGGGTAGGCGGCGTTTTCCACGTTGCACCCCCCCACCACCTCGCCGGTGACCGTCAAGAGGGCCGCCCCCACCCGGAAGCGGGAATAGGGCGCATAGGCCGCATCCCGGGAGCGCCAAGCGGAAGCCAGAAGGGGTTCCCATTCAAGCGCCTGAGGATCATCGAACACCGTAGCCTCCCTTGGTGAATTCAGCTTATCGGAGCTTCCTGGCTCGAGCGGGAGTCCTGCGCGGAAGCCTCGGTTCCCGAGGCTTCTGCCAGCGCCAGGGCGCACCAGCAGGCTCGGTACCCGCGGATTTCCCGGATCCCCGTCCGGTCATGGAGCTCCAGGCTGATGTCGCGCTTCTGCAGCCGGGCCTGGAGCACGGCCCCGGAGAGTCGCTCCAGTTCCTGCTCAAAGGCCCGACCCGGCCCCCAGGCCCGCAGATCCAGACGCAAATGACGGCCCAGGGGCCGATCATCCTCATAGGTGCGCACCCAGGGCTCCCCTCGCTGGGCGGTGCGCTTCCAATGGACCCGCCCCGGGGGATCCCCCACCCGCAGGGGGCGCACCGCTTCCGGGCTGCTGGCCCCGTCCTTCCCCTGGGGCCGGTGCCCCTCCCCCCGCCAGCTGGCCGGCCGGGCGGGCGGCGTGCGGGGATGGGGAAAGACCAGCAGGGACTCCTTGAGGGGGATGAAACGGGACTTCTCCATGAGCCCGAAGGGGAAGCGGGTCCGGAGTTCCAGCCGCTCCAGCCCGGTGATCCCGCGCCGCTGGGCATGGACCTGGAGGGTGACCAGGGTTTCCCCCTCCCGGCTGGTGGCGCCGATGAAGGTGGGCTCCACGGTGCCGTCCGTCAGGGCCAAATGAAGCTCAAGCCCCCGGATCCTTCCCCCGTGGCGATCCCCCAGGCGCAGGCGAAGCCCTCCGCGCACCCGGGCGAAGATGTTGCCATCCTCGAGGCCCTCCACGGTCACCCCCTGGAGAGCCCGCCGGCTCAGGATCCCGGACACCAGCAGCAGCCCGATCATCAGGGAGAACACCAGATAAAGCAGGTTGTTGCCCGTATTGGCCGCGAAGGCGCCCACCGCCAGGAGGGCGAGCAGGTACTGAGCCCCCAGCCCCGTGAGGGAAAGACGCAACCGCTGGTCATTCCAGAGCCGCATGGGCCTCCAACAGGATGAATCAACCAACTGCTAGGATGAACCTTCATCCCCAAGGCGTCCATGCTCACACGACTGTTTCGCACCAAGTCCCTGGAACAACTGCGGGCCAATGCCGACGAGCCGGAACACCAGCTCAAGCGCAACCTCACGGCCTTCGACCTCACCATGTTCGGCATCGGCGCCATCATCGGCGCCGGCATCTTCTCCAGCATCGGCACCGCCGCCGCCGGCCACATGGCCGATGGTCGCCTGCCCGCGGGTCCGGGTCTGGTCATCAGCATCCTCATCGTGGCCCTCATCTGCGGCTTCACCGCCCTGGCCTACGCCGAGATGGCCTCCATGATCCCCGTGTCGGGCAGCGCCTACACCTACGCCTACGCGACGCTTGGCGAATTGATGGCCTGGATCATCGGCTGGGACCTGCTGCTGGAATACGCCATCTCCAACGTGGCCGTGGCCATCTCCTGGGGCGACTACGCCCGCAGCTTCCTGTCCTCCGTGTTCCACATCAACATCCCCGGCTGGCTCGGCATGGACCCCCGCACGGCCTTCAAGCTGGTGGACGGGATTCCCGCCATGGGCATCGGCGAAAAGCTGCAGGCCCTGGCCCAGGCCAAGGCGGGGCTGGTCCAGGGCGGCAGCATCTTCCTCAACTGGGATACCATCCGGGCGGCGCCCATGGTGGCGGGCTTCCCCATCACCATCAACCTGCTGGCCGTGGTCATCACCACGCTCATCACCTGGCTCTGCTACATCGGCATCAAGGAAAGCGCCCGGGTGAACGGCATCATGGTGGTGGTGAAGGTGCTGATCCTCGTGGCCGTGGTGGGTCTCGGGGTCCGCTTCATCAATCCCGGCAACTGGCATCCCTTCGTGCCCCACGGGTGGCCCGGCATCCAAGCGGGGGCCGCCATCATCTTCTTCGCCTTCATCGGCTTCGACGCCGTCAGCACCACCGCCGAAGAGTGCAAGGATCCCGGCCGGGACCTGCCTCGCGGCATCCTCGGTTCCCTCCTCATCTGCACCGTCATCTACGCGGCCGTGGCCCTGGTGGTGACGGGCATGCTGCATTACACCAAGCTGGGGGGCATCGCCGATCCCCTGGCCTACATCTTCAGCGAGCACCACATGAGCGGCATCGCCGGCGTCATCAGCTTCGGCGCCGTCATCGCCACCACCGCCGCCCTGCTGGTCTATCAGCTGGGCCAGCCCCGCATCATCATGAGCATGAGCCGGGACGGACTCCTCGGTGCCTGGTTCAGCAAGGTGCACCCCAAATTCAAGACGCCCTCCCACGCCACCATCCTCACGGGCTTCCTGGTGGCCATCCCCGCCGCGCTGCTGAGCATCGACGAGGTGGTGGAGCTGGCCAACATCGGCACCCTCTTCGCCTTCGTCATCGTCTGCGCCGCGGTGCTGATCCTGCGCCATCGCCGCCCCGAGACCCCCCGGAAGTTCCGCATGCCCCTGCCCTGGGTCATCGCCCCCCTGGGCATCCTGGGCTGCATCTGGATCGCCCGGGGGCTGCCCGCCCTCACCTGGTACCGGTTCTTCGGTTGGCTGGGCATCGGGCTGGTGATCTACGCGGTGTTCGGATCGCGGAACAGCCGCCTGGAAACGCCAACTGCGCCATGATTGGGGGGGAGTGACGCCATGTTCACCGGCCTGATCAGACACTTAGGCACCCTCGAATCCCGCTCGGCCCGCCCGGGTGGCGCCCGCCTGCGCATCGCAGCCCCGCCTGGTTTGCTGGCCCGGGCGGAGCTGGGCTCCAGCATCGCCGTGAACGGCGCCTGCCTCACCAGCGTGGCCGTGGATGGCCGTGCCTGGGAGACGGAACTGAGCGAGGAGACCCTGGCGAAGACCACCCTGGGCCGGCTCGCCTTGGGTTCCACCCTGCACCTGGAGCCCGCCCTGCGGGTGGGCGACCCCTTGGATGGGCATCTGGTATCGGGCCATGTGGATGGCGTCGGCGCCCTGCTGGAGCGGCCCCTGGGCGAAGGCCTCTGGCGGTTCTCCATGCCCCTGGCCCTGGCCCCCATGACGGCCCCCAAGGGCTCCATCGCCCTGGACGGCATTTCGCTCACGGTGGTGGACTGCGGCGGCGACTGGTTCACCGTGGCGCTCATTCCCGAGACGGTGACGCGCACGGCCCTGAAAACCATGCGCCCGGGCGACTCCGTGAACCTGGAGGCCGATCCCATCGGGCGCTTCGTGGCCCAGGCGCTGGCCCTGCGCGGAAGCGATGAGAAACTGGCCCGCTTCGCCCGGAACGGCTGGAACGGCTGAGACAGCAATAAACATGCTGCAACAGCCCAGAAGGCGCGGATCCAGCAGCCGCTGGGCTACACTGATGCCAGGACACGCTGGAGGCGCATTGAAGGGAGTCGGCCACTGGATGCTGAGGGCACTGCTGGGTTTCACAGCCCTGGTGCTGCTGCTCTCCCTGGCCAGCTTCAATCCCATGGACCCCCATCCCTTCACCCAGGGCTCCGCCGGAGCCCCGGTCCAGAACCTGTGCGGCGTAGTGGGCGCCACCCTCGCGGGCCTGCTCCAGACCCTCCTCGGCGTGGGCGGCTGGATCGTCCCCCCCTACCTGCTCTGGGAGGCCTGGCCCAAGGAAGGGCACCGCTGGCCCGGCCGGCTGGCCTGGCTGGGCTGGGGCCTTTCCCTCTGGACCGCCCTGGGGGGCTTCGGGCCCCGCGTGTGGTCGGATCCGGCGGATGGCGTGACCCTGCAACTCCGCTGGGGCGGTTGGCTGGGCAGCGGCCTCTGGCCCATCGGCCGCCGCATCCTGGGGCCCTGGGGCCTGCCCCTCCTCCTGGGCCTGGTGATCCTGGCCTGTGCGCTGGTGCTGGCTCCGGCCCTCACCCGGGCCCTCGGCAGGCTCCTGGTCCGCTGGTTCGGCGAAAAGGCCTGGCCCTGGGTGAAACCCATGCCCGCCAAGGGCTTCCAGGGGTTCGTGAGCATGGTGAAACGGCCCTTCCTGCGGGGACGGAATCCCCAGCAGGCCGACCTGGATGCCGGGGATGTGGCGGCCCTCCAGGCCCAGGCCGCCCGCCAGGACGTTCTGGAAGCGCAGCGGGTGTCCCTGCTCAAGGCCGAGATGGAAACCGCCGAGGCCCGGAAGCAGCAGCCCCTGGTGCGGCCGGAAGATCTGCTCCCGCCCATCCTGTCCCTGCATCTGGATCCCGCGGGAGCCATTCTTGAGGCCGAATCCCCCAGGCTGCCGTCGCCTGCGGTGAACGACGGAACCTTCCGCACCCGCCTGCTGGCCGAGGCTCCGCCCCCGCCGCCCCCCAAGCGGACCCTCGCCAAACCCGTGGTGGCCGTGGACCGCTTCGGCCGCGAGGCCATCCAGCAGCCCCTGCCCATGACCGAGCCCACGCCTCGTCAGCCCCTGCCATCCCTGCCCCCGGAACCTGCCCGGTCCCATGCCTTGGAAGCCCCCAGGGAACACCCCGCGGAACGGGATTCGCTCCCCCCCAGGCGCCTCTTCGATCCCCCGGGCCAGCACGCCAAGGTGGACTACGCCACCCTCGAAGCCATCAAGGAGCGCATTGGACAGAAGCTGTCCGAATTCAAGATCAAGGGCGTCGTGTCCGGCATGCAGCCGGGTCCCGTGGTCACGGTCTTCGAGTTCCAGCCGGATCCGGGCATCCCCCTGTCGCGCATCCTGGGCATGGAAGAGGATCTGGCCTTGGCCTTGCAGGCGGAGGCGGTGCGCATGGACCGCATTCCCGGCAAGAACCTGGTGGGCATCGAGGTGCCCAACCCCGTGCGGGAAATCATCACCTTCCGCGAAGTCATCGACAGCCCCTCCTTCCGTGACGCGAGCGGCCTCCTGCAGCTGGCCCTGGGCAAGGACATCGCGGGGCGCCCCGTGGTGGCCGACCTCAACAAGATGCCCCACCTGCTCATCGGCGGCAGCACCGGCAGCGGCAAGAGCGTGGGCGTCAACGCCATGATCTGCTCCATCCTGGTGCGGGCCATGCCGGACGAGGTGAAGCTCATCCTGGTGGACCCCAAGATGGTGGAACTGGGCGTCTACGAGGACATCCCGCACCTCTGGGCGCCGGTGGTCACGGACATGAAGGAAGCGGGCCGCGTGCTCAAGTGGGTGGTGGCCCAGATGGAGGATCGCTACCGCCGCCTGGCCCTGCTCAGCGTGCGCGACCTGAAGGGCTTCAACGCCAAGGTGAAGGAGGCGGGCGGCCTCATCGATCTCAGCGACCGCACGCCCAATCCCCGCTGGCTCGATCGCCCCTCCACGTTGGAGCCTTTGCCCCATGTGCTGGTGGTCATCGACGAGCTGGCCGATCTCATGATGGTGGCCCGCAGCGAAGTGGAGGACAGCATCGGCCGCATCGCCCAAAAGGCGCGCGCCGTGGGCATCCACCTGATCCTCGCCACCCAGCGCCCCAGCGTGGACGTGGTCACCGGCGTCATCAAGGCCAACCTGCCCAGCCGCCTCAGCTACCGCGTGCGCACCAAGATCGACAGCCGCACCATCCTGGATTCGGGGGGCGGCGAGCAGCTGCTGGGCGCCGGCGACGCCCTGTTCCTGCCCAACGGCGCCAGCCACCCCAAGCGCATCCACGCGCCCTTCCTCAGTGAGGAGGAAACGCTGCGCCTCGTCACCTGGCTCCGGGAGCGGGGACGGCCCGACTACAACCAGGCCCTCATCAGCGCCATTGAAACCGACGAGGATTCCGTGCTGCTGGACGAGGTCGCGTCCGAAGGCGGCGACGACATCTACCAGCGGGCCGTGGCCGTGGTCATGCGCGAGCGCAAGGCCAGCACCAGCCTTCTCCAGCGCAAGCTCAACCTGGGCTACGGCCGCGCCGCGCGGCTCATCGACCGCATGGAAGAAGAGGGCCTCGTGGGCCCGGACCGTGGCGCCGGGAAGCCCCGGGAAGTCTTCGCCCAGGCGGAGTGACCCGCTTCCGCCGAGGCCGATTCAGCCCACCTTGAAGGGGTCTAAAGCCGCTGCCCATGCGGGTGTAGACAATGATCACAAGTTTTTCGACGGGCGGGCAAACAACCCTAGACTCCTATCTTCATCGTCCCTAGGAGCCCTCCATGAAACGGGTCACCCGATCCCTCCTCCTGCTGGCCGGCAGCTGCGCCGCGGTGTTGTTCGCCGCTGATCCGCAGCCGATCAAGCCAGCCTCCGCCAAGATCTGCGCCACCTGCCACACCACAGAGGCCGGCAACCTGCGCGGCCACTTCGACAACCTGGTCCTGAAGAACGATTCCTTCCAGCTGAAAATCGACGACCGCATGGAAGTGCTGCACTTCGACAAGGCCACCGTGAAGGTCATCACCCCCGAGCCGGCGGCGAATGTGGAGGCGGCCTTCAAGAGCATCGCCAAGGGCCATGAAGTCCGGGTGCAATACGCCGAAAAAGAGGGCGTGAAGACCGCCCTCGTGGTGGCCGTGAAACCGCCCGTCAAGCTGGCCGCCCAGGAAACCATCACCCTGGACGAGCTGCAGAAGCTGGTGGCCCAGGGGCCGGAAAAAGGGCACTACTTCCTCTTCGATTCGCGCCCCGCGCCGCGATTCATGGAGGGGGCGATCCCCACGGCCGTGAGCCTGCCCTTCCCCGCCTTCGACAAGCAGGTGGACAAGCTGCCGGCCGACAAGCACGCGCTGGTGATCTTCTACTGCAGCGGGAAGACCTGCAACATGAGCCCCGGTTCCCTGCAGAAGGCCAAAAAGCTCGGCTACACCCAGGCCAAGGTCTTCGTGGACGGCATGCCCGGGTGGGCCAGGAAATACCCCGGCGTGCTGAGCCCCGCCTCCCTCAAGGCGGCGTATCTGGACACCCAGACCCCCCTCGTGATCCTCGATGCGCGCCCGCCAGCTGACGCGGAGAAGGGTTCCATCAAGGGCGCCGTGCTGGCCGATCCCGCCAGGATGCCGGAATTTATCTCGACCTTCCCCTCCATCAAGCTGAAGCCGCCCGTCGTGGTGGTGGATGAAACCGGAGGCGTCCGGGCCATGACCGTGGCCAAGGCGCTGGTGCTGGAAGACTACACGGGGGTGAACCTCCTGAGCGGCGGCATCAAGGCCTGGCAGGCCGCCTCCCTGCCCCTGGCGGCCGGTCCCCTGGCGACCAAGGCTGTCTTCGTGCCTAAGCCGCGGCCGGGATCCATCTCCACGACCGAATTCACCCGCATCGCCTCACTGGCCCCCGATCAGCGCGGGGCGCTCATCCTCGATGTCCGGAACCCCGAGGAGACCAAGCATGGGGTCATTCCCGGCGCCCTCCTCATTCCCGAACCCCAGCTCCTGGCCCGGCTCGCCGAGCTGCCCAGGGACAAAAAGATCATCTGCCACTGCTCCACGGGCATCCGCGCGGAACTGGCCTACCACCTGCTCAAGGAGAAGGGCTTCGATACGCAATTCCTTCCCACGGAAATCACGATCATCGACAGCGGCGAGTTCACCCTCGACTGATGACCCTCCGTTTTCGCGCTCCGGGCCGACCTTCGGGTCGGCCCTTCGTCATTCACTCGGGAGGGCCTTCCGGGCCCGCCAGCGACTGCGCTGGGACGGGTCGGCCACACCCTGCGCATGGCAGGTTCGGCAGGCGTCGAGGTGGGGGTCGCCGTCATGCCAGTAGGCCCGGGCCGCGCCATCGAAGTCCTTGCGCTTCTCCAGAGGAATGCGCGACCAGTAGAGGGAGAGGGCCGGGCCCGAGGGCTTCTGCTCAAGGACATACAGGGGCCCCGCATCCACCCCCGGGCGGCCCCAGCGATCTTCCTGGCTGCTCATCACGATCAGGGCGCCCATCGGCAGAGGCTGTCCCGACCGATAGGGTTCCAGAGCCTCCGGGCTGGCCCAGACGCGGATCCAGCGACCGCCGTGGACCGCGGACTTCACCGGCTCCGGGTGCAAGGGTTCCAGGGCGCCATAGTCCAGCAGGCGGGCCGGAATGGCTGTGGAGGCGCCTTCCGGAGCGGGAGGAACCACTGTCACGGCTGGAGCCGGCGCCGGTGCCAAGGCCGCGGGTGTCTTTGCCTGGTGGGCCAACCGGTAGCCCGCCCGGCCCGTGGTCAGCAGGGCGCCCACCCAGAGCAAGCCCAGCAGGAGCGTCAGCACGCCCAGGCTTTCGTGGTCCTTCCGGGGGCGGTGCATGGACCAGAGTGCCAGGGCCGCCAGGGGCAGGCAGGCCAGGCCCAGGCCCACATGCCGGGTCAGCAGGGGCGTCGGTCCCGCGCTCCATGCCGCCAGGGAGAACAGGCGGGAGATCGGGGGCAAGCCGGCGGCCCGGGTCTCCAGGAACCCCGTCACCAGGGCTGCCAGAAGGCCGAGGAAGCCCATCCAGCCCAGGTACCGGGATACGGTCCACCAGTTGCGGATGCCGCGACCGGGACGCTGGGAGGCGATGAGCGCCAGGGGCAGCAACAGCCCCGAGGCCACCGGTAGATGGGCCAGAAGAGCGTGATTGATGGCTGTCCAATCCATGGAATCCACAGGAAATGAGTGATGAGGATGAATGAAGTGTGCCAGCTGCCGGGATCTCCCGGGAGGAGAATTGCTGTCACAATCGCCCCCATGAAACAGACCCTTCGCCAGCATGTCCAGGAGTCTCTGCTTCTGAAGCAGACTTTTTTCGACCGGGAAATGGACCACCTGATCGCCCAGGCGGAGGACATGGCCGAGCGGCTCCGGCGCGGGGCCCGCGTCCTGGTCTGCGGCAACGGCGGCAGTGCCGCCGACGCCCAGCACTTGGCCGCGGAACTCAGCGGCCGCTACGTGAAGGAGCGGCGGGCCCTGGCGGGCATCGCGCTCACCACGGACACCTCCGCCCTCACGGCCATCGGCAATGACTACGGCTTCGACCAGATCTTTTCCCGCCAGGTGGAGGCCCTGGGGAGGCCGGGCGATCTGCTCATCGGCATCAGCACCAGCGGCAACAGCCCCAACGTCATACGCGCCGTCACCAGCGCCAAGGAACTGGGCATGCACACCCTCGGCCTGCTGGGGCGCGACGGTGGCCAGCTCCTGGGCCTCATGGATGACGCCATGGTGGTTCCCTCGCCGGTGACGGCCCGAATCCAGGAAGTGCATCAGATGATCTACCACTTCTGGTGCGAGGTCCTCGATGAACAATTCTGAGGCTCTCCCGTGAGTTGGAGCGCCGGCCTGCTGGCGCTGGCCCTGCTGGCTCCCCAGCAGCCGCGCACCTATTACTGGCGTGATGCCCAGGGCCAGACCCACATCACCAACACCCCGCCGCCCCCGGATGGCGAAGTCCTCGATGCCCCGCCCCCCGTGGCCGTGGAGTCCAGCCGGCCCAACCCCGTGCCAACCCACCAGGACGCCAGCCGCGGGAGCTTGCGAGAGCTGGTGCTCAGCCCCGCGCAGCAGCAAGCCTGGAGCGCCCTGGATCAGCGCCTCGCCCGCGCCCGGGCCGCCAGGGATCGCACCGCCCTCCGGGCCATCCTCGATTCCCTGGTTCATGACTGCCTGTGGGGCAACGGGCTTTGGCTCATGCCACTCATTCCGGTCCTCTCCATCGCCCTCATGGGGCTGCTGGGCTGGTGGCTCGCCCTGGGACATGCCGCCAGCATCCGGCCTCCCCTGATGGCGGGCTCCCTCCTCCTGGGAGTGGCTTTTGGCCATCTGCTGCTGACCATCTTCCTCTACCACCCCCAGGCCACCCGGCTGCGCCAGAACCTGGAGCTGCTGGAGTACCACACCGGCGCCGGGCGCCCGGTCCGCCCCGAGCTGCACAGTCTGCTCCAGACGCGCTATCAGGCCCTGGATCTCGCAGCCGATCCCCTTCAGGCCCCCTGGCGCTTTCCCGCCGAGGTCCGCCTTCTCCGCGAGACCATGGGGCAGGTGCTGGTTGATCCCTGAGCGCCAGCCGCACCTCGACGCGCTTCGGCAGGCTGCGCAGGCGCAGCCTCTGGGGCTGTACCTGCATATCCCCTTCTGCGTGGATCGCTGCACCTACTGCTCCTTCGCCACCACCCGCGATCGCAGCCAGCAGGCGCAGACCATCCAGCGGCTGATCCAGGAAGTAGCCCAATGGGGTGCGGAGCTGGAACGCCCCGCGGTGGACACCCTCTACCTGGGCGGAGGGACGCCATCCCTGCTGACCAGCGCGGAGCTGGAGCAGTTGACTTCAGCCATCAAGCAGAGCTTCGACCTCTCGCCCCTGCGCGAAGCGACCCTGGAGGCCAATCCCGGCACCATCGACCTGGACTGGCTCCGGCAGGCGCGAGCGCTGGGATGGGATCGCATCAGCCTCGGCGTCCAGGCCCTCGATGACGCGCTCCTCGCCCGGCTGGGCCGCATCCACGATTCCGCCGCCGCTCTGGAAGGCCTGGCTTTGGCTGCCCAGGCGGGCTTCCAGCGCCGCAGCGCCGATCTCATGGTGGGCATTCCCGGCCAATCGCTGCCCAAGGTTCTCGCCGACGCGCGAACGCTGGTAAGCACCGGCATTGAGCACATGAGCATCTACCTCCTGGATTTGGACAAGGCCTGTCCACTGCGCGCCGAGATCGATGCCGGTCGCTTGGCCCTGCCTTCCGAGGACGAGGTCGCGAACGCCTTTGAAGCCTTGCAGGAGGAACTGCCGCGCCTGGGCCTCGCGCCCTACGAGATCAGCAATTACGCCCGGCCCGGCGCCGAATCCATCCACAACTCCAGGTACTGGGAACGACAGCCCTACCTGGGCCTTGGCCCCAGTGCCGCCTCGCAGATGGGACCTTTCCGCTGGACGGAGAGCAGCGTTCTGCCCGCCTGGAGCGAAGGTCGCGGCCAGGCCGAATGGCAGGAACTGGGTCCAGCCGAGATGCTCGGTGAAATCCCCCTGCTGGGCCTGCGGCTCCACCGCGGCATCGACTGGAGCATGCTGCGGTGCCAGGCCAAGGCCCTGAACCTGCAGCCCCTCTGCGACGCCTGGGAAGCGCGCCTTCGCGGCCTGGCCAAGGAGGGACTCGTCACCTGGGAAGGGGATCAGGTTCATCTCAGTTCACGAGGCATGCTCATGAGCAACGGGATCCTGCA
>DATEZS010000054.1:0-13224 GCA_035255365.1 Geothrix sp.
CCGCTGCCGCATCACCTACCAGTTCAACCACGCCTTCTTCCTGCGCGCCATCGCCGAATACAACGGCTACCGGCGCCAATTGCTGACCGATTTCCTGGCCTCCTACACCTACATCCCCGGCACCGTCATCTACCTCGGCTACGGCACCCTCGCCAAGAAACAGCTCTGGGACAACGGCCTGTACCGACCCTCCGACCACTTCATGGACATGCAGAGGGGCCTGTTCTTCAAAGCCTCATATCTGTGGCGGCTGTAGCTCCGGCTATTTGAGGTATGGCGCCAGGAATTTCCCCGTCACGCTGGTCTTCCGCTTGGCGATGTCCTCAGGCGTGCCCACGGCGATGACGCGGCCGCCTTCGCCGCCGCCTTCGGGGCCCAGGTCGAGGATCCAGTCCGCGGTCTTGATGACGTCGAGGTTGTGCTCGATGACGATGATGGTGTTGCCGGTCTCCACCAGGCGGTTGATGACCTCCAGCAGCTTCTGGATGTCCTTGAGGTGCAGACCCGTGGTGGGCTCGTCCAGGATGTAGACGGTGCGGCCCGTGGCGCGCTTGCTCAGTTCCTTCGAGAGCTTCACCCGCTGGGCTTCGCCGCCGGATAGCGTTGTGGCGCTCTGGCCCAGGCGGATGTAGCCGAGCCCCACATCCATGAGGGTCTGCAGCTTGTTGGCCAGGACGGGAATGGGCGCGAACAGCTGCAGCCCCTCCTCCACGGTGAGATTCAGGACATCGGAGATGCTCTTGCCCTTGTAGTGGATCTCCAGCGTCTCCCGGTTGTAGCGCTTGCCCTTGCACTGCTCGCAGGTGACATACACATCCGGGAGGAAGTGCATCTCGATCTTGAGGACGCCGTCGCCTTCGCACTTCTCGCAGCGGCCCCCCTTCACGTTGAAGCTGTAGCGGCCCGGCGCGTAGCCCCTGGCCTTGCTCTCCGGCAGCTGGGCGAACAGCTCCCGCAGGGGCGTGAACAGGCCCGAGTAGGTGGCGGGGTTGCTGCGGGGCGTGCGGCCGATGGGCGCCTGGTCGATGTCGATGACCTTGTCCACGGCCTCGAGGCCCTTGATGGCCTTGTGCTTGCCCACGATGTGGACGCCTTGGTGCAGCTGGTTGGCGAGGGCCTTGTAGAGGATCTCGTTCACCAGGGTGCTCTTGCCGGAACCGGAGACGCCCGTCACGCAGGTGAAGAGGCCGATGGGGAAGTCCGCATCCACCTTCTTGAGGTTGTTCTCCTCGGCGCCCACCACGGACAGATGGCCGCGCTGGGCCTTGCGCCGCACCCGGGGCACGGGGATGGAATCCCGCCCGGACAGGAAGTCGCCGGTGATGGAGCCCGCCGTCGCCGCGATGTCCGCGGGCGTGCCCTGGGCCACCACCCAGCCGCCGTGTTCCCCGGCGCCGGGACCCATGTCCACCACGTGGTCCGCCGCCAGGATGGTCTCCAGATCGTGCTCCACCACCAGCACGGTATTCCCGAGATCCCGCATCTCCTTGAGGGTCCGGATGAGCTGCAGGTTGTCCCGCTGGTGGAGGCCGATGCTGGGCTCGTCCAGCACGTACAGCACGCCCTGGAGCTTGCTGCCGATCTGGGTGGCGAGGCGGATGCGCTGGCCCTCGCCGCCGGACAGCGTGGCCGCGCTGCGATCCAGGGTGAGGTAGCCGAGCCCCACGTTGTCCAGGAAGCCCAGGCGCTCCCGGATCTCCTTCAGGACCTTGTCGGCGATGACCGCGTCCTTGCCTTCCAGGGCCAGATCCCCGAACCACTTCCGGGCATCCCGCACGCTCTGGGCCACCACCTGGGCGATGTTCTGCCCGCCCACGTACACGGCCAGGATCTCCGCCTTGAGACGCTGTCCTCCGCAGGCTTCGCAGGGAATGATGCGCATGGATTCCTCCAGCTCCCCCTGGATCTCCTCGCTGGTGGTCTCGTGGTAGCGGCGCTCGAGGTTGCCGATGATGCCCTCGAAGTGGTGGACAAAATCGTAGCGGTTGCGCTTGCTTTCGTAGGTGAAGCGCATCTCCTTGTCGGTGCCATGGAGTAGGAGGCGTCGGACGTCCGCGGGCAGCTTCTTCCAGGGCGTGTCCAGGCTGAACTTCAGCTTGCGCGCCAGCTGATCCATCATCTGGGAGCGCCAGCCGTCCTCGCTCACGCTCTTCCACCCGCTGGCCTGGATGGCTCCCTCGCTGATGGAGAGGTTCGCATTGGGAACGATCAACTCTTCGGCGAACTGGCGCTTGAACCCCAGGCCGTCGCAGGTGGGGCAGGCGCCGTAGGGACTGTTGAAGGAGAAGGAGCGGGGCTCCAGCTCCGGCAGGCCCAGGCCGAACTTCGAGCACTTCAGGTTGTTGCAGGCCAGCTTGCTTGAGAAAAGCTGCTCCGTGCCGTCCACATCCAGCAGCGCCGATCCCTCGGCGAGGTTGCAGGCGATCTCCAGGCTGTCCGCCAGCCTGGACTGGATGGCGGGCGTCACCTTCAGGCGGTCGATGACCACCTCCAGGGTGTGCTTCTTCTGCTTGTCCAGGTCGGGGATGCCCTCGGTGAGGTCCAGCATCTGGCCGTTGACCCGGGCGCGGATGTAGCCGCGCTTCATGAGGTCCTGCAGCAGCTTCTTGTACTCGCCCTTGCGGCCCCGCACCACGGGGGCCAGGATCTGCAGCTTCGTGCCCTCGGGCTTCGCCAGGATCTGATCGGCCATTTCCTGGATGGTCTGGCTGGCGATGGGGTTGCCGCAGGCCACGCAGGTGGGCTTGCCCGTGCGGGCGAAGAGCAGGCGCAGGTAGTCGTAGATCTCCGTGACCGTGGCCACCGTGGAGCGGGGATTCCGGCTGGTGGTCTTCTGCTCGATGGAGATGGCCGGAGACAGGCCTTCGATGCTGTCCACGTCGGGCTTTTCCATTTGATCGAGAAACTGCCGCGCGTAGGCCGAGAGGCTTTCCACATAGCGCCGCTGGCCTTCAGCGTAGAGGGTGTCGAAGGCGATGCTGGACTTGCCCGAGCCCGAGAGCCCCGTGATCACCACCAGCTGGTTGCGCGGCAGGGAGAGGTCGAGGTTCTTCAGGTTGTGCTCGCGGGCACCTTTGATGTGGATGTGTTCCATGGTGGCTCCAGTTTACGATATTTTTTCGCCTTTTCAGTTTCCGACTAGAATCTTTGGATGCACCCAGCCGAGCTGGCAATCCTGTTGCACCGGGCCCTCGAAGTGAGGATGGCCCACCTCCTGGAACGGCTTGAGATGCCTGCCTGGGAAACGGATGCCGAAGGCCTGCATCAGGTGCGGGTTTCCGCCCGGCGCCTGAGTGCGGTGCTGGATCTGGTGGATGCCGAGGCCTACGCCGGCCACAAGGGCCACCGCCGCACCTTGAAACAGCTGGTGACGGCCCTGGGGCCCACCCGGGAGCTGGATGTCCACAGCGCCGCCCTGCAGGCCCTGCACCACACCACCAACACGCCCCTGCAGGCCGCCTCGCTGGAGCATCTCGAGGACCGCCTGGACCGGGCCCGCGCCAAGGCCCGCCGCGCGATGAAGAAGGATCTGGCCGAGCTGAGCCTCCGGGACCTGCCCCGCCTGCTGAAGGTGGCCAACCTGCCCCATCCTTTCCAGGCCGTTTCTCTCCAGGACGCTGCCTGGACGGCCCTGGAACCGCGCCTGGCGGTCCTGCGCGAGATCAGGGACCTGGCGAGCCAGGAAGACGCCGCCGCCCTGCACAAGAGCCGGGTCCAGATCAAGAAGCTGCGCTACACCCTGGAGGCCATGGAAGGCGCCTTCTCCGAATCTCCCGTGGACCTGCTGCTGCCCCTGCGCGATCTCCAGACCTGCCTTGGCTCACATCACGATCTGGCGGCCCTGGAGAACTGGCTTTGGGACCAGGAGGCCCACCTCCGGAACGAGGACCGCGCGACCCTGTGCGGCGGCGTCCTGGATCTACTCGGCTGCATTGCCGAGAATCGCCGCACGGCCTTCGAGCGGTTCACCGTCCTGGTCCGGGAAGCGCCCGTGGCCGACCTGCCGGGCGCCCTGCGCCGGACGCTCGGGCTGCCGCCCCTCGCAGATTCAAGCGCATGACCTTCCGGCGCGTCCGTTTTCATCCCCTGGTCTGGATCCGCAGCCTGCACGCCAAGCTCTTCTTGATGCTGGGCCTGGTGACCAGCGTGCTCACGGTGGCCACGGCCTATTCCATCATCCGCAACAGCGGCCGGGAACTGGAAACCTACTCCCGGAAACTCACCATCGAGACGGCCACCACCGTGGAGATGGACATCCTGGACCGGGACCCGGGTTTCAAGGATCCGGACTGGCTGGATCAGATGCTCGAAAGCATCGCCGGACCCGACCGCAGCGTCTTCCAGATCGACGTGTTCAAGCGCATCGGCAAGAGCGACGAGGTGGAGCTGGTGCGCTCCTCGGGCGACGAAGCCACCGTGGACTGGGGCCCGGAGATCGGTTCCTACCTGAGCATTTCTGGGCCTCAGGCCGAGCTGGTGGACCTGCTTCCCGCGGGCCGGGCCTGGAAGGTCTACCTGCCCATCCGCTCCCGGAAGCCGGGCTCGCCTCCCATCGGGCTCATCCGCGCCTACTGCGATCTCGAGCGCTGGGAAGTGGTCTGGGACAAGAACATCAAACGAACCTACCGCATCCTCCCGGGCGTGCTGCTGGGCGAATTCATCCTGCTCTGGCTCATCCTCCGGATGCTCCTCAGCGATCCCATCCAGGCCACGGTGGAGGCCATGCAGCAGCTGGAGCGGGGCGAGGTCGGCGCCCGGATCCTGGTGAAGCGAAGCGACGAGCTGGGGCTCATCGCCACCCGGTTCAACGACATGGCGGCCAAGCTGGACCGGGCGGGCGAGGAGCGGGAATCCCTCATCCGGGAGATCCGGGGCCTCAACGCGAACCTGCAGGACCGCATCGACGCGGCCCTTTCCGAGCTCCAGGCCAAGAACGCCGAACTGGAGCGTCTGGCGGAACGGAACGCCCTGCTCCGGGAGGAACTGGGAGGCCAGGAACGGCTTGCGGTCGCGGGCCAGCTCACGGCCACCTTCGCCCATGAAGTGGGCACGCCCCTGAACCTGGTGAACGGCCACCTGCAGCTGCTGGAGGCCCAGAAGGACCTGCCCGACAAGGCCAAGGAACGGCTCGGCGTCATCCAGGCCCAGATCCGCCGCGTGGGCGATATCGTGCGGCGCATGCTCGACCTCACCCGGCGGCCCCAGCTGCATCTGGCGCCCCAGGCCCTGGCCAGCCTGTTCTCGGATCTCCAGCATCTCTGGTCGCCCACCCTGACCGCCCACGGGGTGACGGTGGAAGTCGAGGCGCCGGCGGACTGCACCCTCCAGGTGGACCGCAAGCAGATGGAGCAGCTCTTCATCAATCTCATGAACAATGCCGTGGACGCCATGCCCGGCGGCGGGAAGGTGCGCATCACCGCTCAGCGCGCCGAGGACATCACGCCGGGTGTCCCCTGGTGGGAACTGCGTTTTCAGGATTCGGGCCAAGGCATTCCCCAGGACCTGCTGCCCCAGGTGTTCCGCCCCATGTTCACCACCAAGGCCGAAGGGAAGGGCACCGGCCTGGGCCTCAGCATCTGCCGCGAGATCGTGCGCAGCCACGGCGGCGAGATCCGCATCGAAAGCACCGAGGGCGCGGGCACCACCATCGTGTTCACGCTGCCGGGAACCGAGCCCCCGGGCCAGGCCTAGGAATTTTCCTCGTCCCAGTGGATACCAGATGGCACGCGGAGACCTCGATGACTTCCGCGGCCCCCCTCAGATTTCCACGACCTCGATCTCGCCCAGGGCCTCGTCCAGGAAGCGGCTTCCCACTTCCTTCAAGCGGGAGCTCGCATCCGTGAGCTGGACCCGGAGGCCGCCCCGGGCGCTGGCGGTGCGGTAGCCGATGCGGCCCTGCAGCAGCCGATCCACGGCCGTCGCCGTGACCCGGCCGCTGTCGATCCAGTGGGTGCCGGGGCGGCACCGCTCCAGACTGGGCAGCAAGGTCGGGTAGTGCGTGCAGCCCAGCACCACGGTCCGCACCTCGAAGGGCAGCTGATTGAGGTAGCGGCGGCAGATGCTGTCGGTGACCGGATCATCGAACCAGCCTTCCTCGGCCAGGGGCACCAGCAGCGGGCAGGCCACGCTATGGATGATCCTGCCCGGGTCGCGGCGATGGATGGCCAGCTCATAGGCGGCGCTGCTTACGGTGGCCAAGGTGCCGATGATGCCGACGGCGCCCGGCTGCAGAGCGGCGGCCTCGGCGCCGGGCTCGATCACGCCGATGACCGGGCAGGGACTGACGGCCTGCAAGGCCGGGAGGCCGTGGGCGCTGGCGGTGTTGCAGGCGATGACGATGAGCTTCGGGTCGTGGCGCTGGAGCAGTTCCCCCATCTGCAGGGTGTACCGCTCGATGGTGTGATGGCTCTTGGTTCCGTAGGGAAGCCGCGCCGTATCGCCCAGATAGATCAGCTCCTCCTGGGGCAGGAGCTGGCGCAGGGCATGGATGACCGTCAGCCCCCCGATGCCGGAGTCGAAGACACCGATGGGACGGTCCGCGGGGATCATGGCACCCGCTCAGCCAGAATGGCGATCCACTCGCCTTCCTTCACCACCTTCTGCGGTTTGAACCCGTAGGCGGCGAGGCTCACCAGGGCCTCATCGGTGCACTCGGCCAGGATGCCGCTGGCCACGAGCCAGGCGCCAGGGGCGGTGATCTCGGCCATGCGCGGCAGCAGCTCCTGGATGGTGTTCAGCAGGATGTTGGCCAGCAGTCCTGCGTAGGGACCCTGCACCTGGGGATGCTCCAGGGTGCCCACGAAGCTGCGGTAGGGGGTGGCCCCCTTCAGCAGGTGGCCGTTCAGCTGGATCAATTCGTCCATGGCCGGACCGCAATCGGGATCGATGTCGAAGGCCGTGAGATCGTCGCCGCCCAATAGGTGCGCCACCAGGGAGAGAATGCCCGTGCCCGCGCCAATATCCAGCACGGGGCCTTTCAAGCGGCCCGCTTCAGCGAGCTCCTCCAGCATCTCCATGCAGAGTCGCGTGGTCTCGTGGCCGCCGGTCCCGAAGGCCAGACCTGGATTCACCACCAGATCGAAGCGATCCCTGGGGCCGGCCATCTCCTCCCAGAGGGGCCGCACATGGAAGCGGCGCCCCACGTCGAAGGCCCCAAAGCCCTCGCGGCTCTTGGCCAGCCAGTCCTCATCGCCAAAACCCTCGGCTTCCAGCAGGGCCACCCCGGGAAAGGCCTTCAGCCCTTCGGTTGGGGGCGGCACCTGGTCCGGCGGGAAGTAGGCGTAGCAGGCCCTCGGCGGATCCGCCTCGCGGTAGAAGGCGTTGGAACCCGAGTCCTCCAGCCAGGCGCAGAGCGCCTCTTCCTGGGCATCGGGGACATCCAGCTTCCAGCGCAAATGAGGCGTCGTCGTCATAGGGCCAGATTAACAGGCCGTCCCCCCGCTTCGGAGCTACGGGCCTATTCCTCTTCGCTGGCGGCGGGTTCGCCTTCCTCGAGGTCCAGGCGCTTCATTTTTTCCAGGAAGGTGGTGCGCTTGAGGCCCAGCAGGTCCGCCGCTCGCTTCTTGTTGCCGCGGGTGATGGCGAGGCTCTGGAGCATCAGGGTCTTCTCCATGTCCGAGACCACCTGATTGAGATCCAGGCCTTCCGGGGGCAGGTCCATGCCGAAAGTCCCGGCCGTCGGGGACTCCAGCGTGGCGCCCGCGAGAGGCGGGATGACCTGCGCGTATTCCTCCCGCGCCACCCCTTCCTGGGCCGGCGCCTCGTGCATGCGCTCCGCCAGAAAGGCGAAATCCTCCCGGGTGAGCACGGGCCGCGTGCCCGACAGGACGATGGCCCGCTCGATGGCGTTTTCCAGCTGCCGCACGTTGCCGGGCCAGGGCATGGCCATGAGCACGGGATCCACGGAGGGATGGAGGGCCTTGGGGTACAGGTGGTGCTCCCGGGCTTTCCGGTTCAGGAAGTGCTGGGCCAGGAAGGGGATCTCCTCCCGCCGGGCGCGCAGGGGCGGCATGGTGATGGGCACCACTTCGAGGCGGTAGAACAGGTCCTCGCGGAAGCTGCCGTCCTGCACCTTCTTCCAGAGGTCCACATTGGAAGCCGTCACCACGCGCACATCCACCTTCACCGGCGAGCCGCCGCCCAGGGGCTGCACCTCGCGCTCCTGCAGCACCCGCAGCAGGCGCACCTGGGCGCCCAGGGGCATGGTGCCTACTTCGTCGAGGAAGATGGTGCCGCCGTGGGCTTCCCGGAACTTGCCTGGCGTATCCTTGCGGGCGTCCGTGAAGGCGCCCTTGTTGTAGCCGAAGAGCTCCGATTCCAGCAGGTTCTCAGGGATGGCGCCGCAGTGCACGGCCACGAAGGCTTCCGCATTCTCGGCGCTCATGCGGTGAATGGCCCGGGCGATGACCTCCTTGCCCGTGCCGCTCTCCCCCAGCAGCAGCACCGTGGCCCGGGTCGCCGCCGCGGCGCGGGCCCTGGCCAGCACCTCCATCATGGCGGGGCTGGTGCCCACGAGGCCGAAGGCCAGGGCCTGGGACGCGCTCAACTGCGTGGTGGTGCCCGAACGGGGGCGCAAGCCGGGCATGGGCGGTTCCGGCCCCAGCACGCCCCAGCGCACGGAGCCCAGGGAACCCCACTCCGCCAGGGCCTTGGGATCCATGGGCGCCGAGTCCGCCTTCAGGCCCAGCAGGATGGGCAGGGCCGCCACTTCGGCCATCATGCGATTCAACTCCGGCGGCGGCCAGGCGCCCTTGGCGCTGATCACCCACAGATCCACATCCCGGGGCGCCAGGGCCGGAGCGGCCCCCCGATCCACCGACACATCCCACAATCCTGCCCAGCGATGTTCCAGCCCCCCGGTATCGTCCCCGAGGGTGGACCAATGAAGTCGTGGCAGTTGCGTCATGGGTTCCTTGTTGGAATTAGCCTAGATGCAGGGGGGTAGAGGTCAAGTCAAAAAAATGACGGCGAATGATTGAGTGGCCTCTTGCACTCGTGGTCCCCGGACACGCTCAGCAAACGCCGCATGCTAGCCTGGATGGCCCATCCCGGAGTACCCATGCGCCTGCTCATTCCCGCGACCCTGGCGATGCTGACGATGCCCGTGCAGGCCCAGTTCTGGAGCGAGTTGGCCAATCCCAAGGTGGAGGTCACCCTGGTCCATCCGCCAGGCCTGGGCCTCACCATCAAGCGCCTGGCCTTCGCCCCCACCCGGGATTTCAATTCCCGGGAACTGGTGGACGTGCTCACGGCGGATCTGGTGCAGAGCCGTCAGCTCGAGGTGGTGGACCGCGCTCACCTGGACGCGGTGCTGAAGGAGCAGGAACTCGGCGCCAGCGGGTTCGTGGAACCCGCCACCATCGCCAAGCTGGGCAAGCTGCTGGGTCCCAGCGCCCTGGTGATCGTGAACGTGAACCGCTCGGACCTGAGCCGCAATCAATCCACCAAAGAAGAAAAAGTCCGGGACGACAAGACCAAGCAGGACGTCATCCGCCTCAAGCGGACCAGCATCACCAGCCTCGATTTCAGCGCCACGGTGCAGGTGGTGGATCTCAGCACGGGCCGGGTGTTCGGCGCCCAGCGCCTGGAGGACGCCCCCAGCCTCAGCAACACCTCCTACGAAGGCTTCCCCGCGTACCCTCGGGATTCGGAGGTGCGCCGCCTGGCCTATGAAACCGCCAAGGGCAAGGTGCTGCGCATGCTCGTGTCCTGGAGCGAGGTGCGCAAGCTGACCTTCTTCGATGACGAGGTCTTCGGCATGGACAAGGCCTACCAGCGCCTGAAGGCGGGGGATACCCGCGGGGCCCTGGACTTGGCCCTGGCCGGGTTGGAGCAGTCGAAGCAGGACAAGGGCCGGAAGCCCAAGTACTATCCCCGCGCCTACTACAACGTGGGCATCATCCGCTTCATCCAGGGCTACTACGAGGATGCGCTGCCTTCTCTGCGGGCGGCCCTGGACATGCAACCGGACGCCAGCATCTTCCAGACCTCGCTGCAGGAATGCCAGCAAGCCATCCAGCTCCAGGAGGCCCTGCGTCGGGCCGAAAGCCAATCCGAATCCGCGCCGCGCCCCGAGCCCAGGCCAGCCCCTCACCCCGATACCCAGCCCGAACCCAAGGCTGAGCCCGCCAAGGCCAGTCCCGAAGCCCGTCTCCAGAAGCTTCAGGAGCTCTACAAGAAGGGCCTCCTGGACAAGAAGGAATACGAGGCCAAGAAGGCGGAGATCCTGAAGGAGCTGTGATTCCGGCCGCGCCCGGGGACCCGGATCTGTGTGAATCTGGGGATCCGCTTTTCTTTGTGAATCGAGCCCCATGCCCACGCCCGCCCGCATCCATGTCGCCCACGCCTTGCACGAAGTCTTCGGGGAGAAGGGCCGCGTGCCCGACTTCTGGGATCGCGAGCTGGGCGAGGACGCCCACCTGGCCCAGGCCCTGCTCGGGCCCTGCCTGCGCCGCTGGGGCCGCATCCAGGCCTGGGTGAAACCCAAGCTGAAGGACCCGGACCGGGGCGTGCCTCTCGGCACCCAGGTGGCCCTGGCCATGGGCCTGGTGCAGTTGGCCTGGCTGCCGGGCGTCAGCGATCACGCCGCCGTGAACGAATCCGTGGAGCTGGCCGCCAGCCGCGAGTTGGGCTTCGTACCCCACAAGGGCCTCGTCAACGCCATCCTGCGCCGCGCCGCCAAGGATCGCTCAGCCCTGGCGGCGGAACTGGAGGCTTTCCCGGCTTCCCTGGATCGCTCCCCCGCCACGGAACGCGCCCTCAAAGCGGCCCTGACACCCCACGCTGCCTCCGCTGAAGGGCTGGAAGTTCTCTGGAGCCGCCTCCAGCAGCCGCCCCATCCCGCATTCCGCCTGCTGACGGGAGCCGTCCCCGAGGGCTTGGCCCCGGATCCCGCGCTGCCAGGCTGCCTGCTGCCCGTGGAAGGGGCCCCCTTCCCGCGCCCCTGGCTGGAGGCGGGTCATGGCATGGTGCAGGACCGCAGTTCCCAGGCGCTGCTGTCCTATGTCTGGGATCGGCCCGTGACCCGCATCCTGGATGCCTGCGCGGCTCCCGGCGGCAAGACCACCACGTTGGCGCTGCGTCATCCCGGCGCGGCCCTCACGGCCCTGGAGGTGCATTCCAAACGCGCCACTCGCCTGCGCCAGACCCTCCAGCAGCGGGGCATCGAGGCCCAGGTGATCCAGGCGGACGCCGCCGAGTGGCTGGAGCGCAACGAGACCGCCTTCGACCTCATCCTGCTGGACGCCCCCTGCAGCGGCAGCGGCACCATCCAGAAGCACCCCGAGTGGCCCTGGCTGGCCCACGACGATTTGCCCCGCCTCACGGGGCTGCAGCGGCGCCTGCTCACCGCGGCTGCGAGCCGTCTGGCCCCCGGGGGGCTCCTCATCTACGCCGTTTGCTCCTGGCTCCCGGAGGAAGGCGCGGCCCATCGCGACTGGCTGGCCCAGGCCCGGCCCGATCTGGTGCCCGCCCCCGTCTGGCCAGCCGCTTGGGGGTCCCCGGCGGTTGCTTCAGGGGATCGCACGGCCTTCTTCCGGCCCCACCCCCTGACCTGGGAGGGCGAGGGCTTCCAGGGCTTCGCGGTGTCGGCCCCTAACGGGCGTTCTTGAAGGTCTGTTTGCCGGTCGCGTTGGCCACGAGCTGACCCAAGTCGAAGGTGAACTGGGCCTGCTGCACCATCCCGCGCAGGTCCCAGGTGGGGTCGTACTCGTCCGTGACCTGATGGTAGCGCTGGCCCATGGCCGCGGCCTTGGCCTTCAGCGCGGGCTGGTCGGCGCCGAGGTAGTCGTGGCCGCCACCGACGGAGAGAGCGGGCACGCCCGCCTGGACGAAGCTGTAGTGGTCCGAGCGGTAATAGCCGCCGGCGGTATCGGGCCTGGAGGGGGCCACCGCCAAGCCCAAGGCTTTCGCCAGGGCGACCCCCAGGTCTCCCAGGGTGCTGCGATTGGCGAAGGGCAGGCCGATGTCCCGGGTGGGGGCCACGAAGTTGAGGCTGTCCAGGTTGAGGTCCGCCGAGGTCCCGGCCAGGGGCCACAGGGGCTCCGCGGCATAGGCCTTGGAACCGAGGAGGCCCTGCTCCTCGCCGCATACGAAGAGGAACATCTGGCTGCGTTTCGCGGGGGTGTGGATGGCCACCTGGGCCATGGCCAGCAGGGCGGCACAGCCCGAGGCGTTGTCCACCGCGCCGTTGTAGATGCTGTCCCCGTGGCTGTCGGGGGCCGGCGCCGCGCCCTTCCCCAGGTGGTCCCAGTGGGCGCTGTAGATCACCAGTTCGTCCTTGAGGGTGGGATCGGTGCCCGGCACCACACCCGCCACGTTGAACTGCTCCACGGTGCGCACGGCGCTGCGCAGGGTGCCCTTGAGCTGCAGGTCCAGGGGCACGGGGCGGAAGTCCCGGCGCTGGGCCTGGGCGCGGAGGACGTCCAGGTCCTGGCCGCCCCGCTTCACCAGGGACCGGGCCAGTTCTTCCGTCACCCAACCCTGGATGGGTGTGCCCGGGGCGTCCTTGGCCAGCTGGAAGCGCTCGCCGTCCCAGCCGTTCTGAACCACCCGCCACCCGTAGCTGGCGGAGGCGGTGGTGTGGATCAGCAGGATCCCGGCAGCCCCCTGGCGGGCGGCCTCCTCGAACTTGTAGGTCCAGCGACCGAAGTAGCTGAGGTCGGGGCCCTCGAACCGCCCCGGTTCTTCAAGGGTGGGGGCGGGCTCGTTCACGAGCACCAGCAGGACCTTGCCCTTCAGATCCACGCCCTTGAAGTCGTCCCAGCGGTCCGCGGGCGACTGGATGCCGAAGCCCGCGAAAACCACCGGCGCATCGAAGGCCTGCTCGGCCCGGGCGACACCCGAACCGTAGACGATGGCCGGGCCGAAGGCGGGCGTGGCGCAGGCCCCGCCGCCCATGAAGCTGAGGACGCTGCGCTCGGGGAGGGTGCGGAGTCCCAGCAGGGAGACGGCCTGCCGGTACGAGGTCCCCTGGACGGGCTTCAGGCCCAGGGCCTGCAGCTGGGTCTCCAGGTAGCGCACGGTCAGCTCGGCCCCCCGCTGCCCGGTGCCGCGGCCCTCCAGCAGATCATCCGCCAGGAAGGTCAGGTGGGCGCGAAGGGGCGCCTCCGGCACGGGGGGCGCCGCCTGGGCGAAAAAAGGGACCGTGGCCAGGAGGAACGGCAGCACGCGCATGGGGACTCCGGAGGGAGCCTCCAGCTTACCTCGCAAGACGGGGTTTGTCGG
>DATEZS010000055.1:0-19220 GCA_035255365.1 Geothrix sp.
CGCGATGGGGTAGCCCACGTTCCACAATTCGGGCACCTCCCACCAGCGGCTGAAATTCCCGCCGGTGCACTGGGCGCCGCACTCGAGGATGTGGCCTGCGATGGTGCCCGCGGCCAGGCGGTTCCAGTCGTCGGCGGCCCATTTGAACTCGTGGATGAGGGGCGCCAGGGTGAGGCCCGGGTCCGTGCAGCGGCCCGTGAGGACGATGTCCGCGCCGGTGTCGAGGGCGTCCACCATGGCCTGGGTCTGCAGGTACACGTTGGCGCTGAGGATGTCCCGGGGGCTGTCGAAGAGGCCCTCCCCCGTATCCATGTTGGCCAGCTTCAGGCCCTTCTCCTTGAACTCGGGGAGCCGCGCCAGCACATCATCGCCGGTCACCGTGGCGATCTTCAGGCCGGTGACGCCCAGCTTCCTGGCCACTTCCAGCACGGCGGCCCGGCAGGCCTCGGGGTTCACGCCCCCGGCATTGGCCACCACCCGGATGCCCTTGCTCTTGAGCTGGGGCAGCACCCGCTTCATGAGGTCCACGAAATCCGTGGCGTAGCCCAGGTTGGGATCCTTGCGGCGCTGCTTCTGCATGATGGACAGCGTCACTTCCGCAAGGTAATCCAGCGTCAGGTAATCGATGCCACCGGCTTCCACCAGCCGGACGGGGGCGTCGATGCTATCCCCCCAGAAACCTTGCCCATTGGCAATGCGGACGAGTTTGGTCATGTTTTCTCCGGTCGAGACGGACGACCAGTTTACCCAAGACCGCGCCGATCCGTTCAGACGAGTCCCAGCGAGGCGGCCAGTCCCACGCTCTGGTGCACTTCCACGCCCACCAGGTTGGCGGCCTTTTCGGCGGCGATGGCGTGCTGCGCGGCGCCTTGCACGGTGGAGTCGGTGGCGGGATCGCGCTTGGCGGATCGGGCGCCTTGCACGGCGGCCAGGAAGTTGGCGTAGGTGAGGTCGGCCATTTCTTTCGCCTGGGCCTGGATGGCCGCCCAGGTCTGTTCCTCCAAGGCTGGCGAGACGGCGCCCAGCAGCTGGGCGGATTTGAGCACATCCAGCAGGTGGGCCTGGGAGGCGGATCCTTCGGCCATGCGGGTGAGGTAGGCGGACAGGGCGCTCTGGATGGCGTTCCAGAGCTGCTGATGGGTGCTGCTGGCGCAGGTGTCCCGTCCCATGAGGCAGAGGGCGCGGTCGGTGTCGAGGGCCCGGCGGATCCGTTCCTGGAGGCCCGACCAGTCGCCTTTGTAGCCGGTGAGACTTTTGGCGTCTTCCGCCGCCCAGGCCTCGTACTGACCGATCACATGGGCCACCCACAGGCTCCAGAGGCACTCGCGGATGCTTTCCGGCTCGTCGTTGCGGATGCGCTCGGCCAGCTTTCCGAGGCGCCGGGCTTCCACTTCCCGGGTGCGCACGATGCCCTGGGGGGCCTTCTTCTCCAGCTCATCCTTGAATTTCTGGATGGGATCGCCGGCCTCCTTTTCCCGCGTCATCTCCCAGGTCCAGGAGGGCCGCTCCACGGCATACCCGGCGCCTTCCATGGACGAGATCATCCCCTGCAGCGACTCGCTGGTGAGGTGGCCGGAGGCGCCGTCACAATCGCCGCGGTCCGCGAGGAAGACCAGATCCACGGTGTCGCTGAAGGATTGGCCCTGGGACGCGCTCTTTCCCATGGCGGTGACATGCACCGAGCCCGAGGTTGAATGGCTGGACTTGGTGCGGAATTCGCTCGGCTGGATGTCGCCGTCCAGGGCGAGATCCGCCTGGCCGGCCAGGTGCTGATCGGCTGTGGCGCCGAGGGGGTTCCAGCTGGCCTGGGTTTTCGTGGTCATCTTGCCTTCCAGGCTGGAGCCGCCGCCGGATCCGCCGCGATCCACCTTGAGGGTGAACTCCCCATCGCCCGTGATGGTCTGCGAGAGCTCGGCCCCGCCCACGGTCTGCCGGAAGGTCACGCTGATCTTCCAGGTGCCCTTGTATTTGCCGTCCATGATCGTGGTGGTGGATTCCCCCGGTCCCTTGCAGTTGGCGGAGAAGTCCTGGGCTGAGGCGATGCTTCCAAGCAGGGCCACAAGGCCGAAGCATCGCAGAAGAGCCTGCAGGCGCATGCACATGGGGACCTCGGTTCCAAAGGGTGTCCTCATTGCAGGCCGGTGGGTCGTGAATGTCAAGGCGCCAGACGCTGGAGGTTGCGGCGGGCCAGATCGTAATGTGGATCGAGGTCCAGGGCCCGCTGGTATTCGCGCCTGGCCTCAATCGCGCGGCCCTCGCGCTCGTAGGCATAGCCCAGGTTGTTGTGCGGGCGGGCCTTGTAGGGCGACTTCCGGATGGTGTCTTCCCAGAGGGTGACCTCGGTGGTGTAGGCGCGGTTCCGCATCACGGTCATGCCGCCCAGGGCGAGGATGAGGGCCAGCGCTGACAGGAGGGCGGGTTTACGCTGAACGGGGAACCGCGCCAGGACTCCATCCACCAGACCTCCCGCCATCAGGCAGAACCCTGTGATCGCCAGGTAGAGGTGCCGCTCACTGGCCACATCCCGGCGCGGAAAGACCGAATTGGTGGGGAGCAGCCACAGCAGGCACCAGAGGATGGCGAAGGCCCAGTCCGCGCGCCCGGGTCGGAAGCGGAGCAGGGCCGCCACCCCCAGGGCGAGAAGGAGAAGGACGCCGAGCAGATGCCAGCCGTCCGCCTGCTGGAGCGGCCGTAGATCCGGATCGATATTCAAGCGCCAGGGCAGGACCAGCCTCGAGGCCAGGTAGCCCAGCCCCTCCACCTGGGTGCAGAGATTGGCCAGGACCGGCCGGAGGCCAAGGGAGCTCTCGAAGAACTGGCGGTAGCCACCCTGCAGGAAGGGCACGGCCGCCGCCGCCGCGGCCAGGATGGCGTGGGGCACCACCCTGCGCCAACTCTCAGCCCAGCTGCGGCCGCCGAGCCGGTCCCAGAGCAGGAGCGCCAGCGGCAGGACGAGGGCCGTTTCGCGCACCAGCAGTGCTGCCAGAAAGAAGAGGGGCGACAGGATCCAACCGGTTCTGGGCCACTCCCGGCTTTCGATGGCGAGGAGGCAGCCCATGGCCCCAAGGGAGACGGACCGGCCGCAGACGTAGGAGACCGCCTCGGTCTGCACGGGATGGAGCGCGAAGAGGGCGGCGGCGAAGAAGGACCCGGGGCCGGGTCCGAGGTGCCGACACGCCAGCCGGTGCACCAGCAGCACATTCATCGCATGGATGAGTCCGTTCACCAGGTGAAAGGAAACGGGGTAGGGTGCCAGGCTCCAGTTCAAGGCATAGCTCAGGCTCAGCAGGGGGCGGATGCCATGGGGCGCGGCCAGCCACCAGGACCGGAGGCGGTGCACGGCGGGGTTGCCCGCGATCACACGGAAATCGTCGAACTGGAAACCCGCGAGGAGGGTGTTGGCGTAGGCGGCACAGACCAGGAGCAGGAGCCAGACTCTCATGTCGAGACAAGAAAAATCGGGACCCGTAGCGACAGACCCTGGTTCTTTACCTGCAAGGAGTCTGATTCGCTTGGATTTCATGCCGATTCCATGGACGTGAGGTCTTGTGGCGGGCAGGGCTGGTGCGTACCATCCAGACTATCCATTCCGGAGTCGGTCATGAACAAAGCCTGCCTCGCCGCATTCCTGCTCCTGCCTTGCCTCCGGCTGGAGGCTCAGACGAATACCCCCGAGCAGTTCCTGGGCCTGCTGCCGAAGCCCTCGGCCATCAAGAACTACCGCCCCGCCGGGGGGGACGGTCCCGATCTCTTCCGCACCGAGCTGCAGGGGAAGCTGGACCGGATGGATACCGCCCTGAAGGCCATGGATCAGCGCATGGAGGCGGCCGTCAAGCAGGGTGGCCAGAAGATGGCCGCCAGCATGGGGGTTCCGCCCGAGGTCGCCAGCGGGAAGAAGAAGCTGACGAAAGAGGAACGGCAGGCCGCGGCCAACCAGATGCTGCAGGCCCAGCTCGGCCCCGGAGCGCCCAGCTACGAGCAGCTCAAGGCCATGAGCCCCGAGGAAAAGCGGGCCTGGGCGGCTTCTTACGGCAACCAGATGGCGGCCCAGGCCCGCGCCAATCCGGGGAAATTCCAGCCACCCCAGAACATGCCGAAAGCCCAGGACATCCAGCGCCTCCAGGCCATCGAGAAGGACATCCAGGCGATGCAGAGCAAGTACAAGGGCCGCTACCAGGCCATCAACCAGGAGTACGCCGAGCTGAGCAAACCCTCGGGCCGGGATTACTCCTCCTCCATGAGCGCGAGCCCCGAGGACCGGCAGCGGGCGGTGCAGGCCGTGGCCCCGAAGCTGGCCTCCCTCGTCGAGGAACAGGCCGCCGACCTCAAGGCGAACTTGGCGAAATTCAATGAGGCCGATGACCTCCTGTGCCGCCAGAACGGCCTGGACAAGGCCCCCGTGCCCGGGCTCCGCGCCATGAAGCTGATCCGTGAATGCCTGGCGGACATCTCCAAGACGGTGGCCAATTTCAAGTGAGTTGAGCGTCTACTCCTAGCGCAGCGCCTCGATGGGACGGGGCCCCATCCGCGAGACGAAGTCGAGCGGGAGGACGCGCCTGTGGCGCGTCCGATCTGGGGGTAGTTCAGGGCCCCATCCGCGAGACGAAGTCGAGCGGGAGGGCGCGCCCGTGGCGCGTCCGATCTGGGGGTAGTCGGCGGAGCCGCGGGATCCAGAGGCGCGGAGCTACTCGTAGCGCAGCGCCTCGATGGGATCCAGCTTGCTGGCCTTGGCGGCGGGGTACAGGCCGAAGGTCAGGCCCACGGTGGCAGGCACCAAGAAGGCCGCTCCGATGGCCCAGGAGGGCACACTGCCGATGTGCTTGAGGAGAGCCTGGCTCAGGATGCCGCCGAGGCCGAGACCCAGGGTCAGGCCGATGACGCCGCCCACGAGGCAGAGCAGCATCGCCTCGATGAGAAACTGCATGAGGATGTTTTTGCGTCTGGCGCCCAGCGCTTTCCGGATGCCGATCTCCCGGGTGCGCTCGGTGACGCTCACCAGCATGATGTTCATGACGCCGATGCCACCCACGAGCAGGCTGATGGAAACCATGCCTCCCGCCGCGAGCATGAGGCTTCCGGTGATCTTTTCGACCATCTCCACCTGCTTCTTGTTGGTCGTGAGGTCGAAATTGTCCGGATCGTCGCCCCGAAGACCCCGGGACCGCCGGAGGCTGCTCCTGAGGAGTTCTTCCGCCTCCGGAAGATTCAGAGTGGGGTCCATCTGGAGGCGATAGCTGATGTTGTCCAGGACCCAGGGTTGCATCAGTTCCTTGAAGCTCCCGAAGGGGACGAAGACCTCGTTGTCGGTGCCCCAGACGGCTTCGTCATCCTGCGGAACCATGGGGATGTCCCCCTGCTTCTTCAGGATGCCGATCACCTCGGCAGTCTGGCCGTTGATGGTGAAGGTGCGGTCCACCCCATGCTCAAGGCCCAGCTCGGTCGCGATCTTGGAGCCGAGGATCACCACCGGGGCCCTGGTGCTCCGGTCCGTGATCGTAAAGGCGCGCCCTTCGGCCAGTTCCAGGTTGGCCAGATCGAGACCCTCCTCCCCGATGGCGTGGATGAAGATCCGCCGCGTGACATCCCCGGCCTTGGCTACGTTCCGGCCCCAGAGGTAGGTATCTGGTGAGGCCGTGCGCAATTCGGGCACCATCTCTTTCAGATCGCGGATCGTTTCATCGTTCACGGGCTGGCGCCGGATTTTTTTACCCTGGCGCCAGGCTTGCTGGGACATGCCGGGGCTGAGGAAGAAGGTGAGGCTGCCCTCCTTGTTCACATCCGCCATGATGCGGGCTTCGAGGCTCTTGGTGAGGTTAACCACGGTGATGACCGAGGCCACCCCGATGATGATGCCCAGGGTGGTCAACACGGACCGCATCCGGTGGGCCCAGATGCTGCCCAGAGCCGCATGGAGCTGTTCGCGGGCGGGACCCGACCAGGGCTTCACTTCCTGGCCCCGGCGGGTGCCGTGGTCTTGGCCAGCTTGATTTTCTTGCCCTGGGCCAGGGAGCTGAGGCCCTTTGGTGGGCCATTGATGATCTCCTCACCTTCCTTCACGCCATCGAGCACTTCCGCCGCGCGGCGGGTGCTGGCCCCAAGCCGGAGGATGCGCTCTTCCACAGTGTCCCCCTTGAGCACGTAGACCATGCTGCGGCTTCGGGCCATGAGACCCAGACCCCCGCTTCGGTCTTCCCGCTCGAGAATGGCCTGAAGCGGTACCGTCACCACCTGCTTCACCTCGTGGGCAAGCACGGCCACACGGGCGCTCATGCCGGGCCTGAGGCGATCCAGATCCTCGCGGCTTCCCGTGATCTGAACGCGGACCTTGTAGTTCTGCGCCTCCTGATTGCTGTTGCTGGAAGCCAGGTTCGATCCCCGGTCGGCGCTGGTGGCCACATTGAGCACGCGACCCTGGAAGACCATGCCCGGGATGGCATCCACCTGGATTTCCGAGGGCTGCCCGAGCCTTAGCTTGGCCACCTCCAGTTCGCTGATCTTCGATTCCGCGATCAGTTCCGACATGTCGGAAATGACCATCAGTACCGCGCCGGCGATATTCGTCTGGCCGGCGATGGCCGTTTCACCCTTTTCGGCCTTCAAGCCGGTGATCCGCCCGGCCATGGGGGCCCTGAGAACTGTTTTGCCGAGGGCATCCTGGGCCAGGGCTACCTGGGACTGGGCCTGCTGGACGGCCACCTTGGCGCGCTGGAGGTTGATGTCGGCGTTGTCCCTTGCGAGCTTGATCTCCTGGAACTGATCCACTGAAATGAGGCCCTGGTCGAAGAGCGCCTGTTGCCGCTGGAAGCTGCTGAGCTGTTTCCGGAAGGTGGCCTCGGCATTCTCCTGATCCTGATGGGCCATGCGAAGGGCCAGCTCCGAATGGTTGAGATCCTGCTTGAACCGCTCCTGGTCGAGGGTGACGAGCAGATCGCCCGCCTTCACCATCTGGCCATCCTTCACATGGATGACTTTGATTTCGCCGGTGACGGTGGTGCCGACATTCACCCGGCTGAGGGCCTGGATTTCGCCGTTGGCGGTGACGCTCTCCTTGAGATCCTGGCGCTTGACGGTCTCGACGGTGTAGAGCGTCTCTGTTTCGCTGGTTCGCCCGAACAGCCCCCAGCCACCGACGCCTGCCAGAATCACTCCGGCTCCAGCGACGTACCACCAGTTCCTGCGTTTCATAGTCCACCCAGAGCAATGCCCAGGGCAGGAGCAGAAGCCATGGACGGGTCAATCTCCCAAGTGTGGGGGGAGTGATACCGGACGGGGGTCACGAAATTTCGTGGATATGAAAAAATTTAACGATTTTGTGATACTTCCGTGATGTTTCTCAAAAGACTTCCACCGGTCGGTGTGAAAACGTGATCGGCAGGGCTACTCGTAGCGCAGCGCCTCGATGGGATCCAGCTTGCTGGCCTTGGCGGCGGGGTAGAGTCCGAACACGAGCCCGATGACGGCGGGCACGCCCAGGGCGCTGACGAGGGCCCAGAGGGGCACCGAGCCCATGGTGTTCAGCAGGGCCTTGCCGAGGATGGCCCCGAGGATGTAGCCCAGGCCCACGCCGATGGCGCCGCCCATGATGCAGAGGAAGGCGGCCTCGATGAGGAACTGGAGCAGCACATCCCGGCGCTTGGCGCCCACGGCCTTGCGCACGCCGATCTCGCGGGTGCGCTCGGTGACGCTCACCAGCATGATGTTCATGATGCCGATGCCGCCCACCAGCAGGGCGATGGAGACCATGCCGCCCGCCACGGCGGTGATGGTTCCGGTGATGCCGCTGATGATGCCCGTGATCTGCTTGGGGCTGAACACCTTGAAGCCGCTGAGTTCCTTGCCGCGCAGGCCCTTGATGCGGCGCAGGGCGTCCTCCACCAGGTCGGCCCCGTCGTCGGCGGTGAGCCGGGGATCGATGCGCGCCTGGAAGAAGAGGCGCCGCCGCTGGTCCTCGGACAGCTGGGCCATGCCCGTGGTGAGGGGGATGAGAATGTTCTGGTCGGGATCGTTGCCCAGCTGGGCGCCCTGTTCCTCAAGCACGCCGACCACTTCCAGGCTGAGCGTCGGCGTGGTGAGGATCTGGCCGATGGGATTGCCCTTCATTCCCAGCTTCTCGATGACCCTGGAGCCGATGACGGCGACCTTGTTGCCGAGGCGCAGGTCCGAGGGCACGAAATTGCGGCCCGCCGACAGGTTGATGCTGTTCAGTTCCAGGTAGCTCTCGTCGGTCATGATGAGGTTGACGTTGGCGCTGCGCCCGTTCGCCTTCACTTCAGCGCCGTTGAAGAAGATGGGCGTCACCTGGGTGATCTGGGGCACGGCGTGGGCCAGGGCCCGCATGTTCTCCAGGGTCAGGTCCTTGTTCTTGATCTTGGTGAGCTCGGCGAAGGGCATGTCGCCGGGCATGACCGGGCGGATGAAGATGGTCTGGCTTCCGGCCTTCTCCACTTGTTTGAGCACGCTGGTCTTGAGCCCCTGGACGAGGCTCACCACCACGATGACGGCCGCCACGCCGATGATGATTCCCAGCGTGGTGAGGGCCGACCGCATCTTGTTGGCCTTGAGGGCGCGAACGGCGGCGGAGAGGGGCTCGCGGACATCCATCAGGGTTTCTTCTCTTTCAACTGTTCGGTGTCGGAGCGCTTGCGCAGGGTCACCGTGGCTTTGTCCTTCAGCTCCTTGAGCTTGCGGATGGGCCCGGTGAGGACCTTCTCGCCTTCGGTCAGGCCGCCCTTCAGTTCGAAGAACTGGGTATTGGCGATGCCGACCTTGACCTCCTTCTCGACGGCCTTGCCATCCTTGTAGAGCATGACGATGTTGCGATTGGCCGGGGCGAGAAGACCCTGCTTCTGGGCCTCTTCGAGACTGCCCTCGCGTTCGAGCACGGCCTGGAGGGGCACGCGCAAGGCACCCTTCACCTCCTGGGTGAGGATGACGGCCCGGGCGCTCATGCCTGGGCGCAGCTTGTCCAGCTCCTCCGCGGCGCCCCGCAGGACGACCTTCACCTTGTAGAGGTTGGCGTCCGTGCCCGTCTTCTCCGTGCCCGTGGCCACCTCGATGACGGTGCCCTGGAACACGGTACCCGGCAGGGACTCCACCGACACCTGGGCGCTCTGGCCCACCTGGGTGCGCACCACTTCGCTTTCGTTGACCTTGATCTCCGCCTGCATCTCGCTCATGTCGGAGATGATCATGAGGGTGGCGCCCGGCAGGTTGCTCATGCCAGGAATCGCCGTCTCGCCCATTTCGGCTTTCAGGCTCGTGACCCGGCCCGCGATGGGCGCGCGCAGGGTGGCCTTGGAGAGGCCGTCCCGCATGGCCTTCAGGTTGGCTTCGCTCTGGGCCACATTGGCCCGGGCGCTGTTGTAGGACAGGACAGTGCTCTCCTTGGCGAGCTTCTGCTGGCGGAAATCCTCGTCGGACATGAGGCCGTCCCGGCGCAGCGCCTCATAACGGGGAAAGCTGTCCACGGCGCGGCGCATGGCCGCTTCCAGGCGGGAGGCATCCTGGCGGGCCGCGTCGAGGGCCGCAGTGGCCTGGATCTCGGCCTGGCGGAGGCGCTCCTGATCGATGGTGACGAGCAGATCGCCCGCCTTCACGTTCTGGCCGTCCTTCACGTGGATGGCCTTGATCTCTCCCGCCACGGAGGTGCCGATGTTGATCTGGGTTTTGGCGCGGATCTCGCCGCTGGCGCTGATGGTTTCCCGGATGTCGCCCCTGGAGATGGCGTCCCAGGAAAAGGCGCTTTCCTCGTCCCGGGAACCGCCGAAGGCCATGCCAAGCACCACCAGCAGGGCCAAGCCAAGACCGCCGATCAATGCGAATTTGGAATTGCGCGTCACTGGAAGAGGCCCCCAAGGATGTGGAGACCTGCGCCAAAGACGCCGAAGATCCCGAGACAGAGGCCCACAGCCCAGGTCTTGGCCTTGAGCGTGTGCCGCATGCCGATGGCAAGCACGAAGAAGGAGAAGATCCAGAGGGGATCCACCAGGGCGATCAGCCCGCGGGTGACGGCGGCCTCGGGCCGCAGGTAGAAGCTCAATGCGGTGGGCATGAGCTGCTGGATGTTGGCGCCTCCCACGGGACGGACCAGGGCGATGATGCCTGCCAGCAACATGGCAGGCAGGGTGCTGAGGTAGTGGACGCAGGTGACCGAGAAGGATTGTCCGAAGGTGGGGGAATCCTCACCCTCTTCCGTGCCCATGGAAGCGCAGCCCCAGACGATCAGGGCCACGATGAGGTAGACCAAGGGGGTGGCCAGGACGCTGGTGGAAACGGCAGAGACCCAGGGCTTCTTCCCCTCGGCCTTGGAGATGGCGTCCTCCATGGCCTGCTCGGGGATGTTCACGTGGAACACCTCCTGGGACCGCTCCAGCTGGTGCCGTGTGGCTTCCGCCATATCCACCTTCGAGGCCCAGATCAGCATGGCGACCAGGCTCACGACGAGGGTCGCAAGGAGGGCCGGAATCCAGGTGGGCCGGGCTCTCAGGCGGGTGAAGAGGGCCTTGGGCTCGGTGAAGACCCCTACGATCTGGTCCAGCAGGCCGGGCGCCGGGGGGGGAAGGGGTTCCTGGGCCTGGGGTGGCGCGAAGAGGGAGGCTGGTTGGTCGCTCATATGAATCTCCTGGCCTTAAACGGTAGAGAGGTCTCCTTCCATTGTCGCAGGGCATCCGCCCAGCGGGGCATTCGGGGTGCCGGGCGGGGGGAATCCAGGGATGAAAGGGCGAGTGACACTTTGTCAATGGAATGCGCGAATTTCTGGCAATCCGGCCCCCAGGGAATAAAATGATCCTTTCTCTCTGTCCCCCTTTCACCATTCTCCGGAGGTCCCATGGCCACCCTCGCCACCACGAGCGAATCCCTGATCAATCAGGAAAACAAGTTTGGCGCCCACAACTACCACCCGCTGGATGTGGTCTGCACGAAGGGCGAGGGCGTCTTCCTCACCGATGTGGACGGCAAGCAGTACATGGACTTCCTCGCGGCCTATTCCGCCGTGAACCAGGGCCACAACCACCCCCGGATCGGCGAGGCCATGATCAAACAGATCAAGACCCTGGCCCTCACCAGCCGCGCCTTCCGCAACGACCAGTTCCCCCCGCTCCTCGAGAAGCTCTGCACGCTGACGGGCTTCGACAAGGCCCTGCTCATGAACAGCGGTGCCGAGGCTGTGGAGACCGCCCTCAAGGCCATGCGCAAGTGGGGCTACGACAAGAAGGGCATCGAGTACGGCAAGGCCGAGATCATCGTGGCCGACGGCAATTTCCACGGCCGCACCATCTCCATCGTGGGCTTCAGCACCGATCCCGACAGCACCAGCAAGTTCGGGCCCTTCACCCCCGGTTTCGTGATCGTGCCCTACGGCGATATCAATGCGGTGAAGAACGCCATCACCCCGAACACCTGCGCCATCTTCATGGAGCCCATCCAGGGCGAGGGTGGTGTGCTCATCCCGCCCGACGGATTCCTCAAGGGCCTGCGCGAGGTCGCCACGGCCAACAACTGCCTGCTGGTGCTGGACGAGATCCAGTCCGGCTTGGGGCGCACCGGCAAGATGTTCGCCTTCGAGCACGAGGGCATCCGCCCAGATGGCATCACCATCGGCAAGGCCCTCAGCGGCGGCTACTACCCAGTCAGCGCTTTCCTCGCCAATGATGAGGTCATGGATGTGTTCACCCCCGGCATCCACGGCTCCACCTACGGCGGCAATCCCCTGGCCTGCGCTGTGGCCAGCGCCGCTCTGGATGTGCTCGTGGACGAGAAGCTGGTGGAACGCGCCGCCGAGCTGGGCGAGCACTTTGCAAAGCGCCTGAAGGGCATGAAGTCCGACAAAGTGGAGCAGGTGCGCGTGCGTGGCCTCTGGGCTGGCGTGGTGCTCAAGGAGGGTGCCGGAAAGGCCCGCCCCTACTGCTACAAGCTCAAGGACCGCGGCATGCTCTGCAAGGACACCCACGAGCAGATCATTCGCCTCGCCCCGCCCCTCGTCATCACGAAGGAGCAGATCGACTGGGCGGTGGATCAGCTGGAAGCCGTGCTGGCCTAGCTTCACTCAGCCACAGCAGCAGACAGCCCGGGCCCAGGCCCGGGCTGTCTGCTTTCAGGCACCTGCATCCTGCGAATAGTTTGATACCGCAGGCGCCGCCACCTCATCTAAAGTCTAGACATGGAACCCGACGACTCGATCCCGGAGAACCCGACCACAGGCGCCCCGCAGGCGTCAGCGGCGCCGCCCCCGGTCGTGGTCGCCATCGATGACGACGCGATGATCCTGGTGGCCGTCTCGAAGACCCTCAGGAACGCCGGCTTCGTCTGCCACACCGCCACGACGGGCGAGGAGGGACTCCGGCTCATCCGGGAGTTCTCCCCTGATCTGGTGCTGCTGGATCTGGTTCTGGTGGGCGAAGACGGCTTCAGCGTCTGCCGCGAGATCCGGCGCACCTGGTCCCCCGAGGCCTTGCCGGTCGTCGTGGTGACCGGGCTGGACGACTTCGAGTCCATCCAGTCGGCCTATCTGGCGGGAGCCAATGATTTCCTCGTCAAGCCCCTGCACTGGAAGCATCTGCCCTACCGCATCCGCTACATTCTCCGGGCGAACCAGGCCTTCAAGGACCTGCAGGAACGCACCCAGACCCTCCGCTCGCTCTTCGCCGTGCACCCGGATCCCATCTTCACCGTGGATGCCCACGCCGTGGTGTCCCTGGTGCATTCGGGCATCCCGGGCGAGGCCAACGATGCGCGGCCTCCCCTTGGCACCCTGAGCGAATTGCTGCCTGAGGATCTGGCCTCCCAGGTCTGGGAGAAATGCCGGGAGGCACTGGCTTCGCCAGCGGAGATCATCAACCTCGAACTCACGCATCCCTTCAAGGGTGAGCCCCACTACTGGGAGGGCCGGTTCATCGCCCTCTCCGAGGATCGGGTGCTGGCGGTCATCCGGGACATCACCGAGCGGAAGACCTTCGAGCAGCAGATCCGGCACATGGCCTACCACGACGCGCTCACGGGCCTCTGGAACCGCCACGCCCTCAACTCCACGCTGGACCGGATCCTCCAGGACATCACCCGGAGCGAAGGCACGCCCTATCCCAAGACCGGGGCCATCCTCTACCTGGACCTCGACAACTTCAAGCGGATCAACGACACCCTGGGCCATGCCCTGGGGGATGACCTGCTCAAGGTGGTGGCCGTGCGCATCGGGGAGGTGCTCCGTCCTTCGGATGTGCTGGCCCGGACAGACAGCAGCGACCTGGAGTCCGTGGCCCGCATCGGCGGAGACGAGTTCTGCCTGATTCTCAAGGGCCTGCCCAGCCCCGTGGATGCGGGGCGCGTGGCCCAGCGCATCCTGGATGTACTAAGACAGCCCATCCTGCTGGAAGGCAACGAGCTGGTGGTCACGCCGAGCATCGGCATCGCCCTGATGCCTCAGGATGGCCGGGATCCCGAAACGCTCCTGAAGAACGCGGACCGGGCCATGTACGAGGCCAAGGCCTGCGGCCGGAACCGCTTCCAATTCTTCGATCCCTCCATGAGCCACCGTCTCCAGGAGCGCTTCGCGCTGGAGGCCGGCATCCGCCGGGGCCTGGTGAGCGGGGCGTTCCATGTGCACTTCCAGCCCCAGATCGATGCCCGCACCCACACCATCATGGGCATGGAGGCCCTGCTCCGCTGGGACGACCCGGAGATGGGTTCCATCGCGCCCAGCAAGTTCATACCCGTGGCGGAGGAGACAGGCCTCATCGTGGAACTTGGAGAGTTCGTGTTCCGCGAAGCGCTGGCCTTCAACCAGAGCATGCGGGAGGAGGGCCTGCCGCCCATCCGCGTGGCCGTGAACCTCAGCAGTGTGCAGATGCTGGATCCCCAGCTGCTGGAACGCATCGAGCACTGCATCAAGGTCACCGGCGCTAACCCGGCGTTCCTGGAAGTGGAGGTCACCGAGAGCGTGCTGCTGGAGGGTTCCGAACAGGCCCTAACCACGCTCAACCGCATGAAGGAGCTGGGCATCACCCTGGCCCTGGACGATTTCGGCACGGGCTACAGCTCCCTGAGCTACCTGCACATCTATCCCTTCGACATCCTCAAGATCGACCAGTCCTTCGTGCAGGCCCTCTCCGGCGTCTCCCACGGCCGGAACCTCGCCACGGCGATCATTGCCATGGGCCAGAGCCTGGGCCTGGAACTGGTGGCCGAGGGCGTCGAGGACCTGGACCAGGCCAAGTTCCTCCTGGCCCGCGGCTGCCACAAGGCCCAGGGCTATCTCTACGGCTATCCCATGAGCCCCGACGACTTCCGGGCCTTCTACCGGCAGCGCATGGACGAGGGCCCGGAGGGCTGATCGGGCCCAGACGGTTTCCATTTTCATCCTTTCGGGACCGCCTGCCGATCCAGGGAACATGTTTGGTTGGAGAATGCTCGCAATGGGCTTGGCGCTCTGTCTCCAGGCCGCTGAACCCATTACCGTCGGCCTTGAAAAGTCGGTCCTGAGCCTGAACCCCCTGCTGCTGGCCCGGGAGGTGGAATCCCAGGTGGTGGACATGGTCTTCGATCGCCTGGTGACCCTGGACGCCAAGGGGGCCTTCGTGCCCCAGATGCTCTCCGGGTGGAGCATTTCTAAGGATGGTCGCGACATCCTGCTGACCTTGCGTCCGGGCCAGGTCTGGCAGGACGGGAAGCCGGTGGAGGCTGAGGACGTGGTCTACACCTGGCGCATGCTCTCCCTGCCGGAAGTGCGCAAGATCTTCGATCTGGAGGGAGTCCGTACCCTCGACAGCGTCAAGGCGGAAGGACCGCTGAAGGTCCGGATCCACCTCCGCCAGGCCCGTGCGACCCTGCTGGCGGATCTCTACAACTTCCAGCCCATTCCCCGTCATCTCTATGGGCCGGGTGCGGATCGCTACAGCTTCCCGCTCAACCTCGCGCCAGTCGGATCAGGACCCTACCGGGTGCTGCCCGGAGCCACCCCCAAGGAAATCAAGCTGGAGCGCTGGCAGGGTTATAAAGGCCCCCATCCTGGCGCCTGGGAGCGCTTCGATTTCCGGGTGCAGTCCGAGGATCCCTCCGAATACACCCGCCAGGTGAAAGCCGGCGAATACCACTTCGCGGCCATGGACTGGTTTCACCACTACCTGCTCCGGAAGGGCGTATTCGGGAACGGCAATCTGGTGCCCCTGACGGTTCCCACCGCCTCCTTCGACACCTTCTGGCTCAATTGCAACCCCAAGACCAGCCTCCTGGCGGACACGAGAATCCGGGAAGCGCTGGCCGACCTCCTGCCCTGGGAATTCCTCATCGGCCAGCGGCGCCTCCGGTCCAACCGGGCCGCCAACTGCCTCTGGCCCCCCCAGAGCCCGGTCTTCGACGATTCCGCCTCCTCCCTGGCCCGGACGGAACGAGCCAAGGAACTGCTGGACGCCTCCGGGTGGAAGATGGGGCCGAACGGCGTCCGGGTTGACGCCCAGGGGCGGGTCCTCCGGCTCGTGATGTACGCACGCCAGATCTTTGCCCACAGGGATGTGTCCCAGGCCTTCTGCGACCAGGCCCGGAAGGTGGGGGTGGCCATCGACCTGAAACGGATCTCGGTGGATGAAGTCACCACCATGTCCGCCAAAGGTCAGGGGGACATCTGGTGCTACCCCTGGAACACGAGCCTCGATCCCAACGATGACGCCCCTCTCTACACCACGGAAGGCATCGCCAGCGGCGTCAACGTGACCCACTACAGCAATCCGAAAGTGGATGCGCTGTTCAAGCAGGGCCGCCACGAGCTGGACCCGGTGGTCCGCAAGACCATCTACATCCTGATCAACCAGATCATCCAGCGGGAGCGTCCGATCATCCAGCTGACTTATGGCGTCGCCTACCTGGGGGTTTCGCGGCACCTTCAGGGCGTCGGGTTCAATCCTCTGGGGCAGTCCTACGGCTTCGTCCCCGGGCGACGGGGCTGGACGCTGGCGCCTTGACCGGAAGCAAGCCTGAGTGGCCCCGGGGCGTATCCTTGGGCGCGTCAAAAGGAGGCCATCATGCCTGAAACCGCGATCACCTTCGACGACGTGCTCCTGATCCCGGCTTACAACCACCACGAATCCCGGCGATTCGTGGACATTGGCATGACGGACAAGAGCGGCAAGCTGACGCTCAGCCTGCCCGTCATGACCGCCAACATGGACACCGTCACCGAGGACGCCATGGCCGATTTCATCGCCGAGCGGGGCGGCATCGGCGTTCTGCACCGCTTCGTGGCCATCGAGGAGAATGTGGCCATGTTCAAGCGGTGCCACGCCCCGGTGTTCGTGTCCGTGGGCACGGCGGAGGCCGAGATGGAGCGGGTCGAGGCCCTCAAGGACGCCGGCGCCCAGTATTTCTGCGTGGACGTGGCCCACGGTCACGCCCGGTATGTGGGGAAGATGGTCAAGCGCATGCGGGAGATCCTGCCCAATGAATGCATCATGGCCGGCAACGTGGCCACCTACGCCGGGGCGGATTACCTGGCCAGCGTGAAGGCCGACATCGTGAAGGTGGGCATCGGCCCGGGCAGCGTCTGCACCACGCGTCTCAAGACCGGCTTCGGCGTGCCCCAGCTCACGGCCATCAAGGAGTGCTCCCGGGCGGACCGCTCCATCGTGGCCGATGGCGGCATCCGCACCCCGGGAGACGTCGTGAAGGCCCTGGCCTTCGGCGCGGACTTCGTGATGATCGGCGGCATGCTGGCGGGCACACGCCCAACGCCGGGAGAGCCGCTCCGGGACGACGCCGGGACGCCCACCCGCAAGGTGTACCGGGGCATGGCCAGCCAGGAGGTGGCGGACGACCACCTGGGAGGCCTCACCGGGTGGAAGACCGCGGAGGGCGTGGCCACCGAGGTCCCCTACCGGGAGGACGAAGACGAGATCCTCGCCGACATCGTGGGCGGCCTGCGCTCGGGCCTGACCTATGCCGGCGCGAACACCATCCGCGAGCTCCAGCGGAAGCTCAACTACGTTCAGGTCTCCCCCGCCGGCTGGGTCGAAGGCCTGCCCCACAAGACGCTGCGTTAGAGAACGCCCCGCTTCTTCTGATCCAATTCAATGGAGTCGTACAGGGCCTGGAAGTTGCCCTCACCGAAGCCCATGTTCCCCCGTCGCTGGATGATCTCGAAGAACAGCGGACCGATCTGGTCCTCGGTGAAGATCTGCAGGAGGTAGCCGGTCTCGTCGCCGTCGATCTGGACGCCCAGCTCCTGCACGGTGCCCAGGTCCTCCCGCACGGTGTAGCCGCTCGTCGCGATGCGCCCGGGCAGCAGCTCGTAGTAGGTGTCGGGAACCCGCAGGAACTTGAACCCCTGGTCCCGCAGGGTGCGCAGGGTGTGGAAGATGTCGTTGGTGGAGAGGGCGATGTGCTGCACGCCCTGGCCCTTGTGTCGGGTGACGTACTCCTGCACTTGGCTCTTCTCGTCCGTGGGCTGGTTGATAGGGATGATCACCTGGTTGTTGGCGCTCTGCACCACCTTGGAGTCGAGGCCCGTGCCCAGGGCGCCGCGAATGTGGAACTCGCGGGTGACGACGAAGCCGTAGACGCGCTCGTAGAAGTCCACCAGGGCGTCCATCTCGGCCGGGCCCACGTTGTTGGTGAGGTGATCCACGCGCACCAGGCCGGGATCGCAGAAGGCCGGGGCCGGGTCGGGCGAGAGGCCGGGCCAGAAGATGGACGGCTCGCCCTTCCGTTCGCCCTCGTTTCCCGGCGTGCGCTGCACGAGGAAGTTCCAGACGTCGCCCACGCCCTGGATCGCGGCGAAGCGGAGCGTGCCGTCGCCCAGCAGGTGCGCCTCGGGCTCCCGCATGACGCGGGCGCCCTGGGCGCGAGCCTGGGCCATGGCCACGTCGAGGTCGTCCACCAGGAAGTTGAGCGCGCAGACGCCTTCTCCGTGAGCCTGGGCGTAACCGCCGGCCGGATGGGAGGCCATGGCTTCGAAGATGAGGATGTCCATGCGCTGCTGGCGCAGGTGGACCATCCGGCCCCAGGCGTGGGACCCACTGGCCACCCGGGCGAACCCCAGGCGGCGGTAGAGGGGCTCCAGGCGCTCGACGGAGCCGGTCAGCTGGAAGTGATCGATGCGCTGCAGCCCCATGGGATTGCCGCCGGGCTCCCGGTGGGCAGGGGCGGTCAGGGCGAAGCTCGGAGCGGTCATGGACACCTCACACGGGGCAGACCGTCCAGTCTGGGGCCGCAGGGGCGTGACGGGAATCACATGAATGATGGTTACCCAATTGTATTCAATAGTTTAAACACCATTGAGTCGATTATGAAAATCAATGAAAAATGGGCCCGCTCGGCGGGCCCATTTCCGATCCGCGCGAAGCGCAGGCCGCCTCAGCTGAGAGAGGTTGCGATCACCTTCTCCTTGCTGAAGAACTCGAGGATATCCCCTTCCTTCAGCTCGTCGAAGCCGTCGAGGGAGATGCCGCAGTCGAGGCCGTTCTTCACCTCGGTCACGTCCTCCTTGAAGCGCTTGAGGTTCTTGATGCCGCCCTCGAAGAGGACCTCCTCGCCGCGCTTCACGCGGACCTTGTTCGATTTCTGGACCTTGCCTTCGGTGACGAAGGAACCGGCGATGACGGCCTTGCCGATCTTGAACAGCTGGCGCACCTCGGCCTGGCCGTGGACGGTCTCCTTCTCGGTGGCGTCCAGCATGCCGACCATGGCCTGCTCGACCTCTTCCGTGACCTTGTAGATGATGTCGTGGAAGCGCAGGTCCACGCCCTCCTCGTGGGCGAGCTCCTCGGTCTTCTTCTCGGCCCGGGTCTGGAAGCCGATGATGGTGGCCTTGGAGGCTTCGGCGAGGAGCACGTCGTTCTCGGTGACGGTGCCGGCGGCGCTGTGGATGATGCGCACCCGGACCTTCTCGGTGCTGAGGCGCTCCAGCTGGCCCACCAGGGATTCCACGGAACCCTGGGTGTCGGCCTTGATGATGAGGGGCAGCTCCTTGACCTGGCCGTCCTTGAGGGTGCTGAACAGGGTCTCGAGGGTGGCGCGCTGCTTCTGCTGGGCCGCCTGCTTGGCCTTTTCCTGGCGGAAGGAGACGATGGTGCGGGCCTTGCCCTCGTCCTCCACCACCTGGAAGTTGTCGCCGGCGCTGGGCACTTCCTCGAAGCCGAGGATCTGCACCGCGGTGGAGGGCTCGGCCTCGGTGACGCGCTGGCCCAGGTAGTCGAACATGGCGCGGACGCGGCCCATGGTGGCGCCGGCCACGAAGA
>DATEZS010000056.1:0-71867 GCA_035255365.1 Geothrix sp.
GGATAAATGTTCTGGTCGAAAAATTGTTCTGAATTCTGAGGTCCATCCTTAGACACACCCCAAAACCCTCAAAGGCTTCCTATCTTCTATCCGGTTTTCAAAGACGCCCCCATGCTTTCACATGGTCCAAGGTTGCCTTCCAGCCCCCTTCAGCACCTCGCAGCCTCAACTGCGCAGGAAATTTAGACTAACACAGGGTCCCGGATGTGCAAGAGAAAAATTCCCCGGGCGACCCTGCCGTAGAATCAGCCCATGCGGGGGTTGGCGTGATCCATATCATCGGGGCTGGACTGGCAGGATCCGAGGCGGCCTGGCAATTGGCCTCGCGTGGCCACCAGGTCCTCCTCACGGAAATGCGCCCAAAATGGACCACCCCTGCCCATAAAGGCGGCCAGGCGGCGGAAATGGTGTGCTCCAACTCGTTCAAGAGTGACGACCCCTTCTCCGCCACGGGAATATTGAAATCGGAGATGCGTCGCTTCGCTTCCCTGATCCTGCGTTGTGCCGAGGCCACGCGGGTTCCCGCGGGAAACAGTCTTGCCGTCGATCGGGAGGCCTTCTCCTCCGCTGTCACCGAAAGACTGAGGCAGCATCCGAACATCCAATGGGAAGAGGCCCAGGTCACAGTTCCAGACCTGAGCCTCCCGACCATCGTCGCCACCGGCCCCCTGACCTCCGACCCCCTCGCAGCCTGGCTTTCAGAGGTCACGGGAACGGGACGGCTCCATTTCTACGATGCCATCGCCCCCATCGTCGAGCGGGAGAGCATCGACCTCGACATCGCCTGGATGGCCGCCCGCTATGACAAGGGGGGTGCCGATTTCATCAACTGCCCCCTCGACAAGGATCAATACGAGCGGTTTCTCGACGCATTGCTGGCCGCGGAACGGGTGCCCTTGCACGATGTGGACACGCCCTACTTCGAGGCCTGTCTTCCCATCGAGGTCATGGCGGACCGAGGCCGCGAGACGCTTCGCCACGGCCCCATGAAGCCGGTGGGTCTCGACAACCCCAGAACCGGAAGGTGGCCTCACGCTGTCGTGCAGCTCCGGCAGGACACCCTGGCCGGTGACTATTTCAACCTGGTCGGATTCCAGACGCGCCTGACCTGGGGTGCCCAGCGGGAGGTCTTCCGACTCATTCCGGGCCTTGAGAATGCCGTGTTCGCGCGACTCGGGAGCATCCACCGGAATACCTACATCGAGGCACCCTCCGTGCTCGATGCGACATTGGCTGTCAAATCCGTACCCAATCTCTGGCTGGCAGGCCAGGTTTCGGGCGTGGAGGGCTACCTGGAATCAAGCGCTGGCGGCCTCGTAGCGGCCTTGGCCGTGGATCGTGCCATCCGTGGCCTTGAGCCCCTGCCCTTCCCCCGGGAGACGGTGCTAGGCAGCCTCATGAACTACCTGGCCCATGCCCCCGTCCGCGATTTCTGCCCCACCAACGCCATGCTCGGCCTGCTCCCCCCGCTTCCGGAGGGGATCCTGGACCTGCGCGGACTGAAGCGGACGGGTGGCAATCTGGCCGTCAAGAAAGCCAAGGGCGAACTGCACCGGAAGCGGGCCCTCGAGTCCCTGCAGGCCCATCTGCGCCAGGCCGGCCTACCCTAGGAAATCGAAAAGATTCGGCTGATTGGATTTGGCAAGCGTATTAAGGGTGGCCGTCTGCATGGTCTGGTCGGCGGTGTATTCGGTCATGGCCTGGGGATAATTCGTGTCCTGCAGTCCATTCTGGAGGCCCTGGAGGGTCAGGTTGAATCCGGACAAGGTGTCGCTGAGGCTCTGCAGGCCGGCTTGCCGGCCGCCCAAATCGACCCGCACCCGAAGGAAATTGGCCATGATGTTGTCCAGGTTGGTTTTGACGGTCTGCAGTTGAGCAGCATTGTTGGTCGTCAAGGCCGTCCCGAGATCGGTGACAGCCTGGAAGATATCCAACGGATTTCCAGGGCCTGGAAGGGCTCCCTTGCCGCCAAGGAAGACATCGTCCCCGCGAACATTGGTCGTCACCGTGGTCGAGGGGGTCACGGTCAGGTTGATATCGCCGGCTGGGCTGGCCGCGGAGGTGCCCTGGTAGACAACGGGCACCCCATTCTGGAAGGTCGGCGTCTGGGTGTTGGTTCCTGAAAAGATATATTTCCCCTGGATCTGCGTGTTCGCGATCGACAGGAGGGTCGATCGGATGGCGTTCAACTCCGGAACCGACGCTGCGGAACCACTCACCGCGATTTCCTGGAGCCGCATGGTGGAGTCGATCGCCGCGGAAACGGCGTCTTCAGAAAAGCTCAGAAAGGAGAGTGCGGAATTCGCCTGCTTGATGGACTGGGTGTTCGAATTAATGGAATTACCGAAATCAAGGATCGCCGCGGCAGCGGCGGGATCATCGCTGGGGCTCGTGAGGCGGTTGCCCGTGGCAATCCGGGTCTGGTTCTTCGCAATCCGCTCCTGGGTCCGCTGAAGGTCCAGGAGCGTCTGTCGGGACTGGGTGGTGCTGGCGGTTCGATAGGACATGGGTCACCTGCTTTCAGCTTCACTTGCCGAACTCGTTCACGAGTTGATCCGTGAGTTGGTTGATCACGCTGATGAAGCGCGCCGATGCCTGGTAGCCGCGCTGGAGATTCATCATGTTCGTGGCTTCCTCATTCAGGTCCACACCGGAGATCCGATCCCGTTGCGTCTGCAGGGCCGAGACGAGGTTCTGCTGCGTCGTGTTCTGAATATCATAGGTCTGCGCCTTCGTTCCGACATCGCCAATCAGGCTTCCCACCACGGTGCTGTACGGCCCGGAATCAGAAACGCCATCACCGTTCGTATCCACAACCGAGGTGGCGTTCTGAAGATTGCCGAGGGCCACGGCATTGGCATTATCACCCACCGTGGCGGCGATTCCTGCCGCCGCGATGAACCCTGGGTTCCCGGCAACGACGCTGTTCACCATCAGCGAATTGACCATTCCCTTGTAGTAGTTCGCCGCGGAGATCGTGGTCGGAAGCCCGTTGGCTCCATTGGCAACACCAGTCTTGAAGAAATCGAGGCCAGTCGTGGTTCCATCTATGCCGTATCCGCCACGATGGAGAAGATTCACCTTCCCGGCGACCCCGGCTGCGAGCTGGTCCAGCTGGCGCTGGAATCCCACCAGGATGTTGTCGCGGAGGTCCAGTTTCGCGCCAAGCTGGCCATCCTTGATGGCCGAGGTCACATTGACGACGGCTCCTCCCATTAGGGACTCCACCCGGAGGTGGCCGTCCAAGGCCGGGTCTGGGGCACTGGCTTGCAGGTTATAGGAAGTACTGCCACTTACGAGGACAGCCGCCCCGGAATCCAGGGAGATCTGGTATTCCCCTTTTGAACCTTCGAAGACATTGATGCCGATCAAGGCGGCGAGTTTATCCGTCAGGGCGGTTCGCTGATCCCGGGCATCGCTGTTGGCACCGTCCGTGGGTTCCATGGTGATCTGCTGGTTCACCTGGGCAATCTGCTCCGTGAGTGTGTTGACCTCCTTCACGAGGCTGGCTACCGACTGATCCGCATTGTTCCGCTGGTCAGTCAACAGCTGGTAACCCGTCTGAAGGCTGGAAATCATGGATTGGGCCTTGCCGATCACATTGGTGCGAAGCGCAGCATCTTCAGGCTTCGAGGAAAGGTCCTGGAAGCCCTGGAAGAAGGCCTGGATCTGGGCGCCGATGCCCGTAGGTCCCGTATCCCCGAGACTGGTGGCCACCGCATCCACACCGGCGAACCGCTCTCCCGCCCCGGCCTGACGAGCACTTTCCCGGTAGATCTGGAGATCCAGAAAACGGTCCCGCAATCCCTGCACGGTATTCAGGGAGACGCCGGTACCGAAGTAGACCTGGCCCTCAACCAGAGCCGTGTTGGCGGTAAGGTTTGCCCGCTGACGCGAGTAGCCGGGGGTATTCACATTGGCGATGTTGTGGCCGACCACATTGAGAGCTGACTGCTGGGCTTGGAGACCCGTGAGGCCAAGGTAGAGGCTTGCATTGAGTCCAGGCATGTCAGACCCTCTCGCGCAACTGGGGAGGAATGATGGGACCTTCAGCGGGTACCCCATTCCTGCCATAACTTACGGGACCGGACAGCCCCAGGAGGGTCGCCCGCAGAGGGGACTGCAAACCTGCGAGCAGATTCTGGATCCCGGCGATGCGCTGCTTGAGGGCCCTGGCGCCCTTTGCGTCAGTTGGCCAACCGACCAGCTCGGACCAGCGGATTCCAGCCAGCAGCTTCGACGGATCCTCGCCCCTCACCAACCGGGTTTCCAGAGCATCCAACAATTCCGGCACCGCATGCAGCATGGAAGACCTCCCCAGGATTCTCTGAGCAAGCCTCAGGCCAACAGATCTACATGGTGGTCGGCACCCTCTGCCCGGGAATTCTCCGAGTCTTTCTCCTCGGTCGCTTCATCGGAGGCCCCCATGCCCTGTTTGCCGGACTGCCCTTGTTCCCCTTCCTCGCGCTCCGCGAGCTTCAGGGGATCGGATTCAGCGACATCCACCACGTCCAGCATGGTCTCGGCCAACTTGGCATTGAAGGACTGCCGCTGGGCCTGTTCCCGCTGGACCTGAGCCCCAACTTCCAGAGCCGCCCTCACCGTCTCGACTGCAAGGGTTTGAAGAATCTGGCGTTGTCCAAGTGGGCTGATCATGTCCTCACGGTTGGGACCTCAGGGCTAGGAACGATGTCCCTTTGCCAGGTGCTCCTTGATGAGCCCCTCGGCCACGGCCTCTCCGTCGGGATTGTAGGCATCCGCATCCATCTGCGAACGGATGGCCCCGACCTTTTCCATCCGGATATCCGGCACTACTGCCAAGGCCTCCTGGGCCACGGCCACGAGCCTCGCCTCCGCGGAGACCTGAAGGGCATCCACGCTTCCAGCTGACCCCACGGGCGCAGAGGAACCTGTGGCGGAGGTCCCAGTCGCAGGTCCCTTCGCTCCGGTCACGCTCTGGGTGCTTCCAACACCACCCGATTTACCACCAATACGCATATTTACCTCGTCGAGGGACCTATCGGCAGTTTGACAAAAACCCTCAACCCGCTGGGGCATCTTTTTTCTGAACCGACGTTCCAGCCTTGATGACAGGAGTCCCGATCCCGCCTCCTGGCAGGACCTTGGGTTCCGTGGGCCGCGCCCAGTCCGCCTTGAGCCGTTCAGCCAAGCCCCAGCCACGACCGCCGCTGACCGCCTTGTCGACGACGGCCTGGTCCATCAGATATTCGAAAGTGGACTGGGTCTGGCCGGAATCGCCCAGCAGGCCCGAGGGCTCGACGGTCTTGCGCATGCTCTGGAACAGCAATCCCATCAGCAATCCCTCGAACTGGCGGGCAGCCTGATCGGTCTTGTCCGAAGCGCCGGGGAGGGGGGAGGCCCCTTGAACCTGGGCCAGGGGATCAACCGCGGAAAGGCTCTGGGCGATCACAGCACCCTCAGTTCGGCTTGAAGCGCCCCAGCTTCCTTGATGGCCTGCAGAATCGCGACCAGGTCCCTGGGGCTCACGCCCATGCCATTCAGCATTTCGGCCAGCTTGCCCACGCTTACGCCTGGCTCGACCGTCACGGTCTTGGGCATATCTTCAACCGCAGTCACATCCTTCTTGGTCGCCGTGACCGTTTTCCCCTGGCTGAAGGGGGAGGGCTGGCTGACCAGGGGAGTGGAGCTCACCACGATGCTCAGGCCGCCCTGGACGATGCTGACGGCACCGATGCGCACATCAGAGCCCAGGATCACGGTGCCGGTCCGCTCATTGACCACTACGCGAGCCTTGGTTTGCAGCTGCACCGGAAGATTTTCCAGGCGCGCAACCAGTTCCACCGCCCGGCCCTGGTATTCCTTGGGAATGACCAGTTCAATGGTGCGGGAATCCAGGGGCTGGGCCAATCTCTCGCCGAGTTCCTCGTTGATGGCGTGGACGACGCGGATGGCGGTGGTGAAATCCTCTTCCATCAGGCTGTAGCGAAGCGTGCCTCGGGAGTTGAAAGTGCCGCCCACCTCCCGCTCGATGAGGGCGCCCTCGGGGACGCGACCCACGGTCGGATGGTTCTTGGTGACCGAGGCCCCCCCGGCCGAGGCGCTGAACCCGCCGACCAGAAGCGGCCCCTGGGCCACCGCATAGGTCTGGCTGTCGGGCCCCATGAGGGCCGTCATCAGCAACACGCCACCGGCCAGGGACTTGGCGTCGCCGGTGCTGGACACGGTCACATCCAGGCGTGATCCCGTCCGGGCGAAGGCAGGCAGTTCCGCCGTCACCATCACGGCTGCCACGTTCTTCACTTTGACCGTGGCGGGGTTCACCGTGAGCCCCTGCCTCGACATCAGGTTGGTGAGGGACTGCACCGTGAACTTGGTCTGATCCTTGTCGCCCGTGCCATCCAGACCCACCACCACGCCATAGCCCAGCAGCTGGTTGCCCCGCACGCCCTGAAGCCGGGCGATCTCCTTGAGCTTGGATTCGATTTTCTTTTCAGGCTTGATCGCATCCGCCCCCAGGAGGGAAAGCGCCACGAGGAATACGGCAATGAAGCGCATGGATGCCTCCTAGAACGGCCAGATGTAGTTGAGCAAACGGCTGATATAGCCCGGCTTCAGGGTCTCGTCCACGATGCCCTGGCCGCCGTAGCCGATCCGCAGTTCCGCCACCTGGCCGGAGGCGATGCTGTTGGCAGAATCCAGCCGATTGGGATCGACCATGCCTGCCACATAGAGACGCTGGGTTTCGTTGTTCAGCTGGATATCCCGGAAGCCTTCGACGATGAGGTTGCCGTTGCCGATCACCTTGACGACGCGGGCGGTCACGATCGTCGTGAAGGTGGCGCTGCGGCCGGTGGTGCCGGTCCCGGCGTACTTGTTGGTGGTGGCCGTGGTTCGATCGGCACTGCCGCCCGACCCGATGCCGAACCCGGCGAGGGCTCCGAACAGGGTGGGGCTGTTGAGCTTGTTGCTGCCATCCCGCTTGGTAGTCACATCTGCCTTGCTGATGGCATTGGTGCTTTCCGAGATGCGCAGCGTCACCAGATCGTTCACCCGATAGGCCCGGAGATCCGCGACAAAGGGGTGGTCCCGCCACAGGCTGCCTTCGCTAAGCGCCTGAGCAGGCGGGGCTTCCTCGACCAGGGGGATGGAGGGCTTCTTCACGAGGTTGGGATCATGGCGGCGGGGGATGGAGCAGCCGATTCCAGCAAGGGCCAGAACGATGGGCAGCATTTTCCTCATGGCACACCTCCAGCCCAAGAGAGGGCGAAGATGGTGCCAAGGTTTCAGGCCAGAACCACCAGGATGCGATCATGTCCCGCAAAGTCCTGATGAATCATGGCTTTGGCCCAACCCATCCCCATGGCCCGGCGGCACAACTCGCCGCCCTGGCCTGCACCGATTTCCTGCAGGCAGGCTGGCGCCTGGCGTAACCGTGCCTGGGACAACAGTTCCGTGGTGAGCGCCAGCCCCTTGTCGGGGGCGAACAAGGATGAGGCCGGCTCGAAGGCCAGCTCGGGCTGAAGACTAGGCTGATCCGCCGGGTCCACATAGGGGAGGTTGGCCACTACCAGTCCCACGGGATCCGGTGACGGTTCCAGGAGGCTCCCCTCCAGGAACTGGACCGTGGCTCCAAGAACGCCCGCATTCTCCCGGGCAACGGCCAGGGCCCCTGGACTCACGTCCGAGGCGGTCACTTGCCAATCCGTCTCCAGGGCCAGGCTGATGGCGATGATGCCGCTGCCGGTTCCCACGTCGATGCAGCGGTCCACCTTCAGGCGCTTGCCCACCTCAAGCGCCGCTTCGACGAGCAGGTCTGTTTCCGGGCGCGGAATCAGGGTGTCTTTGGAAACCAGGAAGCGCCGGTCCCGGAAGGAACTCCAGCCCAGGATATAGGCCCAGGGCTCGCCCTTCCGGCGGCGGCGCACCCAGGTGCTCACCTGGCGACGCACCTTGTCGGGCACCTGATCCAGGCCATGGGCGACCATCCAGGAGCGGGACAGGCCCAGGCCTTCCTCGAACCATCTCAGGCTCTCGGCGTGGGCTTCCTCATGATCGAGAAAGGACGCCAAGGCCGCGGCGAGGTCGATGCGGAGCTGTCGGTAGGTTTGGCCCATCCGTTCAGGTTATCGCGGCTGGTTCAGGCGGTGAGGATCTTGGCCTGTTCCTGGCTCCTCTGGGCGACGATTTCGTGGAGGCTGCCGCCGTGGCTGTCCATGGTGACCACCAGGGGGAAGTCCTCGACCTCGACGATCCAGAAGGCCTCGGGGCTGCCGAATTCTTCCAGCATCTTCACGTCCACCACGCGCTTCACGCGTGCTGCCAGCAGGCTGCCCGCGCCCCCCGTGGCATGAAGGTAGACGGCGCCGGTCTTCTGGAGTCCTTCGCTGGTCTTCTTGCCCATGCCGCCCTTGCCGATGACGCCCCGCACCTTGTAGGTTTCGATGACATCAGCCTGGTAGGGCTCCTCGCGGATGGAGGTTGTGGGGCCCGCCGCCACGAAGCTGTAGTGGCCGTCTTCGTGCTTCTTCACCACGGGCCCGCAGTGGTAGATGACCATGTTCTCGAGGATGGGCTTCAGCCACTCGGGCTTCTGCTCCTTCATGTATTTGTGGCCCATGTCGCGGCTGAGGACGACGCGGCCGTTGAGCAGCACTTCATCGCCCACCTTGAGCTGGCGGATCTGGTCTTCGGTGATGGGGGTGGTCAGACGGATCATGGAAATCTCCGGATTCTGCTTCAGTCGAAGGACACGGTGCCGTTGCTGCCGATGGTGAGCGTCCGGCGGCGGCTGCTCCAGCACATGTAGCTGATGGACACGTAGAAGCTGGCCGGGTGGCGGTACATCTCCTCCACATGGACGCCCAGCACGGTGGTGTTGCCGCCGTAGCCCATGGGCCCGATGCCGAGGGTGTTGAGATCCTTGGTGATCTCCTTCTCGAAGGCATCCATGGCGGGCACGGGGTTGGTCGTGCCCAGCTTCCGGAGAATCACTTCCTTGCTCTTCTCGTAGCTGGTGACGCGGTCACCGCCAATGGCCACGCCGAGGATGCCTGGGCTGCAGCCCTGGCCCTGGGCCTTCACCACGGCGTCGATGATGCACTTGCGCACGCCCTTGAGGTCCCGGCCCGCGCCGATCGCCGCATCGGGAAGGCGGTACTGGGCGCCTACGTTCTCGCAGCCGCCACCCTTCTGCATGATGGCCACCTCGATCTCGGGTCGTTCCCATTCCTCGAAGTGCACGGCGGGATGGCCTTCATGGAAGGGGTCCATGTTGTTCCCGAGATTCTTGCCACTCAGGGCTTCCACGCAATTGGGGCGGAGCCAGGAACACTTGGTGGCCTCCACCACCGCGGCCCGGATCTGCTTCTTGGCCGCCACCTGGCTCAGGCCGTAAGGATGCCGCACCCAGAAGATGAGCGTGCCCGTGTCCTGACAGAGGGGCGTCACCTGCCCATCGGCGAGATTGATGTTGCGCACCATGTCGTTGAGCGTGTTGAAGGCCCGGCTGCCTTCTTCTTCCGCGTCCCGGCCCTTGACGATCGCGTCGATCACATCCTGGGGAAGGCGGCTGGTGGAGAGCCGGATCAACTCCATGACCGGCTGGGTCAGGTCCACCGTCTTCAGTTGGGAAAGGTCCGCCCGCCACCCTTGGGGCAGCACAGACTTGGACGCCACCACCTCGCTGGAGGTGAGAGTGGGAATGACGCATTCGGACATGGGCCCTCCGGGGTACAGACCCTCATGATCCGCCCAGCGAAGCTTATGCTCAAGTGATCAATGCCCGGTTCGCCCGGGGAGCAGCTGAGGCCATTGGCACCCGCGGCTTGGGCGCTATGCTGTTCATCCGTGATCAGTCCCGAGGCTTCGAGCCGCCCCCGAATCGCCATCGCAGGCACCAGCAGCTTCATCGGGGCTGCGGTCTGCCGGGCCCTGGCCCCCCATTTCGAGGTGGCGGCCCTCACCCGGTCCATGGCCAAGGCCCTCGCCGGTGGGGAGGAAGGCGTGGAAGTCCGCCCCTGTGATCACTTCTCCCGGAAGGAACTGCTGTCGGCCCTGCAGGGTGTGGACTATGCCGTCTACCTGGCGCACAACCGGGATCCCTCCGCACGCCTGGACCAGGCCCAATCCAGGGACATGGATCTCCTGGTTGCGGATAATTTCGCCTGGGCGGCGGCCCAGGCCGGCGTGAAGCAGATTCTCTGCCGGGCCCCTCTGGTGGCGGAGCCATACCGCCGTTCAGCCCGCCACGCCAGGGAGATGGAGAAGGTGCTCACCTCCCATGGCGTGCCGGTCACGGTACTCCGGACCAGCCTGGTGCTTGGGCCCGGCGGCGAGCTGTCGAAACTCCTGGTCCAGATGGTGAAGCGCCTGCCCATTGTTCCCCTGCCCCGCCTCGCCGACAACCAGCTGAGACCCATCCATCTGGAGGGATTCCTGAAAGCCGTCCGGTATTGCGTGGGCAATCCGGACACCTTCAGCCAGGCCTACGATGTTTTCGGCCCGGAATCCGTGACCCTGCGTTGGATGCTGCAGGAGACAGCCGCCGTCATGGGCCGGCCTGCCAGGACGCTGGCCTGGCAGGCCATGCCGAAACGGCTGTTCGCGCTACTTCTACGGCTCCTGCGCCCGTCTTTGCATCCCGATTTTCTGGCCTACCTGCTGGACATGTTCTCCGGGGATCCGCAGGGGCATACCAATCCTGTCGAACAGGAGGTCGCCCGGGCCTGGAAGCCGCTCCGCCGGACCCTGGGCGAGTCCTTGTCGGCGGAACAGGCAGTAGAGCCGGCCCTGCACCGGGCCATGGATGACGAAGCGATCCGCCAGCTGGGGCGGGTTCGCTCCATCCAGCGTCTCCGCCTGCCGGAAGGGCGCAATGCCGAATGGCTGGCTGACCACTATTTCGTCTGGCTGGGCGCCTTGATGCGCCTCTTTGTCCAGACCGAGCGGAGCGAGGACGGTTCCTGGACCGTGCGCCAGCGCCCCGGCGGGTTCGTGCTGCTGCAGCTTACCTTCAAGCCCACCCACAGCACGCGCAACCGCCGCATGTACTTCATCACCGGCGGAAGCCTCGCCCGCTTCCTCGGTGGCCGCACAGCCCGCCTGGAGTTCCGGGACCTGCTGGCAGGCCGCTATTCCATGGTGGCCATCCATGACTTCAACCCATCCCTGCCCTGGTACTTCTACCGGTTCACCCAGGCGGTCATCCACGGGCTCGTGATGAAAGGCTTCCAGGGTCACATGGAGCAGCTGGCGGATGGTCCCACGCCCATGTGAGGCGCTCCTGCGCCTCCCTCACTTCTCGAAGGTGACTTCCCCTGCTTTCAGCTTGGCCTGCAGGCAGTAGCGGCCCCGACCCTCGTAGGAAAAGCTGCGGAGGAGGCCTTCCACCGATTCGCCGAAAGGACCAGGCCGCACTTCGCCGGCCCAGACGGAAGCCGAGACCGGGCCGTAGGCAGCCGCATCACCCACATGCACCTTGATCTCCCCGGCATGGAGGCGCAGGTCCTTGTCGCCCTCCACGCCCTGGATGGCCACTTCTCCGGCGGACATGCGCAGCGTCAGGGAAGTGATCCTGGGCACCTGGATTTCGATCCGGAAGTCATCGTGGAGGTGATGGGTGACTCGCAGTTCGGCGGGGCGGCTGGACGGGTCGAAGCGCAGCCGGACCCGGGAGAGGTCGTGGTCCCCTGGGCCCGCGTAACGGACTCGCACATGGCCGTCCTCGCTGGGCGAAATGCCCACACCAGCGGCATCCAGCTTCAGCAAGAGCGCCCCTCCTGCAGGCTGGCCCAGGTCCGTCCAGGTGCGGCTGAGGCCCCGGGTATCCACGGGCGACTGGGCGGCAAGGGAGGCCCCAAGCAGGCCGAACGAGAGCAACAGGGGCTTCCACATGGGCGTCTCCAGGCGATCTGCGAGGTCTACGCCAGGTTCCCCGAGCCCGTTTAGAGCTACCGCCCCCAGGCGCGACAGAGGGCCAGTGTGAGGTCCAGCATGGTGGTCTGGCTTCGGCCCAGGGCGAGGCCTTTGAGATCCCGCTCGCATTGATTGACCCGCGTGAGCAGGGCCTTCACGCCCCGGGGTTTCAGCTTCGCCAGGGCGCCTTTGTAGCCGTCCAGCAGGAAGGCCTGGCGGGGCGACAAGCCGAGTGCGCCGAGAAGCTCCGGCCCCTTGATCCCGGCCGCTTCCGCCTCCACCAACCTGAGCAGGCGATCCACCTCGCGGCGCGCCTGGCCAAGCATCATGAGGGGTTCATCCCCGTCTTCCATGGCCGAGCGCAGCGCCTTCAGGGCTCCGCCCGCATCCCCCTTCTGCCAGGCGCCGGACCAGGCGAAGGCCTTGGCCTCGGCCAGCTGGAAGGTCACCTGATCCACCATGGCCTCGGTGACGCGGCGATCGTCGGCCAGCAGGTCCAGCACTTCCAGGGCCCGCTTCAGCAGGCCCGGGTGCCCGCCCTGGCGCTGGGCCAGCAGGCTCGCAGCGGTGGTCTGCAGGGTAAGGCCCAGGCGCCGGGCCTCCGTTTCGATGAAGCCTGGAACCTCGGCGGCATCCAGCACGCCGACTTTGAGAATGCGCCCGGCCTTGTTCCAGTCGGTCCAGGGCTTGGCCCCCAGGGCCTTGCCAGGGGCCGCAGGAAGGCTGGACCAGACCACCAGTAGGAGGTTCACCCCCGCTGGCGGGTGCTCGAGCACAGCCTTCACGGAGGCGGGCAGTTCCTTGGCCCGGGTGAAGAGGTTGTCGGCGGCCGGCACGATCACCGTGCGCGCTTCCGCTCCCAGCGGCGCGGCCTCCTGGAGGGCAGCCATGACTTCGGCCCAGGGACACCCCTCTGTGCAGGTGGTCAGGGAGAAGTCCGCCCACTCGGGATCCACATGCTTTCGGAGCCAGTCCTCCACGGCCTGCCGGCGGCTATCGCCATCCTCGCCATGCACCAGGGCGAAGGACTGGTTGAGCCAGGCGCCAGGCGCCGCCATCACTCGCTCCCCTCCAGGAGCTGGGTCAGGAAGCTCTCGGCAAAATCATCCGCGAGGCTCTCCACCACCTGCAGTTCCCGGTTGTCGAAGCTGGCGAAGTTCTGGTCCACCCGGTACTGGTTGGAAAAGGTCAGGCCCCGGCGGGACAACACCACGGCCCCCGTCTGGCCGTCCAACAGCTCGACATTGGCCACCACGATGACTTCGATGCGGGAGGCGGATCCGGCACTGCCCTTGGAACGGTCATTGCCGAGGGTCAGACCGATGGGCCGGGAGTGGAATTCTTCCAGGGTGCCCTGAAGCACCCAACGGGAGGCCTCCCCTTGGCCCACCAGCCGCCAGGGGCTGGCGGCCACCACGCGGTTTTCCAGAGCCTTGGTGAAGCGGTCCTCCAGCCCCAGCCGCGGGGTCTGGTTGCGGAAGCGCGCGAGCCGGATGGTCTCGCCCCGCTTCGCCCAGGCCGCCGTGCGCGGCTGCCGGTCCAGGCGGCGGTAGCCGCAGCCCGAAAAGGCGCCCAGCAGGATGAGCAGGAGGGGGAGGCGCAGCCCAGAAGACACGGGCATTACACGGAAGGGGCGAGCGGGTGGTAAATGCCCACGAAGGGAAGATTGCGCAGCTTGCCATCGAGATCCAGGCCGTAGCCGACGACGAAATGGTCCTCGATGGTGAAGCCCACGTAGTCCACGGGGACCTCCACCTTCCGTCGGCTGGGCTTGTCCAGCAGGGTGCAGATCCTCAGGCTGAGCGGTTCCCGATCCATGAGGAGATTACGGACCTTGAACAGCGTCAGCCCCGTGTCCACGATGTCTTCGACCACGAGCGCGTGGCGCCCCTGGATGGCCTTGTCGAGATCCTTGAGGATGTGGACCTCGCCCGTGCTCTCCATGCCGCCGCCATAGCTGGACACCTGCATGAAGGTGATGTCGATATCCAGCTCCATGGCCCGCACCAGATCGGCGAAGAATGGGAACACCCCGTTGAGCAGGCCGATCAGGACCAGATCCTTCCCCGCGTAGTCCCGCGCGATTTCAGCCCCCAGCTCCTGGACCCGGGAATGGATCTGAGCCTCGGTCAAAAGGGGGGTGACACGTTCACGCATGAAGACTCCAGCAGGCGATAAGATCCAGGACAACCGACCTTTCCATTCAACCCGAGAATGGAGCTCCGGGTCCATCTACTGTCGACGGGACTCATCCCAGCCCTGTTGTCGGAGTGTAGGATGATGGCCGTAGCCACTTTAAGCGAGCCCCTCATGACCATGACGGCCCCCCGGATCGCCGATCGGCCCGCCGATCCCGGTTCGCCGTACCACACCCCCGAGGTACTGGCCTGGGTATCCGCGGCCCAGCAGGGCGACCAGGCAGCCTTTGCCAGTCTGGTGCAGCTGTTCTCCCGGGATGTCTACGGCAAGGCCTTTTCCATCCTGAAGAACCACCAGGATGCCGATGACGTGGTGCAGGAAACCTTCCTGCGGGTGTATCGCGCCCTCCCGGGGTTCCGCTTCGAGTCCTCCTTCCGCACCTGGCTCATCACCATCGCCACCCGCCAAGCTTTGAACTACCGGGAACGCGTGAGCGAAAGCCACGACAGCCTGGAGGGGGAGGGTCCGGATGGCACCTTCAAACACCCCGCCCTGCGCGTGGAGGCCACCCAGAATGACGCGCTCCTGGATCGGGAGGCTCGGCACCTGCTCCAGACCGCCCTGCCCCACCTGCCCAAGCGCCAGCAGCAAGCCCTTACACTCAAGCTCCAGCATGACTGGAAATATGAACGAATCGCCGAAGAGATGGGCACCTCCGTCGGCAGCGTCAAGGCCCACATCTTCCACGCCATCCAGAACCTCACCCGCCACCTGAAAGGGGGCCGCCGATGACCGAGCCTCTGAACCTCCCCGAAGCCTGCGCCCAGGCCCTTGAGGCCATCCTGGCCGATCCCCTGGAACCCAGCGCTTCCGCGGAAACCCATATGAAGGCTTGCCTGTCCTGCCGGGAAGCCCGGGTGGCTTTCCTGGCCCAGGAGGAAGTCGCCCCGGTGCTGACGCCCATGGGGTACTTCGAGCGGCTCCCGGATCGCATTCTCGGCAAGCTCCCCGCGCCGCCCCAGCGAACCCACAACCGGCGCCTCTATTGGGGAGCAGCGGCGGCCCTGCTGCTCGCGGTGGGCGGCACCACCTTCTGGGCGGGCCGCGCCAACCGGACGCCCCTCGTGGAAGCCAGCCTGCCCAGAACGGCCACGGAGATCCCGGAAGTCCTGCCCCTGGCGGATACCCCCTTCCAGGACAACGATGACGCCGTGGCCCAGCTCACAGCCCTATCGCAGGAAGATGCCGACGCGGTGCTCCGTGCCCTCAGCCATGAGGCTGCCCAGAACCCCGTCAAGAAGTGATTCCCGAACCCTTATCGGAGCCTCCATGTCCTTCCGGACGATCCTGATCCTCTCCATGACGGCGCTCACCCTGGGCGCCCAGGGCCGCTTTCGCCAGGAGCGACCTCGCCGGGGCTTTCCGGTTCATCCAGGCTCACCCCGCCGGGAACGAATCATGGCCCGTCTTCATGAGATCCGCTCCACCCGGCTTCAGCAGTCCCTGGGCTTGAGCGAGGAGAAGGCCAGGTCCATCGCGGACCGGTGGTCCCGGTTCGACGAGGAATCCTTTCCCCGCAGACAGCAGATGGGCCAGCTCCGCCAGCAGATGAACGAGACCTTAAGGGGACCGGGCAGCGAGGCTGACAAGAACAAGAAGCTCCAGCCCATCGTGGATCAGCTCGCCGGGCTCCGGCAGCAGCAGCAGGACGCCAGGAAACGCTTCGAGGAGGACATCCAGGGCTCCCTCACCCCCGCCCAGCAAGGTCGCTTCATTCTCTTCATGGAAGAGATGCAGAAGGCCATGCAGGAAGCCATTCAGGAGCAGCGGAGGGACCGGTAGCCCGGCCGCCTCGCGTCAACTGGCCGGAGCCTCCAGGATCACCGGAATGACCAGGGGCCGGGTCTGGGTCGTCTTGCGGATGATGCGGCGCAGGGCCAGCCTCAGGACCTCGCGCAGAGCATCGCCATCCTTCCAGGCCTCGGCGGGGGCCTCTTCGTAGGCCTTGCGAGCCACGACACTCAGAAGATCACCGTAGGCGTCATCATCCGACAGCATCACGAAGCCGCGGGTCAGGATGGTGGGATCCGAAACGAGCTCGCGGCTCTGGGGATCCACCAGGAAGGTGGCGAACACGACGCCATCCTCCTGGAGGATCAGCCGGTCCTTCACCACCCGGGCGTCCACCATGTGATCCACCCCTTCATGCACGAAGCATTTCCCCACGGGGACGGACCCGGGCATGTCCATGCGGCCGTTCGAGAACAGCCTCAGGCAGAGACCACCATCCAGCAGGTGGATCCGCTCCTGGGCCCAGCCCAGGGAAGCCGCCAGCTTGCCGTGCTCCCGCAGGTTCCGGTAGGTGCCATGCACGGGCACCATCTCGGTGGGCCGCACAGCCTTGATGAGGTCAGCCAGTTCATCCCGGCTGCCGTGGCCCGAGGCGTGCACGGGTCCCAGGCCCTCGAGCGAGGTATCAGCACCCAGCCGCTCTGCGGTATCCAGCATCCTAGAGATGGCGACCTCGTTGCCGGGGATGGCCCTGGCGCTCAGCACCAGCCGATCTCCCGAGGCCATGGAGAGGCCCTTGACCTCCCGGCGCAGCAGCCGCGCCAGGCCGCTCATGGGCTCGCCCTGGCTTCCAGTGCAGATGATCACCAGCTCGTGGGGGTCGTACTTCGAGGCGTCCTTGACATCGATGAAGAGGTCATCGGGAAGGGCCAGGCACTTGAGGCTGCGGGCCAAGGCCAGGTTCCGTTCCAGGCTCCGGCCCAGCAGCACCACCCGCCGGTTGAACTGGTAGGCGAGATCCAGCAGCAGCTGGAGGCGATGGATGTTCGAGCTGAACGTGGTGACGAACAGTCGGCCCTTGGTCTGCTCGAAGGCGACTTGGAGTCCCTGGCGGCAAATGGATTCCGAGGGGGATCGCCCCGGCCGGCCCACATTGGTGGAATCGGCCATGAGCAGGCGGACACCGGCGTCGCCGAGGGCATTCAGGCGTTCCATGCCCGTGAGCCGGCCATCCTTGGGCTCGGGGTCGATCTTGAAATCGCCGGAGTGGACCAGGGTGCCCTGGGGCGTATGCAGAACCAGCGAACAGGCGTGGGGGATGCTGTGGGTCACGGGGATCCACTCGGCTTCGATCTCGCCATCGCCGACTTTCACGCGCCCGTAATCGGGAACGGGATGCAACAGCGCCAAGTCCAGGCCATGCTCCCGGAGCTTGCCTTCCACCAGCCCCAGGGTGAAGGCAGTGCCATAGACGGGCACCGGCCAGCGGCGCAGAAAATAGGGCAGCGCCCCGATGTGATCCTCGTGCCCGTGGGTGAGCAGCACCGCCTGCACCCGCTCCGCGAAGGGCTCCAGGTAGGCGAAGTCCGGCACGATGGAATCGATGCCGGGTTGGTCATCCGAAGGAAAGAGCTGACCGCAGTCCACCAGGAAGAGGCTGCGGGCGCTGTGCACCACCAGCGCGTTCATGCCGAACTCACCCAGCCCGCCGATGGGGAGCAGGCGCAGCTCTTCCGCTTCTGGTGCTTGCGTCCAGCCTTCGAATTCAGAAACCAGGGACATCACGATGGGAACACCTCCGGGCAATCTTTCATGAGCTTGCGCGTGGCCACCAGCCACGCCGACGGCGGAATCACTTCCGCGCGCAACCCCGGCATCAGGCCGGCGGCGGTCAGGACTTCGGCCGAGAGGACGCCCTGCCAGTTGTTGGCCAGAGTCTTCCGGCGGTGGGCAAAGGAACGATGCAGCACCTGGAGCAGCGCCTTCCGCTCGGCCAGCTCCGGGGCCTCCGCTCGGGGATCGAACTGAACGACGGCGGACTCCACCTTGGGGGCGGGCCGGAAGGAGCCGGGCCCCAGCTTGACCAGCCGGGTGAGCTTCGCGCAGAGCTGGGCCAGCACGGACAATGGACCATAGGCCTTGGTGCCGGGCACGCCCATGAGCTTCTGGGCCACCTCCAGCTGGAACATGAGCACCATGCGCTCCCAGGGAACGCCCTCGGTGAGCAGGCGCGTCAGGATCGCCGTGGCGGCGTTGTACGGCAGGTTGCCCACCACCGACCACGCCGGGCCCTCGGGCAGCGGGATCCGCACGGCATCCCCCTGCAAAAGATGGAACTGAGGATGTTCCGGGAAGCGTCCACGCAGAAGCTCGCAGGCTTCCGGATCCAGGTCCACAGCCCACAGGGGGCGTCCGTCCTCCAGGAGGCGCTCGGTCAAGACGCCTGGCCCGGGGCCGATCTCCAGCAGGCGCGCCGCCTTGACGCCAAGTGCGCCCTGGACGATAGTCGCGATGGCGCCTTCGTTCACCAGAAAGTTCTGGCCAAAGGCCTTTTTGGGACGCAGGCGGGCGTGGGGTGAGGGTTCTGACACGCCTCAGCGTACCACCTTCGCTGAGCCTGAATGAAAAGGGGCCCTCACGGGCCCCTGAAGAAACAGCATCGCGTTGGATCACCTGACGATGCGCCACGCCCTGGGCCGGAGGATCTTGTTGATGGGTGTGCCCGCCACCGGAGAGAGACCGATGATGCCCTGGCCCTGCAGGCTGGAGTTCTGGATTTCACCCGCCTGGATGACGGCCCCAAGGCCGACGCTGGCCAGCTGGCTGGGAATGTCGTTATAGGAGACATACCAGCCGCTGCAGGGATTGTTGGTGTTGCTGGCGTTCGCCTGACCCCCGTTGTTGTAGATCGGGTTGAGCACATCGCACATGCGGAAGGTGAAGGTGGTGCCGGAACCACTGCAGAGGGAGGAGGTTGTTGCGGGCGTGAAGCGGGAGAAGAAGAGCGACCCGTTCAGGACGATGGGGGCCGTGACGCCCTTCTCGTAGAAGTATCCGCCGCCCGAAGACTTGGCCGTTCCCAAGGCGAATTGCAGCTGATACCCATAGGCCTTCTTCAGGTAGGAATAGGAAGGCGCAATGTTGGTGTCCGAGGTGCTGGCGACCGCGGTCAGGTCGGCAAGGTCGCCGTTGACGGTCGGTACATCCGTGAACCCATAGAAGTCCGCCTTCCCCCCGCTGGCCGTGATGTCGGCACTGTCCTGGCGATCCAGGATGGTGATGAGCCGGTTGCGGTTCGGCGCCGTATTGTTGTGGGGGTTGAGGAGGTCGTTGTCCATGGGATCGTTGCGATCCCCCGTCTGGAAGGTGACACCCACAGCTGAGGTCATGGCCAGGGGGGCAACGGTGCGGGTGATGGGATAACCGTTGGGCAGGTAGAAAGGGGCCGGGGGTGTGCTGACGGTCGTCCCCGCGTAAGAGGGCGTGTAGATCTTGCGTACGGACCAGTTGTTGATATCGGAGGTGTCCGAGCGAAGGCCACTGCTGGCCTTGGCCCCCAGAACGCTCACGCCCCCATTGGCATCGGAGAAATAGACCCGCTGGGTCCGGAAGGAGCCCAGCAGCGCCTCGAAGGGCACCACATTCGCCGGGATGCACCCCATCCCAGCCCAGTTCGCGGTGGCGGGGGTCATGGGAACCAAGGATGTATCGTTGTAGAAATCCCAGTATTTCACCACCCCCCCGGCCAGAAGGTCCACGGCCAGGATGGAGTGACCCAACTGCGTCGGCGCGCCAAACCCTGCAGGGGTAGCCGTCTTCGAGGCAGAGAAGGCGGTATCCACATCCTTGGTGCTGAGACCGCCACCGATGAAGACCACGTCTTGCAGCGTGTCACCCAACTGGATGCGGGATGGAGCGGGATTGCTGGTGCTGAAGCCCATCTGCTTGATCGCCAGGTCGGCGCCGGAGGTGGCACCGGTATACTCATCCGGGCGGAGCTTCCAGGCGATGTATGGCTGGTTGGGATCGTTGTTGTTGAAGGAGAGGGAGTAGACACTCCGCCCGCCCTTGCCCAGACCAAAGACAACCCGGACCACATCGGACCCGTTGACGATGCCATCGGGTGTGCCCTGCTCGTTGAGGTAGGCGATGGGCGAGCCGTCCATCAGGTAGGTGTGCTGCGAACTGCCGATCCAGGCATTGAGGCCAATGAGAAAGTCCGGGGGGATGAAGCCCCAGAGCTCGTCGACGACCCCCTGCAGGTGGCCCTGGGTATCGAAGCCGCTGACTTCACCGAAGCCGTGCAGAATGCCCTGATTGTCGCCCACCAGGATCAGGCGGAAGCGCTGATTGGTGATGGGCAAACTGGCAAGGGGAGGATTAGCGTTACCAGGCCAGCCGCTCAGGGTGCTGCTGGAAGCGGGAACCATGGACATGGGAAATTCAAGGATGGCGGGCGTGCTGTTGATGATGTCGCCCATGATGTTGGTACGGTTGGCCGTGATGGAGGATACGGCCGCGGTGTCGTTCTGGGCGGCATCGATGGCCCCCATCATGAAACGGATCAGGGCCAACCGGGCCTGGGTGGTTCCGACCCCCAGAACACTGTTGGGTAGGGTGACATCCGAGGTGCCCTCGTTCCAGGGCAGCGAGGTGGTCAGGAAGGCGCCCGGGTGACTGGGCCCCAGGGGCAAGTTGGTCGGGTCGGGCGTGAGAGTGAACAGATTCCTGTATTTCCAGGATTTCGAGAAAACCGCGTCGGCGGCGGACCAGACGGCGTTGCCCTGGCTGAGCGACGAGGTCGCGGCAGTACCGGATTTGTCCAGGATGGTTACGCTGTTCCCGTTGACGCTCAGGCCGGTCATCAGGAGGTCCCCATTCCAAATGGCCCCGCTCGGCGTGTTGAAGATGCCCAGGTAGATCTGCTTGCCCACGCTCAGGCCCACCAGGGGGGCCACCGGGGCACCCATGGTGTTGGTCACCGCCCGAGTCAGGGAGATGGCTGTGGACAAAGCTGCACTGAGGGCATCCGGAGAATTCGCATCGAAAAAGAACGGGTTCACATCCTTGCTGGTTGCCGTGGGCGTGGACAGGTACGGGTCGGGGGGAGCGTATTGGCCGGAAAGAGGATCGATGTTATACAATTTGCGCGCTTCCCAGCCGTAGGTGGCGGCGGCGTACATCCCCCGCTTGCTGCCCGTGGGATCCAAGAGTGATCCGGCCAGACCGACGCCGATGGTGATGGTGCTGGTATACCTGGGTATGCTCGCACTGGCGCCTCGGGTGGTGATCGGCCAACCCACGGGAACTTTATTGGCGTTGGAAACATCCCACCCGGTCGTGCCTGGAACCGACGTTTGATGGGCTGCCACGCCAGCGATTGTTCCGATGTCGCAGAAAGACCCGCCTTTGAGACCGGCGACGGAGGCGCCGACCAATGCAGTCCCCCCTGCAGACCCCGCCTTGAAGGGATCGGTGAGGCCTGAGCCGTTGTCATTGGGGCGGCCATCCGAGAGGACGATCACATAGCTCTTGGTGCAGGCGTCCGTATCCGCCGCGAAGACCGAGTTGCCGTTGCTGGGGTTGGCCATCTGGGCGTAGGCATTCATCATGGCGGCGTTCAGGGGTGTGCCCACGCTCGGCGACATTCCGGCGACATAGCGCACGGAATTCGCATCGGGATGGTGGCTGGACGTGCAGGGCTGCATCATGAGCAGCATCCGGTTCCAGGCCTGGCCGATCGTGTTGCTGGAATTATATGGGCTCGACGCCGTGGTCGCCGGATCATTGGAGAGGAAGCGAATGGCCCAGTGGACATCGTTCTGGTTGGCCACGTACGCCGTGAAGAGGGCCTTCTTGATGGCCATGAATTTCGTCAGGCAGGGCAGGCCATTACCGGCCACCTCGTCGTGGAGCTTAAACCCCGCGCCGTTCTCGCGCACATCCGCTACGGCATACCCCCCGACATTGCTGCCGGTATAAATATCGACCATATTGCTGTTGTACTTCCCGGTTGGGCTGACGCCCCCCGTCTGGTTCCTCACGTCCTGGCCGAAGAAGCACCACCAGAGGTAGTCCGGGCTGTAGTTGCACATGCCCACCTTGCCGTAGACGCTGCCGTAGGTGCCGCTCACCGCCGGGCTGCCGCCGATCCAATTCATGGTGCCGGTAGCCTGCAGGAGGCCGCTGCTCATCACACCCGTCGTGGGAACGACGCCATTCTTGTAAAGATAGGCTCCGCTCGACCACACCGAATCCACCTCGTACCAGGAGTCCGCCGAAGTGGGGGGAGTCAAGCCCGGATCATAGACATAGCTGTGCTGGGGGTGCTTCTTGGCAATGGCTGTCGCGTAGTCGTAATCGGGGCTGGGCGGGGTGGTGCCTTGGGAACTCACGAGTGGCCGCTTATAGGTCCCGGGCGAAGTGGTGCCATCGGGCCCCACGCCAGCGATGTTCTGCCCCTCATAGTAGGGAACGGCATCGAAGGCGCCCCACGGCAGGGGAATGTCCACCACTCGGATGTTGCCGGCACCAAGCACCGCTCCCGGGGCGTTGGTGGTGTAGTCCGCGGTGGTCCCCGACGTATATATAGGCCTTGGCGCATAGCTCACATTCGGCACGGGGAAGGTTCCACCGCTGACCGGATCGACATAGGTCGCCGAAGCCTTGGAGGTGATGGCGAACCGGACATGGCTGGCCCGCTGCACCCAGTCTTCGGGGACATCCGAACTGCCCGCATCCAGGTAGGTGACCGGCGAGCCGTCGGGCTTGATGAGCAGCCCACCCACGAGCTTCGGCGTGTTGTAGACATCCAGCGTGGCGCCGTCCCAACCTTGGGACTGGAAAAGACTCACGGTGATGGTGACGGTCGCTCCGGATCCCTTCTTGTACACTACAGGAACCAGGTAGCGGTTTGTGGTGGTGGTGATCCAGGCGTTGTTGTGCCAGAGGCCGAGGCCCTCGGCATTGACGCTGGCATCGGCGTAGTAGTACGGGCTCCAGTAGAGCCCCGTCATGGAGGTCGAGTTGTCGATGATGGAGATGATTTCGGGCTTGGCCCCCTGGGAGGTGGAGCCGAAATAGACGTCGAGCACGTCCGTCTTGCCCTTCAGCAGGCGCGGATCCACCTGGGCTTGAAGCAGGCTCCCCACAATCAGGGGAAGCAGGAACAGGGAGCGGACCAAGGAGAATTTCATCACATGTCCTTTCATGGGAATGACGGAAAGGCTTGGAAAAACCGCACATGCATCAGGGCGCCGCCGTGAGGTACATTTCGCGCGTGGCCTTGTAATTCATGTAATTGTTGCCGCCGAGTGGAACGCTCGCCTTGCCCGTGGCGACCACCTGATAGAGGACCAGGGCCCGCCCGGTCCCGGTTCCGCCTGAGCCGGCACCCACGACGTTGCCCGCGCCGCTGGACATGGTCGGGGTCACCGGTGAGCCCAGGAAGCGGAAGAACACATCGAAGGACTGCACCACCGTGTTGCCCGTGGTGGCGCTGCTTTGGCCGAAGCCCGTTCCCGAGTTCGCGAAGACCATGTCACTGTTGGTGTCATAGGGATTGGAGGTCACCGTGGCCGAGCGGTCCCATGTGCCGGGAAGCCCCGTGGGATCGTGGTAGGTATTGTTCTGCCAGGATGCCCCCCCGCCATTGAGCTGCTGCAGGGCGGAGACGAGATCATCACGTCGGTAGCCGGCGGCCACGGCATGATTTTCGGAGGAGGCCCAGAGGATGTACCAATCCAGCCCGGCCTCCGCGGCTTCGCTGGCCTTGGCGGCCTGCCAGACGGTGCCGGTGACAGCCAATTCACGGATGGAACTCCGGCTAAGGCTCAGCACCATCACGGTGAGCAGAACCAGCAGGCCCAGCGTGGTGAGGATGGTGATTCCGCCTTGCTCGGATCGGCGGCGACTAGCGAGTTGTGGGGTCATGGGTTCACCATCAAGATGGGGGCGAGTCATTTGCCAACCCGGAAGTTCCTGGGCGAAATCATCAGGGTCTGGGTGCGGGTGCGGTAAGCGCGGGCCCCCGGCGTGGCGCTGTAGTCATCGCGTCGGATGGGCGCCCGGGTGGTGATGTCGACCCGCATGATGCAACCGATGCTGCGGAACCAGTCCGGATTGGCCGAATCCGTGATCGAATTGAGGCCCGGCAGGCCCACCGCGGCCAGTTGGGCGTTCGCATTGGCCTGAATGGCGCCCCAGGTGCTGGGGGAACCAGTGGTACGAGCCCAGGTCTTGCCACCGTCGAAACTGACATCCACCCGGAAGCCCTGGACATTTTCCGCCACGATCTGCGAGGAGACATTGGCCCAAGCCACATTTCCGCCCGTCGGATAATTCGCTTGCTGGCGCACCAGGCAGGGCAGTTTCACCCCGACGTTGGCGGGATCCAGGGATACCGCCTGTACCGAATACCGAACCAGCTGGGCTGGCCGGATGAAATAGACGGGCACCCCTTGGTTGTGGGCATGCGCGATGCCGCCAGCGATGGATGCCAGCGTGAAATTTGCGATGGAGACGGGGTTCGTGTCCCACACCACGGGGTTCGAGGGCCCGGTGATCAGCGGGGATTCCCACTTCCCGTTCTCGCCGCTGTCCAGGATGATCATGACGTCGTCGGCCTGAAGATCCGTGAAGTTGCTCCCGGGATTGAAGTTGATCGTCGCTCGGTCAGGCGGCAGGGCAGCGTCACCAGCGGTATCCACGGCCCAGGTTCCGGAAATGGGCAAAGGCACATCCGTGAAGTACTGGAAGACATCCGCGAGAATGGTTTCGGACTCGGTGGAGCTGGGGTTCGTGTCGCTGACCCGGGTCACCCCGACCACCGGGGCGTCAGGCGTGATGGAGAAGAGACTCTCAGCCCCGGTCATGACCATGGCGGGGAGGGGGCGGTCCGGGAAAATGAGACCCGCCTGAGAAATATCATCAGAGACCTGATCCAGGGCCCACCGATTGGTACGCTGGGCCCCCATGGTTTCATTGACGGCGGCAAAGGTTCGCACGGAGGACTGGAACACCCCTGCCATACCAGCCATGAGGAGGGCCGTGAACACCAGGGCCACGAGCAATTCGACCAGGGAGAAGCCGCTCATCCTGGGCCGTATTCCAAGGTCATCGTTCAGATATGAATGCATAGGTTAGGCCTTTGTTCCGCGAAGATGGAAAGGATGTCAGTAACGAATGTTCCGACTCACGCTGAGGAACTTGTTCTGGGTGCCTTCAACCCAGGCGATATTCACAACGAACTCCTGGGTCTGATTGGAACTAACCGGGGCAGTGCCCTGATAGGCCCTCCGTATCCAGTTGGCCTGGAAGACCGGATTGCGTTTGTTCGCATCAGGAACCAGCGTGGCAAGGTTCGCGACGTTAGCCCCTGTGGGACCGGTGACCTGGACGCCATCGACATTGAACCCGCCGAAGGGGGTGGTTGCCACGGCTGTCCCGGGAGCGATGGTGAACACGGGCGTGAAAGCGGGGTTCGCTGTGATGACGGAGGCTTTGGCGTAATAGAAATACTGGCCCTCAGTCTGGGCCTGCTGAAGAATCAGGTTGGCAATATAGGAGGCCGTGACTCGGCCGCGCCCCGCGGTGGCCTGGGCCACAGCGCCCGTTTGAAGAGCAAGCAATCCGAGCAGCCCGATCGCGAAGATGAAGGCGGCCATGAGGAATTCCACCATGCTGAAGCCGCCTGAGGCGCGGTGACGCGGAATAGAAATTGAAGTCATAACCTCACCCATGTGGAACTTGCAGAGGCCCTGTAGTAGCGGTAGATATTTCCGGAGGCGTTGACCAGGATGATGCCAACGGGGCCGTCGTCCACGGGCACGCCATTGGTGGAACCCACGATCATCGCGAAGGCATCGGTGCTAGCAGCCCCGTTGCTGTTGAATTGAAATGTCTTGGAGGCATCAAAGAGACTCTGGGTCCAAGCTGTCGGGCCAAAAATGTTGGTGACATTCGCCTTCGCGTTCACAAGACTGCCCTGCAGGCTGGCGATGGCCGCGCTCCCAGCGGTTGTGGACCCATCCAAGTCCACCACGCAAAATCTCGCAGCGGTTGGATCTGCGGCATGCACATACTGCCCGGAGGGACCTGTGGCCACCGTCGTTTGGTAGGTGAGCACCGCTTTGGAGGCCGTTCCAGATGGCGTCAAGGTGACTGCCTGGCCCGAGCCCCGGGCCATGGTCCGCGCATCCACAAGGGTGCCGTACAGCGTGTTCATGGTCCCACGTACAGCAGGACCCTTATCGTCTCGGTGGTAGGCAACGTAGGCCACCATCAAAATGCCAACAATGGTCAACACAACCAGCAGTTCGATCACGGAATAGCCGATTGGACGCTTGGAAGAGATGGAGGATGGCATGTAACGACCTCATTGGCTGGAGACAAGAATCTAGTCCAGGAACCCTCATCACTATTGAATAATATATTATTTATTTACTGCATTTACATCCCGATTTTTCTTATTGACCGGGACTCTCCTTTATTAAGTGAGCATTTTTTATACATCACCCGAACTGCACGGGGTCTCGGTCCAGGGTGAGGCACCCCCCTGGAGAAAGAGGGTGCGCCGCGAGTACCTGGCTGAGGGCCCCCCGGCTGCCCTTGAGCAGGAGGTGCATGCGCCACTGATCGCGCACCCGGGGCACTGGCGCTTCGAGGGGGCCCAGGACCCGCAGGCCTGGAACCGACAACCGCCGCCGAAAATCCTCCAGGGCCTCACTCGCCACCCTGGGGGTGTCGGCTTCGGCGCGGTAGAGGGTGAGGGCGCTGTAGGGCGGGTAGCCGAGGCCTTCCCGGAAGGGGAGCTCCGAGGCGGCAAAGCCTTCGAAATCCTGGGCCAGAGCGTAGGTGATGGCGGGATGCTCCGGCGAGTAGGTCTGGAGGATGACGCGACCAGCGAGATCGGCCCGCCCCGCCCGCCCCGCCACCTGGGTCAGCAGCTGGAAGGTGTGCTCCGCGGCGCGGAAATCCGCGATCTTCAAGCCCTGGTCGGCGTTGAGCACGCCCACGAGGGTCAGCTTCGGGAAGGTATGGCCCTTGGCCAGCATCTGGGTGCCCACCAGGATGTCCACCTGACCGGCTTCGGCGGACAGCAGGCCCGCCTCCAGGGAGCCCCTGCGCCGGGTGGTATCGCGATCCAGGCGCAGGATCCGGGCGGCCGGGAACATCCGACCCAGGAGCTCCTCCACCTGTTCGGTGCCCTCGCCCACGCCCCGCAGGTGATCCGCGCCGCAATCGGGGCAGGCCTCGGGAGGCACGGTCTCGTGGCCGCACAGGTGGCAGCGCAGGCGGTAATCGCCTCGGTGGTAGGTGAGCGATATGGCGCAGTGGGGGCAGCCCAAAGTCTTGCCGCAGGCCCGGCACATCCAGAAGTTCTCATAACCCCGGCGATTCAGAAGCAACAAGGTCTGCTGCTGGCGCTCCAGGGTCTCGGTGATGGCCTGGATCAAGGGCAGCGACAGCACCACCTTCTTCCGGGCTTGCCGGTAGGCCTCCCGCAAATCCAGGATCTCCACCGCGGGCAGCGAGACGCCGGCGGGCCGCTGCTTCAGCTGGAGCAGCCGGTAACGACCGCTCCGGGCGGCCTGCCAGCTTTCCAGGCTGGGCGTGGCGCTGCCCAGCAGGATGGGGCAGCCTTCGATCTGGGCCCGCTTGATGGCGAGGTCCCGGGCGTGGATGCGGGGATGTTCGTCCGATTTGTAGGAACTCTCATGCTCCTCATCCACGACGATGAGGCCGATCTCCCGAAGGGGCGCCATCACGGCGTTCCGGACCCCCACGAACAGGTCTGCCCCGTTGAACAGCAGCCGGGTCACATCGCCGTGCTTCTCTCCGGCATTGAGGCCCGCGTGCCCCACGGCCACGCGCCCCGGGAAGCGGGCCTCCAGGCGTTCCAGCAGGCGGCTCGTGAGGCCGATCTCGGGCACCAGCCACAGGACCCGTTTCCCCGCCAGCAGCACTTTTTCCGCTACCGCCAGATAGACCTCGGTCTTGCCCGAGCCCGTGACGCCATGCAGCAGGTGGACGCCAAAGGTGCCCAGCTCCACGTTCTCCAGGGCGGCGAGCTGTTCCTGGTTCAGTTGGACGGTCCGATCCGCACCGGCTACGCGCCGCTGGGCCAGCAGGTCCACGCGCTTCATGCGGACGACCAGCCCCCGCTTTTCCAAGGTCGCCAGCACCGAGGCTCCCACGCCCGCCGCCTCCAGCAGCTCCAGTTCCATGAGGGCGCCACCGGCCTCCTCCAAGGTCAGCAGGATTTTCGCCTGGGACGGCGTCACGCGCGGCGGGTGGGGTGCCCCGGTGAGGCGCACCTCCGTGAAGCCCGCGCCGCGCATGGCGGAACGATGCAGCAGCGTGGGCAGAATGGCGGGATCCCGGTGCCAGGCCTCGCCGAGATCGGCCAGCACCGCCCAGGCCCCCCGGTCCCGGTGGAAGGAGAGCCGCTGGCCATCCTCGTCCGCTTCCCAGTGAGGCAGCATGGCGTTGGGAAGGCTCAGGGGCAGCAGGTGGGCCTCCAGGCAGCCGTAATAGCGGGCGGCGAAGGCCTGGAGTTCCATCAGTTTCCGGGGCAGCAGCGGGAAGGGGTCCAGCACCGCTTCAATGGGCCGCAGCTTGGCCGCGGGCGGCGCAGGTTCCGGCCCCATGGCCAGGCCCAGGGCCAGGCTGTTCCGCACCTTCACGCGGACCCGGACGCCCGGGGGCAGGCCCTCCGGCGCCAGGTAGGTGAGCGGAGGCAGGGGTCGGTTCAGCTGGATGCGGGTGGGGACGAGGTTCATAGGGGTCATGAGTCGCCAGGATACACTTGGTGGATGTTGCTTCTCGGCCTGGAATCATCCTGCGACGACTGCTCCGCCGCGGTGGTGGAGGAGACGAGCGCAGGCCCCCTTCTGCGCTCCCTGGTGCGGAAGAGCCAGGATGGGATCCACGGACCCTTCGGAGGGGTGGTGCCCGAACTGGCGGCACGCGAACACCTGATCCAGGTGCGGTCGGTCATGGGCGAGGCCCTGGCGTTGGCGGGGGTGCATTGGCAGGACCTGGACCGCCTGGCGGTCACCCAGGGCCCCGGGCTGGTGGGCAGCCTGCTGGCCACCTTCAGCGCCAGCAAGGCCATCGCCTGGCGGGAGGGCCTGCCCTGGGTCGGCGTCCATCACCTGCTGGGGCATCTCAACGCGGCACGCTTCGGCGCGCCGGATCTTCCCTTTCCCGCCCTGGTGCTGCTGGTTTCCGGCGGGCACACCCATCTCTACCTGGCCAAGGACTGGATCTCCCTCAAGCTGCTCCAGAAGACGCGCGATGACGCGGCCGGGGAGGCCTTCGACAAGACGGCGCGCATGCTCAACCTGGGCTATCCCGGCGGACCCCTCGTGGATGCCTGCTCGGCCAGCGCCCCCCGGGCCGCAGAGCCCTTCACGCCCCCGAAATTCAGGGATGGCAAGGCCTCCTGGAGCTTCTCGGGCCTCAAGACCGGCGTGAAGCTCAGGATCGAACGCAACCCGCGCCTGGCAGAAGCCGGAGCGGAGGATCCCGAGGTCCAGGGGCTCTGCCGCAGCCTCCAGGAGGCCATCGCCACCTGGCTGCTGAAACCGATTCCCTCACTCGCCGCGGAACACGGCGCCCGGAGTCTGGTCATCAGCGGCGGCGTGGCCTGCAACTCGCGCCTTAGATCCGAGGCGGTCTTCGTCGCGGCCCGGACGGGCCTTACCCTGGCCCTTCCCGAGCCTCGGCTCTGCACCGACAACGGCGCCATGATCGCCGCCGCCGGGGCCCTGCTGCCGGTTTCCCTGGAACCCTGGGGCCAGAACGCGGATGCTGATCTCAAACTTGGAGTCCCGCATGGAAGTCACCCGTGAAGATGTGCTGCGCTGCGCCGAGCTCGCCCATCTGAGCCTCACCGAGGACGAGATCGAACCCATGCGCCTGGCCATGGAGGGCCTGCTCAACCATGCCTCCAGCCTGGACGAGCTGGACCTGGAAGGGGTCGAGCCCTGGCCCGCCGGGCAGGAACAGCCGCTGCCACGCCGGGAGGATGAGCCCCGTGAATGCTTCACCCAGGCCCAGGCGCTGGACAATGCGCCGGAGTCCGATCGAGGATTCTTCGTGGTGCCCAAGGCACTGTAGGCCAAACATGCGGACGGCCCCCGGAAGGGCCGTCAGCATGCTGGATTATCCAAACTAGAAGCTGAAGCGGACACCCAGACGGATGGAACGGGGGGCCTGGAAGGCGGTGGGCGCTTTGAAATACGGGTTCGTCTGGCCCACATCGAGGCCGCTGAAGTTGTACCGCTGGTCCACGGCCGTCGCGCTCTGACTGTTCAGCAGGTTCGTGATGTCGAACATCAAACGGACCTGGCTCTTGCCCATGACCTTGAAGCCATACCCCATGTTCAGGTCCAGCCGGGTGGTATCGGGCGTCCTGCCCTCGGAACCCCTGGGAGCCAGGAAGAGCTCGTAGCGCGTGTAGGGGAAGGGCTGCACCTGATCCGCGTAGCCCAGGCGGTTGACCGGCGTGCCCGTGGCATAGGTGAAGGAGGCGCCGAGCGTGAACCCTGAACTCCACTCGTAGTACCCATTGCCTTTGATCTGGTGGGTACGGTCGCCGCTCAGGCGCCCCCAGCTGTTGACGATGAAGGCGGGCTCGTCGAAGGCCGAATTGATGTTGGGATCCAGCTGCCCGCTTCCATCGGCGCCGCCAACGCCCTGATAGGCCCCTTCGTAGTTGCCGTCGAGCTTGCTCCAGAGGTAGGAGGCCTGCCAGGTGTAGTGGTCCGCGAATTTCTTCTGAACGCTGACTTCAAATCCCTTGTAGTCCCGGACGGCGCGGGGGTACTGCTTGCCGGTCTGGCTGAACCCGGGGTTCATGATGAAGTAGTCACCCGAGGTGCTGTTCACATCCAGGGAATCCTCGACGGCGCGACCGACATAGCGCCGGATGTACTTGGCCCCCAGGATGTACTTGGAGAACAGGGTGGTCTCAGCGCCCAGGATGAGTTCATCCGAGTACTGGCCCTTCAAGTCGGGATCCACGGGCTCGATGTAGGAACCCACGATGGCGCTGGTGCCCGCTGCGGGGTCCGGGACCGTGCTGGTGGGGCTGTAGTTGAAAATGGTGGGATTGCTCTCGTCGCTGAAGGACCGGATCACCAGGTCGAGCGGCACCTGCTCGTAGAACCTGGACATGCTCAAGTAGACCTTGTCCTGGCCTTTGCCGGCCCAGTCCCAGACCAAGCCCAGCCGGGGCGCCCACTGATCCTTCAGGGAAATCTTCGTGACGCCGTGCTGATCCTTGATCTTGGTGGTGTCCAACCGGGCGCCCAGGTTCAGGGTGACCGTCGGTGTGACGGCCCACTTGTCCTGCAGGAAATAGCCAGCGCTCTCATGCTTGGGAGAGGCGTTGAATATGATGCTCGGCGCATTGTTCACATCCGAACCGGCGATGGTCCAGTAGTAATGGGAATAAACCTTTGAGTTGGGATTCCCTTGCTGATCGTCGCTCACCAGGGTGACCAGCTGCCCGCCGCTGTAGCCCCGGTGGATGGTGGCCTTGTCGGTCTGCAGGTCGAAGCCTCCCTTGACTTCATGAGGTCCCAGGTACCAGGTGGCCGACCCCGCGAAGTTCGTGCGGGTGAAGTCCTTGTCATCGAAGCGGCCAAATCCGCCGCTTATCTGTCCCGTGAGGTTGTCCACCATCTGGATGATGGAGGCGCCATCGGGCCCCGGGAGGATCGAGTTCTTTTCTTCATGCTGGCTGGCCTGCAACTGCACGAACCAGGATTGCCCGGTCAGCTCGTAGCGCAGGCTCAGATCCGTGCCGCCAATCTTGCGCACGCCATCCCAGGTTGAGCGTGCCCCCTGGGGGGTGATCACCGCGCCAGTGACCTTTTCAGGATCGCCAAGAATGGAGGCGATGAGGGTCTGGTTCTCCGCAAGCTTCCACGTGAACTTGACCGCGTAGAGATCCCGGGACGAATCGGTGGGAGCCTTCAGGCCGAGATCGGGCCCTGGGACCCGCACCTGGGACTCCTGGGAATTTGAACGCCGGTCATAGGCGGCAAAGAACCAGAGCTTGTCTTTGATGATCGGGCCACCCACATCGAAGCCGAACTCGGAGGTCTTGTTCTCCAGAAGGAGGGGCTTCAGGCGCAGGTTCGCATCCTCGGTGTGCTTGTTCCCGCTCTTGAAGACCTCGCCTTCGGAGTAAGCGAAGAGATCGCCTGAGAATTCATTGCCGCCGGACTTGGTGATGACGTTGATGATGCCGCCCGTGGCCTTGCCGTATTCCGCTTCGTAGCCGCCGGTCTTGACCTGGAACTCCTGGACGAATTCCTGGGGGATCTTCTTACCCTGGGTGCCGAACTCCACGTTGGTGGTGTTGATGCCATCCACGACGAAGTTGTTCTCGGCGCCGGAGGAGCCGTAGACCTTGAAGCCGGAGGTGTCCTGGGTCACGCCGGGCGAAAGCAGGGCGATGTTGGCGAAGTCCCGGGTGGTGGGCAGCTTCATGATGGTTTCGCTGGTGAAGTTCGTGCCCGATGTCGTCGCCCTCAAATCAATGTTCGTATTGGCTTCGAGGATCTCCACCACGGCCGAAGCCACTTCATTCATGGTCAGATCCACGGTGGCGGTCCGATCCAGGCCCACCTGTACCTGGGATTTCGCTGGGTTCAAGCCTTCCTTGGTGGCAGTGACCGTGCAGGGCCCCGGGGGGAGCAACCCGATGCGGTAGGCACCTGTGCCGTCCGTGGTCGTCGAGCGCCCCCCCTGGAGGGCTACCCCTGTCAGAACGACGCGGGCCCCTTGAACCGGGCGCCCTTTGGGGTCCAGGACACGCCCCTGGATGCCGCCAGTAGTTTGAGCCGTCAGCGCGACGCCAGAGGCAAGGATGAAGGAAAGATAGCGCAATCGCCGGAAGGCCATTACCGCTCCATGGGACAAGGCCCCTTGAAGGGGGCCGGGTTGCTGGGGAATTGGCCCACAGCATGCCCTGCCCTGGTCGCGGATCAAGCTAAAATCTTTGACTGCAATTAATGACGATAGCGCCATCGCCATTGCCTGCGGAGGAACGGCGCGCCTTTAAGGGGATGAAGGGATTTACCAGTCTCCGCCCGAGTCACCGCCGGAATCGCCGCCGGAATCGCCCCAATCGCTGGAGCCGGAACTGGAGTCGGACTCGCCCCAATCGCTGGAGCCGGAGTTGGAGTTGGATTCACCCCAATCGCTGGAAGAGCCGCCGGTGGATCCCCCGCCCCAGCCATCGCCGCGATCCGAGTGATCGTGATCGTGGTGGCCGCCGCCCATCATGCTCCCCAGCATCATGCCCGTGAGCAGCCCGCCCATGCCGCTGCCCTGGCCGTAGCCGCCCGGCTGCATGGGCATGGCGCCCTGGGAAGGTGCATCCATCCCCAGCCGGCGGCGGGCCGAAGGGGGCAGTTCCTCGTCCTTGAGCGTCTGGACGCCAGCCACGGCGCTGCAGTAGTTGCAGCTCCACTTCACCGTTCGCAGGCCGTCCCATTCCTGCTTCATCTTGTCCCCGGAAGCGCCGCAGGTGGGGCATTTGGGATAAGGGCAGGCAAAGCTCTGGGGCTCGATGGACCCTGTAGGCAGGGCTCGGCGGGAAGCCCCCAGCTGCTCGGGCCGGTCCTGGCGGCCGCGCATGGCGAAGTAGATCACGGCGCCGATGATGATGAGGATGATGAACATGGTCATGGGGCAACCCTCGCAGACCCCAAGGGTACCCCAATCCACAAGCCGAACTTGCTGGCATCATCAGCACCATGGTTCCCCGCCTCGACCTTCCGCAGGATCGCCCCTGGCGCGTGGTAGGACTCATGTCCGGCACCAGCGCCGATGGCGTGGATGTGGTTGCCGTGGAGATCGATCCCCCGGCCTTTCAGGGGGGACGGCCCCTGGTGGCATTTCGCGGCCATCTGGCTTCGCCCTACGGCGAGCCAGTACGGGCTGCGGTCATCGCTGCCGCCTCGAACCAGCTGGACCCGGCGGCTCTGTGCATCCTGCAGCGGAGGCTGGGCGATCACCATGCGGAAGCGGCGCGAACCCTCTGCGAGCGGCTCGCCTTTGCACCCGACCTAGCCGCCCTGCACGGCCAGACCGTGCAGCACCACCCGCTGGAAGGAGCCAGCCTCCAGCTGGCCGATCCCTACGTGCTGGCCGAAAGCCTCGGCTGCCCCGTGGTCTGGGATCTGCGCCGTCGCGACCTTGCCCTGGGTGGGCAAGGCGCGCCCCTGGTGCCGCTGCCGGAACGTTGGCTGCACGGACCCGAACCTTGGCTCGCCCTCAATCTGGGCGGCATCGCCAACCTGGCCTTCTGGGACGGCGACCGCTTGCAGGCCTGGGACACCGGGCCCGGCATGTCGCTGCTGGACCTGGCCGCCCGGCGCTGGTTGGGAGTTCCCTTCGATGCCGAGGGCCAGACCGCCACTGGCACCGTGCGTGAAGAGCTTGTCACCCGCTGGCTTGACCATCCCTACTTCCAGCTATCACCTCCCAAGTCCACCGGCCGGGAGGTTTTCGGAAGCGCCTGGCTCGATGCGGAGGCTGGGACCCTCGAAGACCTCCCCCTCGCCGATCGCCTGGCCAGTCTGGCGGCCTTCACGGCGGCCGCGGTAGCTCGGGAGACCCGCCGCCTCCATCTCCAGCTCCCACCCTCCGGCTTGCGAAGTCTGGTAAGCGGTGGCGGGGCACGCCATCAGCGGGTGAGAGCCGAACTCGCCCTGAGACTCCCCCTCGCCTGGACCGAGGATGAAGCCTTTCCCGGCGGCGCCCGGGAAGCCGTGAGCTGGGCCCTCCTGGGGGCGGCCAGCGCCCTGGGCATTCCCGGGAACGACCCCGCCGTGACCGGAGCCACCCGCCCGGCCGTTCTCGGGAGCTGGGTCTTCCCATGAGGTGGGGGCGCTGGACGGATCACTTGCCCCTATGGGTGACCCTGGGCGCTTCCCTGTCCACGGGCGCCTATGGGCCCAGGGAGGCCATCGTGATGGCGGTGCCCCTCCTCCTTGCCGCGGGGGTGGAGATCGCGCGACTGGACCTGGGACGCTACCACCGGTGGCTGGAGGTCTCGGCCCTGGTGTTCTTCCTCCTGGATTTCCTGCGGGGCCAGGGGGTCTTTCCCGTGGTAATCCACACGCTGTTCGTCCTGGGTGGCGTGCGCTTGATCCTGCCGCGGGAAATACCCCAGAGACGCCAACTCGTCCTCATCGGTTTTCTTCTCTTCCTGACGACCACCGTCTCCACCACCGACTTCGCATTTGTCCTTTGGACCCTGGTGTGGATGGGGGCTGCGATGGTGGCCCTTCTGCAGCAGACCTGGGAGCAGTCCGCCCAGCTCCGCCGGGGCCCTCTCCTGCGGGCACCTTACGCCCGCATTCCGCTCTGGATGAGTCTCGCCCTGCTCTTCTCCACCGGCTGCTTCCTGGTGATCCCCCGGGTATCGGCCGGCTTGAGACCCGCTTTGATCAGTGGCCTGGCGGCTTCAGGCCAAGCGGGCTTGAGCGATAGCCTGGATCTGGGCGTGGGTGGTCCCATCGAACCCAACCCGGCCGTGGTGGTTCGCATCGTGCCCGGTCCAGGCGCCAATCCCGCCGCCCTGGGAGGCCTGAGCTTGTTGCGGGGCCTGGTTCTCGAATCCATTCGAGGCCAGCGCTGGGTGCCTTCGGAATGGACGCCGCCGCTTCGCCTCCAGACCCCCTCCCAAGCAGACCTGCAGGCGGAATTCCTGTTCTCGCCCAGCCCCCGCGGCATTCTCGCCCTGCCCGACGGACTGACTTCCCTGACGCCGAGCGGCGCCCCCCTTCGTCCGGGCTTTGGGGCAAGCCTCCGGTGGCTGTCTCCCAGGACAAGAACGATTCCACTCCTGGTGTCCTGGGATCCAAGGCCCACCGGAAGACTGGAGTTGCGGTTGCCTCCCAGGCGACTGCAGGAGCTGACAGCCCTGGCACCCGAGCACGAAGCGGCCCGGCGTTGGAGCCTTCGGCTCGCCCCTGCCAGTCTTCCCACCGAAGCCCTGGCCCGCCAGCTGGAAACCCGCCTCAGAGCCTTTCGCTACACCCTGGACAATCCCTCCGGGCACGCTGCGAATCCCCTGGAGGACTTCCTGGAGCGGACCCAGGCGGGGCACTGCGAATACTTCGCGTCCGCCATGGCGCTCATGCTACGGGCGCGCGGGGTGCCGGCCCGCGTGGTGAACGGCTACCGTCTGGGCCCCTGGATTCCGGAAGGCGGCTACTTCCGCGTCAGCCAGAACGAGGCTCACAGCTGGGTGGAGTACTGGGACGCAGGCTACTGGAAGACCGCCGATCCGACCCCCGCAGCGGAAGCGGGTTCGGCTTCCGCGGGCTCGAAGCTGGACGCCGTGACCCGGTGGCTGGATACCCTCAGGTATCAATGGGACCGGCATGTGGTCCGCTTCTCGGCCCAGGATCAGGAAGAATGCCTCTCCTGGATCCAGACCAGGATTCAGGGCTGGGAGTGGCACTGGAAGGCGCCCTCGCCATCCGTAGCCTTGACGGCAGGAGTCGTGATTTTCACCTGGATGGTCTGGCGCTTCCGTGGCCGGTGGCGAGCCAGGCCTGGTTCCCCCGAGGGCGTGCGGGCCCTTCGTCCCCTGCTGCGCTGCACGCGCCGCTACGCGCCTCCGCAGCCAGGAGATACGGCGCGCATCTGGCTGTTGCGGCTGGGCGAATTGCGCCAGGAACGGCTTGGGACCCTGGTGGTGCTCGCGGATGCCGTGGATGCGCATGCCTATGGGAGAGGCAGCGCCGCCCTTGGCGGCTTATTGAAAGCGGAGGTCGCCGCCTGGCGGGGTTGGCGCCCTTCCCGCTGAACCGACCCGAAGATAAGCAGCCGCACCGGCAGCTGCTTATCCTCCCTAAGGGTTTCCGCTATTTGACGAACTTCTCGAAGGCCTTCATGAGCTCCATGGGCAACGGGAACACGATGGTGCTGTTCTTCTCCACGGCGATCTCCGTAAGGGTCTGAAGGTAGCGCATCTGGATGGCGGTGGGATTCTGGCTGATCTTGTTGGCGGCCTCCAGCAGCTGCTGGCTGGCCATCAGTTCGCCTTCGGCGGCGATGATCTTCGCGCGCTTCTCGCGCTCGGCCTCGGCCTGCTTGCCCATGGCGCGCTGGATCTGTTCGGGCAGGTCGACGCTCTTCAATTCGACGCTGCTCACTTCCACGCCCCAGGGCTCCGTGGAGCGGTCGATGATCTCCCGCAGGCGGGCGCTGAGCTTCTCGCGGTCGGCCAGCAATTCATCCAGGCTCACTTCGCCCAGGATGGAACGCAGCGTAGTCTGGGCGATCTGGCTGGTGGCGTAGTAGTAGTTCTCCACGCCGATGATGGCCTGCTTGGGATCCAGCACCCGGGAGTAGACGACGGCGCTCACCTTCAGGCTCACGTTGTCGCGGGTGATCACATCCTGGCTCGGGACTTCCAGCACCGTGGTGCGCAGGCTCACGGTGACGGCCGTCTGAAAGGGCCGCCACACGAAGCAGAGGCCGGGGCCCTTGGGATTCTCATCCACCTTGCCCAGCGTGAAGACGACCAGTCGTTCGTATTCGTTCACGACTTTGAGACAGGAGAACAGGTAGATGAGCAGGAAGACGGCAATCGGGCCAAGGAACCCGAATGTTGGGATTAATGTGTCCATTGAGGACCTCCAGGAGAAGAGCACCTGAAGTCTACGCTCGTACGAAGGGATTCCCCTCGGCTTCTTCCCGGATGGTCGTGGCAGGTCCGTGGCCGGGAATCACCAGGGTGGCGCCATCCAGCACGTACAACTCCCGCCGGATGCTCTGCTCGAGGTGGTTCCAGCTGCCGCCCCAGAGGTCGGTCCGCCCCACGCCGCCGCGGAAGAGGGTGTCCCCGGCCAGCAGCACTTTCCCTTTTTCGAAGTCGCCATGGAAGCAGCAGGAGCCAGGTGTATGGCCCGGCGTGTGGAGGGTCGCCAGGTCCAGATGCCGGTCGCCGGCATTCAGGGCCGCCATGTCCGGCTGCGGAATGTCGGGCATTCCGAACATCCCCGTCTGCTGGGGCAGGGCTTCCAGCAGGAAGGCGTCATCCCCGTGCAGGAAGGCCGGGCACTGCCACAGATCCTGCAATTCCCGGGTGGCGCCCACATGATCGAAATGGGCGTGGGTGTGCAGGAGGGCCGTCACCTTGAAGCCCAGCACCTCCACCCGGCGGCGGATCTTCGCACCATCGCCGCCTGGATCGACGACGATGCCCTTCGCGGTGAGGGGATCCCACAACAGGGAACAGTTGCAGCCAAGGGGGCCGACCGGAAAGGTTTCAAGACTCAGCATGCCACCAGCGTACCGCGAAGTGGCAGGCCTGGGCCCCGTCCTTTCGGCAGGCATTTTAATGGGTCACAGGGCCCCGGGGCGCCCTCCGGGCCGAATCTGGTCACCCGGCTTTCTGGGCGTTGGCAGTCCAGGCCACAGGGCTTGGAATGCTCGCAGGCCACCACGCCATTCCAGCACCGGGTAACGGGCAGCGGCCGATGCCCTTGCCGCGAGGGTTTGCCTGGTAGGCCACCCCCGGCATCCGGAGAGCAACGGCCAGGTCGAGCGGATCCTGGAGCGGTTTTTCCAACGCAATTCATGCCCAGCCTTGGGCTAATCTGGTTTGTGGCCATGGTTCGCACCAATGTCGAGAAATCGTCCATCCTGAAGCGCAAGCTGGCGGACATCCCTGTGCGCCCGGGCTGCTACCTCTACCGGGATGAGGGCGGCAACCTGCTCTACGTGGGCAAGGCCAAGGTCCTGCGGAATCGTGTGAAGTCCTACTTCCAGCAGAAGCGCCTGGACGCCAAGACCCGACGCCTGGTGGCGCGCATCTGGGACGTGGAGTTCATCGTCTGCGAGACGGAGCTGGAGGCGCTCGTCCTCGAGAACAACCTCATCAAGGAACACTTCCCGCCCTTCAACATCCTTCTGCGGGATGACAAGAGCTACCCCTATGTGAAGCTCACCTGGAAGGAGGCCTTCCCCAAGGCCTTCGTCACCCGGAAGATCCGCAAGGACGGCAGCCTCTACTTCGGCCCCTTCTTTCCCGCCAGCAGCGCCTATCGGGCGGCGGAGCTGGTCTACCGCTTCTTCCAGATCCGCGACTGCGACATCGACATCGATGGCAAGCGAGGACGCGCCTGCATGAAGTTCCAGCTGCACCGCTGCACGGCCCCTTGCATCGCGGCCGTGAGCCAGGAGGACTACCGTGAGCAGGCCAAAGAAGCCCGCCTGTTCCTGGAAGGCAAGCGGGACGAGCTGAAGGCCCGCCTGGAAGCCGCCATGTGGAAGGCCTCGGAGGCCGCGGCCTTCGAGCAGGCGGCCCAGCACCGGGACGCCCTCCAGCAGGTGGATGCCTGGTTCACGCGCCAGAAGGCCGCCAGCTCGGATCTGGAAGACACGGATGTCTATGGCAGCGCAGTCCTGGATGGCAGGGCCTGCGTCCACCGCCTCATGCTGCGGGATGGCCGCATGGTGGGCCGTCAGGAGTACCTGCTGGACGACGTGGAGACCTTCGATGGCGCGGTCCTGGCCCAGGCCCTCCAGAGAATTTACAGTGCCGACCCCGTGCCCGCGAAAATCCTGGCGGAAGTGGAGCCCGAGGACGGCGACCTCCTCCGCCAATGGCTCTCCAACCTCCGAGGCACCAAGTGCCGCATCCTCGTCCCTCTCAAAGGCGAGAAGGTGGATCTGCTGACCATGGCCCAGGAGAACGCCCGGCTGGCCCTGGAACGCAAATTCGAACCGGCGCGGCTCAACGAGGCGGTCCTTGAGGGCCTGCAGGCCTTCCTGGGCCTGAGCCATCTGCCCCGCCGCATGGAGTGCTTCGACATCAGCCACGGCCAGGGGCGCGAGGTGGTGGCCAGCTGCGTCGTGTTCAGCGACGGCGTGCCGGACAAGGCCAGCTACCGCCGCTTCAAGATGACCAACGAGCAGAATGACGATTTCGCCAACATGCAGGAGGCGGTCACCCGCCGCTACCGGCGGCTGAAGGACCAGCAGGCGGGATTTCCGGATCTGGTGCTCATCGATGGCGGCCTCGGCCAGCTGCACGCGGCGGAGGCCGCCCTGAAGGAACTGGGACTCGAACACATCGAACTCGGCAGTCTCGCCAAGAAAGAGGAGCTGGTGTTCCGCCCCGGCTCCAGCGAGCCCCTCAAGATCCCGAAATCCTCACCCGTGCTGCAGCTGCTCCAGCGCATCCGGGACGAGGCCCACCGCTTCGCCATCACCTACCATCGGGCGCTGAGGGCCAAGCGCACCCTCCAGACAAGCCTCACGGAGATCCCGGGCATCGGCCCCGCCACGGCCAGGAAACTCCTGCAGGACTTCGGCAGCGTGACCCAGGTGCGGGAAGCCCTTGAACCCGATCTCACCGCCAGCGTCGGTCCCGCGGCCACCCGCAAAATCCTGGCGTGGCGCACGGGCCAATCCGTTTCAGGAACCTGATTCCAGTTTGCGCAGCTCATCCCGTGCCGCGTCGCTGCCTTTTTCCGCAGCCTTGCGGTACCAGAAGAGGCCCTTCTCCCGGTTCTGGGGTACATTCAGGCCGTAGTAGTACATGACGCCCAGCATCCGCATGGCGTGGGCGTCTCCGGCCACGGCCTGATCGTGGTAGAGCTTGGCCGCCTCCGGAACGGCTTCCGGCTGGGTTTCCTTCGCGAGATCCACGGAAACCCGGGTAGCCTGCCACCGGAAGAACGCCAGATAGGAAGCCGCTCCCACCACCACCAGGGCACCCATGAGCAGGGGCATCTTCCACCCCATGCCCTGGGCAGGAGCGCTGCTAGACTCGCCCTCCTGACTCTTGCCCAACATTGGGATCTCCGCCGGGGCATCCCAGCGGGGGACTGCCGGCAGGGGAACCCGTTGCGTCTGATCGGACTGATCATCCTGAGGAGCCAGCTTCAGGGTTCCGGGCATCAGAGCCGGATCCGTGCGCTCCAGTCGGCGGGTGCCTTGGGGATCCTCCGGCTCACCCGCCTGGAGATGCTGGGTGGCGTCTGAAGGCGCTTCTTGCGCTCTGGGTGTTTCGGGATCGGACATGGACCGGCCTCGGATGGACGCTTCCCAGCATACTGCAAGACCTTTGGGTCGGTTTTCAATGCAGATCTGCAACCACCTTCACTTTGAAAACCGACCCTAGCCCTCCAGAGCCTTCTTCCAGCGGGCTTTCCGGGGCACCACCCCCAGGAACAACAGGGGAGAAAGCAGGATGAACCCCCAGGCATGGCGGCCGGCAACAGCCCCGGCCAGAAGCCAGTAGACCAGGCCGAGAATGCAGCTCAGCTCGGACAGCGCCGCGAAAAGCACGCAGGTCCGGAGCAGCACCTCAGGCCGCCGGCGGGCATCCACCCCCCGGAATTCAGATAACACCCTGCCGCTGCGCCAGAAGGCCCAGGCACCGGCCAGGAAGACCAGGCCGGTAAAGAGATAGCCCACCTCCTGGACCAGCTCGGTTGGCAGGAGCCGTCCAGGCGGGACCGTCCTCGACAGCAGCAGCCCGGCGATGATCATTGGCGAGAGGAATCCCAGGGCGATTCCCACGATCAGGGAGACGCGATAAGCCTTGTCAAGGTCGCTCGACCAGGCACTGGTCGTGGCTTCCGCCGCCGACGAATTCATGCGGCGTCTCTGACCTTGATGCGGATTTCGCCGAACACTTCCCCTTGCACCAGCGTGACGCGTCCCGTGCGCACCAGTTCCAGCAGCGCCAGGAAGGTCAGCACCAGTTCCTCCCGCGTCCTGGCTGGCTGGAGCAGCCCATCGAAGGGTTTCCAGAGCCCGTCATGGAGGCTCAACAGCACTTCCATGACTCGCTGTTCCAGGGTTTTCGGCTGGGTGCGGATTTCCACCGGCGGCGGGGGCATCAGGCGCTTGAGGGCATCGCGGTAGGCCCCCAGCAGGTCGAAGAGGGTGGCGCGGATGGGCTCGTCCTCCACCCGCTTGTGATCCTCCAGATCGATGCCCGGCGCGAAGGCGACCTTCTGCCAATCGGACTCCCGATCGGCCAGGGCCATGGCGGCCTCTTTCACTTGCTGGTAATCCAGCAGGCGCTGGATGAGGACCTCGCGGGGATCCTCCTCGCCGCAAGCTTCCGGGGGCCGGGGCAGCATGAGGCGCGATTTGATCTGCAGCAACTGGGCGGCCATGGCCACGAATTCGGCAGCGATCTCGAGGTTCAGGTCGTCCATGAGGTTCAGGTAATCCATGTACTGCCGGGTCACATCGGCCATGGGCAAGTTCAGGATGTCCAGCTTCTGCTCATGGATCAGATGCAGCAGCAGATCCAGAGGTCCCTCGAAGGCCGTGAGGTGCAGGGCCAAGCCGCGGAACTTCGTCTCGAAGCCCTTGGGCGAGTCGAAAATTCGTGACACCTCTGGTGTCGCGGCAGGTTCTGCCGATGTTTCAGGGCCTTCAGGAAGGGGTTTGGACATGCCTTTCATTCTATCCGGCAGCTGCAGAGTCAAATTATTTTCCTTCCTTTCTCATCTTCGGACCAGGACTTGCCGATTGTCACTCTACATCGCATCAATGGCTGCAAGTGTGGGGCGGCGATCGGGAGCTCCTAACCCAATCGTGCCCTCATCATTGGGGGAATGACATGGCTTCCATGGGTCGAACAAGCTCCATCCTGGTTCTGGCTGCGGCGGGAATGATTGGGCCCACGGCCCACGCAGGGGATGGTGACTACCCCTCCATCCACTTCAGCGGATTCCTGTCCGTGGTGGGTGGTCGCGTCCTGTCGGGCAACCCGGAAGGCCCGATCCCCGGCTACGAAGAGGAGTTGCCCTTCTACATCGCCGACTGGGCGAACTGGGGCGTGTATACCAAGAAGACCTCCCTGTCCCCCGAAAGCCGGGCTGGCATCCAGGCCTTGGCTAAATTTACGGAGGATTTCAGCTTCACGGGTCAGCTCACCATCCGAGGCACGGATCACACGCCCGAGCTCCAGTGGGCCTACCTGGGTTACAAGTTCACGCCGGACCTGGAACTCCAGGTGGGCCGAAAGCGAATCCCGCTCTACTACTATTCCGATTTCCAGGACATCGGCCTGTCCTATCCCTGGGTTTCCCCCCCGGCCGAGCTCTACGGCTGGGATGCCACCAACTACAACGGCGCGAGTCTCCGGTTCAAGACCTCCGTTCAGGGAGTGCCGGTCTCCATGAGCCTCTTCGGGGGCAAGGAGACGGTGAAGGACAACCGCTACATGCGGTCCGTCTCCCAGTTCCACACCGATACCACCTGGGACAACATCCTGGGCGGCGATGTGGAGCTCACCCGCAACTGGCTCACCGTGCGGGGCGTCTACATGCAGACCAATGTCACCAACATCGACAAGGATGATCCCGCCAACAGCGGAAACCAGAAGATGAAGGCCTATTCTCTGGCGATGAATGCCGATTTCGATCAGTGGTTCATTCTTTCTGAAATCGGGCAGAACGCCCGGACCTACGATGGCTACTACCTGAATGCACCCGCCTTCTCCATCGGCGCCGGCTACCGGATCGGGAAATGGACGCCCTTCCTGAATTACGGGCAGTACCACGAGAATGCCAACGATCCCGCCTATGCCCCGGTGAACTGGAAGCGGCCCTCGCTGACCCTCCGCTACGACCCCACCGCCAGCACCGCCATCAAAGTCCAGCTGGAACGCTACCTGGAAGTTAATGGCACGGCCTTCACCGGGGATTCCACGGTACTGCGCATGTCCTTCGACTGGGTGTTCTGATGCGCCCCCGCATTCTTTTCACTTCCACCCTGTTGCCATAAGGAGCTGACGATGACACTTCCTACTCACGTCATGAAGCACATGGCCTGTCTGATGGCAGCCGCGGGATTGTCGCTGAACGCTCAGGTTGTTGTCATCACCTCGGCCAAGAATCCCATTTCCAAGGTGACTTCTGACCAGTTGGCTCAGATTTTCCTGGGCCAGGTCTCCACCTTCTACACAGGGGGGAGGGCCGAGCCTCTGGATCTTCAACCGACCTCTCCGCTACGCGAGGATTTCTACCAGAAATTCCTCGGCAAGAGCCAAGCCCAGATCAAGGCCTACTGGTCCAAGCAGGCTTTTTCCGGGAAAGGACAGCCCCCCCGGATCCTTCCCAGCAGCCAGGAACTCATCAAGCTGGTGGCGGAGAACCCCAAATACATCGCCTATGTGGAACCTGGCGCCGTAGACGCCAGCGTGAAGGTTCTCAAGGTCCAGTAGCCCCCCTCCCGCCAAGGTATGGCAGGCATTGTTGCTATCAGGCCTGCCTTTGCCACAATGGAGGGCCATGGCCCGCCCTCCCGTCCTCCCCGCACCCCGCCCCGACTGGCTGAAAATCCGCATCCCGGCGCCGGAGGTCATGGCCGAGGTCGAAGGGCTGATTCGTGAGCAGCGCCTGGTCACGGTTTGCGAGGAGGCCCGCTGCCCGAACCTGCACGAGTGCTGGGGCGTGTATCGCACTGCCACCTTCATGCTCATGGGCGACATCTGCACGCGTCACTGCGGGTTCTGCAACGTGGGCAAGGGGAAACCCGGCGCCCTGGACCCGAACGAGCCCCAGCGGGTGGCCGAAGCCGTGGCGCAGCTGGCCTTGAAGTTCGCGGTGGTCACATCCGTGAATCGCGACGATCTCGCCGAAGGCGGAGCCTCCCACTTTGCCCAGACCATCCAGTGGATCCGGACCCTTTCCCCGGGCTGCGGGGTGGAGGTGCTCATCCCGGACTTCCGGGGCAACGAAGCCGCCCTGCTGACCGTGCTGGAAGCCCTCCCCGACGTCCTGAACCACAACGTGGAGACCGTGCCCCATCTCTACCGGCGCGTGCGCCCCGATGCCAACTACGAACAGAGCATGGCCCTGCTGCTTCGCACCGCCCACTGGCGCGACCAGCACGCTCCATCCATGCGCGTGAAGAGCGGCATCATGGTGGGCCTGGGCGAAACACCGGAGCAGGTCCTGGAACTCATGGAGGATTGGCGGCGGCACCGCGTGGACATCGCCACCATCGGCCAGTATCTGCCACCATCGGCGCTGCACCTGCCCCTCCACCGCTACGTGGAACCCGGCGAGTTCGATTTGTACCGACGGAAGGGCCTGGAAATGGGGTTCCAACGCGTGGAATCCTCGCCGCTGGTGAGGTCCAGCTACCACGCGGGAGAGGGCTTCGATGGCTGAAGCCCCGAAGCCCTCTGCCACAGAGCCGAAAATCCCTCAGACCTGGGCGTGGTTGTTGGCTCCGAGGAATTGCTTTTCGAAGGCCGACCAATCCAGGGAGCCCGTGGCCTGGGGCCCGTCGGGTGTGCGGAGGCGCGTGATCTCGTCCTGGTACCAATCCACCACGGGCTTCCCGATCTTCAGCGAGGGCAGCTCCCCGGCCAGATCGCTGGGCGTGATGAGGCAGACCCAGCCACGGTCGTAGGGGCTGTGGGTGAGGGCCCCCGGATCGGACTTCAGCCCCTGGTTGTCATGTTCCACCTTGCCGGACAGGGGCGCCGCCACATGGACGGTTCCGGAATCCCCCTTCAGCGTGAAGAGTGGGTCGCCCTGATGCACTGCCTTGCCGCGCTCGGGCAGCAGCACTTCCTTGACGGTCCCCAGGGCCTTCCGCACGAAATCATCGACGCCGATGCGCACCTGGCCTTCCGGCTCGATGCGCACCCAGGCATGCCCCGAGGAGAGGAAGGCGCCGCCTGGCACGCAGAATTCCGAGGCGGATACCACCTCGGCCATCTCCGGGGTGACCACGCGGACGCTGGGACGCCGCGCGGCCTCGATGCGGGCCTCGCGCTTGATGACCAGCTTGCGCACGAACTCCGCGAGTTCATCGGCCGTGAAGGGCTTCTGCACGTACTCGCAGGCGCCGTGCTGAAGCGTCTGGACCGCCGTCTCGATGCTGCCATAGCCGGTCACGACGACCACATCCACATCCGGGCGCAGGTGTTTCACGGCCTTCACCACTTCGACACCATCCATGTCCGGCATCTTGAGGTCGGTGAAGACGAAGTCATAGTCGTGGCGCTGCACGAGGCCCAGGGCCTCGGGACCGTGCTCCACCGTATCCACGCTGTAGCCTTCTAGCACCAGGATTCGGCGGAAGGAATCCAGCACCACCGCCTCGTCGTCCACCGCAAGAATGCGCGCTTTCGGATTGGGGACTTCCACGCGCTTCAGGCTCTTGGCCTCGAAGGTGAAGTCGAGATGGAGGGAGGTTTCCAGGACGGCTTCCCGCGCCAGCCGCTCCCGGGTTTCCCTGGCTCGGCGCATGGTCGTGCGAACCAGGAAGTCGATGCCAACGAAGGCCACGAACATGAAGAGGATGAGAAGGGCGGTCATGGAAACCTCCTAGATGAAAGGGGATGGCTTGGTGGAAGGGGTGGAATCACTGGCATCTTTTGGCAGGCGCAGGGTGAACCGGGTGCCGCGGCCGGGCTGGCTTTCCACCTCGAGGGTGCCGCCATGGGCCTCCACGATGCCCCAGCTCACGGCCAGGCCGAGGCCAGTGCCCTGGCGCCCTTTGGTCGTGAAGAAGGGCTCGAAGATGCGCGGAAGGTCCTCGGGCAGGATGCCCTTTCCGCTGTCCTCCATCTGGCATTCCACGGCGCCTGCGGGGCTCACCACCGTGGTCAACCGGATCCGGCCGCCCTCATCTCCGATGGCATCCGCCGCATTCAGCAGGAGGTTCACCAGCACCTGCTGGATCTGATTGGCATCCGCCTGCACTTCGGGCAGATCGGCAGCCAGGTCCAGCGAGAGATCCACGTGATGGAGCGAAAGCTGGCTCAACACGACGGAGACGGATTTCCGTACCACCTCATTGAAGTCCATGGCCTTCCGAGCCGGGGTTGTGGGTCGCGCGAAATCCAGCATTTCGCGGATGATGCCCCGGCAGCGGACGGTTTCCCGGACGATGACATCCAGATCCTCGGCGGCCTCCGGATCCCCGCCCATTCGCTTCCTCAGGAGGGAGGCATAGCTCAGCACGCCCGTGAGGGGATTGTTGATCTCATGGGCGATGCCCGCCGCCAGACGGCCCACGGAGGCCAGCTTGTCCGCCTGGGCCAATTGCCGCTGGGTTTCCCCCAGGCTGTGACTCATGGCGTTGAAGGCCTTGGCCAGTTCCCCCAGTTCATGGCGGCCGATGAAGGGGATCACGTGACCCAGGTCCCCCTCGGCTATCCGGCGGGTGCCCTCCACCAGGGCCGCCACGGGCCGGACCACCAGCCTGCGGTTGAGCCACCACAGCATCAAGCCCCCGGCCAGCACCGCAAGCAGGGCGGAAGAACCGATCACCCAGCGGCTGCGGCGGATTTCCTGATCGACCTCCTGCAAGGAGACATTCACATCCAGCACCCCCAGGAGGCTTTGTTTCGAGCTGTGGGCGTGGCAAGCCGCCGTGGAACAGGCGGGCTCATTCGGAATGGGCTGGATGAGCCCGAGCACGCGAGATCCGTCGGCGACCCGGAAGGTCCGGGCCCGGTCCCCGATCTCGAGCTTCTCCAGGGGCCGCCCCTCCGCATGGCAGGCGTAGCAGGCCTCGCCGCGGATATCCAGGCTGCGGCCGATCTCCTCTGCGTCGGAGGAATACATGATGCGGCCTTCCTTGTTGAACACCCGAACCTTGCGGACGCCCTGGTCCTGCCAGCCGCCCACCGCGCTGATCTGCCGGTGCAGGTTCTCGCGGCGGTTCTCCAGCATGTCGTAATGGGTGCTGCGCTGGATGGTCTCGCTGAGCTGGTCCGCGCTGCGGGTCCGCTCGGCAAGCAGCTGCCGGGTGTGCAGCCGCAGCACCACCACCGACATCGCCCCGATCACCAGCGCCGTGGCAAGACCGGCGCCAAGGATCAAGCGGGTGCCGATGCGGGTTCGCATGGCTCAGGCCCCTCCAAGAGTTCCAGGTGATACCTCATGATGGCCCAGGGGGAAGATCGGGAAGGTTCTCACCGCGAAAGCGAAGACAGCCATGCCGGTGGCGACCAGGCCAACCGAGACGAGGATCTCCATGCCCGAGGGAATGTAGCGGACGCCGGAAGCGGCCTCCATGCCCGTGATGCTCACGTTGAGGCGATTCGTCACAAAGCCAAGCACCGCCAGGAAGGCACTTCCCACCAGCCAATCCGGGTTCTTCCGCAGTCGCTGGAAGGACATCAAGATCACGGGAAGGATGACGCCCAGCATGAACTCGATGATGAACATCTGGCCCTCATAGGAAAGGTTCCAGATGCTGCCGAAGGCATGGCTCCGGTGGATGGCCTGGAGGCGCATCAAGCCGTAGATCCCCAGCGCCACCACCATCCCGCGGGCCAGAGGTTCCAGCAGATCCATCTCCAGATTGCGACCGAAGGCGCGCTTGCTCAGGTACGATTCCAGGATCACCATGCCGATGCCCGCGCCGATGGCGGAGATATAGAAGTGCAGAGGCAGCATCGGTGAATACCACAGCGGATGGAGCTTGGTGGGCACGATCAGGTAGAGCGAACCCAACGAGGACTGATGGAGCGTCGACAGGACCACGCCCAGAATCACGAGCGGGGTGATGAGGCGATGGATGAAACGGGCCGGTGCGTGGAAGCCGAAGTACTCGAAGACCACCGGGGAGAACTCCACGGCCAGCACCGTGGTGTAGAGCATGACGCACCAGGCCACCTCGAACATGACGGAGTGGGTGTTCCAATAGACGATGGCGTGCCAGATACGCCAAGGTTGTCCCAGATCCAGAAGCAGCGCGACGATGACGAAGGCGTACCCGAGGAAGCCCGTGAGGATCGTCGGCCGAACGATGGGCTCGAAACGCTTGAGATTGAACAGGTGGACGATGGCCGTAAGCGTGAAGGCGCCGGCCGCGAGGCCTACGCCGCAGAGCAGATCGAAGCCGATCCAGAGTCCCCAGGGGAACTGGTCGCTGAGGTGGGTGACGGCGCCAAGCCCCTTGCTGAACCGGATGACGGCGACGGCGCAGAAGGCCAGGAAGAGAAAACCGAAGACGGCTGTCCAGAAGCCAGGGCGGAAGCGGTGGGAAGTCCCAAGTGTGGCGGTGGTCATGACCGGTCCTCCCCATTCTGGCCAGGTCGTTTCGTTTCAAGCTGCGCCACATCCTCGCGGCGAGCGGTAATCCAATGAATGCCGTACAGGAACACCGCCCACACGCCGACGAAATCGGGGATGTTGGACAGCACCTGCCAGGTGCGCATGGCTGGTGGATCGCCGGGAAGGTTCGTTTTCAGCCCCAGCTTTTCGAAGGGCACGCTGGAGAGCATCAGCACCGAAGTGCCGCCAGCTTCCGTCAGGCCGTAGACGTGATCTACATAGGCACCGGGCTTCTCGCGGATGCGCCTGCGGGCTTCCCAGATGAGATCCTCCCGCTTCCCGAATACCGTGGCCTCAACGGGGCAGGCTTCTGCGCAGGCGGTCGGTTTGCCCACTTTCAGGCGGCTCGTGCAGAGGACGCACTTCCCGACCACGGGAACGGGCTTATCCCACTGGTACTTCGGCACCTCGAAGGGACAGGCCATCATGCAATAGCGACAGCCCATGCAGCGCTCGGCATCGTAGACAACGGGCCCTTCCGGAGTCTTCGTCAGAGCCGCCACCGGGCAGACCGAGGCGCAGGTGGGCACCTCGCAGTGCATGCAGAGGCGGCGCACGTTCAAGCCCTCGCGCGGCTGCACCGTGGTCCAGGTATAGGCCGTGAGGTGGTCCTGCACCTCCCCCGGGAGGTGATTCTGCTCCTTGCATGCGGAGCTGCAAGCACCGCATCCGATGCAGCGCGTGGCGTCAAACAGAAGGCCCATGCCCATGGGTACTCCTACCTGTCAATCAACCCCAGAAGGATTTCCAGAGGATGCGAGGGAAGGATCCATCCAGCTACAGCAATAGTCAACCCTTCGGTAATCATTAAAAATGGCAATATTGTCATTATTAAAATAAACCGTGAGCTAAATCACACCCCGAGCGGTAGTGGTGCTTTCTAAGCATGGCAAGGGTTTAAGTTCAGCACCCGTCCAGGGGGTCTGATCCGATGCGGAACACCCTGCATTTATTGGGTATTTTACGATCCGATAACTAATGGATCGGGTGATCTATTAATGCTGATTTCTGGCTCCTTCTTGGTGGAGTCCAATGGAAGCGAATGACATCCGCCAAGAGCAGCACCCCCAAGTTCCCCCTTCCATGACTGCACGAAAAAGGCCCCGCGAACGCGGGGCCTTTTCACAAACCGCGAAGCGGCTGCCTATTGATTAATACATGTCTTCCATGCCGCCCATGCCGGGGCCGCCAGCGGGAGCGGCAGCCTTGGGCTCGGGGATCTCCGTGATGATGGCTTCGGTGGTCAGCATCATGGAGGCCACGGAGGCGGCGTTGCGCAGGGCGGACTTGGTCACCTTGGCGGGATCGACGACACCGAACTTGACCATGTCGCCGTACTCGTTGGTGGCGGCGTTGTAGCCATAGTTGTCCTTGCCTTCGCGGACGGCGTTGACGACCACGGAGCCTTCGACGCCGGCATTGTTGGCGATCTGGCGGAGGGGCTCCTCCAGGGACTTGCGGACGATCTCGACGCCCGTGGCCTGGTCGCCGGTGGCCTTCAGCTCGGCGAGCTTGGTCAGGCTGCGGAGCAGCGCGACGCCGCCGCCAGCCACGATGCCGTCTTCCACGGCGGCCTTGGTGGCGTGCATGGCATCTTCCACGCGGGCCTTCTTCTCCTTCATCTCGGTCTCGGAAGCCGCGCCCACCTTGATGACGGCGACGCCGCCCACGAGCTTGGCCAGGCGCTCCTGGAGCTTTTCCTTGTCGTAGTCGCTGGTGGAGACTTCGACCTGAGCGCGGATCTGCTTCACGCGGCCCTGGATGGCATCGGTGCTGCCAGCGCCCTCGACGATGGTGGTGTTCTCCTTGTCGATGACGATCTTCTTGGCGCTGCCGAGGTCAGCCAGCGTGAGGTTCTCGAGCTTGAGGCCCAGATCCTCGCTGATGGCCTTGCCGCCGGTCAGGACGGCGATGTCTTCCAGCATGGCCTTGCGGCGGTCGCCGAAGCCGGGAGCCTTCACAGCGGCCACGTTCAGGGTGCCGCGGATCTTGTTCACCACGAGGGTGGCCAGCGCTTCACCGTCCACGTCCTCGGCGATGATCAGCAGGGGGCGGCGGCTGTTGACGACCTGCTCCAGCAGGGGCAGGAGGTCGCGCATGTTGGAGACCTTCTTCTCGTAGGCGAGGATGTAGGGGTTCTCCAGCTCGACCTTCATCTGGTCGGGGTTGGTCACGAAGTAGGGGCTGAGGTAGCCGCGGTCGAACTGCATGCCCTCGACCACGTTCAGCTCGGTCTCGCGGCCCTTGGCTTCTTCAACGGTGATGACGCCGTCCTTGCCCACCTTGGCCATGGCTTCGGCGATGATCTTGCCGATCTCGGCGTCGCCGTTGGCGGAGATGGTGCCCACCTGGGCGATGGCGTTGCCTTCGACGGGCTTCTTGATGCCGTCGATGGCGGCCACGACGGTATCGACAGCCAGGTCGATGCCCTTCTTGATCTCCATGGTGTTGGCGCCACTCACGACGGCCTTGATGCCCTCGCGGTAGATGGCGCGGGCCAGCACGGTGGCAGTGGTGGTGCCGTCGCCGGCGATGTCAGAGGTCTTGGAGGCGACCTCGCGCACCAGTTGGGCGCCCATGTTCTCGTGCTTGTCCTTGAGCTCAATCTCCTTGGCGACGGTGACGCCGTCCTTGGTCATGAGGGGGGAGCCGAACTTCTTCTCGATGAGAACGTTGCGACCTTTGGGCCCGAGGGTGACCTGCACCGCGTCGGCGAGCTTGTTCACGCCGCGCAGGATCGCCTGGCGGGCGTCTTCGGCATAGATGATGGACTTGGCCATGTGTGTATCTCCTTGAATTCAGAAAAAGAAAAGGCGAACCACCAAGCCACCAGGGCACCAAGGAAGAACACCAGAAATGCTTTCTTGGTGTCTTGGCGTCTTGGTGGTGATTTTTTGCTTAGCCCACGATCGCCAGGATCTCGTCCTCGCGAACGATCACATGGTCCACGCCGTCGATCTTCACTTCCGTGCCGCTGTACTTGCCGATGAGCACCTTCTGGCCCGCCTTGACGGACATGGGATTGCGGGTGCCGTTCTCGTTGATCTTGCCTTCGCCGACGGCCACCACTTCAGCCTCCATGGGCTTCTCCTTGGCGGTGTCGGGGATGATGATGCCGCCCTTGACGGTTTCGGCAGCGTCGACGCGCTTCAGTACAACGCGGTCGGAAAGGGGCTTAATGGCCATGGGACCTCCAAGAAAAAAAGATGGAATTGAAGAGCGCTGTTAGCACTCGCCTACATCGAGTGCCAAGTCTGTCATTGCCGGAAACCTCGGTCAAGGCGAAATTTGCTTCAATCTCAAAAATATTAGTCAAATGCAGTCATATTTTCTTCCTGAGTGGTGTATCACGAGAATTTACCGCCTCAAGGGAATTGAGGAGTAGCCTCAATACATGGAAACACTTGGCACCCTCCGCGAACTTCAAACCACCCTCGACTATCTGCAGACCATTGAGCGGGAACTGTCGGCCCTTCCCCCTGATCTGGCTGTCCTGGATGCCCAGCTCAAAGATCTTGAGAAGCAGAGGACTGAAAAAACCAAGTCCCTGGAACAGGCCAAGACCCAGATTCTCGCCAGGACCAAGGAACTGGGTCTGGCCCAGAAAGAGGAAGAGCGGGCGCGGGCCGCGGTGAAAACCACCAGCCAGAAGGTCCAGTACACCGCCGCCATCCGCGAGTTGGACGAGAAGGAGCGGCTACGGGCCTCCATCGCCAAGCCGCTGAAGGCCCTGGAGGACCAGGCTGTCACGCTGGAAACGGCGCTCGCCGCCATCGAGATCGCCTATACCGCTGCCAAAGCCCAGTTCGACGAGCTCCACGCCGTCTTCCTGGAAGAGCACGCCAACCAGGTCGAGGGCCGGAAAAAGCTCACGGCCAAGCGGGCCGAACTGGAAGCCAAGCTGTCAACGCTGGAGATCAGCCGCTTCCACCGCCTGGCCGGCACCCGCCAGGGCAAGGTGGTGGTTCCGGTGGAGAACGGCGCCTGCACCGGCTGCCGCGTCAAGCTTCGCGGCCCCCTTCTCTACCAGCTCAAGGAAGCCAAGATCATGACCCTCTGCGAGTCCTGCCAGCGGGTCCTCTTCCTGCCGTGAGCCTGGACGCCCGCGTCGCCAGCCTGAAGGAACGCATTCGGCGAGCCTGCGAGGCCTGTGCGCGCACGCCTGATGGCGTCGAGTTGCTGCCGGTTTCCAAGAAACAGCCCCTTTCCCTGATCCGCGAGGCCGCCACCTTGGGCTTCTCCCGGTTCGGGGAGAACTACGTGCAGGAAGGCTCGACCAAGGCCGAGGCCGCGCCGGAGCTGGCTTTCGTCCTGCTGGGCCCGCTCCAGCGCAACAAGGCCAAGGCGGCCCTGCAGCATTTCGTGGAAATCCAGAGCCTCGACCGCCCGGACCTCGCCGAGCGGCTCCGCCGTCTGGCCGAGGAGCTGGATGTGGTCCGCCCGGTCTGGCTCCAGGTGGACCTCTGGGACGAGGCCACCAAGCTGGGCGGCTGCTCCGAGGCAGATCTGCCCGCGCTGCTGGCGGCCCTGGGCGAAGACCCGCGCCTTCCCCTGCGCGGCCTCATGGCCATCCCGCCCCCGGACAACGAAGCCGCCTTCGCCCAGCTGGGCGACCTGCGCGAGCGGCTCCAGCAGAGCCTCGGGCGCCCCCTGCGCCTCAGCATGGGCATGAGTGGCGATCTCGAAGCCGCCATCGCCGCCGGCAGCGACCAGATCCGCATCGGGACGGCCTTCTTCGGGGAACGGGTGTACTGACTCCGGGACGGTATCAAGTGATCCCCACCAAGACGGAACAAAATGCCATCCTGGTGGTTCATTCTTGAGAGCCCAGGAGCCCCCATGACCACCATCAAGACCGCCACCGTCACCCTGCCCGTTTCTGCCGACGCGCTCTACGGCTTTCTCTCCGACCTCTCGAAGCACCGCGCCTTCCTGGAACCCGCCGCCATGAACTTCCAGGGCGATGCCGACAAGCACAGCTATGTGGTCGAGGTCATGGGCATGAAGATGCCGCAGGAGCTGGTCGCCAAGACCCGCACCCCCGGCCAGCTGGTGAGCCTCGTTCCCGGCGCCAAGAAGATGTTCGACCACGAGCTGCGCTTCGAGATCGCCGCCACGGGCGATGGCTGCACCCTGCGCCTGGTGGACGAAGCCGACATCCCCATGATGATGGCCATGATGGGCGCCGAGAAACTGCTCCAGGGACAGCTGGATAGCGCCTTGGCGCGCATCCAGGAGCTGGCCGGCGAGGGCAAGCTGGTCTGAGGGCAAAAGCTCAGGTAAGCGAGGAGAGCGGAGAAAGGAGCCCGGCATGGCGGTTCTTTTCTCCGCTCTTATTTTCAAGTCACCGATGGCAAATTTCTGAAAGGATCCCCCTCCTTCCGACATGTCCTTGTATCGGGCCCCCTTCTCAGCCCATCCTTCCATCCCACCCCGGAGGCACCATGCGCCCCACCCTGCTCCTCGCCGCCCTGCCGGCGCTTCTCATCGCCCAGGAAACCACCACCACCCTGAAGGACCAGAAGGCCCTCGCCGTCACCATCTACAACGACAACCTGGCCCTGGTGAAGGACACCCGGGAGGTGCGGCTGCCCAGGGGGGAGGCACGGCTGGCCTTCCAGGAGGTCTCGGCGCAGATCCGGCCGGAGACGGCCCTCCTGCGCAATCTCACGGCACCCAAGGATTTCTGGGTGGCCGAGCAGAACTTCGACTTCGATCTGCTCACGCCCCAGAAGCTGCTGGAGAAATACGTGGGCGAGAAGGTGACCATCATCTCCAACAAACCCAAGGCCACCGGCGCGGGGTATGACGAGGTGCGCGAGGAGGCCACGGTGCTGGCCACCAACAACGGCACGGTGCTGCAGTTCGCGGATCGCATCGAGACCAGCGTCCCGGGCCGCATCGTGTTCCCCAAGGTGCCCGGCAACCTGCGGGCCCGGCCCACGCTGGTCATCAGCCTCAACAGCGGAATCGAGAAGGAGCAGAAGCTGGAGCTCAGCTACCTCACGGGGGGCCTCTCCTGGCGGGCGGACTACGTGGCCAACCTGTCCTCCGATGAGAGGACCCTCGATCTCAGCGGCTGGGTGACCCTCACCAACCAGAGTGGCGCCGCCTACCCCAACGCCACCCTGCAGCTGGTGGCTGGGGATGTGAACCGGGTGAGACAGCGGCCCGAGATGGCGGAAATGGCAAGTGGCATGATGGCCAGGGCCAAAATGGCGCCCGCCCCCCAGATGGCCGAGGAAAGCCTCTTCGAATACCACCTCTATACCCTGGACCGCCCCACCACCCTGGCCGTGAACCAGACCAAACAGGTGGCCCTGCTCAGCGCCAGTAGCGTGCCCGTGCGGAAGGAATACCTGCTCCAGGGTCAGAACTACTACTACTCCGGAAGCTACGGCAATCTCGGCGAGAAGCAGAAGGTGGGCGTCTTCGTGGAATTCGACAACAAGGAATCCAGCCGCCTGGGCATGCCCCTGCCCAAGGGCATCATCCGCGTCTACAAGCGTGACAGCGAGGGCCGCGCCCAGTTCGTGGGCGAGGACAACATCGACCACACCCCCAAGAACGAGTTGGTGCGCATGAAGCTGGGCGACGCCTTCGATGTGACCGCCAAGCGCAAGCAGACCGACTACAAGAGCCTGGGGCGGCAGGGGAAGTACGGCTCGGTCCACGAGAGCGCCTTCGAGGTGGAGCTGAAGAACGCCAAGAAGGAAGCCGTCACCGTGAACCTCCTCGAACCCATGCCCGGCGACTGGGAGATGCTCCAGAACAGCCATCCCCTCACCAAGGAAGCCGCTGGCACCGCGCGGTTCAAGGTCACGGTGCCCGCGGAGGGCAGCGCCACCCTGACCTATCGCGTCCGGGTGAAGTGGTAGATCGGCCGGTTCCCTTCTGGATCCCAGCTCCGACCTGTCACCATGAGCGCCATGAATCCCATGCCAGGCTCAGCCTCCATCCCCTCGGATCCAGAGAAGGCTCTGGCTCCATCCAACGAACAAGCGATCACCGCCCAGGTGGTGCGCGACCTCTACGACCGCAGCCGCATCGCCATCCTCATCATGCTGGTGCTCATCGGCGTGATCCGCTGGACGCTGGAACCGGCCTACCAAGTGGATGGGCGCATCCGAGGCCTTTTCCTCCTGCTCATCGTGGTGAACGTGCTGCGCTGGTGCATGAGCCTCCTCCCCGAGCGGCACCGTGACGACCTTGCGAGCACCCGCGTTCAGCTTGTCGCCTTCACGACCGGTGTCGCCATCTCCTCAATGACCCTCGCGGCCATGTTGTTCCTGGCCTGGCCCCAGATGGATACGGCCCGCATCGCCATCCTGGCTGTCATCACCTCGGGTCTCGTGTCTGGCGCCGTCATGAGCATCGGCTTCAGCCCGCTGGTGTACATGATCTACATGATCCCGCCGGTGGGGGCCCTGCTCTTCCGCGCCATGACGGATCCCCGCCCTGCCTGGGGCGCGGGCATCCTGGCCACCTCCTTCGCCATCTACGCCGTGGCCGTGTTCACCATCAGCCTGGATCAGCGACGCACGCGGCGCCAGGCCATCGACCTCAGCCTCAGGCTCTCGGACATGGTGGTGCGGGATGCCCTCACCAAGCTCCACAACCGCCGCTTCCTCCAGGAATTCATGCCCGTGGAGGCGGCCCGCATCGCCCGGGACGCCACCGACATCGAGTTCGGGCGGAGACCCACCCGGAACACCATCATCGTGGTGTACATGCTCGACCTGGATTTTTTCAAGCAGGTGAACGACACCTATGGCCACCCCGCCGGGGATGCGGTCCTCAGGCAAACGGCCTTGATCCTCACCGCCGCCATGCGGAAGTCGGACAACCTCGTGCGTTGGGGCGGCGAGGAATTCGTCGGCGTGGCCTGGGTGAAGCATCGAGACCACGCCCGGGTCGTGGCGGAGAAGCTGCGCCAGGCCATCGAGAACGCGGAATACGTGCTGCCGGATGGCCAGATCCTCCGCAAGACCGTGTCCATCGGCTACTCCGTCATGCCCTTTCTGGCCGACCAGCCTCGCGGGCTCACCTGGGAGCAGGTCCTGGCCCTGGCGGACGCGGCCCTCTATGTGGCCAAGACTGAAGGCCGGAACCGCTGGGTGGGCGCCATTTGCGGAGAATCCCCCTGGGCCGATGTCCCCAAAACCTATGCCGACATTCTTCGCGATCTCAGACAGGCGGAAGGCCGGGCCCTCATCGCCCTGGAGCGGTTCGCGGCGGCGAAAGGGGCCGTCAGCGCCTGAACGCCTCCCAACCACCGGTTTCATCCGCCATCCCTGTTCCGCTCCATCCACCGGAGTCCCCATGCGCAGAATCTTCTTTTTTTCGACCCTGACCTTGTGCCTGGCAGCGCAGGCGCCCATGGCCGTGCAGGCGCCGATCAGGCGCGTCCGCCTGCACCCGGATGAAGCCTGGGTCACCCGGATCGGGAAGACCACCTTGGCCGAGGCCGGCACGCACCGCCTCCAGCTCTCGGATCTTCCGACCGGCCTGGGCCTGGAGGATCTGCAGGTGAGCGCCAAGGGTCCCGCGGGAACGCGCCTGGGCGATGTGGCGGTCCGGGCGGAACCCCGCGAGGTCACGGAAACACCCGAATGGAAAAAGCTGGAGGCGGACCGGGAGGCCCTGAAGGTTCGGCGCGACACCATGGAATCCCAGCTGGAATCCATCCGCCAGGAGCAGACCTTCCTCAAGGGCATCATGGCCACCCATGACAAGGAACTGTCTGGGCGGTTGACCTACACCCTGCCCAACGCCGCCACCATCGTGGAACTGGCACGCAACGTCCAGATCCGGCTCTCCGCCCTCATGTTCCAGGATCGCCAGCTCAAGCGGGACCTGGAGCGCCTCGCACTGGAGGAAACCCGGCTCAACGGGGAACTCCGCCAGCGACAGGGCCAACAGCGCACCGCCCCCAGCCGCGTCACCGTGGAACTGACCACCCCCGCCCCCGGTGCGGTGGTACTGGAGGTCAGCTACCGCCAGCGGCAGGCCCGGTGGACTCCTGTATACGAGGCGCGGCTCGCCGAGGATCGCACCACCCTTGGCCTGGCCCTCTACGCGGCCGTGGTGCAGACCACCGGCGAGTCCTGGGACGGCGTACGCCTGGAGATCAGCAACGCCAAGCCAGGCCGGAGCCTTTCCACGCCCAGTTTTGATGGCCCCCAGGAACTCTCCTGGCAGCCTCCCATGCCCAGGGAGATGAGCCTCGGGGGTGTCGCAGGTGGTGTTCCCGGCGGCGTCATCGGTGGCGTGGTAGGTGGCGTCGTCGGAGGCACGGGCGTCCACAAGGACTATGCCGAGGAAGCAACCATGGCGCCCCCTCCCCCACCGCCGCCGCCCCCGGACGCCCTGGAAGCCATGGCCACAACCCTCGACGAAGCCTCCGGCCTGGCCACTACCTTCGCGCTGGAGGGGCCCAAGGACATCCCGACCGATGGCCAGCCCCATCGCTTCAAAGTGCTGGCCCAGGATCTGAAGCCGCAGATGAAGGTCATCGCCCTGCCGCGCCTGGAGGCAACCGCCTACCAGGTGGCCCAGTTCACGGCTCCCGAGCAGTTCCCGCTCTTCCCCCAGGCCCCGGTGGTGCAGTTCGCCGGGACCCAGCGCCTGGGCCAGGCCCCGCTGCAGATTCCCGCCACGGGACAGCCTTTCCAGCTGAGCTTCGGCCCCGTGAAGGGCCTGCGGGTCAGCTTCCGCCGACTGGAGCACAAGCTGGAGACCGTGGGCGCCTTCACCAAGCAGCGTCAGTGGACACTGAAGGAGGCCCTGGCACTGAGCAACGACACCTCTGAGCCCATGGAAGTGGAGGTCCAGGACCGCCTGCTCAAGTCCACGGTGGAGGCCGTGAAGATCACCTCCCTGCCGGAAACCACGCCCGGAGCCGTGGAACGCCAGCCCGGCGTCCAGGCCTGGACCCTCAAGGTCCCCAAGGGACAGACCTCCACGGTCACCGAGGCCACCCAGATCCGGGCCCCCCAGGATGGCGAGGTGGAAGGCCTGGAGGACCTGAACTGATCCATACTTGGGCCTGATGCCCCTGCCGCCCAGCTTCCTCGCCCGCCTGCGCCGCCTCCCGCTGCGCCTGCGCGGCCGCCTGAACGGAGGCACTGAAGGTCAGCATCCCTCCAAGTTCAAAGGCGCGGGACTGTCCTTCGTGGAGAACCGGCCCTATGTGCCCGGCGATGATCCGCGCTTCATCAACTGGCCCCTGACGGCCCGGGCGGGCGAACCCATCATGAAGCGCTTCGAGAGCAGCCGCGACCTGGTGCTGTGGCTGGTGGTGGATCCTTCGCCCTCCATGTACCTCGGCGATCCCGTGTCGCCCCTGCGCTGGGCCATGGAACTCTGCGGCGCCGCCTTCGCCACCCTGCAGGCCACGGGGGATCGCCTGGGCCTCATCGTTCCGGGGGATGGCCGCACGCCCGCCCTGCGCATCGCGCCCAAACGGGGCCGCATCCACGGGTTGCGCATCCTGGAGACGCTGGCGGAACGGGGGCCGTCCCTGCCCACGGAAGCCGCCTGGCGCGATGCGCTGGGCCACTGGGGCGATCGCGGCAAGGGTCATCGCCTTTGGCTCTTCAGCAACGGTTCCGGTCTGCAGGGCCTCGCGCCGCTCCTGAAACCGCTGGCGGCAAGGCACCGCGTGGTGTGGTTCAAGCCGGAACCCCAGGACGGGAAGAAGAGCATGGCCTGGCCCGACCCCGGCTTCTCGGCCACCGTGGAGCAGGTGCGGTGGCCGATGCTCGAGGACCCGGTCGTGAAGCTCAATGCCTGGCTGCGGGCGGGTGGAGCGTGACCGGGATGGGCAGAACCCTTTCAGTCCTGGGCTGTGGTTTGTGCGCCCTGGGCGCCTCGGCGGCCCCCGCCTGGAACGCCCCGGCCCAGTTGAAGCTGGGTGAGCTCCAGGTCCTGGAGCTGCGGGAAGCGGATCCCACCCTGCCGACCTTGCCGCGCCCGGCTGTGGAGGACCGCCTGGGGCCCCTGCGGCTGCGGGCGGTGGAACCTCTGCCGGATGGCCGGGGTTGGCGCTTCCAGGTGCAGGCCCTGGAGCCCGGCGTGGCCATCATTCCGGCTCTGGATCTGGGCAATGACCTCCGCAGTCCCGAGCTGCGCCTGGAAGTGCCCCGCACGGTGCCCTACGGGGGCCCCTGGGTGGGCTACGGCGGCGGCAACGAGGACCTGCTTCCCGCCATGCCCTTCCCGGTGTTGTGGTCCAGCCTAGTCCTGATCCCCTTCCTGGTCCTGGCCGGCTGGCTGCTGCTCCGCTGGCGGCGGGGCGCCCAGGCGCGCCAGCTCCATCGGCTGGCAGGCACCTTCCACAAAGTCTGGCCCCCGAGGGAGCGCCATCGCGAAGGCCTGGATGCGGCGCATCACCTGGGCCGCGAACTGCTGGCAGCCCGGTTCGGCGAGCAGGCCCGGGCCTGGGGACTGACGGACTTCCAGGCGCGCAACCTCGCCCCCTGGGACCAGTGGGTGAAGAGCCTGGACGCCGCCCGCTTCGGGCGGACGGAACCGCCCTTCCCCCCTTCCAACGCCCTCCTGGCGGCCCTCCAGATGCGCAGCCATCCAGGACGGCGCCCATGATCGCCCTCCGGTATCCCCTGATGCTCCTACTGACGGCGCCCTTCGTCCTCTGGGCCTGGCGCATCGCCTATCGCTGGGGTATTCCCGCCTCGCGCCCATCCAGCCGCTGGGCCCGCCTCTCCTCCCACTGGATTCCCGTATTGCTGGCGGTGGTCATCGGCCTCGCCATCGCGGGTCCCGAATGGCAGACGCCCATCCGCGGGGCCGCGCCGGTGGTGGATTTCGCCGTGGTGCTGGACGGCAGCAGCAGCATGAAGATCCTGGATCGTCCCGAGGAGGATCGCTGGCACGCCGCGCGGCGGCTCCTGGCCCAGTTCGTCCTCCACCGCCCGGACGACCGCTTCGCCCTGATCCTTTTCAGCGCCCATCCCGTGACCCTGAGCCCCCTCACCTCCGACCACATGCGGCTGCTGCGGATGCTGGCCCGCCTCGATCTCGACAGCCGCGACGACGGCACCGCCATCGGCTCGGCCCTGATGACCGCCGTCCGGCGTCTGGAAGACAGCCCCGCACGGTCCCGGGTCATCCTGCTCATCACCGACGGCGCCCAGAACCGAGGCCGGGTCTTGCCCCGGGAAGCCGCTGAGGAAGCCCGACACAGCGGCATCCGGATCCACACGGTAGCCCTCGGCACCGCCGGGGAGAGCATCGTGCCCCTGGAAGGCGGCGGCTTCGCGCGGCTGCACGTGGAGGTGGACCACGCGGCCCTTCAGGAGGTGGCCCGGATCACCGGCGGGGAATCCTTCAGTGCCGAGGACCCGGGCGGCATGGCCCGGAGTCTCGCTGCCGTGGATCAGCTGGAAAAGACCCTGCTGCCCGTGGATCCGCCTACCGAAGGGAAGCCCCTCGCCATGTGGTGCCTGCTGGCGGCGGTCCTTCTCGCATTGCCTCTGGCCGCGGACCTCGCCTTCAAGCGCGGCCAGCCCAAACCCGCCTGGATGGGCAAAGCATGAGCCTTCCCTTCACGCATCCCTGGCTGCTGGCGCCTTTCGGCGCGGCGGTGCTGCTGACCCTGGGCCTGGCGTTGCGGGCCCATCTGCGCCCGGGCCTGGGCGTGCAAGTGGTGGGCCAGCGACCCCTGTGGCAGGGGCTGGGACTGGCGTTGGTCCTCGCCGGTCTCGGCCTGGGTTTGGCGGAACCCCGCTGGGGACTGCCGGAGTTCCCGCGGCTGACCGTCCACGTGGTGCTGGACGCCAGCCGGTCCATGACCGTGCCCGATGCCAAGGGCCAGTCCCGCTGGAACGCGGCCGTGGCGGCCCTGGACCGCATCTGGTCCCGGCCCCAGCCGGGCATCCGCTGGAGCCTGGATCTGCTGACCGGCGACACCATCCCCGTGCAGCCGCCCGGCGAAGATCGCACCCTGCTCCGGGAAGCCCTGCGGGCCATCACGCCCGGCCAGGTGGGTTCTCCCGGAACCAGCCTGGGGCGGGGCCTGCCCCAGGTCGCGGCCCAGGTGGACAAGGACGCCCCGGCCGTGATCCTGCTTCTGAGCGATGGCGAGGAGACCTGGGAAGCCCCCGCGGAGGCCCTGAATCGCGCCGTGACGGCCCTCAAGAAAGCCCGCCTGCCGGTCTGCACCCTGGCCTACGGGGATGGCCAGGCCCATGCGGTGCCTCCGGGCCCCGACGCGAAGCCTGGCACTACCCCAACCGAGCCGGCCATCAGCACCGCTCACCCGGACTTCCTCCAGGGCCTGGCCCAATCCACGGGCGGGCAGGTCTTCACGGATGGCGAGGCTGCCGACGCTGGCCTCCAGGCCCTCGCCGCAGGCCATCTGCCCCTGCCCGCCAAGCGCTCCCTGCAGCCGGCCCACCCGGAGGCAGGCGCCTGGATCGCCTTGCTTGGCCTGGCCCTCTGGCTGCTGGCGGCAGGCAAACCCCTGGCCCAATGGCGGCCCGTGCTGCTGGTGGTGCTCGCCATGGGCATGCCGTTGAAGAGCCAATCCGTCCAGTTGAAGCGGTTCGCGCCTCCGTCCGTGCGGGCCTGGATGGCCGAGCGGGCCCTGGAGGCCGGCGATCTGCCCGGGGCACGGAGCTGGCGCCCCCGGGATGCCCGCCCCTTCCACCTGCTCCTCGCGGCGCAAATTGACCTGAAGACAAATCAACCAGAGGATGCACTCAAGGCCTTGTCACCCCTGGTGGGCCAAGGGGCGCCCCGACCCCTTCCGCCCTGGCGGGCCCCGGCCCTCCTGCTGGCCGCGAGGGCACACCTGGGGGCCGGGCGCCCGGAAGAAGCCCGGACCCTTCTCGAACGCCTGTTGCTGGAGCAGCCCGGCCAGCGGGATGCCATCCACGACCTCCAGACCCTGGTGAAGAGCAACACGCCGCCACCTCCCAACCCGAAGACCCCGCCACCCCCGCCGCCACCGCCCCGCCCCAGCCTGGGCGCCCAGCAGGACGAGTTGGAGGGCCTGAAGCAGCGGCTGCCCGTGCCTCCGAAGACGCCCGGGGGAGTGAAGGATCTCTAGGCGAAGGCACAGTCAATAACAATGCGGCCCCGAAGGGCCGCATCAGGATATACATCGAGCCTTTGGTCTCCGTGCCTCGGGCCTACTTCGCCAGCCAGGACGCGAACTCGGCGCCGGACCGGAAGGCGCCGACCTGACGACGCAGCTCTTTCCCGTCTGAATCCAGGATGACCATGGTGGGGTAGCCATCAATCTTGAAGGATTCGGCCAATTTGGTGCCCTCCGGTAGGGGGGTGCCATCCCGCTTTTGCACCAGGGCGGAGAAAGGCACCACCCGGGATAAGGCGGCCTGGCCTTCGGCACTGGGGAAGACGTTCTTCTGGAGGTACTGGCAGGGGCCGCACCACTCGGCCCAGAGGTCCATGAAGATGACCTTCTTCTCAGCCTTGGCCCGCTTCAGGGCAGCCTGGTAGGAGTGCTCCCACTTGGCGGGGCCCTGGGCGAACAAAGGAGCGGCAACGAGCAAGAGGGCAACGATGGACTTCATGCTGGAACTCCAGGAATGGGCGGCTGGACCGCACGAGTGATTGGATGGATCGAAGGAAGCAATCGTTCCAGCATTCAGAATAACCGGGCTAATCCCTGGAACCGCACTCCCGTAATCCCATACGAACCGGCGAGTGCCGATCCCCATTCCCTTCCAAGGAGGCCGCCCATGCGCGCCATCATGATCCCGCTGGCCCTCGCAGCCAGCCTCAGCCTTCCTCTAGCCGCCCAGAGCGCGCGTTTCATCAAGGTGGACATCGTTTCCAAGACGATGATGCAGCGCCACGCCAAGCACAAGGATGTGGACGGTCCCACCGAAGTCCACATGCGCATGCCCATCAGCCTCGCCAAGGCCGTCCTCGACATGGCCGGGGACAGCGAAATCAAGATCAATGGCGAAGCGAAGAAAGGCATGAAGCCGGACCAGCTCCAGAAGCTTCTCTCCGATTCCAAGCCGGGCGACCTGCTTCTGGAAATCACCACGGACAAGGGCGATCACATCCGCGTCACCATCGAGTAGCCGGGAGCCGAATCCGTGCGTCCTCAAGCCCCGCTTCGGCGGGGCTTCTTCGTGTAGCCTAGACCCATGGAATCCATCACCGAACTCCGCGTCCGCTATGCCGAAACCGATGCCATGGGCATCGTCCACCACGGGGCCCCCTCCGCGATCGCAAGCCGCAGGCGCAGTGGGAGCGGGAGCGCGCGACCCAAGGTCGCGTGCGATCGGGGCGGTTGTCCAGGGGCCCCCTCCGCGATCGCAAGCCGCAGGCGCAGCGGGAGCGGGAGGACAGCGCGGGGCGCTGTCCGATCTGGGGGTAGTCAGAGTGGTGGATAATCAAGGCATGGAATCCATCACCGAACTCCGCGTCCGCTATGCCGAAACCGATGCCATGGGCATCGTCCACCACGCCACCTACCCCGTGTGGATGGAGCTTGGCCGCAGCGATTTCCTCCGGGAACTGGGCCAGAGCTACGCCGAATGGGAAGCGCGAGGCGTGCGATTGGTGGTGAACGAGATCCGGGTGCGTTTCCGCGCCCCCGCCCATTACGACGAGCTGGTGCAAGTCCGCACCTGCCTGCGCGAAGCTGGCCGCCGGCGCATCGTGTTCGGCTACCTCATCGAGCGGGAGGGCGTACTTCTGGCGGAAGGCGAGAGCACGCACCTCGTCGCCGGCTCCGATAACCGGGCCCGGGTTCTGCCTGACGATTTGTTGAGTCTGGTGAAGGGCTAAGAGCGCCTAGCAAAACTCGACGATGCCGCGATGAAACCAGGCGGGAGGCACCGCGAGGAAGGGCCCGCTGGGCGATGTAGTAAATCGTTCAAGGGCCCTGACACTGCGGGGCGCCCGCCTGGTTTCATCCGTCCGGGCGAGGGGTGGCGTGGCGTTTTGTTAGGCGCTCTAAGTCAAGTCCCGGACTCACCTTGCCAGCAGGTGGACAGCAAGGCGGCAAGGCCGTCCATGACCTGTCGGCGGTGGTCGCTGAAGGCATCAGGCTGGAAGCTCTGGAAGCTGACGAGGCCCGAAGGCCTGAGGCCCCAGCCGAGGGGCACCCCGTACCAGGAATGAGGAATCAGCCCGGTGGCCTCTTCGGCGGCGGTGAGGAGGCTGCCGACGGCTTTCCCCTCCTCCAGGGTACGGATGTAGATGGAATGCCCTTCCGTAAGCACCCGTTCCGACAAGCCCGCCCGGGCGGACAGGGGACGGGAGGGATGGCTCCGGATCTTGCCGCCTTCGTGGTAGAGCACGAACTCGAGGAGGTCCTCCTCCCAGCGCGCCCGGGCCACGAAGAAGCTGGCCAGCCCAAGGGGCTTGAAGCAGATTCCCATGAGGGCCTCGGCGAGATCCCACGGCTCCATGCCGGGTCTCAATTGATTCAGGGCTTTCAGGAGCAGATCCCGGTCCTCATCCTGGTGGCGCACCAACTCCTCGGCGGCGTCCAGGCGGGCCTGAAGCTGGCGGTTCTCGGCACTGGCGGAGGCCAGCCGCCCCTCGAGTTCCAGGAGGGTCTGCTCGTGTTTTTGATCACTAAAAAATCCCATGACGTTTCCCAAGGCTTCAGATGGAAGGCCAAAGGTGGTTACCTAGAGCCATGACGACCGTGCGGCGATCCCTTTCCCTCTTCAATACCCTGACCCGAAAAATCGAACCTGTCCTTCCCATCATTGAAGGTCAGGTCTCTTTGTACACCTGTGGACCCACGGTCTACAACTACGCACATATTGGAAATTTACGCACATTCCTCTTCCAGGACCTGCTCAAGCGGGCCTTCCAGGCCGCCGGGTACGAGGTCCTGCACTGCATGAACATCACGGACGTCGAAGACAAGATCATCCGGGATTCCCAGGGCGACCTGCCCGCCGAGGCCAGCAATGAGGCTCGGCACGCGGCCATGAAAGCCCTCACGGACCGCTACACCGTCCATTTCCTCGAAGACCTGGCCTGCCTCGGCATCCAGCCCGCCCGTTTCCTGCCCCGGGCCACGGAATACATCCCCCAGATGATCCGGCTGGTGCAGGATCTCGAGGCCAAGGGCCTAGCCTACGCCCGGGAAGGCAGTGTCTACTACCGCATTTCCGGCCTGCCCGAATACGGCTGCCTGGCGCACCTGGACCGGGAGGGCATGCAGGTGGGCGCTTCCGTGGACAGCGACGAATACGAGCGGGATTCCGTCAGCGATTTCGTGCTGTGGAAGGCCACCCGACCGGGCGAGCCATCCTGGGAAAGCCCCTGGGGCCCGGGCCGCCCCGGCTGGCACATCGAGTGCTCCGCCATGGGCATGGAACTGCTGGGCGAGCAGGTGGACATCCACAGCGGCGGCGTGGACCTGATCTTCCCTCACCATGAGAACGAGATTGCCCAGAGCGAAGGCTGCCTGGGCCACCGCTGGGTGAACTACTGGGTTCATGGCGAATTCCTCATGGTCGAAGGGCAGAAGATGTCCAAGAGCCTGGGGAACTTCTTCACCCTTCGCGAACTCATGGACAAGGGCGTGGACCCCATTGCCTTCCGCTATGCCATCCAGAGCAACCACTACCGCAAGGTGCTGAACTTCAGCTTCGAGGGCCTGCGGGCGGCGGAGAACGCCCTCAAGCGCATCCGCGCCTTCCGTGGGCGCATGGAAGGTGAGGGCAACCCCGGTGGAGGGCCCTGGAAGGAAGCCCTGGATCCGATGGCGCGCCTGGCCCAGGCCCGGGAGGCCTTCTGGGCGGCCATGGCCGACGACCTGAACACCCCTGAAGCCCTGGCGGCGATCTTCACGCTCATCACGGACCTCAACGCCGCCGACGACCACGTCGCCCTCACCCGGGAGGAAAGGGACGCCGTGCTGGCTTTCCTGGAAGAGACCGATCGCATCTTCGGAGCCTGGCCCCACCAGGAAGCGAGCCTGGATGCGGAAGTGGAAGCCCTCATCGTGGCCCGGAAGGCCGCCAAGGCGGCCAAGAACTGGGCCGAGGCGGATCGCGTGCGGGACCAGCTGAAGGCCATGGGCATCGTCCTGGAAGACCGCAAGGACGGCACCGTGGGCTGGCGCAAAGCCTAAATCAGTTCCACAACCAGCTCAGGCGCCAGCTCATCCAGGCACTGCCTCCGCTGGCAGGCCCGATCCCGGCAGGGCGAGCAGCTGATGCCCGTCCGGAGGATCCGCCCCGTTCCCGGCGGAATGTCCGCGATCACCGGATCGCTGGGGCCGAACAGGCCTATGACGGGAACCCCCAGCACCACCGCGAGATGCAGCAGTCCGGTGTCGGGTGCCACCACCCGGTCCGCCTGGCGCATGGCCGCGGCCAGCTGCCAGAAGCCCAGTTTCGGCAAGGCGGGCACGCCGCTGGCCTGGGGCAGCCACCTCCGAAGATCGTCTTCCTCGGGGCCCAGGGACCAGCGCAGTTCGCAGCGGCCCTTCAATCGCGCCGCAAGATTGAGCCAATGCTGCAAGGGCCAGCGCTTGTGGGCGCCCCGGCGGGAGGCCCCGGGAACGAGGATCACCCGGGGTCGCCCATCCCCGGACCAGATGGCGCCAGGATCCGGCAAGTCCACCTGGGCCATCACGGGGCGGAACCGGCCGAGGCCCTCGATGCCACGGGATCGGCCAAAGCCCTCGGCAAGTCCCAGGGCCTGTCCGTAGCGCGACTGGCGCAGGAAGGGCAGGGAATGGGTCTGGAAATGTCCCGCGAACTCCTTGGTGACGCCATCGCCCCACCGTTCCGGGATGTGGGCCAGACGGGGAATCAAGGCTGATTTCAGGATGCCGTGGAAATCCAGGCTGGCATCGGCTCCCCTGATCGCCTCCGCCACCCGCCGGAATTCCGAAAGCGCGGTGAAGGGCTTCGACAGAAGCTTTCGCTGCACCACCACCGGGTCAAGCCAGGGGAAAGGCTCCAGAAGGAACCGGTGCCGGTCCTCCACCACGGCGCGCATGCGGATGTCCGGGAAGGCCTCGTGCAGGTTCGCCCAGGCGGGCAGGACCCGCAGGATATCGCCGAGGGCGGAGAGACGAAGCAGCACCAGATTCATCCCCCCATGCTACCTGCGGGCGGCAAAGGCCATCCTCCGATCCAAAGGGGAATGTATAAATTGTGACAACGGCTTAGGCTGGAAGCATGAAGCCCTACGCCAGCGATCAGTCGAAGAATCCACCTCCAGCCAACCTCCTCGACCGGTTGCTGCGGCGCTTTGCGAGGATCTCCTACGGGCTGGCCGTGTTGCTGCTGTATGCCGTCGCCTCCACGGCCCTCGGCCTGGCGCTGGCGCCCTCCCTCTGGCTCTGGGAGACCAGCCGACCCTTCGTCCAGGCCCTGCCGCCGCCCCTGCCCTACCTGGTGGCGGGGTTCCTGCTGGCCTTCTGCTTCTTCACCTTCGGCCTCTGCCTGCTGGTGGTCATCCCCCTGTACAACTGGATCCTGCCCACCCGCATCAAGCCCTTCAAAGGCGGCTACTACTCCCTCCATGCACTGCCCTGGTTCGTGCACAACGGGCTCTTCTACCTGGTGCGGTTCACCTTCCTGCCCTTCGTCACGCTCACCCCCTTCGGGGTATGGTTCCTCAAGGCTATGGGCATGAAGATCGGCCGCCACGCCTTCATCAACACCGAATACATCAGCGACCCCCAGCTCATCACCGTCGGGGATGACGCCGCCCTGGGCGGCAGCGTGCGGATCTTCGCCCACTATGGCGGGGGCGGGAACCTGGTCATCGCGCCGGTCACGGTGGGCCACCGGGCCACCCTGGGGCTGGCCTGCTGCGTCATGGGCGATGTCGTCATCGGCGATGACGCCACCATCCTGCCCGAGAGCGTCCTGCTGCCGGGGAGCCGGGTGGGGCCGGGGGAGACCTGGGGCGGGGTCCCCGCACGCCGCATCGAGCGCGAGGAAATGGAGAAGATCAAGGCCGAGATCCGGGGGTTGACCGAGACCATGGGCTGACCCCGCCTACGGTCTGGATTCCCTCCCTGTGGGGCCCCGCTTCTGGCGCGACATCAAGTCGCGCCTTCCGCGACCCACATGGTCGGGAGGGGCGGCTGACGGCACCCAGCTTGCCAAGACCTTCATATACGGCGAAAATGGCCAGTTCCTTCCCCGGGCTACCCCGGGCTGCACAGGCTCCCACTCATGCGAACACGCACCACACTTTCTTTCCTGATGACGGCAGCAGCTTTGGTGGCTCAGGCGCCACAGCCCTCCCTCGGCGACCAGGTCAAGGCCGAGCGCGTGGTGGTGGAAAAATTGATCGCGGAATTCCAGTACACCGAGGCCTGGAAGCGGGCCGAGGCCCTGGTGCCCGCGACGGTTCCGCCCTTCGACAAGAAGGATAACCAGACGCTGGTTCGCAGCTGCTCGGACTACCTGGACTACTCCAAGGCCCACAACCTGGCCCTCGAAGCTGCGGATACGGCCGGTGCCTGGGAAAAGGCCCTGGAACATGCCAAGGCCGCCAAAGCCCTGGCCACCGAAGCCTACACAAGCATCAAGGAGCCCTTCGAACGCACCGTGGCCTATTACCAGCAGACCGGCGCCCGCACCAAGCAGGTGCTGGTGGACAATGACGCGCGCATCAAGGAGCTGAAGGCCAAGACCACCCGGGACGCCGGAGAACAGCAGGAACTCGATCTCGCCATCGGGGTCGAGAAGGAAGTGGCGGACGACGCCAAATGGGTGAACTTCTTCCAGACCTACCTGGATGTCGCCAAGCGCGAGAGCGTTTCCTTCGATTCCCTCATCAAGCTGCTCGAGGAGAAGATCCAGAACGAGGCGAAACAGGTGGACGACTACAAGGCCGGCAAGGGCGACAAGCTCAAGTGGGTGGAGGCGGTGATTTCCACCCCTGCCTATCTCGAAGCCCAGGGCGACAAGGCCGGTCTCGCCCGCTGGCTCTACCGCCTTTCCAACCTCGATCCAGCGAACCTCAAGGTTCAGCGGCAGCTGGACATCCTCCACGGTCTTACGCCTGCCCCGCTCCCCAAGCCCAAGAAGGGAAAAAAGGGCTGAAACCCCCAAGGGCTGTACCCTGAGGCATGGCCCGTCGCTCATCTTCTCGAATTCCTGCCCGCGCCCCATCCCGCACCCGGGATCGGGGCGCGGGTTTTTCAGCCCCGGTCCGCCCGCCGCAACCGAACCGGACGGGGCTGCGTCCCTTTGAATCCTTCGAAGCCACGTTCCTGGGACATCCCGAGGGCACCGGCGGATTCCTGAGGCTCACCGGCGTTCCCAAGGCCCCTGGCTCGGATCTCCTGGTGGATTGGCGGGACGCCAACGGCGCCATCCATGGCGATCGGGTCGTTGCCGAAATCTGCGGCGAGGGCTGGGATGGCCGCCCGAAGGCGCGGGTCCTGGAGATCAAGGGCCGAGGGGAGATTCCGTTGCCGGGCACGCTTCAGAAACAGCCCTGGGGGTGGCGGGTGGTCCCGCTCGAACCGCGCCTCCCCCAGATCATCTCCGTGCCGCCCACGGATCTGGCCGAGGATGGAGAACTGGTCAGCGTGCGGCTGGACGCCGATACCGAAGCCAAGCAGCTCCGGGGAACCGTCATCGCCAGGCTCGGCAAGCAGACCGACCTCAAGATCGAGAACCGGCTCACGGCGGCGCTGTTCAACCTCCGGACCACCTTCCCGGACGCGGTCATGCAGGAACTGGCCCCCTTCCCCACCAGCATTCCAGCCGAGTGGCTGCAGGGTCGCGAGGACCTGCGGGACGTGCTGACCTGCACCGTGGACCCGCCCACGGCGAAGGATTTCGACGACGCCATCAGCCTGGAGGTGCTGCCGAAATCGGAAGGCGGCGGTTGGCTCCTGGGCGTCCACATCGCGGATGTGAGCCACTATGTGGCGGAAGGCGGCCCCCTGGACGAGGAGGCGCGCCTCCGGGGCACCTCGGTCTACTTCCCCGATGAAGCCATCCCCATGATCCCGGACCGCCTCAGCGGCGATTTGTGCAGCCTCCGCGAAGGCGTGGACCGCCTCACCATGACCGCCTGGATGACCATCTCGCCGGATCTGGAAGTGTTGGAGGCCCGTCTGTCCGAAAGCGTCATCCGCAGCGCCAAGCGCCTCACCTACGACGAAGTGAAGGAAGCCTGCATGGACCTCTCGCCCCGGAAGCGGGCCGAGCTCGGCGACCCCCTTTGCGATCTCCTGGGCGAGGCCCTGGTGCTCTCCCGCCGCTTCACCCAGGCCCGCCTGGGGCGCGGCGCCATGAACCTCGACACCGAGGAGGCCGAGTTCATCTTCGACGAAGAGGGCCGTCCCGTGGATGCCCGGCGCTACCCCCGCCACGACGCCCACCGCATGATCGAGGAGTTCATGCTGCTGGCCAACGAGACGGTGGCGCGCTTCTTCACGCGCAAGAAGATCCCCACCATCTACCGCATCCATGACGAGCCCGATCCGCTGAAGCTGGAAATCTTCGCCGAAGTGGCGCGCAGCTTCGGCCTCCTGGGACCCAAGGACACCCCCACTCCCGAACACCTCAATGCGCTGCTCGACAAGATCCGGGGCGGTCCCCTGGAGGCCATGATCAACCACCTGCTGCTGCGCAGCCTCAAGCGGGCCGAGTACAGCGCCGAGAACATCGGCCATTCGGGCCTGGCCCTGCAGGACTACCTGCACTTCACCAGCCCCATCCGCCGCTACCCCGACCTCGTCGTCCACCGCCTGCTGCGGAAGGTCCTGCGGGGCGAGCGCCTGCCCGAGGCCCTCCAGAGCCACCTGGCCGTGCTGGCCAAGGGCGCCAGCGACGCCGAGCAGAAGGCCACCGAGGCGGAGCGCGAGAACGACAAGTGGAAGGCCTGCCTGCTGATGAAGTCCCGCATTGGCCAGAGGTTCCGGGGCCGCATCCAGGGTTTCTCCGCCAAGGTGGTGTTCATCACCCTCGACGCCCCCTTCGTGGAGGTGGG
>DATEZS010000057.1:0-40798 GCA_035255365.1 Geothrix sp.
CATCGATGCCCAGGAATTCCGTGGCGGGCATGTAGGAGTTCTTGTCGAACCCGGGGGTCTCCGATTTCCAGGCCTGCGCCATGGTCGTGCTGTAGACGGTCACTTCCTGGGCCGACGCCATCCCGCAAACCAGCATCCCCAGCAGGGCCACTCGGGTTCGTGTCATGACTTCCCTCCCCTTGCCTGCCGTCCCGTCGCTTTGGCGACCTCGACCCGACAACGCTCGTCCATGGTCAAACCTCCTTCTTGATTCGTGGGCCTCGGGTGCGCTTTCGCACATCCTGTTAAAAGAGACTATGGTCCCCGATCCAATGACACACAAGTGACAAAGGAGGTGACTGTCATCACATCGATATATTCGTTTTTGTTTCATATGATTTATGCCACTTTCAATGCGTCAGAATCAGCCGATGGAAGCAACAAAAACGTTCCACGCCGTGCAAAGTGTTCTTAAATCACTTTGAAGTATTGTGATAGATCCCTGAAGTAATGTTCCTCACTTGGCCTTGGCGGGCAAGGGCCCTGCATAGACCAACTTCCTGATGCCCTGGAAGATCCCCGAGGGGACGGCATTTTTGGTGACCAGGAAGCCCTTGGAATTGTAGGGGCGGTTCTGGATGATGCGCTGGGCCAGCTCGTCCGTGATGCCAGGCAGCGCCATCAACTCCGCCTTGGTGGCCGCATTGATGTTCACGGCCTTGGCCTTCCGGGCGGCCTCGGTCTTGGCCCGGGTCTCGACCTTCTTGGCTACGGCCTTGGCTTTGGCCTCGTGCACGGCCGCAGGCGTGGCTTTCTTGGGCGCGGCAGGTTCCTCCTGCGCCAGGGCCCAGGAGGATGTCCCAATCCCGAATGCGATCACCAAGAAAGTCCTAACCAGTTTTTTATTCATGACTTACTCCAAACAATGAGTCGATTTTCAGCCCGGGATGACGTGCCTGTCAATGCTTTGCCCCCATGCAAAGGGACCCGGCTGCTGGATGGCATCCGGGTCCCTTGCTGGTGCTGGTGTGGCTAGCGGGACCCGGCGAACCGGGTCCCGGAAGTCAGGCTACTTGAAGTTCATGTGGACGGCCTTGATGTCCGCGGTCTTGCCCTTGGCATGGCAGACCAGGCACTGCTCGACCTTGGAGAAGGCGGTCGCGCGGGGCTCGTAGAAGGCGCCGCCATTGCTTTCCATGTGGGCGATGGCGATCTTGCTGTCATGGCAGCTGGAGCAGGCCGAAGTGATCGGGCTGTTCACGAGGGTGGTAGCCGCAGCCTGCGTCGGTGTGGCGGTGGCAAGGCTGTAGCTATAGCCAGTGCCGTAGTCGGTACCCGGGGTGATGAAGGGCGAAATGACCTTGTCCGTGCTGAGGACGGTTTCGTCCCCGGTGACGATGCTGTAGGCGGTGGCGCTGGTGAGGCCAGTCGCGGTGGTCGTCCACAGCAGGTTGGGCAGGGCATTGACGCTGGCGGTGTTGCTGAAGTCGTAGGAACCGGCCACGTGGCAGGCTTCGCAGTTGTTCAGGATCGCGGGGTAGGTGATGTTCCAGTACTTGTCGCCCGCGGTGGCTTCCCAAGAGAACTTGTTGACGCGCTTGCCGCCAGCGTGGATGGCGTGGACGGCGTCCTTGATGTTGACGCCCCAGCCGCTGTTGACGCGGTTGACGTTGTGGCAGAAGGTGCAGGTCGGCGCATCGTTGCGCTCGCCAGCGTGGTAGACCTTGGCGGTGAAGACGCCCAGGACCGCGTGGCAGTCGTTGCACTTCTGGTTGCTGACGATGGCGCGGCGGGCGGTCATGCCGGGGGCCAGCTTGTTGACATTGGGGGCGGGAACGCTGATGCCGCCAATGTAGGTGGTCGCATTGAAGGGATAGCTGGGGTTGTTGATCTGGGTCAGAGGCATCGCGTTGGGGCCGAAGCCGTAGGTGTAGCCGATGCCGCCCGTCACCATGGTGGCGCCGGCAGGGATGACGGCGGTCATGGTCAGGGTGTAGTAGCCGTTGGCATCAGGTCCAGCCAGGGCAGCCGTGGTGACGGAGCCATTCCAGACGCGGAAGAGGTTCACGCTGCTGGTGGTGTTCCAGTCGGCGGGAGCGGTGATGCCGTCCTGGGGGGTGCCCATGGCCACATAGAAGGAGGGGCCACCGATGTAGCCATCCCAGAAGTGGGCGACGCCCGCGGCATAGGTGTTGAAGTCCTTGCGCACGCCGTCTTCGAGGAAGCGGAAGACGAACACGGGGTGCCCAGTGGCATCCACGGTGAAGCTCTTGAGATCCCAGGTCGGCTTGTGGACGCCGTCGGGAAGGTTGTTCGCGTAGGCGGCAACGGTGGAACCGTTGGTGTGGGAACCGGCGACATAACCAGCGGTGTCAGGGCCGACCATCGGGGTGTGGAGGATGGCGGTGCTGGTGGCGGTGTGGCAGATGGTGCAGTTCGTGTCATCAGCCTGGGCGCCGCCGATGCCAGGGGTGCCGTGGTTGGCGCCGGTGACGAAGTTCACCTGGTCGTGGCAGGTGCCGCAAGCCAGACGGCTGGGCGTGGTCTTCCACTGGTCACCCTGGGGGCCGGTGTGGCACATGGCGCAGTTGCGCTGATCCTGGGGATAGGTGATTTCATTGAAGAGGACGTTGGCGTAGTTGTAGCCAGTCTTCGTCAGTTCTTCGCCCATGTGGATCTGGTGGATCATGTTCACGAAGTTGCCGGTGGCCAGGCCGTTCACCTTGTAGGTGCTGCCGGAGAAGCCGGTGGCGGTGGTGGTGGCTTCGGCGTTGCCGTACTTGCGCTGATCGGTGTGGCAGATCACGCAGTACTGGGTGTCGATGCGATTGCCGCCGTGGAAGGCCAGCTTGGTGTGGCAGCGGTTGCAGGCGTCGATCTGGACGATCTGACGCTGGAAATCCGTGCTGGTCACGACCGCGCCCGTGGAGGGGATGAAGTCGTAGATGAGGTTGGCGGGATTCAGGATGGGCACCGAGGTGACGCCGCTGTTGGTGCCATCAGGGGTGACCGTGCCGGTGCCATTGGCGTTGCCGCCGATCTGGATCGCGAGACGGTGAGTCCGGGTGGGTTCGTAGGTCACGTCGCCGAGGTCGGCGCGAACGTTGTTGCCGGTGTAGGTGGCACCGTCCAGGAAGGCCTGGATGGTGGTGATGTCGCGGTAGAAGGTGTAGGTGTAGCTGCCGTCGCCATTGTCAACCAAGGTGCCGGTGTTGTCGGTGCTGGGCTTGCCAGGCGCGGCGGCCTTGGTGGAGCCGTCAGCATTGAGGGTCGGCACGGTGGTGACGATGTAGTTCACCCAGTGGCTGGGGTTGCTGGTGGTGCCGGGGATCAGCTTCGCGATGGTGAAACCGAAGTGGGCGTAGCTGGAAAGAGTCGCGGTGGCGCTCTTCGTGGTGAAGCCAAGGCCGACCACGGGCAGGTCGTACTTGTCCGAAACCTTGAAGTTCACGACCGTGGCGGAACCGGTGGTCACGCTGGTGATGCTGCCCTTGATGGAGAGGGCGCCCCACTCTTCGGGAGTGAGCGCGGCGGCGTTGATGACCATGCCACCGTTGGTGCCATTGGTGCCATTGGTGCCGTTGGTGCCGTTGGTGCCATTGGTACCGTTGGTGCCATTGGTGCCGTTGATGCCGTTGGTACCGTTGATGCCGTTGACGCCATCTTTGCCGTCATTGCCCTTACAGCCGACGAGGGCGAAGGTGATGGCTGCGGTGGCGATGAGGCCGCAGAGTTGTTTCAGTGGACGGTGTTTCATGTTCCGTTCTCCTTGAGAGGTGGTGGAGCGGTGATGGAAGGGATTTAGAGCAGATGTGTGGGTGCGGCTGATGACATATGTGTGGCAAGAGGAACGGGACCGACTGATCCACTACGCTCCCGAAAGGATCATTGGTTCCCCGATGACACGCAAGTGACAATCAGGGTGACTATCATCACATAAGGTAATATATTTAAATTATATTGGTTAATAACCATTTTGGAATAATTATATAAACCAAGCTTCTCTGAGCCACACACCACCGAACCCGCACCTTTATTGATCCCGTTTCCCATTAAAACAATTATAACCACCTTTGAATAACCAATCCGCTTGACGGAACGGTTGTCATTTGGCCTGATATTGAATCAATCACCGCACACCTTTATCTCAACGCCTCAGGGAGGCCCCTTGCCCGTATCTCCTCCTGGACCGTCCTCAGATTCCCTGGAGGCGCGACTGGCTGCCCTGGAAGCGCGGGTGGCCAGACTGGAGCAGGCCGGCATCTCTTTAAAACCCATGCACGGTAAGCTTTTTCTCGCAGAATCCGAGCCACCGGTCCCCCTGGCAGAGGCACCTGCAGCCATCTCCGTCCTCGGGGGCATCGGCCGGGTCTTCCTCATTCTGGGGGGGGCTTTCTTCCTCCGGGCCCTCACCGAGGGGGGCACTCTGCCCCGCCCCCTGGGGGTCGCCCTGGGATTCCTCTATGCCCTGGTCTGGGCCTATCGGGCCTGGCGCACACCCGGACGCGGGAATTCGGGCTTCTACACTCTTTCTTCCATATTGATTGCCTATCCTCTGTTGGCGGAATCGACCATCAAGTTCTCGGTCATCCCCACCGCCGGCTCCGCTGTACTGCTTCTGATCCTGGTGACGATCCACCTCCGAGTGTCATGGCGACGTGACATTGAGCCCCTGGCTTGGCTGACGGCGCTTGCCACCCTGGGCACCGGCCTAATCCTGCTCTTCGTGACTCACGCCATCGAACTCTTCGCCGCGACCTTCCTCATTCTCGGAGCGGGCGTCCTGTGGATGACCTATGGCCGCCGCTGGCATGGGCTGCGATGGCCCACAGCCCTGGTTGCCGACGGCGTGGTGTTGATCCTGACCGTCCTGGCGGCTTGGCCGGGCGGGCCGCCGGAGGTGCACCGGGACCTGAACGCCACCCGGGCCATCGTCCTGGCCATGGCACTGCCCATGCTCTACATCACCAGCTTCGGATGGCGCATGCTCCAGCGGCACCGGGTCATCAATGTCTTCGAGGGCATCCAGACCGCCCTGACCTTGATGATCGGTTTTGGCGGGGCCGTCCGGATCGCCCTGGCTTCCGGCAAGGGGACCGGCGCCCTGGGGTTCGCGGTACTGGCCGGAGGGGTTGCCAGCTATGCGGCCGCCTTCCCCTTCGTGGCGGATCAGGAGGAGGTCCGCGCCAATTTCAATTTCTTCACCAGCCTCGGCTTGGTTTTCCTGCTCCTGGGCAGCCCCGTGCTGCTGCCGATCGAGGTTTACAGTCTGCTCGCGGCCGCCCTTGGCCTCGCCGCCATGGGTTTGGGTCTGAGGTTCCGGCGCACGGTGTTGGTCCTGCAGGGTGGGGTGTGCCTGCTTGTCGCCGCGCTGGCCTCCGGGCTCCTTGCCGCCTCCCTGCAGGCCTTCCTCGCCTCTGCCCAGGACATGCACGCCCTGCCGGGAGCAGCCTGGATCGTCGCCGCAACCCTGATCGCCGCCTGCCTCCTGGTCGAGACCAAGCGGCCTCCCGAAGGTTTCCCCACCCGCTTGCGACTCACGGCCTTCCTCGTGGGCACCCTGGGCGTACTCTGCACAGGCGGGTTGGTCCTGATCAGCGCCTTGCGCCTGGGCGGAACGGTCATCGCCCACCCCCCCATTCTTGCCTTCCTCCGCACAGCGGTGCTTTCCGCCGCCGCCGTTGCCCTGGCTGTGCACAGCCGCCACTGCCCCAAAGGGGAACTCCGCTGGCTGGCTTACCCGGTGCTGGGGCTCGCAGGCCTCAAGTTCATCCTCGAAGACCTGCCCCTGGGCCACCCCATGGCCCTCTTCCTGGCCTTCATGTGCCTGGGTGCCGCGTTCATATTGACACCCCGACTTCTCAAGACCCATGCCTCGGCTGAACCTTCCCCGCCCGCCGAAGTGTGACGAAAATCCGGCGACCTGCTCTGGCTGGTCCTTCGATTCGATCCCACACTGTCCCGACACCCATTGATCACTCAAAAGTCCTTTGTGTTTGTCCTTCTTGCCTGCACCCATCTGGAGGTGAACGACCATGTCTTTCCCAAGAGTCATGCTTTCCCGAATCCGCGTCCTGGCGCGATTCGTGGCGCTGGCGGCCATCCCCCTGCTGACCCCGCCCTTGTCCGCCCAGCCGCCTGAGCTGCAGCCCAAAGTCAATCAGGCTCCCAAATCCCATGGCGATGCGGCGGCCCCAGAAGGCTACCAAGTGCCCAAACCTCCTTTCACCGAGGGCATCTTCCCCTGCAGCAGCTGCCACGAGGGCATGCCACCCAATACCAAGCGGCGGCAGCTCACGGACATGCACACGGACATCGTGCTGAACCACGGGCCCGAGTCCCGCTGGTGCCTGGATTGCCACGATGCCACCAAGCGCGACCAGCTGCATCTGGCCAGCGGGACCCCGGTGCGCTTCACGGAGTCCTACAAGCTTTGCGGCCAATGCCACGGCGACAAGTACCGCGATTGGCGGGTGGGCGTCCACGGGAAGCGCACCGGCAACTGGAATGGCGCCAAGCAGTACCTGCTCTGCGTCAATTGCCACAACCCGCACAGCCCCCGCTTCAAACCCATCCAGCCCATGCCCGCCCCGCTTCCTCCTGAAAAGATCTTCGCCCACAAAGGGGGCGCGAAATGACCCATCGGAATGAACCCATGCCCACTGAACCCTGCGCCTGCGCGACCGCAGATTCCGCATCCATGTCCCGCCGCGTCTTCCTCGGGGCCACGACCGCCGTGGCCACGGCCCTGACCGGATGCGGGAAGATCAGCAAGGAGGAATTCCTCCAGCACAACTTCCAGGAACTCTCCAAGGACGAAGTCCAGGCCGTGATCGCGCGCCTGGAAAAGGAATACCTGGAGAAGTTCGGCAAGGCGGTCAAGGTCGGCAACGAGCCGGCCATGCCGGGCGTCATATTCGGTTACGCCCTGGACCTGAGCCGCTGCGTGGGCTGCCGCCGCTGCGTCCATGCCTGCGTCACGGAGAACAACCAATCCCGGGACCCCCAGGTCCAGTGGATCAGGGTTCTCCAGATGGACAAGGAAGAGGGCATCAGCACCCAGCACGCCAACCAGTACTACGCCCCGGCGGAGGTCCCCGAAGAAGGCCACTTCTACATGCCCGTGCAATGCCAGCAGTGTTCCAACCCGCCTTGCGTGAAGGTGTGTCCCGTGGGCGCCACCTGGCGCGAGAAGGACGGCATCGTGGTGGTCGACTACAACTGGTGCATCGGCTGCCGGTACTGCATGGCCGCCTGCCCCTACGGCGCCCGCCACTTCAACTGGGGCGAGCCTGGACTGCCGCCCGAGGACGTGAACACCGCCACCCATTACCTGGGCAACCGTCCCCGTCCCAAAGGCGTGGTGGAGAAGTGCACCTTCTGCATCCAGCGCACCCGGAACGGCCGCTACCCCGCCTGCGTGGAAATCTGCCCGACCGGGTCGCGGAAGTTCGGCAACCTGCTCGACCCCAAGAGCGAGATCCGCTACGTCCTGGAGAACAAGCGGGTCTTCAAGTTCAAGGAAGAGCTGAACACGAAACCCAATTTCTTCTATTTCTACGGAGTCTGAAGCCATGTTCACGCTGCGCAACTTCAGACAATTCGTCATCGACACCCTCGTCCTGCTCGCGAGAGGCAGCAAGGCCTACTACGCCTGGGTGGGATTCCTCCTCGTCCTCGTCGTCATCGGCATCCTGGGCTACATGGGCCAGGTTGGCCAGGGCCTCATCTCCACCAGCATGCGGGATCAGGTGTCGTGGGGTTTCTACATCGGCAACTTCACGTTCCTGGTGGGCGTGGCGGCCGCGGCCATCATGCTGGTCATCCCGGCCTACATCTACGATTGGAAGCCCATCAAGGAGATCACCATCCTGGGCGAAATGGTGGCCATCGCCGCGCTCCTGATGTGCCTCGGCTTCGTCATGGTGGACATCGGCCGCCCGGATCGCTTCTGGCACATCATGCCCTTTGTGGGGCGCCTCCACTGGCCCCAGTCCATGCTGGCCTGGGACGTGATCGTGCTGAATTTCTACCTGGTGCTGAACTATGTGGTGGTGACCTACCTGCTCTACTGCGCCTACATGGAGAAAACCTATGTGAAGAAGTTCGTCTATCCCCTGGTGCTGCTGTCCATTCCCGCGGCCCTCAGCATCCACACCGTGACGGCTTATCTCTACAACGGCCTCGGCGCGCGTCCCTTCTGGAACGCCTCCATCCTGGCGCCCCGTTTCATCACGTCGGCCCTGTGCTCCGGTCCGGCCATCCTCCTGGTGCTGCTCCAGATCTTCCGCAAGACCACCAAGCTCCACATCACCGATGAGGCCATCTTCAAGATCGCCGAACTCATGGCCTACACCATGGGCTTCTATCTCTTCCTGACCGGGGCCGAAGCCTTCAAGGAGTTCTACACCAACTCCGAGCATGTGCTCTACAGCCAGTATCTCTACTTCGGCATCAAGGGCCACAACACCCTGGTGCCCTACGCCTGGGCTTCCCTCATCTGCGGATTCATCGCGTTCCTGCTTTTCCTCATTCCCCGGACCCGCACGAACTGGGTCACGCTGAACATCGGCTGCGCCATGATCTATGCCAGCGTGTACATTGAGAAGGGCATGGGCCTCATCATCCCCGGCCTGACCCCTGACGTGCTCGGCGAGATCTACGAGTACAGCCCCTCGAGAACCGAAATTCTCGTCGCCATCGGCGTCTTCGGCATCGGGGCGCTGGCCCTGACCCTCATGCTCAAGGCGGCGGTCCCCATGATGCTGGGCGAGTTCACCATCAAAAAGCGCCCCCAGCGGCTCCCTGAAACCCAGCCGCAGTAGCGGGCAGCATTCAAGGGCCGTGCATGACGAAGATCCCGGTCAAAACCCGGGATCTTCGTCGTGGGGCTCGTCTGGATTGGCCGCCAGGATGTCCCGGAACCGCCACAGGTGGGCCAGGAACAATTCCACGAGGTCCGGATCGAAATGGCACCCCCGGCCGTTGCGGATCAGCTCGATGACCCGCTCTTCGGGCCAGGGCTCCTTGTAGTGGCGGCGGTTGGTGACGGCATCGTATACATCCACCAGAGCCGTGATGCGTGCCTCGATGGGAATCTCGAGCCCCTTGATGCCTCTGGGATATCCCGATCCATCCCACCTTTCATGATGACCGATGGCGATGCGTGCACCCATCTGGATGAAGGGCACCGTGGAGCCCTTGAGGATGGTGGCGCCCATGGTGGTGTGCCGTTTCATGCAAGTCCATTCGTCCGGTTCGAGGGCGCTCGGCTTCTGGAGAATGGCATCGGGAACACCAATCTTCCCGATATCGTGCATGGGCGCCGCCGCCTGGATGGTATCCACCGCATCCGTGTCCCAACCCAGCAGTCGGGCCATTTCAGCGGCGAAGAGACCGATGCGCCGCACGTGCATGCCGGTTTCATTGTCCCGATGCTCGCTGGCGGCGATGAGCCGCAGGGCGATCTCCTCCCGGGAGGCGCGAATCTCAACAGTCTGTTCCCGCACCTTCTGGGCCAGCTGGGCTTCCCGGTCCCGAAAGGCGATCTCCAGCATCCTTCGCCGCAGGGCGCCATTCACCTGGACCAGGATTTCGCGCGGCTGGAAGGGCTTCAGCACATAACCAAAAGCCCCTTCCTGCAGGCATTCGATGGCAATTTCCGTATTCTCCATGGAGCTCACCATCACCACGGAGGTATCCGGGATCCTGGGCTGGAGGGCCTTGACCAGGTCCAGCCCAGAGGCCCCGGGCATCTGCATGTCGCACAGCACCAGATCCACGCTGTTCGCATCCAACACCGCAAAGGCGCTGGGAACATCTTCCGCCTCAAGGCAGCGGTAGCCGGCCTTGGCGAGAATGCGGCTCAACGCGAGGCGCACGATGGGCAGGTCATCGACAATGAGAATGCTCACCTGCTCTGGCATCACTGGAATGTCGCTGGCCATGGTCTCCCCGGTAATCTCCTCAACGGTGCCAGCCGCCAATAGCTGTAATTCCCTATCATCGCATAGGCAGGAAAGACCTCAATTTGGATCCGGGGGTCTTCAGCGGGCCCATTCCAGGGAGTCCCGCTTGGCGAAGTAGTGGGCGCCGAGCCCAAGGGCTATGGCCCGATCGCAGATCTCGAGGGCCGCGTGGAAGTCCCCCAGCTCCGATTGCGCCTGGATCCCCCGTTCAAAAGCGCGGAAGCCTTCCAGCATCCGCCGGTATTCGTGCGGAAAAGCCGCTTCAAGATCCGGCAGGTAGCCGAGCGCGGTCGCCACGGCCTCGGCGCAGGGCTCCCAGGCCCCCGTCTGAGCCTGGGCCTCCGCCATCAGGTCGTAGGCCACGGCTTTCACGGCATTGGGCAGGCTGCCTTGGCTCTCGAAGGTGCGCCGAAGATACTTCAAGGCGGACTCCGGCCCGCTGAAGGCCGCCTCGCGATGCCCCGCCAGCAGGTCTTCCAGAACATCCTTCACCGACTTGCGGACAGGTTCGTTGCGTTTGGCCACTATTCGTACTCGATGGTGGCAGGCGGCTTGGAGGTGATGTCGTAGACCACGCGGTTGATGCCCTTCACTTCGCGGACGATGCGCTGGGCGATCTTCTCCAACAACTCGTGGGGAAGCCGCGCCCAGTCGGCGGTCATGAAGTCCTCGCTCGTCACGGCGCGCAGCGCGCACATCCACTCGAAGGTGCGCTCGTCGCCCATGATGCCCACGGTCTGCACGGGCAGCAGCACGGCGAAGGCCTGGCTGGTCTTGCGGTACCAGCCGCTCTCCTTCAGTTCCTGCATGAAGATGGCATCGGCATTCTGGAGGATGGTCACGCGATCGCGGGTGATGGCGCCCGGCAAACGAACGGCGAGGCCCGGCCCGGGAAAGGGGTGCCGCTGGTTCATCTCCTCGGGGAGGCCCAGGGCCAGCCCCGTGGCGCGGACCTCGTCCTTGAACAGTTCGCGGAGAGGCTCTACCAGCTTTAGCTTCATGCGTTCAGGCAGGCCGCCCACGTTGTGGTGGGATTTCACCAGGATGGCGCCGCCGATGCCGCTGCTCTCGATCACATCGGGATAGGTGGTGCCCTGGCCCAGGAAGTCGGCCTTCACCTTGCCGGCTTCCCGTTCGAAGACCTCGATGAACTTGCCGCCGATGATCTTCCGCTTCTGCTCGGGATCCGTGACGCCGGCCAGCGCGCCCAGGAATTCTTCCGAGGCATCCACCCAGATCACCTTCAGCTCGAAGGGTTCGAAGTAGGCCTGCACCTGCTTCATCTCGTCCTTGCGCATGAGTCCGTGGTCCACGAAGACGCAGGTGAGCTGCTTGCCGATGGCCTTGTGCAGAAGCAGCGCCGCCACGCTGGAATCCACGCCGCCGCTGAGCCCCAGCACCACGGTGCCCGAACCGACCTGGTCCCGGATGACCTTCACCTTCTCCTCGATGAAATTGCCCGCGTTCCAGTCCAGGGCCATGCCGCAGTGGCGCAGGAAGTTCAGCAGCAGAGGCGTTCCCTGGGTGCTGTGGGTGACCTCCGGGTGGAATTGAAGACAGTAGATCCCCCGCTTGGCATCTTCCATGGCCGCCACGGGCACGCTGGGCGTGTTGGCCGTGACCGTGAAGCCCGCCGGCGCCACTTCCACATGGTCGCCGTGGCTCATCCATACCTGCTGCGCATGGGGCAGTCCTTCAAAGAGCATCGACGTCTCAGGCATGGCCTGGATCTCCGCCTTGCCGTACTCCCGGCTCGCAGACCGGTGCAGCTGCCCGCCCAGGTTGCGGGCCAGCAGCTGCTGACCGTAGCAGATGCCGAGGATGGGCACGCCAAGTTCAAGGATGGCCGGGTCGAGGTCCGGCGCCCCGGGTTCCAGCACCGAATTGGGGCCGCCGGACAGGATCACGCCCTTGAGATCCGCACCTGCGATCTCCTTGGCCGTGGCACCGCTGTTGTAGACCAGGCCGAAGGCCCCCAGCTCGCGCAGGCGCCTCGTGATGAGCCGGGTGTACTGGCTGCCGTAGTCGATGATCGCAATGCGTTCGTGATGCATGACCGCCCCAAAAGATCATTCTCTCAAGGGGAGTCGGGGTTGGCCAGAGGCGAGTACCTGGAAATAACCAAGGAAAACAGCCAATGAACCCCTATTCAATTTTGGTGAATGAAATGGCGTCCTCAAGAAGGCCTTTTTGCTGGCTGCGATCTTTTCGCGCAGCTTGAAGCCCCTCTTCCTGTTTGCCTGGCCCGAAACGAGCATCATGCCGCTGTTGAGCGTACTCGGCCGACAAATGCTTACCGACGATCTTGGCTGACCAGGATGCGGTCCTGAAGGGTGTCTGGATACTCCGGGCAGTGCAAACAGGCGCCAAAGTCAAGGGGAGGTCCAATTCCAGTTTCAGGTTCCACCGCAGAGAGGACAGCGATTCCAGGGGAAACAGGCGAGGTCGTTCCGATCGCGGTAGGGCTGGCAGGAGCCCGGGAAATCCAACGCTACCAATGAGGTAATCACCTCCGGATCGAGTAAGAAAGCGAGGAACCATCAACTTGCCGCGAACCTCAATCGGATGATCGATGGCATCTGCCCTCTCAACGGGAACGAGATCCAGATCTGCAGTGGCGGTCAAACCGAGCAATTGGATGACCAGTTCCTTCAACTCATCAGGGCGGCCTAATCTTGCCTCATGACGGAGGCCTGCGGCATTCCCACGCTCTGCAATCCGGAAATCACCCACCAGGACACCAACCTCCGTGAGCGTCCCCGAGATAACCACGTCAAGACTCTGTTCCTGTATCGCGTGAGCAGGGATATCCACCCATTCGGCACCATCCTCCAGGCAGATCATCACTCTTCCAAGCCGGTGGCCCTGAGGCAATTCACCGAACGCCGTCAACCTGGACGTGGGATCGATGAGCAGAAATCGTCCTCGTTTGGTCTCGACTTCCGCTGGCAGACCCAGGGTCTCCTTCAGGCGGATGGCCGTGATCACATGGTTGAAGGAGTAGGGATTAACGGGTAGATCCGACTCCAACGCGCCATCACTCACGCGGGCGAGTACAGGGTGCGGTTCATAACCTGCAGCCATGGCTGCTCCCGCAAGGCAGGCAGTGAGATCCTTGCAGTCCCCGTAGCGGCGACGCAGCACCTCTTCGCTGAACTCGGGAATCCAACCACGTTCCGGCGTCAAGTACACCTGTTTGTAGAGAAGCTCCCGATTCATCCAAGCGAGAATGGCTGATAGAGCCGCCTTCGGGGTGATCTCAATAGCCTGCACCGGCCGGATGGGTTGGAATCTGGTCAGGTAGGACCGATGAACCCATTTTGCAAATTCATCCCAGGAATCCAACCTGGCAATGTTCTCCGGTTGGGGATCGAGGAATACCAGGGACACCGTGGGCAGGGCATTGAAGGCATGGGGGTGGAGCGGCTCATCCCTGGGAATGGGTGGAAGATCCTTCGCGACGATGGAATCGGCACCGATGGTGGCCCGCTCGATCCATGGGAGGAAGTGCCTGACCTCAATCCGAGCCTGGACGGTTCGCGTTGGTCTTAACCACATTCCTGACGAACCTACCGTCATTTCCCATTGGCGAACCGGGTAATCCTCCATTGGGCTAAGCCATTCGGCTGGGCCCATGGGAAGTTTGACCCGCTCGATGGATTCAAAGGCAACAAGGCTTCCCGGAATCACCCGGGACAATTGGGCAGTTGTGACAGTACGGGTAGAAAACGAAGCTTCCTGATCGCCCTGGATAGAGAAGACATCATCTGATTCCAGCTTCACCAGGTCGCCATCTGGCCGAAGGTTCCAGCCGAGGAGTTTTTTCACCTTGCCCGACTTTCCGCCCATGCCTGATAGGGCGAAGGTTGCCTCTCTCTTGCCGCCTTCGGTCAGCACCCTGACAAGCCTGTACTGGTGCCTCAGGTATTCACCTTCCCCGGAGTAAGCGAGTTCGATCCTCTGCAGGAGGACCCAGGCATTCACCCCTTGCGGCGGTTGTGCTTTGGCGGCCTCCTGGGCCAGGTGCGCAGCCCAGGGGGGAAGAGCATCCGCTCCCTTGCCTAGATTGGAAACTAAAAGCAGGAAAACACACAGTAGGATCCGCATTCGGCCTCTCGTCAGAGAAAGGATGGGGGCTTGGGTTCAGGGCCGTGGGGCAGGTACGCCACGATGCAAGGCTTCCTGGATCCAGCCGGAGAATGCCTTCACCTCCGGATAGAGCCCAGAACCTCCCACCAAGCCACCAACCTTCACAACGAGCTTGATGACCATTTCCTTTCCGGACTTGCCATCCATTACCTCAGCGGACCATGTGACTTGGCCGAATGCATTCTGGTTCTGAAGCGGTGTGAGGTCCTGAGGATCCGGAAGAGGTCCTGCCCAAGACAGCCTTGCCTCTGCGTCGATCAGGGTCTTCATCGGCATGTGGATGTTTATCGTACGGGTGGCAGGCCAGTGCGTTGGCAATTCGAAGGGCGCTCTGAGAAACGGGAAGGGAAAGATCAGGCGACGCCGACCACCTTCATGGTCTAGGGTTCCCTGGACCGTGAGGGCCAAATCTGACCACGGGTCTGTGGTTCCAGTACCAGAGGCATTGCGGAGTCGAAAGCCGTTGTTCTCAAAAAGTGGAGCCAAGGCCTTGTCCAATGTTGCGGCATGCTGTTCGAAAAGGTTCCAACGCACCTGGGAAGCTGCATGCCCAGATGCCTGAAAGGAAATGCCGTAATCATCGGACTCACCTCCGGGGTTGATGACAACACTCCATTTCTGAGGATTGGATTCGGCAGGCATGGGTAGGAGCGGAAGAATCTTGCCAGTCCAGTCAAGTTGGGCTTTCCCCGGATAGATCACCAGCGCCTGGCTAGCCTGGGCCCAGGGGGGAACACCGAATGGATAAAAAGTGGAACCGGGGTTCAGGTAGACAGGCTCGCCCTTCTCATCAGGCACGGAAAGCATCACGTAGTCGTACTGCCAAATATTGTTGGGATCAAGCAACCGACTCTCCTCTCGATCTATCGCCAGCACGAGAGACGGGTCCAAACCGTTCTCTCGCAGCAGGTGAAATCCGACCATGCAGATCTGGATTTGAGTTCCCCAGCCTCTCTTCCAGGCAGCATCCATGGTTGCTTCATACGATTTTCTCGGTGGCTCTGAAGGCAGTTCCCTGATTGTTTTCATCCGGAAACGAAGCGCTCTGATTAAACTCTCGGCCCGCGCCTTGACTGAACCTTCGATGTCGCGGCCAATTATTTTCAGTTCCAGCTTGAAATCCCGCTTCGATTCAACCGGTTCAGCCAGGAACTTGTAGAAGACGGTTTTTGCCGCACCATCGAGTGCATTGACAGGCTTGTCGGCGGGAAACCCGATCCAGGTTAGCCACTCACGAACCTGGGGGACGAGAAACCAATTCGCGACTGGAGCGCGGAGGTCTGCGGCCGAAGCCAAGGGGACCTTGGGACGAGCCGGAATATCCTCAAAGGTGAAGGACGTGTATCCCTCCCCCGTCGTCTGCCGGTACTTCTGGCCGGCTTGCACTTCGAATTTCTTCTTCCATCCAATATCAGCAACATCCTCATCGAAAATGAGTTCCGACATCCTCACGGGCGCTCGGCCTGACAGCGAAAGGAGAAGGTTGTAATCGTATCCCTCTGGAACCGGACGTTTCTCGGCATCAATAGGTTCGCTCCAGCGAACATCCACGACACAATGCGCAGTGACTCCAGGCGGGATCACCTTTACAGCATCAAGGTTCTCCTTCTTTCCCGAGAGGAGCACTGATTTGACGATATCGCCATTTTGAACGAAGGCTTGGGTGCTTCCATCGGGAGCAACCGTGCGGCCTTCCAACTTCTTCACGTTAGCTCCAATGAGCTGGAATTCAGCCAGCTCGCGCCCGGGCTCCGCAAGCACGAGCAGACGGCGAAAACGCTCCATGGATCGGCGATGGAAATGAACCCGCTCCTGCAGGACTACTGCGCCAGCTCCATCCTGATAATCCGAAGGTTTGATTTGCCAAATATCCTGGGGCAAATCGGGCCAGCCATCCTTGGATGAAGTCGAGACAGCTGCCGGGATGTATGGCGCAGTGGCCATTCCGTACCTTTCGCCTGAGAAAAAACATCCCAGGCAGATGAGGATCCAGAGGCGGTGACGCGCCATGACACACTCCAGGCAAGAAAAAATATTAAACATTTCTGAAGACTTGAATTAGGTTACCAATTCACTTTCAACACGACCAGCGATCGAAATCACCATTTACCCCTAGGCTATGCAAAAGGTCGCTCATCTTCCGGAGTAGCGGAGGTGCCACCAAACCTGAATCCAAGGAAACTTCCAGAACAGCGTGGCCTCACGCAGCGGTGCCGTGGCCCGCCCAGGCTGCGGGTCAGAAGCTGATGGGCGTAGCAGATGCCAAGGATCGGCAGCCCGAGAGCATTGAGATTGGGTCACCGGGTTCCAGCACCAAAGTGAAACCGTTGGACAGGATCAGGCCCTTGAAATCCGCATCAGCGATTTCCTAGGCCGTGGTCCCACTGTTGTAGACCAAGCCAAAGGCCTCCAACTCGCGCAGGCACCTCGTGATGAGTCGGGAATACTGGCTGCCTTAGTCGATGATGGCGATGCGTTCGTGGTGCATGGGTGTCCCAAAAGGTAATTGTCCCAAGGTCTGGCCCCCAGCGCCACCTTTGCAAGCCAGGCAACAACGCGAAGACTGGAATATCTAGGCGTCTATGGTTCCTTAGCGGGTCGACTCTTGAACTCAAAGCACCTGGAAAGAAAGGATGCATAGTCCGCTCGATCCGCATCCACAAACTTGACCCCAAATTCTCCCTCCGAGGCTTTCCAGGTCCCCGGCATCAAGTGAGAATCAAGGACTAGTTTCGCCGTTCCTTCTTTGCATACGCTCGCCCAGCTTACCTCTCGGAGCGTGGTGTGCAGGTTACCCGCGCCGGTCACGCTATCCCATTCCCCCGGAAGATGGATGGTTGCGGACCAAAGCCAGCGACCGACGGACTTGATTTGAACGGGGAGTTGCCGTGAACGGCCTGGCCTTTGAATTGCCCCCATCACAGGCGGGATAGCAATCGGGGCCAAGGCTCCGTGCGGGCCCACCTGCTGCCAACCCGCTTCAAGGTTGATCTCGACTTTTATGTTGAAGCTCTGCCCCAGCACCAGCGGGTCATTGGCGGAGAGAATCGCAAAAGCACATGCCGGGTTGATCGCAAGCATGGGGAATAGCCTATCTTCCAATCCTCGCTGGCCTCGTTCCAAGTATGCCCTTGCTAGGCCGAGCGCATTCCCACGTTCTGACATGGTCAGGGTCCCTAATAACCTCCCTTCCGGTTCGGCAGTGGCCTCGATCGCCACTTCGACTCCGGATGGCATGATACCGTCTTCCCCGACCGTTACCCATTCTCCACCATTTGGCAGACAAAGCAGGAATCGAGAGCCAGCATGCTGCCGGCCAAGGTAACCCAGTGGGGTGAGTTTGTCGGTGGGGTCCAGCAGAAGGAAGGTGTGTAGACCCACACGAACTTCGGCGGCGAAACCCATGGGAGCAGGCAGTGCAATTGCCGTGAGGACATGGTTAAAGACACCTGGATGGATTGGTTCAGTCCCGAGCAGGCGGCCATCCGAAACGCGCGTCAGTACCGGGAATGCCTCGAATCCTTGCGCCTTCAAAATTGCCACAGAAAAAGCCGTCAGATCCTTGCAATCGCCGGACCGCCTCCGCAAGGTATCCGCGGCTTTGGCTGGCATCCAACCACGATTTTCAGACAGGTAGACTTGGCGGTAACCCAGATTTTGCCCCATCCAGGTTTGAAGGGACTGTAGTCTCTCCCTGGCTGTGGTGCCCGTGAGCATAAGGGGAGGAATTTCCCCAATGGCAGCTTTGAACACGCTCTGATACCAGCCACCAAAATCAGACCAGGAAGCAGACGAAGCCGCCGGGAAGCTGCGATCCGTGAAACGGATGAAAGCAATAGGCAAGGAATTAAAAACTTCTGGGCCTTGGCGTTCCTCAGTGTAACCCGCAGGGAGATTTCGCAATTTCAGGGATCGGCCCTGAACAAATTGGATCTCCCGGGTCCAACCATCGAGGTTCCACGGAACAATCTCGGCATGGACATCCGAGGAAACAAACCATGATTTGTCGAGTTCCAGTTCCCACCGGAGGATCGGGTTGGCACCAAGAACGGAGGCAATCGCCACTGGGCCCATGCTCGAGGTGAAGATCTCCTGTGATTCGAAAGCCAACAGGCTACCTGGCACGACTCCGGGAAGATTTACGGCCGTAGTGTTATCAGAGGTCAGGGTGTCATCCGAATCAGGATCCAGGACCAGTGCATCTTCCTGCTCTACGGTCAGCGGTTCTGCATTCGGCCGGAAATTCCACCCCTTCATGCCTTTGACCCGGCTTGCCTTGCCTCCAATTCCACGAACCGCAAAAAAGGCCTCTTCTTCAGCCCCTTTTTCAGTCAGGACCTTCACAAGCCGGTAGTGTTTTTGCTTGATAGCCCCGGTAAGCGTGCACGTAAATTCACTTCGATCCAGAAGGACCCATGCATTCGCACCCACTGGCGCATCAACCTGATGGGACTCAGCAAGGGCCGCAAGACACCACTCAGGTAGTTTGTCGCGGGCAGTGAGCGCCACTTGGATCATGAGTGCCAGAAGAATGACGAGGAATGAACGGTTGGTTCCCATCATGCATCACGCTCGAAGATGAGTTTTCTATCCCGAGCTGTCTGGATCCAGGTGAGAAATCTACGGAATTCAGAATAATTCGAGGCTGGGGCATCACCCTTCTCCAGCTGTGTTTCCATTCGGACTCTCACAAAGCGGCCTCCCGAGTCCTCGGAGGCCTCCCAGGAAACCAGGCCCAAGTCATTCTGAAACCGAAGAGGGGCTTGTATCCGCCAGTGATAGCCTTCCGGAATATGAACTCGGGAAGTGGCCGTCAACTTTCGTGGTGCCCCAAGGTAGATCGGCAGCTTCCGTTCGAGAGGCAGGTTGTTTTGGATGTCAATTACGTCTGGGAGATCAAGGAACGGTGGTAGAAGGATCCGCGGGCCAGTTGGCATCCTGGAGGCCCCTTTCGCAACCCAGGTGAATGGTTTGGACTCATCCGTTGGGTCCGAGGTCCACGCTTCGCTGATACTCGTTTCGAGATTGGTTCCCTCCAGCGCTTTCCTCAAGTGGGTCCCCCTTCCCTGAGCGTCAAAGGGCAGGTAGGTGGTTCGTGCAACCTGATCACCCATCGAACCAGGAAAGGAAGCGGAGATCTCGAATTTTAGTAGACCGGCATGCTCATCGACCTGGTAGTCGTAGGAGGCTTGTTGGTCATTCGGCCCCTGCCAAGGAACTTGGATTCTGGAAACATCCCAGGTTGAGGTATCCACGGATAGGGCCGCAGTCCCCTGACACCAAACGGGTATGGACCCCACAGGGGAAAAACGCAAATCAGAATCAACCCAGAGAGGTTCCTTGGCCATTTCAGGAATACACAACACAGTCCATTCGAATTGCGAGGCTGTTCGCAGCCACATATTGAAAGGGCGGTGATGGATGGAAATGACCTTGACCAACCGTGGATGAATTCCCTTAGCCCAAAGAAGCTGGAGATAGAACATCCTCCAACCGGCCGAGTGAGTTCCTCCAAGCTCGATGGCGCGCTCAAGACTACGCTCGTCAAGCGAAGACAGATCAATGTCCTTTGCCTGGAAGGCCTTCTCTTCAGAGGGCGAAAGGTGGGAAAAGTTCCTGATCCGTTTCTGCAACCGCCTGAAAATTTCTTTGGCTGCCTCCTGGTCTCCTTCAGGAAGGTTCTTAAGCATCTCACTGGCCAGTGCCTTGAATTTGGGTCCTCGAAAAATCAGCTCCGTTACAATTACAAGGCGGTGATTTCGGACAGCCAGGAATGGCTTCCCCTGGTCTGGGAACTCGTACCATGGCTTCCAAACGCTCTTTGCCACCGAAGACCAGAACGACTGCAGGTCGATTGCGCTTCCCGTGTCCACACCCATTTGGGGGGTGTAGAGGATGACTCGGGGACGAATTTCATTGGACCCAGATTCGTAAGGAATAGATTCCGGGATGGCTGGGAGATCGCTAATGGTTGTGGTTAAGGAATTATCTGCCTTAACGGTTTGCGATTTATAGCTGCTTGGGCGGATCACGAGGGCGCTGAAACCGCCCGAACGGCCAACTTCCAACACGAGCGATTTTGTTGGGAAAGGTCCACCCAGATAGATTTCTTCGATCCCTTGGAAGCCAACCTTCACATTCGACTTGAAGTGAAGTTCATAGACACAATCGGAGGTGATTCCGGGCGGGGTGAGAATGGTCCTTTGGATTTCAAACCCGCGATAGCCCAGCAGGGTTTTCTGCGAAAAGTCATTTTCCTTGTTGAAGGTGACCGAACTGCCGTCAGGGTATGAGACTCTCGCCTCCAGTTGATAGATATTTCCGATCCACTTCTGGATCTCGGCCACCCTGCGTCCGGCCGCGCGAGTAATTCGGACGCGATAGGTTCGCTCGAAAATATTAGGCTCAACATTTATCCGAACTCGATCTTCTAATACTACGGCGCCATTGGTCCAGTCAGGTGAATCCTTAGCCTCCGACCAGATTCCGGCAGGCAATTCTCCCCATTGGTACGGCAGCGGCTTAACCTCACCAGCCAACGCTATGGCGCTGCCGATGACACAAACCAGCATGAATAGTGTCCTCATAAGCGAAAATGGGCATCAGGAACGCTTCGCGAACCACGATTTAGCCATTGGAGGTAGTCAAGGTCTACCGAAACCACCTGGTCATTCGGAGGCATGACATAGAATTCAGACGGAGTCACCTTGAGTCCGGGTTGTATCAATTTGTACCACCTGGGAAGAATCAAATATCTTACCCAGTGATCGGCTTCACTGCCAGAGACTGAAATCCGCCACGCGCAGGAAGGCTTGGCGCAAGCGGTGGAGGAGGCTGAGCCGGGCGCCGCGGAGGGCGGGATCGTCGCACTTCACCATGACGGAGTTAAAGAAGGCTTCCAGGGGCTCGGCGAGGGAGGCCAGGATGCCTAGGAGGGCCACCTGGTCCCGCGTCGTTTCCAGAGCCTGCAATCGTTCGGCCAGGACCTTCTCGCTGGGGTCCTGGAGAATCGCCTGCTCGAAGGTATCTGAAGGACTCTCGTCCTTGAGGATGTTCCCGATGCGCTTGGCGCTCTGGGCGAGGCTCGCGAAGCGGGCATCCTCGGCGAAGGCGGACAAGGCTTCGCAGCGGGCCTTCAGATCTGCCAGTTCCTCCCACCCGGTGGCCAGGGCGGAGCGGCGCACGGAACCCGCGTAGCCTGCCAGCTCAAGCTGATAGGCCACACGGTCCCTGAAGAAGGCCTGGAGGGCCCCGATGGTGTCCTCGGAAGGCTTGGTGGCCTTGGCCCCCACCGCCTCGAGTGCGGCAGCGATCAGGTCGCCGGGCGTGAGGGCCCAGCCCTGTTCCCATAGGATGCGCACGATGCCCTGCCCGGCCCGGCGCAGGGCGAGAGGATCCTTGGAACCGCTGGGGATGAGGCCCACGGCGAAGCAACCGGCCACGGTATCGAGCTTGTCGCAGAGGGACAGCAGGCAGCCCATGGGCGTACCGGGAATCGCATCCTCGGCGCCGACGGGCCGGTAATGCTCCTTCACGGCCTGCCAGATCTCCTCGTGGGCGCCTTCGCGTTTGAGATACTCGCCGCCCATGACGCCCTGCAGTTCCGGGAACTCACCCACCATCAGGGTCCGCAGGTCGCACTTGGCGAGGCGGGCCGCTTCCACGGCCCGGTCGATGTGGGCCGAATCGTTGGACAGGCGCGAAGCCAGGGCCTTGCCCAGGGCCATCACGCGTTCAGTCTTCTCGTAGTAGGTGCCCAGATCCCGTTGGAAGGTGAGGGGCTTCAGCTTCTCCAGGCGATCAAGGAGCGGGTGCTTCCGGTCTTCCGCAAAGAAGAACCGGGCGTCGTAGAGCCGTGCTTTCAGCACCCACTCGTTGCCTGCCTTCACGAAGCCCGCCGGATCGTCCGGGCGGTTGGCGGCGGTGAGGAAGAAGGGGAGCAGCGTTCCTTCCGCATTCTCGATGCAGAAGCTTTTCTGGTGCTCGCGGAGACTGGCGACCAGCACTTCCTTGGGCAGCTCCAGGAAGTCCGCCGGGAAATCCCCCCGCACGATCTTGGGGAATTCCACGATCTCCGCCAGGGTATCGAGCAGTTCCGCATCGGCCACAACCCGGCCACCCACTTCGGAGGCGAGGGTTTCCAGCTGCCGGGCGATGCGCTCGCGGCGAACCGCCAGGCTCACCACGACGCCCGCCGCTTCCATGGCTGACTCGTAGACCTCCGGCGTGGCAATCTTCACGGGCTCGGTCTGCTGGCGATGGAAGAGCCGGTGGCCCCAGGTGGTGTTCGTGGCCGTCACGCCATCCACGGTGATGGGCACGATCTCCTCGCCAAAGAGGCAGAGGATGTTGCGGATGGGGCGCACGAACTCGAAGTCCGACTTGCCCCAGCGCATGGCCTTGGGCACATGCAGACCGCCGATGAGGCCGGGCAAGGCTTCCTGCAGAAGCGCCACGGTCGGGCGCCCCTGCCTGGTGAGGGTCACCACGGCGCAGGGCTCCTTCTTGCCCGCAGGCTGCTCGAACCGGACGGCGGCAAAGTCGACGCCCCACTTCTCCGCGAACTTCACACCCTGGATGGTGGGATTGCCCGCCTCATCCACGCACATGCGCTGGGGAGGACCCACCTGGGTTTCGGTTTGATCCGGCTGGGAGACAGGCAGGCCGGCTCCCCGCCAGGCGAGCTTGCGTGGCGAGAAAAAGATTTCGAGCTCAGCAGAGCCAAGGCCCTGCGCGCCCAACCACCCCGAGAAGGCGGTGCCGAATTCATCCGTCAATGGCTTTAGGAACCGCGCCGGAATCTCCTCGCAGTGCAGTTCCAGCAGGAAGGTCTTGGTGGCGCTCACTGGGCACCTCCCTTCGCGGAGGCTTCCACAGGCGCGGCTGCGCCCTCCTGGTGTTCCAGGTAGGCCTTGGCGCAGGCGCAGGCGAGATCGCGCACGCGCTTGATGATGCCGGGGCGCTCGGTGGTGCTCACGGCGCCGCGGGCGTCCAGCACATTGAAGGTGTGGCTCATCTTGAGGGCCTGTTCGTAGGCGCTGAGGAAGTGGCCCAGGCCGCTCAGCAGGCGCCAGCCCTCCTTCTCGAAGGCCTCGAAGAGGGTGCGGTGCAGATCGAGATCCGCATGCTCGAAGCTGTAGGCGCTGAGCTCGAATTCCTCGCGCTGGCGCATCTGGCCGTAGGTCACGGGGAACACGCCGTCATCCGTCTTCACCTCGCCGTGCACCAGGTCGAAGATGTTGTCGTAGCCGCCCAGGAACATGCAGATGCGCTCGATGCCGTAGGTCAGCTCGGCACTCACGGGGCGGCAATCGAGGCCGCCGACCTGCTGGAAGTAGGTGAACTGGCTGATCTCCATGCCGTCCAGCACCACCTGCCAGCCCACGCCCCAGGCGCCCAGGGACGGGGATTCCCAGTTGTCCTCCTCGAAGCGGAGGTCGTGCTTGGTGAGATCAATGCCGAGGGCCTCCAGGCTCTCGATGTAGAGTTCCTGCACCTTGGCGGGGCTGGGTTTGAGGATCACCTGGAACTGCAGGTGTTTGTAGACCCGGAAGGGGTTCTCGCCGTAGCGGCCGTCCGCTGGGCGGCGGCTGGGCTCCACATAGGCCACGTTCCAGGGCTTGGCGCCCAGGGCTCCGAAGAAGGTGAGCGGATTCATGGTGCCCGCGCCCTTTTCCAGATCGTAGGGCTGGCCGATGAGACAGCCTCGGTCGGCCCAGAACCGCTGCAGGCGGAGGATCAGTTCCTGGATATGCATGTGGGCTCGCCAAAACGAGTATTGTAGCGGGTTATAAGGGTTTCGGTAAGCTCTAGGAATGCTGATACGAACCGCCACACCCGCAGATGCCCAGGCCCTGGCGATCCTGGGGGAGCGCCTCTGGCGCGCCACCTACCAGGGGCTGATCCCCGATTCCAACCTGGAGCTGCATCTGGCCGCGACCTTCGGGCCGGGGCGACAGGCTGCGGAACTGGCCGATCCCGCCTGCCGGATGCTGGTGATCGAAAAGGACGGCGCGCTCCTGGGGTACGCCCTGCTCCGGGAGGGGGGGCCGGAACAGACGGAGGTTCCTTTCCAGTTCGTCAAACCCCTGGAAGTGGCGCGATTTTACGTGGACCCCTCCCTGCACGGGCGGGGCGCGGCCAACCTGCTGATGGATGCCGCGCTTGCCTACGCCTCCTCCAGGACCTACGACGGTGTCTGGCTGCAGGTCTGGGAGCAGAACCCCCGGGCGATCCGGTTCTACGAGAAGGCGGGCTTCAGCGATGCCGGCGGCGCCACCTACCGCATCGGCCTTCAGGTGGATCGGGATCGTCTGCTGGTGCACGCCGTCATGCTCCATCCTCTGTGATGGTCCTCGGGGCCGGGTCTTGCTAGAATCCCCGTTTCCCGGGGAACCGCATGACCCGAAAAATCGCACTATTGGCCATTGGCGGCAACGCGCTCCTAAAGGAGAAGGAGCGCGGGCTCCAGGAAGAACAACTGGAAAACGCCCGGGAAACCGCAGAGATGCTGGCACGGGTCGTTTCCGAGGGCTATGCCCTCTGCGTGGTGCACGGCAACGGGCCCCAGGTGGGCAACCTGCTCATCCAGCAGGAGGCCGGCTCCAGCCAGATCCCCGCCTACAGCCTCGACATCTGCGGCGCCATGACCCAGGGCTCCATGGGCTACATGCTGGAACGCATGCTCATCAACCGCCTCAAGTTCCTGGGCGAGGACGCCCCGGTGGCCTCCATCCTCACGGAAGTGGTGGTGGACAAGGAGGACAACGGCTTCCAGGACCCCACCAAGCCCGTGGGCCCCTTCTACCCCGAGTTCCGCGCCCTGGAGCTCATGCGCTCCAAGCGCTGGAAGATGAAGGAGGATTCCGGTCGCGGCTGGCGCAAGGTGGTGCCGTCACCGAGACCCCTGGAGATCGTCCAGCTCGACGCCATCAAGACCCTGCTCCACTCGGGCAGCTGCGTCATCGCCGGCGGCGGCGGCGGCATCCCCGTGATCCGCGACGCCAGCGGCTTCCTGGTGGGTGTGGAGGCCGTCATCGACAAGGACCGCCTCAGCGCCTTGCTGGCGGCCCAGCTGGAGGCTGATCTCTTCATCATCCTCACGGGCGTCGCCAAGGTGGCCCTCGACTTCGGCAAGCCCACCCAGCGCTGGGTGGACCGACTCACGGCCAGCGAGGCCCGGCAGCACATGGCGGATGGCCAGTTCCCCGCCGGCAGCATGGGGCCGAAAATCGAAAGCGCCCTGGGCTTCCTGGAAGCTGGCGGCCACGAGGTGCTCATCACCACCGCCGAGGCCCTGGCCACTGAGGATCCCGCCACCGTTGGCACCCGCATCGTGCACGACTGAAGGGAGCTCCCATGTATGCCCTGATGCTCGTCCGCTACCGGCGTCCCCTGGCGGAGATTGAAGCGGTCACCGAGGCCCATCGCGCCTACCTGCGCACCCTCCAGGAGCAGGGCATCCTGCTGGCCTCGGGGCCCCTGGATCCCCGCACGGGAGGCATGTTCCTGGTGCGCGTCCAGGACGCCGCCCCCCTGGCAGACCTCGACGCCATCCGCGACAATGATCCCTTCTTCAAGGCGGGCCTCGCCAACTACGAGCCCCTGGTCTGGAATGTGGGCCTGGGCAAGGATGGGCTGGACAGGATGTAGGCCCTACTTCGCCGGTGCCTCCTTCGGCGCCTGCTTCGCGGCTTCCAGGGCTTTGCGGGCCTTCTCCCGCTCCGCCTCGCTGGGGGTCCCCCAGACGATGCGGTTGGGCTTCTGCTTGAGGAGCTCCAGCAGTTCCTCCACGGAGGCCAGGGAGCGGCGGATGCCCTTGAGGCTCGCTTCGATTTCCGGCTGGTCCTCGGTGCTGAAGCGGCTCATGAAGGCATCCGCCTGCTTCAGGGTGGAGGCCAGGTTCACCAGGATCTGATCCAACTCGGGGCTTCGCTTCTCCAAGAGACCACGCACCGTGCCGAGGCTCTTCTCCAGGTCAGCCAGGGCCTTGTCCGCCTCGCCCATGCTCCGGTCCGCGTGGCCCACCAGGCCGCGGCTCTCCAGGGCCAGCGCCTGGAATTCCTTGAGGGTGCCGTTCAGGGAGCGAAGGGCCTGGTTGACGGCGGGATGATCGAGGACATCGCCCAACCCCCGCTTTTCGATCCGCGCCCGCAGATCATCCACGCCGGTGTTGAGGCTGGCCATGAGGTGATCCGCCCGCTCCATCACGCCGGAGATGGAGACGCCCGTATCACCGGGGATCTGTTCGCCCGGGCCCAGGGGAATCGTGCGCTCGGCCATGGGCGGCAGGCGCAGGTCCAGCATGACGCTGGCCACGCCCTTGGGGGCCAGCACCGCCCGCGTGCCCCGCCAGAGCTTGATGTCATCCCGCACGGCGATGTGGGCGAGGAAGAAGCAGTCCTTGTTCTCCTGGCGCATGTCCACCCGTTCCACCGCGCCGACCCGGTAGCCCCTGAGCTGCACATCCATGCCGGGGATCAGGCCCTCCATGTCGTCGAGGCGAACAACGAGCGGATAGGACTTCTCCGTCACGGCGCCTGCGTTCTTGTAGGCCACCAGACCGGCGAAGAGGGCCAGGGCCCCGAGGACCAGCGCACCCAGACGGGCATCCTGCTTCTCGAAATTCATGCGGGCTCCTGGACGGAAAGGACAGAAGGGATTTGCAGGCGCTGGGCTTCGATGGAACCGTAGGCGGAGCCCTCTTCGGCGGCAATGACCAGCGTGCAGTGGGCATCGCCGGCCCAGGTCCGGATCAGCTCCAGAGCCGAGTTCCGGTCGTCGGCTTCCAGGCCGATGAGGGGATCGTCCAGCAGCACCAGGGCGGGCTCCAGAGCCAGGATCCGGGCCAGATTCGCATGTTTGCGGGCCGCGTCGCTGACGGCGTGGGGTCTCAGTCCCGCCACCTGGAGCAGGTCGAAGACGTCCAGCGCGGCCTCGACTCGATACGCGATCTGGCTGGATGGAATGCCCAGGAACCGCAGGGGCAGGGCCACGTTGTCGCGGAGCGTGAGGTTGGCCAGCAGCCCTCCCCGGGCGAAGGCGAGGCCTACCGACACTTTGCCCACCAGGGCGAAAGCACCCTTCCCTGGCCAGACGTCCACCCCACCAACCCGGATCGAGCCGGCCGTGGGGCGCTCCGTGCCCGCGATGGCCTTCAGGAGGCGGTTTCGCGCCCTTCCACTGGCGCCCGTCAACAGCAGGTTGCCACCCGGCGGAACCTGCGCATGGAACGCCGCGACGGATGGATGGCCATCCATGGCTTCGAGGGTGAGGTCGCGGATGGTCAGCATCAGAAGTAGAAGATGGCGGCCACGATGCCATCCAGGAGGAAGATCGCCAGGAGCGCCGTGACCACGGTCTTGGTGACCGCCTGGGGGATTTCAGTCTGGCTGCGCTGGGTGCGAAGGCCGAAATGACAGGCGTGGAAGGTGATCGCCCCGCTGAAGAGGAACACCTTCAACAGGGTCGCGATGAAGTCACTGTTGGAAAGGGTCTGCCGCACGGAGTCCATGAAGAAGCCGAAGGTCACGCCGTATTTCAGCCGGGCCACCAGGAAGCCGCCGACCAGCGCCGCGGCATCGAAGAAGACCACCAGGGCGAACACGGAGATCAGCACCCCCAGCCATCGGGGCAGCAGCAGGTACTGGTAGGGGTTCACGCCGTGGGCCGCGAGCGCATCCACTTCGTCGTTGAGCTGCATGGAACCCAGTTCCGCGGCGATGGCCGTGGAGCTGCGGCCGATCACCAGCACCGCCGTGAGCAGCGGTCCCAGTTCCCGCAGGATGATGAGCACCATGAGCACGCCGATGTAGTTCTCGGCCCCCAGCCCCGAAAGCTGGCTGAAGGCCTGCACCAGGGTCACGGCTCCCAGCAACAGAGCCGTGCCGCTCACCAGCCAGAGGGCATCCAGCCCCGTGAACCGCACCTGCAGTTTGGTCTGGGCGCCCACCACGGCTAGCTGATGCATCCGCAGGGAGAGGCCCCAGCGCAGCGTCTGCACGACCAGGTGAGCCTGGTCGCCCAGGAACTCGAGGAGCCCCCGCACCGGGGCACCGAGCCGCGCAAGAAAACGCATCGTTCACCTTGGGTTGTCTTCAGATAGCCAAGGCTACCAGGATTCCCCGGTCCTCAGCGCTGCTCCACGAACCCATCCGCGTAATCGATGACAACCACCGTTCGATAGTCCCGGTGCGGGGCCGCCCCGGCCCCAGCCTGGTGGAGGTCCGGATTGAAGAGATTGTGGCGGTGGCCGCGACCGGGGACCCCATCATCCACCAGCAGCTGGATGACCACCTGCCGCGGATCCGATTCGCCGGTTGAGATGTTCTCCGCGATCAACCCCTGCCAGGTGCCGAGACGGTTCAGGCGCTGCGAGAGGCGGGCCCCGTCGGCGCCTACATGCTCCAGGCTGCCCCTGGGGCCGATGTCCTGGGCGTGGAGCCGGGCCGCGCGGGCCAGGCCCTCGCTGAAGCGCAGCGGCCCCATGGGAGGGGCTGACTCCAGGAAGGCGATGGCCTCGTCGAGGGCCGCCGCGCCTTCATCCGTGCGCAATGGAACCCGGTCAGGCCGGCTCCAGAGGGTCCCCTCGAAATAGGGCCGCAGCTCCCGCAGGTATTTGGCATAGGCCTTGGGCCGGACGCGCGCATCGCTCATCTCCTGCACCACGGCCCGTTCGAAGGCCGTGGCCCTTTCTGGTACCGGCATTGGGGCTGGAGCCTGGGCCATAAGCGACAGGGCGACGAGGAAGGGAGCGGCAGATCGCACGGGGACCTCGCAAGGTTCCCAAGGATAGGTCAGGAATGGCCCACGGGGGCCCTCCCCCGGTGGGAGCCCCGGGCTCTGGCCAGCCAGGGGTGGAGCTGGCAAGCCACACAGAAACCGAAAAAGGCTTCGAGGCCCGCGCAGAGGCCCAGGAGCAACGCCCCGCCCCTCCCCACCGCAGGCCACCCGGCCAACAGGGCAGCCCCGATGGCCAGGGATAAGAGCGCTCCAAGGGACGCCGCGAACTGTTTGGGGCCCGCATTGACCATCTGTCCCGAAAACCCGGAAGCGCGCCGCAGGAACCCCGCTGCCCGGGCCACGGGGCTGAAGCCAGGTCGCCCCAGGGCCCTCAGCAGGAAGTCCAGGGCGAGACCCAGCACGACCAGGCCCCAGCCCCGCCACACCGCCAAGGCAAGAATGACGAGGGACAGAAGGGCCGCCCAACGGGCCGCCCTCCCATCCAGGAGCGCGGGAACGATCGGGCAGCTCTGGCCGGAGGGCCCGGCCGGATTCAGGCTGGGTGCCTGGGTCAGGTCAGATAGACGGAGCATCGATCTCGGCGAACAGCGGGTGGCTCAGGTAGCGCTCGCCCGTGTCGCAGAGCATGGCCACCACGGTCTTGCCTTCCCCCAGCTCCTTGGCGATTTCCAAGGCCGCGAAGACGATGGCGCCGGTGCTGATGCCGGTCAGCAGGCCTTCTTCGCGGGCCAGGCGGCGGGAGATGGCGATGGCATCGTCATAGCTCACGGGGCGTACCCTCTGGAAGGCCTCGCGGTTCAGGATCGCGGGGACGAAGTTGGGGCCGATGCCCTGGATCTTGTTGGGTCCCACCTGACCCGCGCTGAGCAGAGGGGAGGTGTCTGGTTCCACGGCCACCACCAGGGTGCCGGGCTTCTTCTCAGCCAGCACCTCGCCCACCCCGGTCACGGTTCCGCCCGTGCCCACGCCGGCCACGAAGGCGTCCAGCTCCGGCACCTGCTCCAAGATCTCCAGGGCCGTGGTGCGCCGATGCACGGCGGGGTTGGCGGGATTCTCGAACTGGCGGACCAGGAAATAGTTGGGATTGCCTTCCGCCAGTTCCTGGGTCTTGTCCACGGCCACCTTCATGCCACCGGCGCCGGGCGTCAGCACCAGTTCGGCCCCGTAGGCCTTGAGGAGCGAGCGGCGTTCCTGGGTCATGGTGTCAGGCATGACCAGGGTGATCTTGTAGCCCTTGGCGGCGGCCACGAAAGCGAGACCGATGCCCGTGTTACCGCTGGTGGCCTCCAGGAGGGTCATCCCCGGCTTGAGCACGCCGCGGGCTTCCGCGTCCTGGATCATGCTCAGGGCGATGCGATCCTTCACGCTGCCACCGGGATTGGCGCTTTCCAGCTTCACGTAGACCTTGGCCGAACCCTTCGGCACGATGCGGTTCAGCCGCACCACCGGCGTGCAGCCGATGAGGTCGTAGGCGTGCTCGACGCGGTTGGGCCGGGAGGTTGCGCTCGTTTGGGCCATGGGGGCTCCTTCTAGGGTTCCGGGCGGGGCCCAGAATCTGAAGTTTGGGCGAATAATTTATATTGTCAAGTTTGTTAATTCTTTTTATTATATATTATTGTGCGAAACCCCGGAGATTCCCATGAAGGGCACAGCCAGGTCGAGATACGGATTGCAATTCCTGGTGGGGTTGGCCTTGAAGTTTGGGCATGGTCCAGTCCTGGTGGCCTCCATCGCGGAAGAACAGAACCTGCCCGCCAAGTTCCTGCGGGTGCTCCTGGGAGATCTCAAATCGGCCGGCCTGGTCAAGGTTCAGCGGGGCCCCAGCGGCGGCTGCGAGCTGGCGCGGAACCCGAGCCACATCACGGCCCTCGAGGTCATCGAGGCCCTGGAGGGTCCCCTGGGCAGCGCGGTCAGCCCCGCCCAGGCGCCTGCCAGCGCCCGTGCCGTGAACGAGCTCTGGGTCCGCAGCGTGCAGGCCGCCCGGGATCTGCTCCGGACTACCACCCTCGCCGACCTCGCCGCGCGGCAGCAGGCCCTGGAAGTGGATAGCCAGGGCTACTCGATTTGAATCCAGCCGATGCTAATCTCGTTCTACTCCTGGGTACACCACGATCCAACCGCTCCTGAGCCTTTTCAAGAAATGGGCCCATCATGGCTTTCCTTTCCTGGCACGCACGGTACACCCTCGGCCACGCCGACATTGACACGCAGCACCGGAAGTTGTTCGAGCTGGTGAACCATTTCGACGAAGTGAACAAGATGGGGATGACCGAGGAACTGACGCGGATCCTCGAGGACATCCTCACCTACACCCTGGGCCACTTCAGGTTCGAGGAGGAGCTGATGGAGAAGGTCGGGTTCCCGCAGCTCCCCAGCCACCAAAAAATGCACATTGAGCTCATCCGACAGGCCAGGGATATGCAGGCGAAGCTGCAGCGGGGAGGGCATGTCAGCGCGACTGCTGTCGCCCGCTTCCTGTCCGACTGGCTGACGAATCACATCATCCGGGAAGACATGGAGTACCGCCCCTACCTGAATGCACAGGATCAGGAGTCGGTACAGACCGGGCCTGGCTGAGGCTCAGCGCTGGAAGGAAAGGCCGGAGCCTGGCGCCTCCGCGTGCCCCTTCTCCTTCACCTCGCCGCCCCGATAGATGGCCCAGCCGGGATTCCCGCGCGGCACCGCGCGGGTCATGGCCCACTCCTGCAGCCGGCTGTTCGAGATGATGAGCGTCAGCATCTTCTTCGGATTCCACGGATTGGGAAATGCGCCGATGAAACCGTCATCCGCGCGCCCATAGGTGCGGCCCTGCCACTTGAACCAGCCGGGGCCGGCCTCCATGGGCAGCTTGCCTTCGGCCTGGAGCCGGGCGGCGAGGCTGTTCTCGGCGGGACCGCCGATGAGGATCAGGTCACTGGCGGCCGAATCGGCATCGCTGGTTTCCGCGTCGCTCTGGAGGGGCACCAGCGTTTCCGTGAAGGTGTCAGCCAGGGTGTCCCGGTACTGCATGGCCAGGCTCCGCTGGGCTTCCACTTCCCGGCTCGTGCCGAAGACCATCCGTGTCGCTGTCCAGTCGTCCAGGGTATTGCCAGGCACCCAGAAATTGGCCCGGGCCACGGGGATGTCGCTGCCCGCGTTGAACACCAGGCGGGTCAAGGGGGACTCGCAGGCGAAGGTGAAGGAACCCTTGGCGCCCTTCAGCTCGACGCGCTCCAGCCGCGCCCCGGATTCGGTCTGAAGGCTCACGAAGGCCACAAAGGGATACGCGAAACCATCCTGCTTGACGTCCAGAGTCACCTGGTAACTCTTTCCCGTCTTCTGCATCTGGACCACGATCTTCGGGGCGGGCAGATCGGACCGCTCCAACCAGGGTTTCAGGATCGGCGCCACATCCCGACCTGCGCCCTCCGACAAGGCTTTGTAGATATCGGAAGTGCGGGCGGGCTGGCTGTGGAACCGCTCCTGGGCCGCCTTCATGGCCTTGGCGAACCCGGCGTTGCCCAGGTGCAGGCGGAGCTGGTGCAGGGCGAAGAGGCCCCGGATGCGGGGAATCAGGTAGGCGCCATAGCGGTCATAGGCCGTGGTGGTGGCCAGGGGCGCCGTGGCCCCTTCCCGGTTGGCCACCCAGAGATGGCGGGTGGCAAGATCCGACAAGGCGGATTCCATGGCCTCGAAGGCCTTTCCCGGGGAATCCGGAAGCTGCTTCAGCTGCTGCCAGTAAGCGGCGGAGCCGCTCACGAACCAGTTGTCCGCATCCGTGGCGGGCAGCACCGTCCCGTGCCAGAGCGCTGTCGCGTCGTAGGTGAAAGCTTCCCCCACGGCTTTCAGGTCCGGCGCGGATGCCTTGGCTGGCTTCTCCGGTTTCCAGGAGGCCTTGGCGGCCTGGAGCTTGTCGGCGATCCAGATGGGACTGAAGGTGGTGTAGCCGTAGGTGAGGTGGGGCGTTGCCTCCGGAAGATCGGCAATGTACCGTCCGCCCACCCATTTTTCCCGCTGGGTGGACTTGCCCTGGTGGGCGATGAAGACGAGCTTCTCCGCCATTTCCGAGCTGGTGAGCTTGGCATCGCAGGCATGGGGGCGGTTGATGGGGCTGGAGGCCATCATGCGGGTGGCCGTGTCGATGTCGAAGCCGCCCTGGCCATGGGCCTTGAACGCCTCCTGGAAGGCGATGTCCCGGTTCCAGGTATTGAAGGCCAGATCCACCGGCACATTCTCGGGATTGGGTCCGTACTCGGCGCGCACCTCGAGATCGCGGTTGTTGTTGTTCGCCCAGATGAAGTCCTTCAGCTTGCCCGGCGTATCGCCATTGCCCGTGCGCCAGAGGCGGGTCTTCCTGGTGCCCAGCAGGAGGCAGGCCCCTTCCTCGGATTTCGCGTCGGCCATGGTCCAGTCGTTGGTGTAGAGGCCGTTGTTCTTCTGCGTGAGAATTTTGGCGACGTCATCAATGCTGGAGGCGTACTGGGCGGCCTTCCGGATGCGGTTGCTCTGGGGGGTTCCCTCGGGTTCGTAGCCCGTCTGGCCCACGGTGGTCTCGCCGATCACCAGCCCCGCCCCGTTGATGTACCAGTCGCTGCCGGAGTGCAGCCCGCCGGGGAAGGTCTGGTAGACCAGCCGGTGCCCCTTGGCTGGCACCACATCCACCACCACATCCCAGTGCACGCCGGTGTAGCCGTTCCACATGAACATCTGTCCCATGAGGAACCGGCCGGATTTGCTGGCGGCTTTCGTGGCCACGAAGGAGGAGCAGTGATCCCCCTGTCCGCCGCGTTCCACTTCATCATCCGGGGTCACGAAGGTCCGGCCGGAGAGCGGGGTCGGACTCACTCTCAGGGCGGCTTCCACGTAGTCCGAATCCACCAGGGAGTTCAGGGCCACGATATCCAGAAGGTCCACGGCCCTGCCCTTGAACTTCGCCCCCGCCTTGGCGGCGCCATCGGCGATGCCCTTCATCTCCTCCAGGTATTCCAGATCGTATTTGCGGAGGAAGAGGGCGTCCGCCATGAGGCGCACCTGGGCCCAGCCCTTCTGCGGGTCTGCGGCATTCTTCAGGATGCCGACCTTGGTCATGTAGCGGATGATCTCCTCGTTCACCAGCTCGCCGTACTGCCGGCCCCGGGCATAGGGTTCGCCTTCGATGTGGACGAAGATCCAGCCGCCCATGTCGTAGCGGAAGCCCTTGCCCGCCCAGCGCACCGTCTGCAGGGGGATGAAAGCCGAGATGTCTTCGACCTTCTCCAGCTTCAGGTTGCTGAATACGGCTGCACCCGTGGCCTTCCCGTTGCGGCCCAGGTGCAACTGCACCCGGTCCTGGGGCGTGGTGGCCAGGAACAGTACGGAGACCTGCCGCTCCTGGGTGCCGCCCACGCTCGGCGAGGCGTTGGTGAAGGGGAAACTCTCCATGGACAGGCAGGCCCCCAGGGCCGTGGGATACCGGGCCAGAGCATCGGCCTTCACGCCCTCGGTGCGAATGGTCGCGCTGAGGCGGTAGAGCTCGCCGACCTTCAAGGAAATCGGCGCGGAAGCCAGGGTGGCTTCCGAACCTTCCCTGGCGGCCACCAGACGCAGATCGGCTGCTGTCGCGGTGGAACCGGGCTTCAAGGCCCAACCGGACACCGGCAGTTCAGCTGCGGCAGCAAGCACCGTCATGGCCAGCAGCAAACCGGCGCGAAGCATTCGGATCATGGGAGCCTCCGCTACCAGCATGCCAAATCTCGGCCATCAATTGCCTCGCTTTTTGAGGCAAATCCGCGGTATGCGGTACCCTGAGTCCATGGCGCTGAAAAAATGGACCTTCACGACGGAACCCGAGGACGCGGAACTGCGTCTCGACCAGATCATCGCCAAGCACACCGACCTGTCCCGCCGCGCCGCCCGGGAAGCCTTGAAGCTCGGTGGCGTCCAGGTGGATCGCAAGCGGGTGAAGGTGGCGGGACGGCTGGTCAAGCCGGGCACCGAGATCCGGGCGGCCTACGACCCGGATCTGGCGCCGGTCCCCACCATGACCATCCCGGTGGTCTTCGAGGACCCCTGGATCCTGGCCGTGGACAAGCCCGCGGGGCTCCCCACCCAGGGCACCTGGGCCACGGATCGCCACGATCTGCTGGCGCTCCTCAAGACCCAGCGTCCGGAGCTGAAGCTGTTCCTGCACCACCGGCTGGACCAGGGCACCTCGGGCCTGCTGGTGCTGGCCAAGGACGCCAAGGCCAACCCCGGTCTTGCGAAGGCCTTTGCCTCCCGGGACCTGGAGAAGCTCTATCTGGCTCGACTCTCGGAGCCCCTGGAAGCCTGTTCCGTGGAGGCACCCATCGGGCGCATCCGGAATGCGGATCCAGGCCGGTTCGGCTGCGAAGGCAATCTCATCGATCCCAAGTCCGCCCGCACGGACTTCCGTCCCGCGACCGCGGAGGAAACGGCGGGCCTCGTGCCCGGCCACTGGATCGTGGCCCGCATCTTCACCGGCCGCACCCACCAGATCCGCGTTCATCTCACGCATCTGGGCAGGCCCATCCTGGGGGACGCCCTCTATGGCGGAGCCCCCTCGGATCGCCTCTGGCTCCACGCCTGGCAGTTGAACCTCCAGCACCCCGTCACCGGCGCGGAACTGCGGCTGATCGCGCCACCGGTCAGGTTCTTGAACGGTGGCGCGATCGGCTGAGGGGATCGGAACCGGTCAGGGGACCGAGGCCATTCTCATTTCGCCTTTCGGCGTGACGATCACCGGACCGCCGCAGCATTCGATGCAGAGGTCGCCGTTCTCCAGGATTCCGGACTGCCACGGCGCCCCGGGGAGCACTTTCCACAAGGCCGCCTCGGGCGTCCCATCCGCCTTCCAGGCGATCCGGTAGAGGTTGCCATAGTTGCCACCGCACCCCGCCACGCCGCAAACGGCAATGACCGCCCCACCAAGCCGGTGAAAGCTCCGAACACAATCTTCGATCATCCGGGTGGTTCCAGCCTGGTTCGTGAACAGGACTTGCTGGTTTGAGCCGGGTTCATAGACGCCCAGCAGAAGGCCACTGGCCATCCTCAGGCCGCAGAAGGGTTGGACCGCCCACTTGGACTCCGGTCCCTCCTCGGGCTTGAAGGGGACGTCATAGGCGCACGCCTCGAGCGCTGCTTCATCGAGGCGTCCGGGTTCCGGCAGGTAGATCGGGGTGAATGGGGCCTCCGGAGATGCTTCCAGGTCACGCGCCTCCTCGGTATCGGGTTCGGTATAGGAGAAGAACTCGAAACCCAGGTTGTCGCCAGCGAGAACAGGATAGGCGTCCACCCCTCGAAGAACCTTCGCGGCCTTCTCGGCCGCCTTGCGCACGGGCGGAAACCAATGGTTCTGGGCCACGTCCATAAGCTCCGGAAGCGCCGCGACTTCACCCAGGCGGCCCAGGGAATGGGCAGCGGCGGCGACCAGTCGCCAATCCGAGGTGTCGCCCAGAAGATCGCGCAGCGGCTCGACCGCTCCAGGCCAGCCGAGGAAGCCCAGCGCCTTGGCGGCCCTGACCCTGGTTTCCCAGTCTTTGTGCTGCAGCATCGCCAGCACCGATGGGCCGGCCGCCTTCGCCATCCGCCCCAGGGAGGCCAACCGCCAGAGTTCCCCGTTTTCAGGCCCCGACGAACTCAGACGCCCTTCCAGGATGGTCACCGCTTCCTGGGTGCCGATCGCCACGAGCGCGTCATCGACCACGGCTCCGAACCGCCCGGGTTCAGCGGCTGCCAGGCGGAGCAGGGCCGGAACGGCGGCGGTTGCGGCGGCGCCGATGCAGCCCAATGCCTTCACCGCCTCCACCCGGTTCTCCGGGTTCCGGCGTGCATCTTCAGCCGTCGCCACCAGCGGCAGGACGGCACCTTGGGCCTTCCCGGCCATCTGCGAAAAAAGCGCCTGGACCGCTCCCGCCAATTCCGGGTCGACGGCGTGCTCGTCCTTCAGCAGATCGGCCAGCCAAGGGGCGGCTCGTTCGCCCGCGAGCATCAATGCCCCACCTGTCTGGCTGTAGCACCGCGGATGGATCCTCAGATCACCGATCAGGTAGGCCAGGGCACGGGGTGTGCCGATCCGTGCGATGGCCAGGGAAAGCCCATCATTGCCCTGCTCGTGGGCCTGGATGAGCGCATCGAGTGCGGATTCCGGAATGGTCTCCAGGTCTCTCAACACGAAGCCCGCGAAGGCCTTCACGCCCGGGCGCCCGTCGCTGAGCAGCTTGACCAGGGGCGCCACGGCCGGCGCGCCCATGGCCTGGATCTGCCTGGCCAGCGCCGCTGCCGCGGGGTCCATACCGAAGCCCTCGTGGGCCATGGCCGGAATGGCTTTCAGGAGGGAGGCGAGGTGCGCCTCCCCGGGCTGTCCGGAGGCCGCGCAGAGCCTCATGGCCAGGACCAAGGGCGTGACCGGGAACGATATGGTTCGGATGGACATGGCTCGGCTTCCTCTCTGGAAAAGGGTTCGGCGGATCCTGGCGCTGCGGCGAGCCGCAGCGTGTTCACCAGGGCTCCTGGCTGCGGCTGGATGACGTTCATCATGGCGTTGCGGAAGGCCGTCGCAAGGGAGGTGGCCCCCAAGTGACCGTCTTGTTACAGAGCAGTGGTGAGGCTTTGCGGCTCCCGGCTTGTGACGGAGCTTTTACAGTGCGACGACCGCCATTGGCCGAATCTCGATGGGCACCCTCGTGCCACACCAGGAGCCCCTCATGCGATCGCTCACCCTCCTTTCCCTCACCTTCGGCCTCACCGCCTCGCTCACGGCGCAGCCTTCAGCGGGCCTCCTGGGCCCTTCCCTGCTGCCCATCGAGGCACCCATCCGACGGGTGCGGCTCCATCCGGATGAATGCTGGGTCACTCGAGTCGGCCGGACGAACCTTCCCCAGAAGGGAACTTACCAGCTGCTCCTGAGCGGCCTGCCGGAAGGCCTCCAGCTGGAGGACGTGCGAGTCTCCGCCAAGGGATCCGCTGGCTCCCGGCTGGGCGATGTCACGGTCGGGTCCGAACCCCGCAAGATCGCGGAGACGCCTGAATATCAGTCCCTGAAACAACAGCAGCTCGGACTCCGGGATCGCATCGACGCCCTTGAGTCGGAGGGGGAGGCTTTGCGGCAGGAGATCTCCTTCCTCAAGGGGCTGCAGGCCGTCCATGACCAGGAGCTCTCCAGCCGGTTGACAGTCGGCGTGCCTTCCTCGGCTTCGGTTGTGGAGCTCGGAAAGGGCATCCAGGAGCGCATGGCCCAGGCGTTGACGCGCGAACGCCAGATCCAGCGGGAGCTGGCCGTGAGGAAGGAGGAGATGAAAGGCATCGAAGCCGAGCTCCTGCGAAAGGCCGCAGAACGCCAAGTCAGCCCCGCGAAGGCCAAGGTCGAAATCGTGTGTGCGAAAGCCGGGGACGTGGAGATCGACTTCACCTACCGCACCCGCACCGGCCACTGGGAGCCCAGCTACGAGGCCCGCCTGTCCGCCGACGGCCGGAGCCTGGAGCTGGTGCTCTTCGCCGCCATCCGCCATGGGGGGAAAGAGCATTGGAACGGCGTAGAGGTTGAAGTCACCAATGCCCGGAGCAGCCGGAACGTCACCCTGGAAAAGCTGGGCGGTCCCCAGTGGGTCCGGTTCACCGAGCAATTCCCTGGAACGATACGCGGTTCCGCCACTGCGACAGCCTGTGTGGAAGTGGTGGCCAGCTCCAGCGGATTCGGCAGCAATGGGGAAACCCCGGTTCAGCCCAGCGTCCTGGCGGACCTGGCTCCTGCCCGGGTGGCCAGGCTGGAAGATGCCCGGGGGCTGGCCACCACCTGGAGCCTGGAAGGACACAAGGACATCCCCGCCGATGGCGATGTCCATCGCTTCCGCGTCACCTCGACGGAGGTCCACCCCGACCTCTCGCTGCTCGCCATTCCGCGCCAGGACCCCACGGTGTACCGCATCGCGCGCTTCGCCATTCCCAAGGAGCTCCCCCTGTTTCCCGGAAGTACCATGGTTCACTTCGCGGGAAGCCAGCGCGTGGGGCAGAGCTCACTTGATCTTCCGGCCCCCGGCCACCCCGTCCAGCTCGGCTTCGGGCCCTTCACCGGCGTGCGGGTGGCCCTTCGCCGGTTGGACAACCGCAAGGAGACGGTGGGCACCTTCTCCAAGGAAACCCAGTGGATAATCAAGGACCGCTTCGACATCACCAATGACCTCTCCGAAGCGGTGGCCATCGAGGTTCAGGACGCTCAGCTGAAGGCGGACCAGGACCGCATCAAGATCACGCTCCTACCGGATTCGACGCCCTGCCAGGACGAGCCCCTCCCCGGTGTCCGGCAGTGGCACCTCGACCTCGGTGGAGGAGCGACCAGAAGCGTGAACCTCACCACCCAGATCCGGGTCCCCATGGGGGGCTGGGTCCAGGGACTGGGCGCCATGGATCTCCCCCAGTAGGACCTGTTTCGCGACCTGTTCTAGGTCCGTTCAGGAAGAGGGTCAAGCCTTCGAATCTTCATTCGACGCAGTTGATGAACCGCCTTCCGGGAGGCGCCCCGCCTTCCGGAGCGCCTCCCGCAGCAGGAACTCGATCTGGCCATTGAGGCTGCGCAGGTCTTCGCCCGCCCAGGCTTGGAGCCGGGACAACAACTCGGGATCCACCCGGAGCAGGAAGGGTTTGCGCTCGGCCAAGTCAATATCTCAGTGGTAGAGCGTGCCGGTGTTCACCACGGGCTGCACGGCCCGTTCGCCGCAGAGCACCACCAGGAGGTTGCTCACCATGGCGGCTTTCCGCTCGTCGTCGAGGACGACCCTGCCGCCCTCCTCCAGCCGCTGGAGCGCCATTTCCACCATGCCGACCGCGCCTTCCACGATGCGGGCCCGGGCGGCAAGGATGGCTCCGGCTTGCTGGCGCTGCAGCATGGCCTGGGCGATCTCGGGGGCGTAGGCCAGATGGCTGATGCGGGCGCCCTGGACCTCTACCCCGGCCTGGCTGAGCACCTGCTGGAGTTCGGTCTTCAGCTTGGCCGCCACCTCATCCGTGCTGCCGCGCAGGGAGAGCTGACCGGTTTCGTGGGCGTCATAGGGGAAGTGGGAGGCCAGGGCGCGCAGGGCCGCTTCGCTCTGGACTGAAACGAACTTCTCGCAGTCTTCCACCTCGAAGAGGGCCTCGGCGGTGTCGATGACGCGCCAGACGATGATGGCCGCGATCTCCACGGGATTCCCGTCCTGGTCGTTCACCTTGAGGCGCTGGCTTTCGAAGCTGCGCACCTTCGTGCTGATCTTGCGCTTGCTGAGGAAGGGATTGGCCCAGGCCATCCCCGCCTTCCGGACCGTGCCGCGATAGGCGCCAAAAAGCTGCAGCGCGGCCGCCTCGTTGGGGTTCACCACGAAGAGGCCCGCGAGGATGAAAATGCTCAGGACGATCAGGGGGATGGCAATGAAGAGCTGGCTGGGCTGGTCGTGAACCGCGGCGCTGATGATCAATCCGATGGAACCGAGGATGGCGGCCAGGCAGATCAGCAGGATGGGCAGGCCTGGGAAGGCAAGGGCAGGTTGCTCTTTGAGCATGGGGGACCTCCGTAGGTAATCAATATGATATCACTTTGATTTCCTGTCAAGGTGCCGCTGTTCGCCATTCGAGGTCCTCGAGGAGCTTTTCGACGGATCCAGGAGAACGGAATTCCCTCCCACGCAAAGGGTCCCGGAGGCTTTCCCGTGATGCTGCGCCCAGGAACAGGCAGGCCGACCTGGTACGCGGATGCCCGCCAGCCGCTATGCTCCATGAATGAAATGCCCACTCCTGTTCAACGCCGCTTCCGGAACCCAGACCAAGGATCCCGATGCCCTCCTGCGGACCCTGCCCAAGGATCTGCGGGAGCGTCTTGACCCCATCCCATTCGGTCCGCCCTGGGATTTCGATCCAGCCATCGCCCAGGCCAGCCAAGCCGGAACGCCGCTGCTGATCTGGGGCGGCGACGGCACCATCCACCACGCGGCCAGGGCGCTCCTGGAAAAGGGCTG
>DATEZS010000058.1:0-12220 GCA_035255365.1 Geothrix sp.
CGCAGATCTCGTGGAAGACCTCGCCGGCCTTCTTGGTGGGCACGCTCACCCGCACGATCTCGCAGCCGGCATTGGCGTAGTTGTAGATCTGCTGGACCGTGGCCTCCACGTCCCGGGTGTCCGTCTTGGTCATGCTCTGGACGGTGATGGGGGCGTCCCCGCCCACCGGCACCTTGCCCACCAGGATCTGGCGGGTCTTCCGGCGGGGGGCGAGGGGCTGGAGTTCCTGGTCGGACATGGGACCTCGATATCAAAGATTCCAGTGTACCCACCTATGCCATCCATCGGGCCGCCCGCTGGGCCTCAGCCCGGGCCGGCCCTGGAGGCCCGGGACCACCCCCATGCCGGAGGATTCCATGCGACCGTGGGCTTGCGCTGAGCCTTGGAAGCCTTGCTACACTGGCCCCTCACCCCGAGGTGCCCATGATCATGAACTCACGCAATCACAACGACGTGCTGATCCTATACCCCGAGGGCAAGATCACCCTGGGTGATGGCGATCAAGAGCTGGGCGAAGCGGTCCGCACCTCGCTTACCAATGGCTCTCGCAAGATCGTGATCAACTTCAGCAAGGTGAGCTACCTGGATTCCTCAGGTGTGGGCGAGCTGGTGGGCTGCTACACCTCCATCAAGGGCAAGGGTGGCGAACTGCGGATCTGCGGCATGAGCTCCAAGATCTTCAGCCTCATCAAGATGACGAGTCTGCATTCGGTCTTCGAGGTGAAGGACACCGAGGAAGAGGCCCTCGCGGGCTTCTAGCCCGTTGCGCCTGCGTCCCGTCCCGGCCTGCCTCCTCCTGGCTCTGGTTCCTGCCGGAGCCCAGGAGGCCGTGCCCGTAAAGGTGCTCCAGGCAGTGCACTTCGAGGGAGGCGACGAAGATGATCGCCGGTTCGCCAGGGCCGCCTTCGGGTTGGCGGTCAATCAGGCGGTTTCCGAAGCCGTCTTTCAGCAGGCCCTGGCGGCGGTGCGCCTCGTGGACCGGTACCAGTCGGTGGAAGGCGTGCTGGGCGCGGATGGCGTGGCGCGCATCCACCTCTTGCCTCTGCGCCCCCTGGAGTCCCTGTCCACGGAGGGGGCGGCGCCCAAGGACCTGCCCTGGCCCAAGCTCCTGACCGGCCTCCGCCGCGGGCAGCGCATCGGCCAGATACGCTTGAAAATGGCGCTCGAAGAAGGGGAGCGGCGCTTGCGGGAAGCGGGCTTCCCCGACGCCTCCCTCACGGCCACCCAGACGCAAGGAGGAGCCATCCTGCGGGTCCATCTTGCCTTGGGGCCTGCGACATTGATCAAGGACGTCAGGATCGAGGGCGACCCCAGGCCCTATGATCGGGCCCTTCTGCTGAAGGTGACCGGCCTGGAGCCGGGGCGGACGCGATGGACCCCCACGGTGCTTCGAGAAGCGCAACGGCATTTGCGCTTGCGGCTGGTCAAGGACGGCCGCCTGGAAGGCAGCGTCCGCCTGGCTCCTGCCCCAGGGGAAGAAGGCGTCCTGGTGCTGCAGGTGCAGCCTGGCCCCAAGGTCAAACTCAAGGCCGAAGGCATGTCCTGGTTCGGCTTTCTGTGGAACCAGCCCCGGCTGTCCGAGCTGGTTCCGCTCGCACGCGCCGAGCGGTATGCGCCGAGCATCCTTGAAGAAGGTGATGGGCGCATTTCTGCCTACTATCGGGATCAGGGCTACCCCGAAGTGAAGGTGACCCACGCCAGGCAGGTGACGAGCGGCACCGCGGAACGACCCGAATCGGTGACCATCACCTACCACGTGGACCCGGGTCCCAGGCGGGCCTTGGGGCTGGTCACTTTCGAAGGAAACCGGGAGATCGCCGAAGCTGACTTGAGCGCCGCCGCCAAGCTGCCTTCACGTTTTCTCTTCCTGCCCCCCCATGCCAAGGCTGACGTGATGAAGGCCCTGGAGGAGCGGGTCACGGCGCTCTACCTGCAGCGCGGCTTCCCCGATGTGCGGGTGCATCGCAAAGTGGAAACGGCTCCCAACGGGCGCGTCCAGGTCCGCCTCATCATATGGGAAGGACAGCAGCGTTTCCTGGAGGCTCTGGACCTTGAGCTTCCCGGGGAGATCACCCTGCCCGGGAAGGCCATGGCGAGAAGCCTGCTGCTGACCCTGGGAGAGCACCCCAAGGCCATCTCCGGGTCCTCCCGGTTCCGCTCGGACCGCCGTCAGCTCAAGGGGGTGGAGGGCACCCTGGACATAACCCCGCAGGGGGCCCACCTGTCCTTCAAACCGGCCATCCCGCTGGTGCGCAACGACCTGGCCCTGGTGGTGGTGGACCTGCGCCAGAAGCTCAGCTCAGCCGGGGCCCTCAACCCCAAGGTGAGCCTGAGCCTCGAGGAGGGCGAGGACCGCCCCTCGGTGAAGATCCAGATCCCGCCCCAGCCACTCGATGCCACCCGACGGCTGGTGGTGCAGGGCAGCGATCGCACCCGGGCCAAGGCGGTGCTGCGCGAAATGGAAGCACCTCCGGGCACCCCGCTCGATCCAGCCAAGCTCGATGCCGGCCAGATCCGGCTGGGCGACCTGGGCGCTTTCCAGCGGGTCGATCTGCTGTCCATGAAGGAACTGCCGGGCCAGGAGGCCCAGCCCTGGCAGCGTGGGGACCTGGCGCTGCGGCTCCTGGAGCGGAGCCCTTGGGTCTTCAGCGAATCCTTCGGGTACGACCGGACCCAGGGCTACCATTTTGGCCTGGGCGCCCAGCAGCTCAATGTGGGCGGCATGGGCCGCACCATCGACTACGGCCTCCGCGCCGGAGATCAGACGCTGGGCATTCCAGCCTTGCGGCGGGCCTTTCCCACCGGCGACATCAAGCGCTCTGTGGACAGCTACAGCGTCGGCTACACCGATCCCTGGTTCCTCCCGAGCGTGCTGGATTCCTTCCTGGCGGAGCGGACGCGCTTCCACATGGAGGGGGCCTACATCGAGGAAGCCCAGGCGGCCTACTTCGCCCGCCGCCGCCGGTTCACGCCAAGTCTCGAGTGGAAAGTCGGACCCGTGCAATCCGTGCAGGTCGGCTATCGCTACGAGCGCGTGGAGGTGGCTGCCAACACCGACAGCAACGGCGTGCCGCTCATCTCGGATGCGGACCTCTTCCTGATCGCCCGGACCCCTGGACGCAGCGTCATCTCGGCGCCTTTCCTGCAGGTGGCCGTGGACCGCCGCGACAAACCCTACGACCCCACCCAGGGGACGTTCTTCCTGGGGCGCCTGGAACTGGCAAACCAGGTCTTCGGCACGTCCATCAACAGCAGCTTCGTGAAGGTGGACCTGCGGCAGCAATGGAACTGGCCCATGGGCTTCCATGCGGAATACGGCGTGCTGATGGCCAATGTCCGCCTTGGCGTGGCCCGCCCCACGGCCAAATCCGCCCAGGATCTGCCCCTTTCCGAACGGTTCTACGGCGGCGGCTCCTTCACGGTGCGCGGCGTGGAACCGGACATGCTGGGGGACGTTCAGCGGGTGGATGCCTCGGGAAATCCCCTGGCGCAGCCGATCCCCCTCGGCGGGCAGGCCCTGGCCGTGGTCAACCTGGAATACCGGTTCCCCCTGTTCGGGTGGTCCAGTGTTTGGATGGAGTTCTTCGTGGATTCAGGCCAGGTGTACCGGAGCTTGATGCCGGATGCGGGCACCGTGGCGCCCTTTCCGCCGCTTCGCACGACCGTTGGCGCCGGCTTGATTCTCAAGCTGGGCATCCCACTCAAGCTCGAATACGCCGCAGACTGGAAACGCATCCTGGGTCGTCCGCGCTCCCAGAACGAGCAGGAAACGCAGCTGAAGAGCCTGCTCATCTCGGCGGGATTCCAGTTCTAGCGGGTTGAATTTTGCTGTGAGCCCGGGTTCGTCTGGCAAGCGGAATTTCGCTGGTCTCGACCATTCGACCGAAACGGAGTGAAAGGAGAATCGGACGGAATCCGCGAAGCGGATTGCCGCCCGGAGGGCGAGGCCCTGAGTCAGCCTGCCCGCTGCTTCTCGGCGGTCCGAGATCGCCCGATTGAGCATATGAAAAAAAGGCCGCTAAAAGCGGCCTTCGGTTGGTTGGCGCGGGCGGTCTCGAACCTTGCGTCCGGCTGGGCACGGGCCTGATCGTCTCCGGCCCTCCACAGGAGGGCCTCCGCCGGGCCCTTCCTGCCCGCCGGACTTTCTCGGCGGTCCGAGATCGCCCGATTGAGCATATGAAAAAAAGGCCGCTAAAAGCGGCCTTCGGTTGGTTGGCGCGGGCGGTCTCGAACCTTGCGCGCGGCTGGCCCTGCGGCTGATCGTCTCCGGCGCTCCGCTGGAGCGCCTCCGCCGGCCGCTACCGGGCCGCCGCTGCTTCTCGGCGGTCCGAGTCCGCCCGATTGAGGACATGAAAAAAGGCCGCAAATGCGGCCTTCAGTTGGTTGGCGCGGGCGGTCTCGAACCGCCGACCCCCACCGTGTCAAGGTGGTGCTCTACCGCTGAGCTACGCGCCAGCGCGAAGCTCCATTCTAGCGGAAAGGGGGCGGCTGTCGAGTCTTCAGGTGGCGATGGGCGGGGCTAGCTGGTTCCCAGCCAGACCAGGATGATGATGGCGGCCCAGATCATCAGCAGAACCCATTCCGCGGCATAGGGATGCAGGACGGCGAAGCCGCGCAGGGGGAGACCGTTGTGGGGGTGGAGGTGGAGATGGGTGGTCATGGCAACCTCCGTTCCGGGGCCTGATTCCACCCCCCAAAGATGGGGCGGAGCAGGCCATGGCGCCCGAAAATCCTCAGGAATGCATGGGCGGCCAGAAGAGCCAGGCGAAGAGGGCGCCTGCCAGGATCAGGGCCCAGTCGAGCGTGGAGATGTGATAGGGATCATGCCGGTGGAGGGAATGGGCGGCCATGGCAGCCTCCGGTCCAGAAGCTTTCGCCTTAAAGATCCATTCCCGGGCAAGACCCGGCTGTGAACTCTCTGGAACATCTGCCCCCGGGTGAGGAGAGCCAGAACTTTCACTCCACAGTCACGCTCTTCGCCAAGTTCCGCGGCTGGTCCACATCACAACCCCTCAACACCGAAATGTGATACGCCAGCAGCTGCAGTGGCACCGCGTAGACGATGGGCGCCAGCCAGGGATGGACGGGCGGCAGCTCCAGCGCGTCCTCGGCGATGCCGGCGAGGCCCGTGTCCCCTTCGGTGACCAGGGCGAGAATGCGACCATCTCGCGCGGCGGCCTCCTGGAGGTTGCTGAGGGTCTTCTCCCGGTGCGCGTCCTGGGGCATGAGGGCCACCACGGGCAGGGTGCTGTCGATGAGGGCGATGGGGCCGTGCTTCATCTCGCCGGCGGGGTAGCCTTCGGCGTGGATGTAGGAGATTTCCTTAAGTTTAAGTGCGCCTTCCAGGGCGATGGGATAGCAGGGACCCCGGCCCAGATACAGGAAGTCTTTGGCATCCTTCCAGCGGTGGGCCCACTTGATGACTTGGGGTTCCAGGGCGTTGAGCCGCTCCAGGTGGGCGGGCAGTTCCCGGAGGCCCTGGATCAGGCTGCGCCGGGTTTCCGCCTTCAGGGTACCGCGCGCTTCCCCCAGTCGCAGGGCCAGCAGGGTCAAGACGGCTAGCTGGGTGGTGAAGGCCTTGGTGGAGGCCACGCCGATCTCGGGGCCCGCGTGGGTCAGGAGGGTAGCCTCGGCCTGGCGGGTGGCCGTGCTGCCCATGACATTGCAGATGGCCAGGGTTCGGGCGCCACGCGCCGCGGCCTCCTTCATGGCGGCGAGGGTATCGGCGGTCTCGCCGCTCTGGGTGATGCCGATGATGAGGGTGCCGGGCTGGACGACCGGTTCCCGGTAGCGGTATTCGCTGGCGTAGTCCACTTCCACGGGCACGCGGCTGAGCTGTTCGATGAGGAACTTGCCCACGAGGCCCGCGTGCCAGCTGGTGCCGCAGGCCACGATGTGGATGCGGGAGAGGCCCGCCAGCTCGGCTTCCGTGAAGGGGAGATCCAGGGGGATGGACTCGCCATCCAGGGGCAGACGATTCAGCAGGGTGTTCGAAAGCGCCTGGGGCTGCTCGAAGATCTCCTTCTGCATGAAGTGCTTGTAGCCACCCTTTTCCGCCGCGATGGGATCGTAGGGGATGGTGTGGATGGCGCGCTGGACGGGGGTGCCGTCCAGGCGGGAGACCTGGACGCCATCCCGGGTGAGGTCCACCAGGTCGCCGTCCTCCAGGAAGATCACCCGGCGGGTGTGGGGCAGCAGGGGCACCACGTCCGAGGCCAGGAAGTTCTCGCCCTCGCCCAGGCCCAGCACCAGCGGCGGCCCGCTGCGGGCGGCGAGGATCCGGCTGGGATCGGTGGCGTGCAGGCAGGCCAGGGCGTAGATACCCTTCATGCGTCCCACCGCTTCCCGGAAGGCCTCCGGGAAGGACCGGCCCTGCTTCATCAGGTGGGAAACCATGACGGGGAAACACTCCGTGTCCGTTTCGGATTGGAAGGTTTCTCCGGCGGCCATGAGCTCGGCCCGGAGCTCCAGGAAGTTCTCGAAGATGCCGTTGTGGACGGCGACGATCTGGCCATCTCCGCTCTGGTGGGGGTGTGCGTTCTCTTCCGTGGGGCGGCCGTGGGTGGCCCAGCGGGTGTGGCCGATGCCCAGCGGCGTCCGGTCGGTGAAGTCCATTCTCGCCGCCAGATTGACCAGCTTGCCGGAGGCCCGGGTGACCTTGAAGCGGCCGGAACCGTCCGCCAGGGCCACGCCAGCGCTGTCATAGCCACGGTATTCCAGGGAGCGAAGCCCGTTCACGAGAATGGAGGCGGCTCCCTGATGACCGATGTATCCGACGATTCCACACATGCCCGACTCCCGCGTTCTGCTCTCAACTTAGCTGGAGGGAGGCTGGAATCCAATGTGGTGCCAGGCACCCGCCTTGAGGTGGAGCGGCATACCCACCCTGTGGCGGATCAGCCGCGCCCGAGGGTGAAGGCCCGCCGCAGCTGCTTCTTGAAGCGGCTGACGAGGAAGGGGCTGAGGCGGCCCTTCTCCCGGAGGATCCGAACGAAGAGATCCCGTTTCTTCAAGGGCGGGAGGGACCGGCTGGCCGCGGGCACCAGCCGGAGGGCCTGCTTCTCGCAGGCGCTGATGCAGGCGCCGCAGCCCAGGCAGACGGCCTGTCTCACTTCCGCGAAGCGCTCCTTGGGCGTGGCGAAGGTCCGATCCTTGGGCAGGCCGATGGCCTTCACGTTGCAGGCGGAGAAGCAGGTGCCGCAGTAGTCGCAGCGTTCGGGATCGATGACCGCCGTGAAGCCCGTCTTGGCGATGCCCTCGTGGAAGCCCATCTGGACGCCGGCCATGAGTTCGCAGCAGCAGCGGCAACAGTTGCAGATGAAGGACGGCTTCTCCCGGATGTTGTCGGTGACATGGGTGAGGCGCAGGTCCCGGGCCCAGTCGATGACCGCCAGCAGCTCCGCCTCGGTCTTCGGCTCGGCGAAGCCGCGCCGGGAGAGGAATCTGGCGGCGCTGCCCAGGGAAATGCAGATGCCCTCCATGGGTGCGCCCTTGGCACAGCTCTTCCCCTGGTGCTCCTTCTTGTGGCGGCAGTAGCACATGCCCACCGCCCCGAAGCCCGCCTCGCGGATGATCGCCCGGGCCTGTTCGTAGGTGGCGATCTCCGAGGTGACCGGGATGTGCTCCTCGTAGGCCAGGGTGCGGGTGAGCTGGGTCTTGCTGCCGAAGAATTCCTTGGCCTGGCTTTCCTCCAGGTATTCCCGCATGAGGCTGGCCAGCCGTTCCACGGGCAGGTCGGAGCGGTGCTTCATGAAGGTGAACTCGAAGAAGCCGATGAGTCCCGGCATCAGCAGGTAGTAGGTGGTGCCGGCGTAGGGCATGTCCATGACCAGGCCCTTGTTGGCCATGGTGTCCAGCACGAGGATGAGCTCCGCCGCCTCCATGCCGGTGGCCCGCACCAGCTCGGCCAGGGTGGACTCCTCCAGGGGGAAGCGCGAGGCCACGAAGGCTTCCCGCTCGTCGAAAAGAAGGCTCAGGATCTCGCGCAGCTTGGCGCTGTCCACCAGACCGATGGGGTACTTGTTCAGGCGGTCGATGAGCGGTACGAGGCTGTCCTTGGTTCCCAGATGGTGTCCCATGGTTGGAGTCTAGGACCGCCCGACCATGACGGGAAGCACGAATGGCCAAGCCAGGTTGAAGGTGGCGTGAACCCCCGTACGAGCTCGGGCAAAGCGAAGCCTGGCTTAGCCGGGTTGAGCGCGGGGGCCGGGGGGAGGCTCCAGGTCCACGAGCTTGAGCGAGTGGGAGCAAGGCGAAGCGTTGCGATACCTGGAGGTGCGCAGCACCCTCCGCCTGACGCGGCCTCCCTTGGAGGCCACTCCCGCTCCTTCGTCGCGGAGGCGGAGCCTCCCCCCGGAAAGCATCAGGCCAGGGAACGGATGCGCGTGGCGCGGCTTTCGATCTCGGTGATGCGGAAGGCGAAGTTGCCATCCACCACGACCACCTCGCCCTTGGCGATGAGCTTGCCGTTCACCAGCAGCTCCACGGGGGCGTCGGCGCTGCGGTTCAGTTCGAGGATGGAACCCGGCGTGAGCTTGAGCAGCTCGCCCATCTGCATGTCGGTCTGGCCCATGCGGACCACCACGGGCAGCTGGATGTCCAGGAGGAGATCCAGGTTGCCGGCATCCGGGGGAGGCCCGGCGGCGATGGGCGCCTGCCGGGGCGCGGTCGCCGCGGGCGCCAGGGAGGACGGTTCCGCCGCGGGCGCGCTGACGGGCGCGGGAGGGGCCGGTTCACCCACGCCCAGCTTCCGCTTGAGCTGCTGGACGAGAAGTTCGGGGAAGAGCAGATGGATGGTGGTGCTCAGGGAATCCTGGGTGGTGGGGAGGGTGATGTCCTGGAAGGAGCCCTGGCCGAGATGTTCGGCGTAGGCGCCGGCCTCCGGGGGAACGGCCATGATTTCCACATGGGCGATGGCGAAGGTCTCTCCCGCCAGATCGGATAGGGTCTGGTTGGCGCTGCCCATGACCTGGTTGAAGGTCTCGGCCAGGGCGTCCTTGGAGTCGCCGACCAGCTCCTCGGCGGGGGCCCCCTCGCCGCCGAGCATGAGATCCACCAGCATGGTGCCTTCCTTGATGGGAAGGGAGAAGAACAGGGCGCCGTTGAGGCCCTTCTGGTAGTTGGCCTTCACCAGGATGGCGGGAGCGTCATGCTTGGCCGCGATGCCCGCGGGATCCAGCAGCTCGCCCGGAGCGGCCTTCAGCTGGAATTCGCGCCCCGTGAGCATGGAAAAGACTGACGCCATGCTCTCGGCGAAGGCGTTCCCGACTTTCTGGAAGACTTCCGTTTCCTGGGCGTCCATGGGCTATCCTTCCGACCGGCTGCCGGTCACTTGGAACACGCGTTTGCCGTTGGGATTGAGGGCGACCAGCCCCGTGAAGCGCGGGATGCCGTCCACGGTGAGGTCCAGTTGGGCGTCAAAGCGCTTGGTGAGGGGAATCAGGTCCCCGGCCTTGAGCTGGAGCACCTCTTCCATGCTCAGGCTCGTGCCCCGGATTTCCGCGGCGGCCTCCATCATGCAGCGCTTGAGGCTGTTCATGAGCAGGCGGGGCTCCTCGAAGGTGGTGGACTTCTTGTACCCCGTGAACATCTCCTGGTCGAACTTGCTGGAGATGGGTTCGAGGATGATGCTCGGAATGGCCAGATTCACCATGCCGCTCACGGGCCCCATCTTCACCTCGAAAACCACCAGCAGCACCACCTCGTTGGGTGCCACGATCTGGATGAGCTGCGGGCTCGTCTCCCGGGCCTGGATGCGGAAATCCAGGTCGATGATGCCCCGCCAGGATTCCCGGAGATCCTCCAGCATGAGCTTGAGGATGCCGTCGAAGATGCTCTGCTCGATGTCGGTCATGGTGCGCAGCTGCTTCAACGGCTCGCCGGGGCCGCCCAGCATCTTGTCGATGATGGGGAACACCAGGGTGGGGTTCACCTCCAGGGCCAGGGCGCCTTCCAGGGGCTTGATGGAGATGGCGTTGAAGCAGGTGGGATCGGGCACCGACAGGAGGAATTCCTGGTAGCTCAACTGCTCGACGCTGACCAGGTTCACTTCCGTTATGGTTCGCAGGTAGGCGCTGAGGGAGCTGGAGAAGTTCCGCGAGAAACGATCGTGCATGAAATGCAGCGAACGCATCTGCTCCCGGCTCACCCGGTCCGGGCGGCGGAAGTTGTACAGGGTGACTTTTCGCTGGGCCTGGGCTTTTTTTGCCTGTACGGCGGTGCCCCCCCGCTCCCCACCACCCGCAGCAGCTGCCTTCCCCGCCGGTTTGGAATGGGACTTCAGGAGTGCATCAACTTCCTCTTGGCTCAGTATCTTGGCCATGGCTTATCCTTCAATGCGCTTTTCCAGGAGCTTGCCCCGGAGCCGCAGCATGGCCTTGGTATGCAATTGTGATACCCGAGACTCGGTAATGTTCAAAAGCGTTCCGATTTCCTTCATGGTGAGTTCGTCGAAGTAGTACAGCTGGACCACGAACTTCTCCTTCCGGGGGAGCAGTTCCATGGCCGTTCTTAGGATTTCCTTGATCTCCGAGCTCTGGAAGAGCTGGTGGGGGTCCTCGGCGTCCGGATCCGGCACGAAGCTGATGATGCTTTCCCCTTCGCCGTCCTCGCCCACTTCCACGAAGGTGCCCAGGGTGACGCCCTTGAGGTCGTCGAGGTTCTTCTGGAGCTCGTCCAGGGGGATGCCCAGGTGGTTCGCCACTTCCTCGTCGGTGGCCGCCCGGCCCATCTGCTGCTCGAGGCTGTGATAGGCGGTCTCGATGTCCTTCTTCTTGCGGCGCAGGCTCCGGGGCACCCAATCCAGTTCCCGCAGGCCGTCCAGGATGGCGCCCTTGATGCGGAGTTCCGCATAGGTCTTGAATTTGATGTTCCGGGACGGCTCGAACTTCTCGATGGCGTCCATGAGGCCGAGGATGCCGCTGTTGATGAGGTCGTCCAGCTCCACGTGGGCGGGCAGGCGCGAGGCGATGCGATGGGCCACGAACTTCACCAGGGGCACGTAGTCCTTGATGAGCTGCTCGCGGTTGCTCCGGTCGAAGGGTTCCGGGGGTTCCAGGGATTCCATCGCCGCCTGCGGAACAAAGGGCAGACTCATCCGGCTGGGGGAGGCTCCGTAGGCTTTGGCAGCCGCCAGCGCGGCCCAGGGCCGCAGGGCGGCGGGGGCGCACTGGACGACCTCCTGCAACTCTTTGGGGAGCGGCGGGCCAGGGTTTGAAGATGGGTCCGGAGTCGGGGGCATCCTGGTTCCTAGTTGGAATCATCGGAGGCGAGCTGCCTCCAGAATGCCGCAAACCCGTCGGGCTGCAAGGATACTTCTCCCAGCAGTTGCCGGGCGAGGGCCCGGAAGGCCTGGGTGGCGGGGCAGCGGGGAAAGAGATCCACCACGCCGCGTTGCTGGCGGACTGCCTGGAGTAGATGCGGATCGTTGGGGATCATGCCGAGCAGTTTGAGCTGCTTGCCCAGGAACCGCTCGGTGGCGGCCTGGAGCTGATCGATGGTCTCCTGGGCTTCGTCGGAACTCTGGCCGTTGTTGATGAGCAGCCACAGGGGCTTATTGGCATCGCGCAGGTGCAGGACCTTCACCATGGCGTAGGCGTCCACCAGGCTGGTGGGTTCCGGGGTGGTGACGAGGATGACTTCCTGGGCTGCCATGAGGAGCTTCAGCACCGAATCGTGGATGCCCGCGGCCGTGTCGATGAGCAGCCAGTCGGCGCTTTCGGCCACCCGCTGGAGGCCCTGCACCAGCCTCAGCTCGCTGGTGGTGTCGAGGCGGGTGAGTTCCTGGATGCCGCTGCTGGCGGGAATGATGCGGATGCCCATGGGGCCATCCAGCAGGATCTCCTCCATGACCTTCTCGCCGCGCAGCACATGCTCCAGGGTGAACTTGGGCGAGAGGCCCAGCAGGATGTCCAGGTTCGCCAGACCGAAGTCGGCGTCCATGACCACCACCCGCTGGCCCTGCTGGGCGAGGGAGAGGGCGAGGCCGGCCACCACGTTGGTTTTGCCCACGCCGCCCTTGCCGGAGGTGATGGCCATGACCCGGCCCTTGAAGAAGGTCTGGGGCGTAGGTTGACCCTTGGCGAGGTTGCGGAGGCGGGAAGCCTGATCGGTCATGCCACCCCCTGGCCCGGAAGGATGAGGTCGGCGACGCGGCGGCTGGTGGCGAGCTCCAGGGCCTCGGGCACCTCCTGGCCGGTGCCGAGGTAGGAGAGGGGCTTCT
>DATEZS010000059.1:0-32433 GCA_035255365.1 Geothrix sp.
GCTCCGGCGTCGCGGGCTGCGAGGCCGGTGACCATAGGGCCGAGCTGCCCTCGAAGACCATGACGTTGAAGAGGTCCTGGGGCCGCAGGGCCTGGATCATCTCCTTCATGAGGGTCTTGGAGATCTCGATGGGGAAGCCCATCTGGCTGCCGGAGATGTCCATGATGAAGACGAATTCCCGGGGCGGCAGGTCCCTGGGCGTCACGCGCTTGGGTGGCTGCGCCATGAGCAGGAAGGTATTCTCCTCCCGGTCCTGATCGAGCAGGAGGCCCGACTGCACGGCGCCGCCCGCCAACTGGTATCTCACGATCACATCCCGGTTGCCGCCGTTGGCTTCGCCGGGATCGAGCCGGAGGGTGGCGTCGGCCTTGCCATCGTAGGCGATGGAGGTTTTGTGGGTGGCGCAGGTCATGCGCTGGATGGGCAGGCCCGCAGACAGCTTCACTTCCAGATCGAAGGTCGTGGCTGGTTTTTCCCCCGCATGGGTGTAGGGATTGGCCACCCATTTCTCCCCGGTATCGGAGTCTGTTCCGGCCCGTCCCGCATAGCGGGGCCCCACCACCGTGGGGTAGACGAAGGCATAGGTGCCTTCGGTGGGCACGAGCAGTTCCGTGTAGCAAAGCTCCACGCGGATTTCGTCGCCCGGCATGATGTTGGCCACGTTCATCTGGAAGACGTTGGGGCGGTGCTGCTCCAGCAAGGAAGCGCTGCGGCCCTGTTGCTTGGCCTGCTCGTAGTCGGCCCGCGCCTGGCCGCGCTCCTTGATCTGGGCCTTCAGGACCCGCTTGCCGATGGTCATGGTCATGCCGTAGACGGCGGACCGCGTGGAGCCCGGGAACACATAGATGGCCTCCAGGGGTTTCGTTCCGGTGTTGCGGTACACCTGGGTCACCCTCACATCGGCGATGACGCCCACGATGGCCACCTTGGCCGAGGTGGCTTTCAAGGGCAGTTGATCAATCGCCGCATCGTCGCTCTTCACGAAGAAATACGGCGAGTGGGTGGCGTCCTCGGCCTCTCTGGCGGCAGGCGTGCCGAGGCGGACCGCCCGGGATTGGCCCCGGGCCAGGGCGCCCCCCTGGAAGGCCATGGCGAGCCCCGCACAGCAGGCGAGGGCGGTGGTGGTGGACCGGTGCAGCGACATGGATTCCTCCCGTGGGGTCCGCGCCGGCATGGCGCGGTTCAGGAGGGAATGCCCCGAGGGCGGGAATCCTTTCAGTCCACGCGCAGAATTCCCCCGGTCCCCAGGGGCGCTAGGGCGCGGGGTGGATGCGCGTCCGGGAACCATCCACGGGGCCCGTCTCCGGGAGGGCGGAAGGATCGGCCACGGCGTGGTTCAGGACATAGAGATCCAGCACGTCGCCAGGGGCCAGGCGCACCTGGGTTCGCCAGGGGAGGAGGTCACCCTGCGCGCCTTCCTGGAGCCGAAGCTTCAGCGACTCGACGCCGGTAGCTCCACGCTTGAGCAGCGCCAGCAAGGCATTCCGGGGTGCCCATACCGTCACTTCCGTCCTGCCGTCAGCGGTTGGTGCCAGGCTCCAGCGGGGCGGGAGCAGGTCCTTGGCCGGCGGGGCCGAGGGCAGGCTTTCGGCTCTGGCTGCCGCTGCCATGGCGGGGGCTGGGCGTGCCGCTACACCCCCGACCTCGCCTCCAGCGGCACCACCGATCGCGCTGCCTTGGAGGCTTTTGGGTGCCACGATGGAATCCCTTTCCGCCCTGTCGGCCAGGCGCTCCTGGGCTTCGGCCTTCCGCTGGAAGGCTGCGTCCTGCTTGGAGGAGGCCGCTTCCGCCTGGGTGGGGAGGGGTGCCTGGACTGCAGCCACTTCAGGGGTGGCCAGGGCGGAGGCTGGTGGTGGCGCCGGGAGGGCCTTCGGGCTCGGGGCCGAGGGTGCGGCGGCCTCCATCAACCGGGTCGCCTCCTGGCGAGGCATTCCCGCATCCCTCTTCTGCCCCTCGGGAGCCTGGACAGGCGCCGAGGGCGCCGCCTTCTGCTTCAGGGCGGGAAGGCGCGCCTCGGGGCTGCGCAGGTAGGCCAGTCCGGCCAGGGTTGCGACCATGAGGCTGGCCGCGGCGCCCAGGAGGGCGGGGCGCCGCCAGAAGGGGATGAGTTTGGGAGCGGTGGGTGCCAGGGCGGCGAGGAGCCTGGCTTTGGCGTCGGGATCGGCCAGCAGGTCCTTCAGCGCCTCTTCCTGCATCAGGGCGTCGAAGATGTCCTGGTGCTCGAGGGCCGCTGCGAACAGGAACCGCCGTTCTGCTTCCGTGAGCGTTCCCGTGGCGTAGCCGCCCAGCAGTTTCTCCGCTTCTGCGCGCTTCACGGTGCCCCCCTTCCGGCAGAGCCTTCCCAGCTTCCGCCCAGGCGTTCGAGCAGTTGCTTCCGGCAGCGATGATCCCAGGTGTAGACGGTGTTGAGGCTCGCGGCACCCATGAGGGCCTGGATTTCGGGGAAACTGCGCCCCTGGAGCTTGAAGCGGAAAAGGTCCCGGCAGCGCTCCCCCAGGGTGGCGATGCCGCCGAGGAGCCTCGCCAGCAGCTCCTTGTGTTCCAGGACGGTGGCGGGGTCCGGCTCGTTGGAGGCCGGCGGGAAGGTCTCCACATCCACTGCGTCGTACTCGCCGCGCCGGGCGGCCTTGCGGCGGTGGGCCGCGAGCTTGAAACGCAGGATCTGGAAGGCCAGGGGCATCAGATCCTCCAGCCGTTCCAGATGGCCGTATTTCTCATGGAGCAGCACCAGCACCTCCTGCGCCAGATCCTCCGCATGGGCGCCTGCATAACGGGATGCCGCGAAGGCGACGATCCTTTCACGCAGGCGCGACAGAATTGCCGCGCGACTTAGGGTGGCGGACAGGTCGCCAGCCGCTGCCATAGCGGCCGGAGCATCGAAGGGCAGGTCGGTATCCATAGGTGCCCTTCCATCCTCGCATCTTTGCCGAATTTTTCATTGCCCCCTGCTAAGCTCATCCAACTTCCTCCATGAGCCTCAACTTGTCCGGGCCAATCCTTTCAGCACCACAGCGAGATGATTCCCTCGAGGCCAGTCCGGGTCCAGCGGGAGGATTCGCGCCTTCGCGGGGTGGGAAGCTGGCCAGGGCCGGGCTGGTGGGGGCTTGGATCCTCCTCGCCCTGCTCCACCTTGGGCTTCCCCAGGCCGCCAGGGCCCATACCTGGACCCTGAGCTATCTGCTCATGGAAATCCTGGCTACCGGGAGCCTGGCCTACCGCGCGTGGAGCACACCCAAAGGCGGGCGGCTCGCCTGGTGGCTGCTGGCGGCCTCGGCCTTCCTGGAGGTGCCGAACCTGGTCCTGCAGTTTCTCCTTCTCCATGGCCGGATTCCTGCCGGCGCCGAACCCATCATCAGCGTGCTCACCATGGCCACCGGCATGCTCGTGCTGGCCGGTGTCCTCAGCTTCCCCAGGAGCCGGGAACGGGGGGGAACCTTCCTGAGGCGGACCCTGGATGGCCTCATCGTGGCGGCTTCCCTGCTTTTCCTCCTCTGGGTCATGGGCCTGCAGAGTTCCCTCCACGCCGCGGGACAGGGCATCGGGCTGAGGGTGCTCGCGTCCTACCTCAATATTGCGCTGCTCGGAGGCGGGCTGGTGTTCATCACCTCCTATCACCCCGAATGCGTCCGCGGACCGCTGGGCTGGCTCGCCGCCTCGGCCTGCGCCTGGCTGGCGGCGATTTCCTGCTGGACGCTCACGGGGTTGCCTTCCGTGCTGGTCACCAAGGACTGGATCATCCTGGCGGGTGCCATCCCCCTCTTCCAGGGGCTGGCCGCGTGGTCACCCCGTTCTGTGGAAGAGGCCCTGGTGAGGATGGCCCCTGAGCGCAGGCTGGTGGGATTGCTTCCCTACGTGCCCGCTTCCTTCGCCGTGCTGGTGCTGGGGCTGCTGCTGGTGTGGGCCCCGCTCCCGCTGACCCGCGGGGCCTTCGCCACCTTCCTCGTGGTGGTGGTGCTCCTGCTCCTGAGACAGTTCCTCGGCATGGAGGATCTCCAGGCCGCCCGCCGGACCTTGGAGGCGCGGGTCCTGCAGCGGACCCAGGCCCTGGAGCGCGCCCAGGACATGCTCCTGCGCACGGAGCGAATGAATTCCATGGCGCTCATGGGGGCCGGTCTCGCGCACGATCTCAACAACTTCCTTGCGGTCATCAAAGCCTCGACCGAGTTGATGTCGGCCGATCTCGAGGAAGGCATTTCCCTGGAGCAGAAGAATCTCGATCGGATTTCCGAAGCGGCCGACCGCGCCGTCCAGTTGACCCGCCGCCTGATGGCCTTCGCGCAACGCGAAGCCGAGCCCCTCTCGCCCCTCGACCTGGCCGAGGTCGTCGCCAGCCTCGACACCACGCTCGGCATGCTGTTGCCCCGGTCGATCTCCCTGCGGGTTGACGTTCAAGCCAAGGCGCCGCTGATGGTGCACAGCTCCCGCCTGCGCCTGGAGCAGATGGTGGTGAATCTGGTCGCCAACGCGCGGGATGCCATGCCGGCCGGCGGCCGTCTGACCGTGAAGGTGGGGCCCTGGGATGCCACGCCGAACATGACGTTGTTGGAAGTCATTGATACCGGGACAGGGATGACTCCGGAAATCCGGGAGCGGATTTTCGAGCCCTTCTTCACCACCAAGGCTCCCGGGAGAGGGACCGGACTGGGGCTGCCCTCCCTGAAGGCCATGGTGGAAGAGGCGGGAGGACACCTGGAAGTGGAGAGCGAACTGGGGCGCGGTTCGCGGTTCAGGCTGTTCCTGCCCCGGGTGGAGCTGTCCTCCGCCAGCTGAATTCAGGCGAGGCTTTTCTCTGCCAGGCGCGCTCGCAGCGCCGCGCTGGCGCGGGCGCGGTGACTCAGGGTGTGCTTGGTTTCCGAGGCCAGCATGCCGAAGGTGGCGTCAAAGCCGTCGGGAATGAAAATGGGGTCGTAGCCGAAGCCCCCATCCCCCTGGTGATCCAAGGCGAGACGGCCTTCCACGGCACCGCTCACGGTGAAGGGTTCCCCTTGCATGGGCGCGAAGGCCAGGACGCAGACGAAGCGGGCGCTGCGGTCGGCGTCCTCGGCCAGCATCGCGAGCAGGCGGCGGTTCTTGGCGCGGTAGTCGGGCAGGTCCGCCGCGAAGCGGGCGCTCAGGACGCCGGGCCCGCCCCAGAGGGCATCCACGCAAAGGCCCGAATCATCGGCGAGAACGCCATCCACGGCCTCGGTGCCATGCTCGCGCCACCAGGCGCGGGCCCCCTCGACCTTCTGCAAGGCGTTGTCCTGGAAGAAGGCGCCGGTCTCGGGAAGCTCGGGCGCCTCCGCGGGCCAGAGGACGAATTGCAGCTCGGGAAGCAGCTCCGCGAATTCACGGAGCTTGCCGGCGTTGCGGGAGGCGAGAAGGATTTTCGGCATTCGGGCACCAACGAAAAGAAACAATCATGAAACCGCGGATGTCGCAGATTACGCAGATGGGAGTTCGCCTTCCGGTCATTCATCTTCGGTTCTACTTGCTTTCAGCAACCAATGACCTCGGTGTACCAGCTTCGCGCGCGCTCGGGGGTCATGGGGCCATGGACGAGGGCTCGGCCATCGGCGAAGAGGGTGATCTCGTTGGCGCCGTCATGGCCCTTGAGCATGAGGCCCGCCTGTTTCCAGGGGCTGTGGGTGCGGGCTTCGAGGCGGGTCTTCAGGGTGGCGAGATCGAGCCTTCCGGGCGGGTTCACGCGGATCTGCACGCCCTCCAGGCCGCAGAGGGCGCTGGCCTTGAGGGTCCACCGGGCATCCAGAAACTCCGTGACTTTCCGAGTGCAGTAGCGGCAGCGGGTTTTCGGGGGCTTCAGGAACTGCCGCTCGTCATGCCAGAAATCGAAACGCACGAGGTCCGCATGGGGCGCCTTCCCCGTGAGCACCTTCATGGCCTCCAGGGCCGCCCAGCTGGCGATGACGCCCACGGCGGGGCCCAGGACGCCGGCGCTGTCGCAGGTGTCCACGTCGCCGCCGCTGGGGGGCTCCTCGATGAGGCAGCGCAGACAGGGCGTATGGGGCGGATTCAGGGGCCAGACCACGCCCTCGCCGCCGATGGCGCCGGCATAGATCCAGGGTGTGCCCGTGAGGATGGCCACATCATTGATGAGGAAGCGTGCTTCGAAATTGTCGGTGCCATCGCAGATCAGATCAAAGCCCGAGAGCAGCTCCCGGGCGTTGCCGCTGGTGAGATCCGCCACCACGGCCTTCAACTCGATGCTGGAATTGGCTTCCGCCAGGCGCTCCGCGGCCACCTCTGCCTTGGGCCGTCCCAGATCGGCTTCACCGTACAGAAGCTGCCGCTGCAGGTTGGAGACTTCCACGAGGTCGCGGTCGATGAGGGTCAGTTGGCCCACGCCTGCCCGGGCCAGCCAGGGGGCGATGACGGAACCCAGGGCACCCAGCCCGAGAATGGCCACGCGCTTCGAGCGCAGCGCCTCGTCGGCCTGTCGGCCCAGAAAAATGCGCTGTTTGGCGTAGCGGTTGATGGTCATGCCAGAGACCTAATCGGGTTCAGGATGAAAGGATGCAGAGGTCTCGCGTGCCGCCGCAGGCGATACCGAGAGATATGCGCTGTTTGTCGTAGCGGGGATCCATGGGGTTCTCACTCACCCTGGCAGTTTATACAAGCTCGGCGCCCTTCCGGGCGCCGAGCAGGGAACGATTGCGCTTGGTGAGGACTAGTTGGCGGGCTGGCCGGCCTGGGCCTCGGCCATGGCCTTCTCGTACTCGGCCTGGAGGCGGCTGGCGTCGGAGATGGCGAACTTGTAGACGTATTCGAAGCGGTCGGCGCCCTTGGTGAGGGCGATGATCACTTCATAGACGCCTTCGCCGGTCACTTCGAAGGGGCTGGCGATGACGTTGAAGGTGCCTTCCTTGGCGCCGTCGGGGATCTGCACGTCGCTGTCGCGGATCACGTCCTTGCGGTCACCGGTGGGGCTCACGATGGAGAAACCGAACTTGAACTGGCCGTCCATGCGGGAGAAACGGGTGTAGAAGCACACCTTGGGCAGGGTGAAGGGTACCTGGGGCACCACGATGTGATGGTCATAGAGGCCCATCAGCGAGGTCTTGCCGCCCATCTCCTGGCGGATATCGTCGCAAAGCAGCGTGAATTCGTGCTTGGGGGCCTTGATCTGGACTTCTTGCATGGGGGGCTCCGAAAGAGGATGCGTCCTTGGGTGAAGGGTCAGTCTACCCTTGAAGACGGCCCCTTCCAACCCTGGGTTGTGGGCGCCACGGTGGAGGCTGCATGGTTCGATGGCTCGGGATCCTCTTTATCGCCTTGGGCATTCAGGCTCAAGAGTTGAGGATTCAGATCCTTGGCACCACGGACATGCACGGTCACGTGCTGGCCCAGGATACCTACACACTGCAACCCGCCAACCAGGGATGGGCCAAGATTGCCACCCTGATCCGCCGCCAGCTGGCCCTGAATCCGAATACGGTCCTGGTGGATTCCGGGGACACCCTCCAGGGCGAACCCATCAATTATGTGCGGACGGTGGTTCGGCCGGATCTGCCGGAGCCCAGCCTCGCCATCATGAACGCCCTGGGCTATGCCGCCATGGCCGTGGGCAACCACGACTTCGATTTCGGGCTCCCCATGCTCCGGACCCTCGAAAAGCAGGCGAAGTTCCCCCTGCTTTCAGCCAATACCCTGGATGCGCAGGGAAAACCCGCTTTCGCCACCTACCGCCTGATCTCTGTGGGAGGGGTCCGGGTGGCCCTGGTGGGTTTCACCACCCCGAAGGTCCCGGCCATGACCGAGCCTGGCAACATCCCGGGCCTGTCCTTCCAGGATCTGGTGGTGGCGGCCCGGACCCTGGTTCCCCGCCTGCGGGAACAGGAGAAGGCGGATGTGGTCATTGCCTTGGTCCACTCCGGTCTCGGGGAGGTCCATGGGGCGGCAGGCAGCGAGGACGAGGCGCTCCGGCTGGCGGATCAGGTGCCGGGACTGGATGCGGTGTTCGCGGGTCATACCCATCAGGCCGTGCAGACCATGCACAAGGGCATTCCCATCATGCAGGCCCAGAATTACGGCCAGACCCTGGCCAAGGTGGAGCTGAGGCTGCACATGGACAGGGGCCACTGGCGGGTGGTGGAGCGGGTGGGGCAGCTGATCCGCCCCGATGACGCGACGACTCCCGATGCGGAGGTTCTGAAGTTGACCGAGGACCTCCGCGCCGTCACGGAACGCTACCTGAATACACCCGCCACGGAACTGGGGGTGGATCTGGACAGCCGCTGGTCCGGCATGGAGGACACCGCCCTCATGCAGCTCATCCATCAGGTCCAGCGCCAGGCGACCGGGGCGCAGTTGTCCGCGGCCGCCGCGCCCGGCATGAAGCTCTTCATCCCCAAGGGGCCCACCAGCGTCCGGCAGTTCTATGCCCTGGCGCCCTTCGAGAACCGGCTGGCCCGCATCCGCATCACCGGAGAGCAGTTGAGGCTCTACCTGGAGCATGGGGCCCGCCGTTACGGCTTCAGCTGGGAGGCGGAACTCTACAACCACGCCGTGCCCTACTACCAGTACGACATGGTGGATGGCGTTTCCTATGCCCTGGACCTGGGCAAGCCCGCGGGGAGCCGCGTAGTGAACCTGCGCTTCCAGGGGCAGCCGGTGCGGGCGGAGCAATCCTTCACCTTGGCCCTGAGCACCTATCGGCTCTATGGCGGAGGGGGCTACATGGAGGCCATCGGGTTCCAGGGAATGCCCGAGATGGTCACGTCTGAGACCCAGCGAAACCTGCTCCTGGCCTACGTCCTGGCCAAGCCAATCCTGAACCTGGCAACGACCAACAGCTGGCGCACCATTCCCTACCTGGACCGGGAACGGGTCATGAGCCTGGCCAAATAACCCAAGGCTAGTGGACCTGCACCTGCATCAGGCCCCCCTTGGGGCTCACGAAGAGGGCATTGGAGCCGAGCACACCCACAAGCTGAAAGCCGTCCTCAAGGCCGGTGGGCAGAAACTCGATCTGGCTGGTGTTCAGGTCGAGGCGGGCCAGGACCCTCCCCTGTAGGGACCCGCGAAGCAGGGACGGTATCTGAGAAGCCTTGAGGGCGGCGAAGGTCACGCCCTTGCCTGCCCAGAGGGCGATGGAATCGCGCTCCGTGACTGGCCCTTCCAGGGGAAGGGGAGGTTGTCCCAAGGGCAGGAGGAACTTGGTTTCGTTGATTTTCTTCCCGGTTTCCCCGTCCAGAATGCTGAGATTCAACGAACTGCCGTCGGCCATGAGCACATGGCCGGCGTCGTTCATGACGATCGGACGGACATTCCGGGGCGCAGGCGTCTCGTCGTTCTCCCTGGGAGGTTTGGCGCCGAAGGACCACATCACGTTGCCCTTGTAGTCCCGCTTTTCCAGATAGGGCTCAGGACTGCGGTAGGAAAGGACGAAACCCTTGGTATCCCAGCAGATATCGCCCACCACGGCGGGCAATTTCGTGGAGGTGATTTTGCCCCCGTTGCGATCAAATTGGGTAAGGGTCAGTCCATGGGCTACCCAGGCGTTGTTCCGGGGATCGATGACCCAGCGGTTCGGGGCTCCCTCCAGCTTGGCGAGGGGAATGCTCTGCATGAGCCCGCCATCCTGCATCCAGGTGTTCAGGGTCCGGGTGGCAGGTACATAAAAGGTGAAGGAGTCGTCCTTGTCCTGCTTGGCCCAGCCACTGGCTTGTGTGGAGGCTTCCCAACCCTGAGCCGCGAGGGAAGGGGCGCAAAGCGCCAAGACAGCACCCAGGACGGGAACGCAGATGCGATAAGGCTTCACAAAATCCTCGGATTTCACCAGGGCGGTGGTCTCACATTAGGAATTTATGACGAATTTCGCAAGAACTTCCTTAGAAAACATTGCCGCCTTGGGTTATAGGGGTCCCAGTCAGACTCCTTGCAGGAAGCCTCTCACCCGGCGTTCCATTTCGGCGGGCCCAAGTTCCTCTTCTTCCAGGAGACGGCGGGGGTCGCCGTGGTGGACGATGTGATCGGGCACGGCAAGACGGAGCAGCGGGGCGCGGATGCCCGCATCCGCCAGGGATTCGGCCACGGCGCCACTGAAGCCGCCGGGAGCGCAGCCTTCTTCCAGGGTCACGACCCCCTTGCAGAATCTCGCCCACTCGTGCAGCAGGGCATGATCCAGCGGTTTGACGAAACGGGCATTGACGACCGCGCAGGAAATGCCTTCCGTAGCCAGCTTTTCGGCCAGTTTCCGGGCCGGTGCCACCATGGCTCCGAGCGCGAAGAGCAGGAGGTCCTGGCCTTCGCGAAGCAGCTCGCCCTTGCCGATGGGTAGCGCGGTGATGGGGTCCTCCATGAGAACCCCCTGGCCGTTGCCCCGGGGATAACGGAGTGCCGCGGGGTGCCCGCAGTAGAGGGCCGTCATGAGCATCTTCCGGAGCTCGTTCTCGTCCTTGGGGGCCATGAGAACCATGTGGGGCAGGCAGCGCAGGTAGGCCAGGTCGTAGAGGCCGTGGTGCGTGGGGCCATCGGCGCCCACGATGCCGGCCCGGTCCAGGGCGAAGGTCACGGGCAGGTCCTGGATGCATACGTCGTGGGCAACCTGATCGAACCCGCGCTGGAGGAAGGTGCTGTAGATGGCGCAGACGGGGCGCATCCCCTGGGCGGCGAGGCCGGCGGCGAAGGTGACTGCATGCTGTTCCGCGATGCCCACATCGAAGCAGCGGTCCGGGAAGGCCTTCTGCAGGAAGTTCATGCCCGTGCCGTCCAGCATGGCCGCGGTGATGCCCACGATCTTGTCGTCCTTCCTGGCCAGCTCCACGAGGGTCTTGCCGAACACGCTGGTGTAGCTGGGGGGGGCGGGGGCCGCTGGATCCTGGGCGACCTTGATGATCTCGCCGGCCTCGGCGTCGAAGGAGGTCACGCCATGCCACTTCTGGGGATCCTGCACGGCGGGCTCGTAGCCGTAGCCCTTCTTGGTCTGCACGTGAAGGATGACCGGGCCGTCCTTCATCTTCTCCTTGGCGTCGGCCAGGGCCTTGGAGGTGGCGTTCACGTCGTGCCCGTTCACGGGCCCCATGTAGCGCAGGCCCAGATCCTCGAAGAGCAGGCCCGGGATCATGAGGCGCTTGAAGCTTTCCTCGCTCCACTTGGCGGCCTTGGCCACGCCCTTGCTGACGGATTCCAGGGGGATGGCCTTGATGGCGTGCTCGATGCGGTCCCGCCAGCGCTGGTAGTACTGGCCCGACATGATCTGGTTCAGGTAGCCCTGCAGGGAGCCCACATTGGGATTGATGCTCATGTCGTTGTCGTTGAGGATCACCAGGAAGTTCTTCGTTTCCAGGTAGCCCGCCTGATTGAGCGCTTCGAAGGCCATGCCCGCGGTCATGGAACCGTCGCCGATGACGGCGATGCAGGCGTGGTCCTGCTTCTGGAGATCCCTGGCCTTGGCCATGCCCAGCGCCGCGGAGATGCTGGTGCTCGCGTGGCCCGCTCCGAAATGGTCGTAGGGGCTTTCGTCCCGCTTCAGGAAACCCGACAAGCCGTGGTGCTGGCGCAGGGTGGGGAAGCGGTCCTTGCGGCCCGTGAGGATCTTGTGGGGATAGGCCTGGTGGCCCACATCCCAGACGATGCGGTCCCGGAGGAAATCGAAGTGGTGGAAGAGGGCGACGGTGAGTTCCACCGTGCCCAGGTTGGAGCTGAAGTGGCCGCCGGTCTCGGAGACGGAGGCGATGAGGAAGGAGCGCACCTCGCCTGCGAGCTGCTCCAGCTGGGCTGGCGAGAAGTGGCGGACCTGCTGGGGCGCAGCCAGGGAATCCAGCAGGGGGTAGGGGCTCGAGGGCGTGGGCACGAGGTTGCCTAGGAGGCCCGCTGGGCCAGGTAGTGCGCCCAGGCTGCCAAGGAATTCCGGTTGGGTAGGGAGGCTAGATGACATACGGCGGTCTCGGTGGCGGCATCAAGGGCTTTGCGGGCACCCTCCAGGCCCAGGAGGGAAGGGTAGGTGATCTTACCCCTGGCGGCATCTTTTCCGGCGCGTTTGCCCAGATCGACATCGGAAGCCGTGGTGTCCAGGATGTCGTCCTGGATCTGGAAGGCCAGGCCGATGGCTTCGCCGTAGGCGCGGAGGGCCGCGCGGGCCTGGCTGGAGGCGCCGCCCAGCACGGCGCCGATCTCCACGGAAGCCCTCAGCAGGGCGCCGGTTTTCAGGCGATGGATGCGCTGCAGATGCTCCAGGTCGTAGGAGTCGAGTTTTTCGCCTTCCAGATCCAGGGCCTGGCCCCCGGCCATGCCCCGCCAGCCGGCCCCCTCGGCCAGGAGGACCAGCGCCTCGGCCCGCCGCTGGGGGTCCAGGTCCGCCCCGGCCAGAACGCCGAAGGCTTCTGTGAGCAAGGCATCGCCGGCGAGAATCGCATGGCCTTCGCCGAACACCTTGTGATTGGTGGGACGGCCCCGGCGCAGATCGTCGTCGTCCATGGCGGGGAGGTCGTCGTGGATCAGGGAGTAGGTGTGGATGTATTCCAAGGCCAGGGCCCCTGGCAGGGCCTGATCCGCGGTGCCGCCCACCGCTTCGGCGGCCAGCATGCACAGCACGGGACGGACCCGCTTGCCCCCCGCCTCGAGGCTGTAGCAGGCGGCTTCCGCCAGGCGCTTCGCCTCGCCAGCTTGAAAGGCATTGGTGAGGACGGCCTGCAGCTTGGGGAGAAGCCGGTCGAGGTCGGCTTGCACCTGGGTCCTGGGGTCGGTCACTGAGGATCCTTCCCATCCGCCAGGGGATCGGCCCGGTACTCGCCGCCCAGGCCGGCCTTGAGGACCTCCACCTTGCGCTGGGCCTCGGCCAGCTGTTTCTGGAGGGCCTGGCTCAGCTGGACGCCCTCCTCGAAGCGCGCCAGGGCGTCCTCCAGGCTGAGGGAGCCGGTCTCGAGCTGCTGCACCAGCGCCTCGAGGTGGTCCAGGCCGTCATCAAAAGAAGGATTCGCGGGCATGGGGGTTCCGATGGATGAGGCCCGCCGAGGGCCCCGCCCAGTCTACCCGCACTGTCAGCGGCCTTTCTTCATGGACTCCTTCAATTCCTTCCCGCCGTCCTTCATGGTGTAGTCCGCCGGCAGGGCCCAGACGCTCTCGGGAATGGCCGAAGTGGAAATGGCGGTGGCCTCGGTTGTCATGTCCATGCCCATGAGGCCCGTCACGTGGGTCTTCAGGGGAACGCCCTTGAGCTGGGCGGTCTCCTGGTTGATGCGCTTGATGAGGGCCCCCATCTGACCGGGAATGCGGTTGAGCATGGCCATGGCCTTGGCGTAGTCCTTGAAGGGGAACTGGAGGGAGGGATCCACGCTGATCTCCTCGATCATCTTGCCCAGGGTGATGCGCACCTTCTTGCACGGGCGCCCGAGCACGGTGTCAGTGCCCTGGGGCTCCACTTTGACCTCCGTCGTGTCCCCGAACATCATCTTCGTCACGAATTCCGGCATCCCGGCCATCTGCTCCTCCAGGGACTGCATGGCTTCCTGCATGTCCTTGAAGGTCATTTTCGTGATGACCTTCTTCCCGTGGTCGATGCTGTAGATGGCCTCGTGGCCGTAGTCCACCAGGCTGTCGATCTTGGCGGTGCCGTGGTTCATGCGCATGCGGCTGGCACTGAAATACTGGACCTGGGTGCCTTCCTTGGCGAAGGCGCCCTTGCCGGAGACGTGGCTCGTGATGGTGAGGTCCCCGCCGAAGAGGCTCATGGCCCCCAGGAACACGGAAATAGCAGGCGCCAGAAATAGTCTCATTGGATTACTCCGGTGAAAGGTGCCATCAGCATACGCTTCCGCCCTCTCCAGGGACAGGCCGCTTTGGGATACCTTCAAGGTTGGGGGTGCCCATGGCCCGAGTGCTGGTGGTGGATGACAGCAAGGAGACCTGCGAGTTCCTGGAGGAGCTTCTGGGCACGATGGGATTGGAAGTCGCCAAGGCAACCCATCCCGACAAGGCCATCGAACTGTTGCATCAGGGGGCTTTCGACCTGCTGCTTTCCGATATCAACCTGGAGGCCAAGAAGGATGGGCTCGACCTCCTGCGGGCCGCGAAACCCCTGGGCGTGGATACGATCCTCCTGTCGGGTTTCGGCACTCTGGAAACGGCCATTGCCGCCGTGAAGGAAGGCGCCTTCGACTTCCTGAGCAAGCCCTGGGACAACGAAGAGCTGAAGGCCCTGGTGCGCCGGGCCCTGGCTCGCCGGGAGTCCTCGGGCCAGACCGCGACCCCCGATGCCGCACCCAAGGCGAAGCGCAGCCTCATGATCGGCTCCAGCCCGAAGATGATGGCGGTCTATAAAACCATCGCCAGCCTGCAGGCCAGCCGGGCCACGGTGCTCATCACCGGTGAGAGCGGCACCGGGAAGGAACTGGTGGCACGGAGCATCCATCTGTCCAGCGACCGCCGGGACCGCGCCTTCGTGGCGGTGAATTGCGGTGCCCTGACGGAAACCCTTCTGGAGTCGGAGCTCTTCGGGCACGTGAAGGGGTCCTTCACCGGCGCTGCGGGAGAGAAGCTGGGCCTGTTCGAGGAGGCCTCGGGGGGAACCATCTTCCTGGATGAGATCGGCGAGACCAGCCCCAGCTTCCAGGTGCGTCTGCTCCGGGTCCTCCAGGAACAGGAGATCCGCCGCGTGGGGGGGAACAAGACGATCAAGGTGGATGCCCGGGTCATCGCGGCCACCAACCGGGATCTGCAGCAGATGGTCAAGGCCGGAACCTTCCGTGAGGACCTCTACTATCGACTGAGCGTCGTGGAATTGGCGGTACCTTCCCTCCGGGAGCGGAGGGAGGACATCAGCCCGCTGCTCGATCACTTCCTCGCCGCCTTCGGAGAGAAGGACCACCAGAACTATTCCTTGCACATGGAAGCCCGCCGGGTGCTCGAAGCCTATTCCTGGCCGGGCAATGTGCGGGAACTCACCAATGCGGTGGAGAACCTGACCCAGATGAGCCGGGGCCGGGAGATTACCGTGGATGACCTTCCCGCCAAGATCCAGGCCGACGTGCTCAAGCGGGCTCTCCGCCGCCCGGAGGAGGGCGAAGGCATGCCGGAACTGATCAGCGACTGGCCCTCGCTGGACGAACTTGAGCGCCGCTACATTCAGGTTCTGCTCGGGCGGCACAAGGAGAAGCAGCGCATCGCTGAAATTCTCGGCGTGGACCGGACCACGCTCTACCGGAAGCTCAAGCGCTATGGATTCCATGAGCCCGAATAACCGAACTCAGGGGTCGCACCCTGCCACAGGATGCAGAACGCCACACGAAAAACTAGAATCGCAAATCATAAGTTATTGATAATAATAAAAATATAAATTGGCGCAGCTCCTGCTTGCTTAGCTGCGTTCCCGGCCGTGCCGGATCCTATTTGGAGCAACCCCATGAAGAAGCTTGCTGCGTTCCTGATCGCCGCTGCCCTCATCAGCCCCGTTTTCGCTGAAGAGACCAAGAAGCCCGTCGAGGCCAAGAAGGTCGAGACCAAGAAGACCGAAAAGAAGGCCGTGAAGAAGGCTGACGCCCCCGCCGAGAAGAAGGCCGTGGCCGCCGAAGAGAAGAAGGCTGAAGCCGCCCCCAAGGCCGAGAAGAAGGCCAAGAAGCACCACAAGAAGGCCGAGAAGAAGGCTGAAGCCGCTCCCGCCGAGAAGAAGGCCGTGACCGCCGAAGAGAAGAAGGCTGAAGCCGCTCCCAAGGCCGAGAAGAAGGCCAAGAAGCACCACAAGAAGGCTGAGAAGAAGGCTGAAGCCGCTCCTGCCGAGAAGAAGGCCGTGACCGCCGAAGAGAAGAAGGCTGAAGCTGCCCCCAAGGCCGAGAAGAAGGCCAAGAAGCACAGCAAGAAGGCCGAGAAGAAGGCTGAAGCCGCTCCTGCCGAGAAGAAGGCCGTGACCGCCGAAGAGAAGAAGGCCGAAGCTGCCCCCAAGGCCGAGAAGAAGGCCAAGAAGACTGCCAAGAAGGCCGAGAAGAAGGCTGAAGCCGCTCCCGCCGAGAAGAAGGCCATGACCGCCGAAGAGAAGAAGGCCGAAGCTGCCCCCAAGGCCGAGAAGAAGGCCAAGAAGGCTGCCAAGAAGGCCGAGAAGAAGGCTGAAGCCGCTCCCGCCGAGAAGAAGGCCGTGACCGCCGAAGAGAAGAAGGCCGAAGCTGCCCCCAAGGCCGAGAAGAAGGCCAAGAAGGCTGTCAAGAAGACCGAGAAGAAGGAAGAAGCCAAGAAGTAAGCTTTTTTAGATTCAATGGCATAAAGAAAGCGGGCTTCGGCCCGCTTTCTTTATGCCCGCTTTCCAGGGCAGAGCCCCTGCGGCCATCATGAAATCCATGAACGATACCCTTCTCGACCTCACCGCAGAAATCCGCAACCGGAGACCCGAGCCCCCGGTCCCTGGCAGGCCGCAGCTGCTTGGTTGCGCGGAAGGGCAAGCGCTGGTCCGCGAGGCCTCCGGCATGCGCCGCATGGCTGCCGAGGAGGCTGGTCTTCCCTCTGGCCCCTGGGACCTCTCCCCCCTGATTGACCACACGCTTCTCAAGGCCGATGCCAGCCGGGCACAGATCGAAGTATTGTGCGAAGAAGCGCGGAAGTACGGCTTCGCCTCGGTCTGCGTGAACCCCATCTGGGTCCCGGTGGCCGCTTCGTTGCTTCAGGGCAGCCCGGTGCGCACTTGCACGGTCGTGGGGTTTCCCCTGGGGGCGGCCTCGACCCGTGCCAAAGCCGTTGAAGCCGTAGTGGCCATTGAACAGGGCGCTCAGGAAGTGGATATGGTCTTGGCCCTCGGCGCGGTCAAGTCCGGTGACTGGAAGAGTGTCCAGACGGACCTGCAGGCATTGAGAAAGGCCGTATCAGGAAACCTGATCCTGAAAGTCATTCTCGAAACGTGCCTCCTGACGGAGGAGGAGAAGACCCACGCTTGCGTGTTGGCACAGAAGGCTGGCCTGGATTTCGTCAAGACCTCCACGGGCTTTTCCACCGGGGGCGCGACGGAGGCGGATGTGGCACTCATGCGCCAGACCGTGGGGCCGATGGTGGGCGTCAAAGCTTCGGGCGGGATCCGCACCTATGAAGCCGCTCTTCGCATGGTCCTGGCCGGGGCGACCCGCCTTGGGCTGTCGGCCTCCGTGGCGGTGGTCACGGGTGGGGCAGGTACCGGGAATTACTGAAATAAAGTGCGGTATCCTCGGGATAGCAATCTCACTGGGTTCCATCGGAGGCAATCGTGGCCAAGCTTGATCTCATGTTGTTCGAGGAGGAATACAAACTCCTCCAGGAGATCATTGACCGCCTCCAGAAGGATGCGTCTGCCAAGGTGGTGTTCCTGGTGGACAAGAACGGCCAGCAGATCGCCGCAGCAGGAGAAGTAAAGAGCATCGATGCCACCAGCCTTGCCTCTTTGACGGCCGGGAACGTGGCGGCCACGGATGGCCTGGCCAAGCTGATCGGCGAAAAGGAATTCAGCCTCCTGTTCCATGAAGGGGAGAAGGACAACCTCCACATCTCCATCGTGGGCAAGCGGGGCATCCTCGTCGTGATCTTCGACCAGACTTCCAGTCTCGCGCTGGTGCGCCTCCGGGTGAAGAAGGCCAGCAAGGAACTGCAGGAGATCTTCGAGCAGGTGGAGAACCGGGCCCAGAAGGAATTTGCGGGCGAAAGCCGCTTCGAAAGTCCCTTCTCGGAAATCACCGACGATGACATCGACCGGCTCTTCGGCGATTGAGGCCGGGAACATTCCATGACCTTCATCAACTACGCCTCCCGAGAGATCAACTGCAAGATCGTCTATTACGGTCCGGGACTCTGCGGGAAGACCACGAACATCCAGTGGATCTTCGAACAGGCCAATCCGGAAAAGAGGGGCAAGCTGGTCAGCCTCGCCACGGAGACGGACCGCACCCTCTTCTTCGACTTCCTGCCCCTCGACATGGGCACGGTCAAAGGCTTCAAGGTCCGGTTCCACCTGTACACGGTGCCTGGCCAGGTCTTCTACGACGCCAGCCGGAAGCTGATCCTCCGCGGTTGCGACGGTATCATCTTCGTCGCCGACAGCCAGAGGGCGCGGATGGAGGCCAACATCGAATCCATCGCCAATCTGGCCACCAACCTCAAGGAGAACGGGTTCGACATCCGTTCCATTCCCTACGTGCTCCAGCTCAACAAGCGCGACATGCCCTCCGCCGCGCCCGTCGCGGAGATCGAGCGCCTCCTGCGGTTCCGCAATGAACCCATGATCGAAGCCGTCGCCAGCAAGGGCACCGGCGTCATCGAAACCCTCAAGGCTGCCGCCCGTCAGATCCTGATGGAGCTCCAGCGCAGCTGAAACCGGGCGGACTCTGGTCACAGCCACCAGCTCGCGCTTGAATCCCCGCGCCCATCCGGTAGAATAACCATTCCCCTTCCGGAGTAGCTCAGGGGTCAGAGCGGGTGACTGTTAATCACTAGGTCGGGGGTTCAAATCCCTCCTCCGGAGCCAGAAAAAGTCAGGGGTCCCAACGGGACCTCTGACTTTTTCTGTTTCAGCCGCAGGAGGATTTGGACCCCCGAGAGGCAGCCGGCCCGCGAGCGCGCCGTGGAGGCAGTGCGGGGCGTTGCCGGAGCGGATGAAGCGCGAGTGGTTCGCCGGCAACGGGTTCAAAGCCCTCCCCTGGCGCCAGCAATGCAAAGAATCCCATCAGGACCCTTCCTGTTGTTGGACTCTGGAGCGCCGGTGCTGGATCACAGGGAGCTTGTCGATCCATGGGGGACGAGGATTGCCCTGGGCAATGGGCTCCTTCTCCCGCGATAATCAAAAACGCGATGAGCGGTTTCTTTCGCCAAACCTCGCGCAATGGAGATTCGATGAAGCCACGGCATGTGTTCATTCCCATTTGCGGGCTGTTGTTCTCGGCCTCCGTACTGCATGCGGCTCCTCAAGACGGCGCGGCGCAGCGCCGCAAAACCTCTCCCAAAACCAAAAAGCAGAAAGGCCCTGCCATGGTCACCACCGAGTCCGGTCTGAAGTACCTCGATACCCACGTTGGGACCGGGGCCCTGCCCCAGCGCGGCCAGCGCATCGTGGTCCACTACACGGGCTGGCTGTCCGACAAGGGAAACAAGGGCAAGAAGTTCGACAGTTCCCTGGACCGCAATGAGCCACTGGTGATCCCCATCGGCGTGGGCAAGCTCATCAAGGGCTGGGATGAGGGGCTGCTGACCATGAAGGTGGGCGGCAAGCGCACCCTGTATATCCCGTCGAACCTGGGCTACGGCACCCGGGGCGCCGGTGGGGACATTCCGCCCAACGCCGACCTGATCTTCGAAGTGGAGCTGCTGGGCGTCCAGTAGACGATCACTGGCAAGCGAGGGCCCTGGCCGAGCCAGGGCCCTTTTGCGTTCATTTCAGAGGGTGATGCGGGTGCCCAGGATCTGCAGGAACTGGGCTAGCCAGGCTGGATGGGCGGGCCAGGCGGGGGCGGTGACGAGGTTCCCATCGGTGACGGCGCCGTCGATGGCGATGTCGGCATACTTGCCCCTGGCTACTTCCACCTCGGCGCGGCAGGCGGGATAGGCGGAGCAGGTGCGCCCCTCCAGCACGCCCGCGGCGGCCAGCAGCTGGGCGCCGTGGCAGATGGCCGCCACGGGTTTCTTCGCGGTGAAGAAGTGGCGCACGAGCTCAAGCACCCTGGGATTGAGCCGGAGGTATTCCGGCGCGCGGCCGCCGGGAATCACCAGGGCATCGTAAGCCTCGGGCTTGATGTCCGCGAAGGTTGCATTGAGGGTGAATCGGTGGCCGGGCTTTTCCGAGTAGGTCTGGTGACCCTCGAAGTCGTGGATGGCCGTGGCGATGGATTCACCAGCCTTCTTGTCGGGACAGACCGCATGGACGGTATGGCCCACGGCGAGCAGGGCCTGGAAGGGAACCATGATTTCGTAGTCCTCGCCGAAATCTCCGACGAGCATGAGGATTTGTTTCGCCGCCATGTCTTCCTCCAAGGTTGGGTCCCGGGTTAGTTGGACCGAGCGACCTTATCCTAGACCTCTGGTCGAGGGCGGGGGATCAACCGGTCAAATCCAGATTCTGGCCAGTTTGGTTCGCGGCCTGGGTGCGCTGGAGGTCCCGCTGGGCTTGGGCGGCCATGGCGGCAGCCGCTGCGGCGACGCTCCGGTCCTGGGGTGAGGGATCCGCCGGCGCCAGGGCCGCGGCCTGGATCTGCTGAGCCTTGGCCAGGGTGGCCGCCGGTTTGCCGGGCACAGGGCTGGTGTCGATGGATACTTCACCAGCGACGGCGTAGCTCCTGCCATCAGGACCCCTCACATAGGTGAAGGAAGCCCCGCCCTGGATCAGGTCCCCGCCGACGGCTTTGTGGGCGGCCTCATGGGCGCGCACCCGCTGATCCGCCGCCCGGAGTTCCGCGATGACCCGAGCCCGCGCCGCGTCAGCGGGGCCAAACAGGGAGGGGAAGGAGGCCCCGGTTAAAGAGGACACGCCCATCGACCGTCATGATGGGCCTCCCTGTCGCTGAGACAAGGGGGCCCGGCGGGCTGGCATCAGGCTTTTTGGTAGACCTCGGAACCCTTCTGGACGAAGGTTTCCGCCATTTCCTCCATGCCCTTCTGCAGGGCCTCCTCTTCGTTGTAGCCGTGGGTCTCGGCGTACTGCCGCACGTCATCGGAGATCTTCATGGAGCAGAAGTGGGGCCCGCACATGGAGCAGAAGTGGGCGGATTTGGCCCCCTCGGCGGGCAGTGTCTCGTCGTGGAACTCCCGGGCGGTATCGGGGTCCAGGGCCAGGTTGAACTGGTCCTCCCAGCGGAACTCGAAACGGGCCTTGCTCATGGCGTCGTCCCAGATGCGGGCGCCGGGGTGGCCCTTGGCCAGGTCGGCGGCGTGGGCGGCGATCTTGTAGGCGATGACGCCGTCCTTCACGTCCTTCTTGTTGGGCAGGCCCAGGTGCTCCTTGGGGGTTACGTAGCAGAGCATGGCACAGCCCCACCAGCCGATCATGGCGGCGCCGATGGCGCTGGTGATGTGATCGTAGCCGGGCGCGATGTCCGTGGTGAGGGGGCCCAGGGTATAGAAGGGCGCTTCGTCGCAGACTTCCAGCTGCTTGGTCATGTTCTCCTGGATCAAGTGCATGGGCACGTGGCCGGGGCCCTCGATCATCACCTGCACATCGTGCCTCCAGGCGATCTTGGTGAGCTCGCCGAGGGTCTCCAGCTCGCCGAACTGAGCTTCGTCATTGGCGTCGGCGGTGCTGCCGGGACGCAGGCCGTCGCCCAGGGAGAAGGCCACGTCATAGGCCTTCATGATTTCGCAGATGTCCTCGAAGTGCGTGTAGAGGAAGTTCTCCCGGTGATGGGAGAGGCACCATTTCGCCATGATGGAGCCGCCGCGGCTCACGATGCCCGTGACGCGCTTGGCGGTGAGCGGAACGTAGCGCAGCAGCACGCCGGCATGGATGGTGAAGTAGTCCACGCCCTGCTCGGCCTGCTCGATGAGGGTGTCGCGGAAGATCTCCCAGGTGAGGTCCTCGGCCTTGCCGTTCACCTTTTCCAGGGCCTGGTAGATGGGCACGGTGCCGATGGGCACGGGGCTGTTGCGCAGGATCCACTCGCGCGTCTCATGGATGTTGGTGCCGGTGCTGAGGTCCATGACCGTGTCGGCGCCCCAGCGGATGGACCAGGCCATCTTCTCGACCTCTTCCTCGATGGTGGAGGCCACGGCGGAGTTGCCGATGTTGGCGTTGATCTTCACCAGGAAGTTCCGCCCGATGATCATGGGCTCGGTTTCCGGGTGGTTGATGTTGGCGGGGATGATGGCGCGGCCCCGCGCCACTTCGTCGCGCACGAACTCCGGCGTGATGCGGCTCTTGAGACCCGCGGCCTCGCGGCCCAGGTTCTCGCGGATGGCGATGAATTCCATTTCGGGGGTGATGATGCCCTGCTTGGCGTAATGCATCTGGGACACATTGCGGCCCGCCTTGGCGCGGAGGGGCTTGCGGTCCGCGTGGAAGCGGATGGCGTCCAGCTCCTTGTCGCGTTCCCGGAGCTTGCGGTAGAGGCTGGTGGCGCCGGGCAGCTCCTCCACATCGCCCCGGCCCAGGATCCAGTCCTGGCGGAGGGGATTCAGGCCCTTGGCGACATCAATGGTGACGGTGGGGTCCGTGTAGGGGCCGGAGGTGTCGTACAGGACGACGGGCTCGTTCTCCGTGAGCTTGTCGTTGAAGTCCCGGGTGGGATGGAGCTGGATCTGCCGCAGGGGAACCTGGACGCCTGGGAGGGTTCCGGCCACATGAATCTTCCGGGAGGCGGGGAAGGGCTGGAGGCAATCGGCCAGGGTAGATCCGTCCACCGGGGCTGCATCGGGGCGTATGGCCATGAAAACTCCTGACTTGAGTGAATCGGGGTGGATATAGATGCCCGAATTAGTAAGTTTATCGCGAGGGGGCCATGCACGCAGATTCAAAGATTTTGGAAGGTGGCCGATAGGAGACCTAGTGGAGTTTGCCCATGCCGGAAAAACCGAGGGACAACCAGGCCATTCCAGACCAGCTGATGCAGATTGCCCAGGAGCAGGAGGGGGGCGCCGAGCGGGTCCTCGGACAGATCGAGGTGGTCCAGCACAGCTTCGAGGAGATCCAGAGCCTGGCGAAGGAATGCCAGGATGTCCTGCGCAACCTGGTGCCGCCCTCGGAGGAGCTGGAAACCCTCACGAATCGGCTGGAACAGATCGGCTTCCACGCGGATAACGGCGCCTACAACATCCAGGGGGCCTTCGACCTCTACCAGTACCAGGATGTGGTGCGCCAGAAGCTGGAACGGGTGGGGAGAAGCCTCATCGAGGTTTCGCAGTATGTGCTGGAGCGCCTCCAGCCCATGGAGGAGCACCTGCCCAAAATGGCACCCTCGGGCCGGGACATCCTGCACCGCGAGGCCCAGATGGCCGATGTCACCAAGGAGGACGCCGACCGGATCGTGGCGGAATTCCTGGCCAAGGCCATGAAGGACAAGGCGGCTCAAGCCGCCAAGGCCGCCAAGAAAGCAGACGACTGAGGGTCCCTTGGGGGATAATCACCCCTGGAGGGACCATGCCGCGTCGGATCCTGTTCGTCAGTAGCCTAGCCCTGAGCCTGGTGGCTTCCGCCCATCAGGCCCCGGAAGACCCGGTGATGCGGGTCCGCAATCAGCGGGCCGCCGCCCAGGGCATCGGCGAGGGAGATCTGCCGGCCCTCCCCAGGGGCATCGTCGAGCCACCGCCCCTGCCACCCCCCGAAGCCCATGTGAGGGATTCCCGGAAGAGCCGCAGGGCCCGGGCGCAAAAGGGCAAGGCCCATCGCGCCAAAGGCAAGACCCGAGCCTCCGCCAAGGTTCCTTCTGCCCGGAAGCACAAATGAGGATCGGAGTACTGACTTCTGGGGGCGACGCACCTGGCATGAACGCCGCGATCCGGGCCGTGGTGCGCCAAGCGGACGCCATGGGACACGAAGCCTGGGGCATCTATCGGGGCTACCAGGGGCTCCTGGACGGCGATTGCTCGCCCCTGCCCAGCCGCGCCTGCGCCAACATCCTGCAGCGAGGCGGCACCATGCTGCACACGGCCCGCTGCCCGGAATTCCACGATCCTGATTTCAGGGCCAAGGCCGCGGCCAATCTGAAAGCCGTGGGCATCGAAGCCCTGGTGGTCATCGGCGGGGACGGCAGCTTCCGGGCGGCGGAAATCCTCCATCGGGAGCACGGCGTGGCTTGCGCCGGGATCCCCGGGACCATCGACAATGACCTGCCGGGCACCGATCGGACGCTCGGTTTCGACACGGCCCTCAACACGGCGGTGGAAGCCATCGACCGCATCCGGGACACCGCCTCCAGCCACGGGCGGCTGTTCCTGGTGGAGGTCATGGGGCGCAGCTCCGGCATGCTGGCGGTCCATACGGCCCTGGCCTGCGGCGCCGAAGCGGTGCTCTATCCCGAATCGCCCGAGGACAGCTACGAGTCCCTGGTCAAGCAACTCAATGAGAACTGGCAGCGCGGGAAGCGCAGCTCCATCGTGGTTGTGGCGGAAGGCGATGCGGTGGGTCGCGCCATGTCCGTGGGCGACCGGCTGGTGCAGGACTATGGCCTGGATCTGCGGGTCGTCGTGCTCGGCCATGTCCAGCGGGGCGGCAGCCCCACGGCCCTGGATCGCATCTGGGGCAGCCGCTGGGGTGCCGAAGCGGTCCGGCGCCTGGTCCGGGGCGAATCCGGCTTCTACCTCGGAGAGCTGGGGGGCCAGCTGGTGGCTCAGCCCATCTCCAAGATCATGGAACCGGCGCCCGCGCCGCCCGAAGATCTCAGCACCCTGGTGAAGGTCCTTTCGCGTTAGGCCTTGTGGATGTCTGCGGAGCCGTGGTTTTCTGGGAAATTGCAGTCGTTCGGGAGGTCGCAGATGTCGGGAACGCCCACGGATTCCATGGTCGCCGTCGTGATGGCTGGCGGTCGCGGCACGCGGTTCTGGCCCCGCAGCCGGAACGCCCGTCCCAAGCAGTTTCTGGCTATCGTGGGAACCGAAACCCTGCTCCACCAGACCGTCCACCGGCTGGAGGGCCATGTGGCTCCGGAGCGGATCTTCGTGGTGACCACGGAGGATCTGGCGGCGGAGACCCGGCGCATGCTTCCCGAACTACCACCCGAGAATGTGCTGGTGGAGCCCGAAGGCCGCAACACCGCGCCCTGCCTGGCGCTGGCGCTGGTGCAGATCGAGCGGAAATTCCCCGACGGGGTCATGGCCGTGCTTTCCGCAGACCACTGGATCGGGGACCGGGAGCTGTTCCTGGAGGACCTGGACCTGGCCGTGGCCCACGCCCAGAAACAGGGCGACCTGGTCACCTTCGGCATCCGTCCCTCCTACCCTGAAACCGGCTATGGCTACATCGAATCCGAGGGGCAGGGGGCCGTGCTCAAGGTGAAGGCCTTCCGGGAGAAACCCCCGGTGGAAGTGGCGATCCAGTATCTGGAATCGGGCCGCCACTTCTGGAACGCGGGCATGTTCGTGTGGACGTTGAAGGATTTCCGCACCGGGCTGGAACGGCACGCACCCGATGTGCTGGCGCCCCTCGATGCCTGGGTGAAGGCCGGGGCCCAGGTTCAGGCGCTCGCCACCGCCTACAGCCAGCTGCCCCAGGTGGCCATTGATGTGGCGCTCATGGAGAAGGCCGGCACCGTGGCCGTGGTGCCCACCCGCTTCCGCTGGTCCGATGTGGGCTCCTGGCCCGCGGCCATCGATTTCCAGACGGCGGATGCCCAGGGCAACGTGAGCCTGGGAGACACCTTCCTGATCGACACCCATGACAGTGCCTTCTTCGGCGGCAAGCGCTTCATCGCCGCCAGCGGCGTGGAGAACCTGATCGTCGTGGATGCGGAGGACGCGCTCCTCATCTGTCATCGCGACCGGGCCCAGAGCGTCAAGCAGATCGTGGAGTACCTGAAGGCCAATGGCCGCGAAGAGCTGTTGTAAGGCTGTAGGCTAAGGGCTGCGGGAGATGAAATGAAACGACCAGAGACTTTGCATGTGGACAAGCCCTGGTGGATGGGGCCCCGTCCGCGAACCCGCAGGGTGAGCGGGAGCACGCCACAGGCGTGGCGTGCGATCCGGGGGTAGTTCCAGAGCCCCCCGCGAGGCGGCGCCGAGCGGAGTTGATGATTCCCTTTTCAGCGAGAACAAGCCATGAAACGACCTGAGACTTTGCATGTGGACAAGCCCTGGGGCTCTTTCGATCAATACGCCCTGAACACGCCCTGCACGGTGAAGATCCTCACCTGCAAGCCGGGCCAGAAGCTGAGCCTCCAGCGGCACAGCCACCGCGGCGAGCTGTGGGTGGCGCTGGATCCGGGGGTCGTAGTGGATCGCGATGGCGAGGAACTGCGCCCGGCGGTGGGCGAGGAGATCTGGTTGCCCCTGGGCAGCACCCACCGCCTGCGCTGCGATGCCGGCACGGCCGAGGCCGTGCGCGTCATGGAAGTGAGTTTCGGAACCTTCGACGAGGCCGATATCGAGCGGCTCCAGGATGACTACGGTCGCAGCTGATGCGACCCTTCCTGCTGGGTTTCGCCTGCCTGTCGCTCCTGGCCCAGAGTGGTGAGGAGATCCTTGAGCGGGTGGATCGCCTGCGCCATCCCTGGCCCACCTTCTCGATGGAACTGACGGTCAAGGATGCCAAGACGGAACAGCACTGGCGCGTATCCGCCCGGGAGGACGGGGACGCCCGCCTGGACGGCCTGAGCCCCAAGGAGAAGGGCCGCAGTGTCCTGATGCTCGGGGACCAGATGTGGCTGCTGCTGCCGGGCACGAAGCGGCCGGTGCGGGTGACGCCCCAGCAACGGCTCATGGGCCCTGCGGCGGGGGGGGACGTGGCCCGCACGCGTTTTCGCGAGGATTACCTCGTCGAAAAGGTGGATACGGACAGGCTGGGCGACCAGGATTGCTGGCGCCTGGACCTGCGGGCCCGCCGCGCCGTCTCCAGCGCCCGGCAGGTGTATTTGTGGGTGGCGAAGGAGGGGCTGCTGCCCCTGAAGGCCGAGTTCCGCATGCCTTCGGGGAAGCTGGCGCGCACCGCGCGATTCGCCCCGCCGGTTCAGGCGCAGGGGCGGGCGGTCCTTTCGACCATGACCCTCACAGAACCGAATGGGTCGGAAGTCACCCTCCGTTTTTCCGGCTGGAACAAAGGCGGGGTGGACCCCGCCCTCTTCGTGCTGCCCAGTCCCGAACGGTGATATGGTTGTCGGTGAGGTGCCCGCAAGGGCTTCCCGCCACCAAACATCCCACCAATTGACCCCAGTCCTGCTTGCGGGACTCCCGCTTACACTCCCCACCACTCGAAATCCCGCCAAACCTACCCTCTCGAAGCGCCCGTACCTCCGGGCGCTTCTTTTTTGGGACGCTTCAGGATCCGGTCACTTCTCCCCGGTGAGTTCCCGGGGCACGGTCTTCTGGTGCCTGGATTCGATGGCCTCGCTGGCGGCGGAGACCACCACGATGGAGATGCGGCGGTTCTGGGGGTCCTTGGGATCCTTGCCTTCCAGGGGGATGGTGTCCGCATAGCCCGTGACCCGGCGCACCTGGTTGGGGCGGAGGCCACCGGAGACGCTCTCCATGACGCGCCGGGCCGCGTTGGCCCGGTCGGCACTCAGTTCCCAATTGGTGTAGGCCTTGTTTGCATACTGGGCCGCGTCCGTGTGACCGCCGATGACCACGCGGTTGGGCAGCTTGCCCAGCTCCTTGGCGATTTCCTTCAGGATGGACAGGGTATAGGGCTTGAGGTTGGCGCTGCCGCTGTCGAAGAGGGCCTGGGCGGCCTTGTCCTGGATCTGGATGCGCAGGCCCTCATCGGTGAAGTCCATGCTGATCTGGTCCTGGAAGGCCTGGAGCAGTTCATCCTGCTGGAAGGCCTTCTCGATGGATTCGGCGGTGGACTCCAGGGCCTCCTGCTCGAGCTTGGCCGCGCCGGGATTCACCGCATTCGTATCCGTGCCGCCCTCGCCGTCCGGGCCTGGGGCCATGCCCCGGCCCCCAGGGAGAATGCCCTTGCCGTGCTCGGCGAGGATCTCCTTGCCGCGCTCGGTGTTGAAGAAATTGGGATCCTGGAACATGCCGGCGATGCCGGCCTTGGTGTTGGGATTGGCGCTGTTCAGGAGCCACATCAGCAGGAAGAAGGCCATCATGGCCGTCACGAAATCGGCGTAGGCCACTTTCCAGGCGCCGCCATGGGCAGCCCCATGCCCGCCCCGCTTCTTGACGTATTTGATCTTGATCTCGGGTGCCGCTTGATCAGCCATCGCTCATCACCTCGGCTTGATCTGCCGCACCACTTCCTCCAGCTCACCGGAGCCCGGGCGCTCGGTGGAGGGGATGTTGCGCCGGGCGAACTCCACGGCGGTGATGGGGGCGGCGCCGTTGCCGAAGCTGGTGAGGCCGGCGCGGATGCAGGCGAAGTAGTAGGCCTCCGCGGCATTCACGGCATCGATGTTCTTGGCCAGGGGCGCGAAGACGCCGTAGGACAGCAGAATGCCCAGGAAGGTGCCCACCAGCGCGGCGCCGACCTTGGCGCCGATGACATTGGGAGGCTGGTCCAGAAAGCCCATGGTGACCACCACGCCCATGACGGCGGCCACGATACCGAAAGCCGGGAAGGCATCGGCCATGACTCCCACGGCGGCGCCGGGGGCGGCATTCTCGGCGTGATGGACATCCAGATCCGCGTCCAGAACCTGATCGATCTCATCCATCTTGGCGCTGCCATTGATCAGCAGCTTCATGGAATCGCAGAAGAAATCCATGGCGTGATGGTTGTGGGTGAAGGTCCCATACTTCTTGAAGATGGAAGAATTGTGGGGGTCGTTCACATCCTGTTCCAGCGCCAGGAGGCCGCCCTTCTTGATGTTCACGTAGACCTCGTACTGCATCATGAGGACTTCCATGTACACCGCCTTGGTGTAGGGGCTTCCCTTCAAGGGCTTGGACAGGTCCGCGACCACCCGCTTGATGAGGGTCATGGGGTTGGCGGCCAGGAAGGAGCCGGCCGCAGCGCCGAAGATGATGAGCCCTTCCGCCGGCAGCGGATGCAGGAGCGTAGGGATGCTGCCGCCCTCCATCAGGTAGCCCCCGATGACCGCGGCAAAGACAACCACCAGTCCGATGATGAAAAACATGCTGCAGCTCCTGCCTGATTCATCGGCCATGAAGGTCTAGGGTTGAATTCTGCGCTCGGTCCGGGGGGCCCCCCCTGGCAGAATAGAAGGATTCGGAGGATTTATGTCGCAAGCAGCTGCAAACTTGGGCCCGGTGGGAAGCTTCGTGAAGCACCATTTCCGGCATTTCAATGCCGCGGCCCTGGTGGACGCCGCCGAGGGCTACCGCGCCTTCCTGGCCGACGGCGGGCGAATGATGCTGTCCATGGCGGGAGCCATGAGCACGGCGGAACTGGGCCTTTCCCTGGCCGAGATGATCCGCCAGGACAAGATCCACCTCATCACCTGCACCGGCGCCAACCTGGAAGAGGACATCTTCAATCTGGTGGCCCACGACTTCTATGAGCGCGTGCCCCACTACCGCGACCTCACCCCCGTGGACGAAAAGGCCCTGCTCGACCGCCACATGAACCGCGTCACCGACACCTGCATCCCCGAGATGGAGGCCATGCGCCGCATGGAGAAGGCCATGCTGGACGTCTGGACCAGGGCGGACCGGGCCGGAGAGTCCTACTTCCCCCACGAGTTCTTCCAGCAGGTGCTGAAATCCGGCGTCCTGAAGGAGTCCTACCAGATCGATCCCAAGAACTCCTGGATGCTCGCCGCCCTGGAAAAGAATGTGCCCATCGTCGTCCCCGGCTGGGAGGACAGCACCCTCGGCAACATGTACGCCGCCGCCGTGATCCGGGGCGAGATCAAGAATGTCCACACGGTGCGCACCGGCATCGAGTACATGACCTGGCTGGCCAGGCACTACCAGGACGTCACGAAGAAAGCGCCCCTGGGCATGTTCCAGATTGGCGGGGGCATCGCCGGCGACTTCCCCATCTGCGTGGTGCCGATGCTCCATCAGGACCTGGAACTGACCGAGGTGCCGCTCTGGGGCTACTTCTGCCAGATCAGCGACAGCACCACCAGCTACGGCTCCTATTCCGGCGCCGTGCCCAACGAGAAGATCACCTGGGGCAAGCTGGGCATCCACACCCCCAAGTTCATCGTCGAGAGCGATGCCACCATCGTGGCCCCGCTGGTATTCGCCTACCTCCTGGGCTGGTAGGGTAGCCACAGTCGAAAAGTCTTCACCCAATGCAAACCTCCGGAGATGAACCATGGCGTCCCAGTGGAACTACCTTCAGAACGGTCAGCCCCTGGGTCCAGTGGAGGAGGAGGCCCTGAAAGCCATGCTGGCTTCAGGGGCCCTGGGCTGGGATGTCCTCGTCTGGAGCGAGGGCATGGCGACCTGGGTGGCCGCGGGACAGATTCCCGGGCTCAGGACGCCCCTGCCCGCGCCCATGAGCCCGACGCCCGGGCCCATCCTTCTGGACCGCCCCGAAGCGAAGCCATCAGCCAATCCCTATGCCACGCCGCGGGCCACGGTCCAGGGTCTTCCGGAAGGAAGGCGGGACTCCAGCGAGGTGATGCCGCCCATGGTGGAAGCCCTGCGGCAGACCAAGCCCTGGGTCCGGTTCCTGGCCGTCCTCGGGTTCATCGGGACCGGATTCATGGTCCTGGGAGCCCTGGCGATGCTGTCGCTGGGTTCCCTGCGCGGGAACAGCGCGCTTCCCGCCAGCTTCGGCATCGGCATGATGGTGGCCTACCTGGTCATGGCGGGCATCCAACTGCCCGCCGTGATCTTTCTCAACCGCTTTGCCAGCCGGATCGGCAACCTCCTCGACAGCCATGCGCCGGGCGATCTGACCGAAGCCCTGGTCGCGCAGAAATCCTTCTGGCGCTACATGGGCATCCTGATGATCACCGTGCTCTGCTTCTACGTGCTCGCCATCGTCGTGGCGATTGGGGTGGGCGTGGCCAGCATGGCAGGGAGAGCCCACTGAGGGGTCCATCCCTTCATAGGTTCCAGATCAGCAGCCGCGCCCCATCGCGTCCCTTCACCGGAATGGCGTGGTGGGGCGTTTCTTCGGGCACCTCGAAGCTGTGGCTGATGAAACGGCTGCCGGGCTTCATCTCGCGACGCACCTTCGCCCAGAGGGCGGCCATGGGCACCGGGGAGAGGAAAGCGTAGGCCACGTCGAGATCCGCGAGATCCATCCGCCAGAGACTGCCCAGGCGGATGTGCACATTCCGCTGCGGAAGGCAGCGCAGCCAAGCCACCAGCCAGGAGAAGGGGGAGGCTTCCACCCCGAGGAAGATGCCATCGGGACGGGCTTTCGCGAGATGCGCCAGGGGGCCGCCGAAGCCACAGCCCAGGTCCGCGAACCGGAATCCCGAGGGCGCGGGCAGGAGGCCCTCCAGCTTCTCCCAGGCATCGCGGCTGGCGTGGTAGAGGGGCACCCGGGTGAGGAGACCTCCGCCGAAAACCAAGGCCAGGCCAAGGAAGAGCGCGAGGTAGATCCAGGCTGGAATGGGGGCTCCCCACAGGGTGCGGACGAGAAAGGGCAGGGCGGCTTGCATGAAGACCCAGCGGGGATCCAGGCCCAGCCCCTTCGAGAGGTACACCGCCAGCACCGCATCCAGCAGCACCCACACCAGGGGCGTGAACCGCAGCCCCAGGCGCGCCAGCGCCACCACCAGCGCGAAGGCCACGGCCTGGGCCAGGAGGGCGCGGAGGATGGGGGGAAGGCGGCGGAGCCAGGACATCCCTCTATGCTAGTCGGATGACCCTCGGTCGCTTCGCACCCTCCCCCACCGGGATCCTCCACCTGGGCAACCTCCGGACGGCCCTGGCCTCCTGGCTGTCCGCGCGGTCGGCAGGCGGTCGCTGGATCATCCGCATGGAGGATGTGGATGGTCCCCGCTGTAACCGGGACCTGGGCGAAGCCCAGCTGAAGGATCTGGCTGAGCTCGGCCTGGAATCCGATGGCCCGGTGCTGTGGCAATCGGAGCGCAGTGAAGCCTACCGTGAGGCACTCTCCGAGCTGCATCGGGCTGGGCGCCTCTACCCCTGCGCCTGCACCCGGAAGGATCTGCAGATGCTGGCCTCGGCGCCCCATGCGGAAGACGGCCTCCGGCCCTACCCGGGCCGTTGCCGGAGGCGGGACTGGGAGGGCTACGACCGGGCACTGCGGCTGCGGCTGCCCGAGGGGCCGGTGAGCTGGACGGATCGGCTGCTGGGCCCCCAGCAGGATGAGCCGGACAGGATCACGGGGGATCCCTTGCTCTTCCGCCGCGACGGCTGCTACGCCTACCACCTGGCGGTGGTCGTGGACGACGGGGCCCAGGCCGTGACGGAAGTGGTCCGGGGCGGGGACCTGCGGTCTGTGACGGCCACCCAGATCCGGCTCCAGGAGGCCCTGGGGCTGCCCCGTCCGCATTACGCCCACCTCGGGATGGTGGTGGGTCCCGATGGCGGCCGCCTCGGGAAAAGGGCGGGGGCGCTGGGTCTGGAGGCACTGGCCGCGCAAGGCATTTCCACCGAGACCGTACTCGGCTGGCTGGGCTGGAGCCTGGGCGCCCAGGCGGACCCGACTCCTTGCCGGGCGGAGGAACTCGTAGCCGGGTTCGCGTGGGAGCGGGTGCCCAGGGGCCAGATCCGAATACCTGAAAGCTGGGGTTAGCGTCCGGCTTCCATCCGCTTCAGTTCGGTCCATAACCAGTCCCGGGCCGTCACCGTGCGGCCGTCCTGAAGGCGGATCTCATAGGCCTTGCCGCTGATGGAACTGCCGGTGGCGCAGTACTGGATGAAGTCGGGGGCGGTCTTCACCCGTTTGCCGGCGTTCTTCCACTTCAGGCGAAGATGGTCGGCAGCCTCCCGAGGCGTGTGTTCGGAGCCATTCCGGATGAACGCGGCCCCCTGGAGGCTGGCTACGCCCTGGATCAGGGCTTCGATCTTCTGAGCCTC
>DATEZS010000060.1:0-36704 GCA_035255365.1 Geothrix sp.
CCGCTCCAGAACCTCGTCCCAGGCGAGCACCACCTCCCCCATGCCGCCCCGTCCCGCCAGGGCGCGCACCTGGAACCGATCCAGCAGGCGCATGCCTGGCTCCAGGCGGAAGGGTTCCTGTCTTCGGGGGTCGGGTGGGGTCGCCATGGTTGAAGCCACGGTACCAGAGGCTGGCGCCGAGGACAGCGATCCTGATCAGGGGCCGGGCCACGCACGAACCAGGCAACATACGCGTGGAAGCCGTTTCGGTTCCTGGAATACTCTTCCCACGAGGGACCCATGGCCAAGCTCCAAAGCAATGTGCTCGTCATCGGCGTGGGTGGACACGCGGTCGCGGTTGATTCCTTTTCCGGCACTGAACTCTGGCGCACCAAGTTGAAACCTTCCTCCCTGGTCACCGTGTACCAGCGGGAGGACAAGGTCTTTGCAGGGGCTGGCGGAGAGCTCTTCTGCCTGGATGCCGCTTCGGGACAGGTCCTCTGGCAAAACAAGCTCAAAGGCCTGGGTCTGGGGCTGGTCGCCTTTCCAGGCACCGGGGATGCCGCCTTCGAAAAGTCCTTGCAAGATCGCCGTAACAGCGCGGTCTGACCCTCCGTTCAGGTCGGGCCCAACCCGCCAAGCCTGCTTGCCCCTGTCTTGTTCCGACAAGCGGGTTCCGTTCAGCCTTCGGGCCGCCTCGCAGCTTTCGGCGGGCGGTCCGGCTTGCCTGGAATGAACCCGGGATGGCGCGCATCGAACCAACACATCCAAGGAGAACCGCGCATGGCTACTGGAACCGTTCGCCTTCATCGCGTGCTTCGATCCACACCTGACCGGGTCTACCGGGCCTTTTTGGAGCCGGAGGCCATGGCCAAGTGGCTGCCACCCCATGGGTTCACGGGCAAGGTCCACCATCTCGATGCCAGGGTTGGCGGCACGTTCAGGATGTCCTTCACGAACTTCTCGACCGGCCGTGAAGAGTCCTTTGGTGGCGAATTCCTTGATCTCCGCCCGAATGAATTGATCCGGCATACCGACAAATTTGAAGATGGGAATCTCCCAGGTGAAATGCGGACGACCATTTCCATTCGCCAGGTCTCTTGCGGGGTTGAGCTCAGCATCGTCCAGGAGGGCATTCCGGAAGTCATTCCCACCGAAGCCTGCTACCTCGGTTGGCAGGAATCCCTCACGCTTCTCGGCCAGCTCGTCGAGGCTGACATTCCTGGGTAATGGGCCGAAGGCCTGACCCTTCGCTCAAGACCTCCGCTGATCACCTGGCTGCGGAGCGTCTGGTTGCAGGTTCGACAGGGCCGGTCAGTTCTTGCTCACCGTCACGGTCTGCGAGGCGCCGGAGGGAGGCGTGGTGCTGAAGGCCAACACGCCCTCAGCGCTGGCGCTGAGGGTCTGGCCGCCGGTGCCGGTGCTGACGGAGATGGTGTAGCTGGCGCCGGGAACGAGATCCACAATCAGGTGATTCAGGACGGACGTGGTCGTGCCGGTGGCATAGGTGAACCCGCCGGGGATGGGGCCATCCTTGCCGAAAAGCACCACCGCCTGGCCGATGCGGGCGCCTTCCAGCGAGGCGTCCGCGCTGAAGAGGGGCGTGCAGGCATCCATGGCCGCTGCGGCGGCGGAAGCCGTCTGGAAGACCGAGGTGTAGCGCACATTCGTGGGCGCGGCGGGGCTCGTGAAATCGTTGGTGAACAGCAGGGCATAGACCGGCGTCCCGGCGCTGGCATCCTGGGCGGCCAGGGTGGTGGCCGTGGGCGTGTAAGAGGCGAGCAGGCTGGCGTCCCCGCAGGTGGGCAGGGGGCAGGGATCCTGGTCGCCCAGTTCCAGGAGGGCGATGCTGGCATAGGCATTGGCGGCGGGAATGCCCAGGGGCAGGAGCCCCGGGGCATTCTTGGCGGTGCCGAAGGTGAGCCCGAAGAGCTTGCTGGAACCCACCGTGGTCTGGAAGGTGACGGGGGCGTTCCAGACTGCGGAACCGCCGCCGGCCTGGGCGGAAGAGGGCGCGCTCACCGTGGGCAGGCTGTTGAAGTGCCAGCGCAGCACCTTGGGGTAGGAAGCCTTCTTGGTCCCCGCCCGATCATGCACGATCGTGTAGTCCGGACGGAGGTAGACCACCTGGCGGGTGAGTTCCGTGGCCGAGGTGTCGGCCGTGGAAGTGGCGCCGGCCCGGTAGAAGGCGGCGTGGTAGTCCCCGGAGGCATAGACGTGGTCCGCGGTCGCTTCAAAGTGCTCCAGCTGGCAGCCGGGCGCTCCGACCGAGGCCGGATTGTAGGTCTCCCAGATGGTGGAACCCACGAAATACCAGGCGCCCGGATTGAAGCGGTAGGTCTGGGCGCCGTCTGCGTCGTCATCGATCTGCACCGTGTTGGAGAAGCACTTGGGATACTGCTGTTCGTTGGGGGAATTACCGTTGATGAGCAGCTGGTTGGCGCCCCGGCTCAGTTGGAACACGCCGGGGGAGTCGGTTTGATGATCCGCGGCGATCATGTTGCCCACCTGGAAGGACAGCCAAGTGGACTGGTAGGTCCAGTCGGCGCGGGCGGTCACCAGGCCCGCGCCCTCGGCCAGGTGATGCAGGGGCAGGCTGCCGCTCCAGTCCGGACCTGTGGCGGTGGGATCCAGGAACAGGAGATTCACCGCATTGGGGGTCGGGTTGCCTGGATAGGTGCTCAGGATGTGGCTGGCGTACCCTTTGGCCGTACCATCGCTGCACGCGGCGGCCAGCATGGCCAGGAGGTCCTTGCCCACGAAGGGGGCGGGGTAGGCGTACCAGTCGCCGCCGTCGTAGATCGTGGCCTGGTCGGGCTGGGCATGGATGAGGGTGGCGATGACCTCGCCGGCCCAGGCGCGCTCCTCCGTGGCCTGGGTCAGGAGGCCCGCCTGCTCCAGGGCCAGGCCCCCCAGCAGGAGGCTGCGGGTGGCCATCTGGCCGTAGTTCCAGCCCTCGGCCCACCAGCCGCCCTTGAGGCTGCCCTGGCCCGTGGTGGCGGTGATGGCGCCTGTGAGCAGGGGCACCAGGTTCTGGTTCCGCAGGGCCAGCATGTCGGCGGCGGGGGTCAGGGGTGCCGAGGTGGCCGGGTCCACCACCGTGGCGCCGTCGAACTGGTTGGCGGCGCTGCCGTCGGTGATGGCGAAGCTGGCTCGCCCCTGGAGGGCCAGGGCCGTGTACAGGTTGCTGATGTACTCGCCCGCCCCGTAGTTGGACCCGGGATGGCCGTAGTAGTAGCCATGGTTCCGGTAGTAGTTGTACCACTTGCCCAGCATGGTCTCGACCTCGGCCTTCAGGGCGGGCGAGAAGCCGGGATAGTCGTAGAGCCAGTCGTAGCCGAGCGCCACATCCTTGCCGAGGTACCGGGAGGTGTAGCCGGTGTCGATGAAGGCCGAGTTGAAGCCGCCATCGCCCATGCTGGTCTGCTGGTAGGCCAGGGTGCTGTAGTCGGCGGCGTGGGTGCCGTAGCTGTACTGCACGAAGACGGCCTGGGCCGGGCTGGGGGGGGCCGCCAGGGTGAAGGCGCTGCCCGTGCGGATGGTGAAGGTGTGGCTGGCCGCATCCACCGAGATATCCCGGGCGGGATTGGTGGGATTGGCTGCGTCGAAGGAGAGCCGCAGGATCGGGTCGTTGTAGGGCGAGGCCTGGGTGACGAAATAGGTGCTGCCCGTTGCGGGCTGGTTGGCGCTGTTCAAGGACCAGTCGATGACGCTGGCGGGCCAGTCGCCGTTCTGGCGCCAGTCCACGCCCCGGACGAAATCCGCCGGCCCATCCGAGGTGCGGCTGGCCTTCAGGAACACCGAGTAATACTCCCCGGTATCGTCCTGGCCTCCGGAAGCGCCCTTGACCACCGGGAAGGTCGTCACAGGGCCCACGAGGACCTGCAGGGTGGCGAGGTCCAGGTCCGCGTTGGGCAGCGTGAATGCGGTGGTGCTGCCGTTCCCCCGGGCCAGGAACTGCTCGGCGATCCAGTCCCCCTTCTGGTGATCGTGCAGCGCCGACCGGATGAGGGCGATGGCCTTGTCCGCATACTTCTCGGCCCGGGCCTGATCGGTGCCCCGCAGCAGGCGATAGGCCAGGGCGTAGTCGGGAACGGCCTCCAGCTCGCTGGCCTGGTAGATGCCCTCGCTGGGGACGACCACGGGCAGGCCCGCATCCAGGGTCGCGAGGAAGGTGGTCCACTGCGCCTGGACGGCCGGATTGCCGGAGGCGACCTTCTGCGCCGCGAGGCTGATGGCGTTGGGCAGGATGCGGGGCGTATTGACGCTGGTGCCCGCCGGATTGACGGTGAGCGTGGCGGCGTCGCTGGTGGCATTGGGCGCCACGCCGTTCGAAACGGTCAGCGTGAAGGCGGCGCCGTTGTCGGCCAGAATGGTGGGCGGCGTGGTGTACGAGGCGGTGGTGGCGCCGGAGATGGGACTGCCGTTGCGGTTCCACTGGTAGGCGAGGGGTGCGCTGCCGGTGGCCGCCGCGGTGAAGGTGGCCGATTGCCCGGCCGTGACGACCTGATTGCTGGGCTGGGTGGTGATGCTGGGGGCGGTCGCGGTCGCGCTGACGGTCAGGATGGCGGCATGGCTCGTGGCCGCTGGGGCGATGCCGTTGGACACGGTCAACACGAAGGACGCGCCGCTGTCCGCGAGCACGGTGGCGGGGGTGATGTAGGTGGCGGAGGTGGCGCCGGGAATGGGACTGCCGTTGCGGCTCCACTGGTAGCTGAGGGGTGCCGTGCCCGTGGCCACGGCGGTGAAGGTGGCCGTCTGTCCCACCGTGACCATCTGGCTGGCGGGCTGCGTCGTGATGGCGGGGGCTGTGCCTTGGGCCGGTGCACCGCCGCCGGAACTGCCGCCTCCGTGGCAGGCGAAGGCGAGGCTGAGCGCCAAGCCGACGGCGGCGTGCAGCAGGCCAGAGCCTCCGCGCGCCAGGATCGACGATTCGCTCGGCTGTCTGGACATGAAACCTCCCCGTTGGCTTGAAATCCCCATCAGGGTGACCTTGCCCGGGGAGGTTGCGCACCTGACTTCTTCTTCACGGGGGCGCTACCCTTCCCTCATGGAACCGACCGCCTTCACCTACCGTCCCATCGGCTTCGTACGCACGCCCTATGCGCGGCGCATCGATGCGCCCCATCAGCCCACGGTAGTGGAGGGCACGGAAACCGGAGCCTCCGCCGAAGCCCTGCTGGAGCTGGATGCGGACCTGCCGGAATCGGTGCTGCGGGATCTGGAGGGCTTCGAGCGGGTGTGGCTCGTGTTCGCCTTTCACCTGAGCGAGGGCTGGGCGCCCCTCGTGCAGCCGCCCCGGGGGCCGCGGCAGAAGCGCGGCGTGCTGGCCACGCGATCGCCCCATCGTCCCAATGGCATCGGCTTGTCCTCGGTGGAACTGGTGGCTGTGGAGGGACGCACCCTCCGCCTGCGCGGCGTGGATCTTCTGGACGGAACCCCCGTCCTGGATGTGAAGCCTTACGTGCCCTATGCGGATGCCTTCCCCAATGCCCGGGCCGGATGGATCGACGAAGTGGATGCGCTGACGGGTTCCCGGTCGGCGCCCGGGCCCCGGAAACCGCGCAGGGCTTGACGCCGGAACCCAGGGCTACCAGGATGCGGTGTCCACACACTGAAAGGAGCCTCCATGCACATGCTCGCCCAGCTCTGGCTGCCCATCCTGCTTTCGGCGGTAGTCATCTTCCTCGCCAGCAGCCTGATCCACATGATTTTCAAGTGGCACAACTCGGATTACCACGGCCTGCCTGACGAGGAAAGCGTCCGGGCTGCCCTGGGCCAGAATCCTCCGGCGCCCGGCCAGTATTTCCTTCCCTACACCCCGGACATGAAGGACCGGGAGAAACCCGAAGTGGTGAAGAAGTGGACGGAAGGACCGGTGGCCTTCCTCGTGGTTTCCCCCAATGGCCTTCCGGCCATGGGCAAGGCCCTCGGCCTCTGGTTCCTCTACGCCATCGCGGTCGCCTTCATGGCCGCCTACGTGGCAGCCGCCACGCTGCCCGCAGGCACCCATTACCTGCGGGTGTTCCGCGTGGTGGGCACCGTCTCCTTCCTGACCTTCGCGGGCGGCAGCGTGCAGGGCGGCATCTGGTGGGGCAAGCCCTGGAAGACGGTCTGCAAGGATGTCGTTGATGGCCTCATCTATGGTCTGCTCACGGCTGGCGTCTTCGGCTGGCTGTGGCCCCGGTAGCCCATGACCACCGAGCCTGATGCCTACGGACGCATCGCCTACCGCGGGCTCATCGCCTGGTCGGAAAGGCTCCAGCGGGAGGCGCCCCTGTTCCAGCGGGTGCTTGCGGGGGCGCCTTCGCGCCGCATTCTGGACCTCGGCTGCGGCAGCGGAGAGCACAGCCGCTTCCTGACCACGCTGGGCTTCGAGGCGACCGGCGTGGACGTCTCTGCTGCGCAGGTGGAGGCCGCGCGGGCGGCCCACCCCGAGGGGCGCTATGTGCTGGCCGACCTCTCGTCCCTCGCCGGCCCTGTCGAAGATGGGCAGGGCGGCGCCCTCTGTCTGGGCAACACCCTGCCGCACCTGTGCGAAGAAAACCAGGTCCGGGCCTTCTTTGCCAGCCTTGCGGGCGTCCTCCTGCCAGGCGCGCCCTTCCTCCTCCAGCTGCTCAACTACGACCGCATCCTGGATCGTGGCGAGCGCACCTTCCCCGTGACCCTGCGGCCCGGGGAAACCGAAGGCGAGAGCACGGTGTTCCTCCGCCTCATGACCCATCATGGCGATGGCCGCATCTCCTTCACACCCGCCAATCTGCGCTACCGGCCCGGTGCCGCTGCGCCACTGGAACTGATCGCGGCCCAGGAAGTCTCCCTGCGCGGTTGGCGCCGCGCCCAGGTGGAAGCCCTGCTGGGTGAAACCGGATTCCGGGTCCGGGAACTGCTGGGCACCATGACCGGCGATCCCTGGAGCCCCGTCGCGGCGGATCTGGTGGTGGTAGCCGAGCGATTGTAGAAGTCTCAGGGCACTTTGTGTCCCCTGGCTCCTTCCAGCAATTCGAACCAGGACTGGCGGTCCAGGTCGATGTTCTGGGCTGCGATCAACGGACGGATATGTGCCAGCTGGCCCGAGCCCAGGATCGGCCGGATGCCGGCCGGATGGCGCAGCAACCAGGCGATGGCCAGCTGTTCAGGCGTGGCGCCCAGGTCCTTCGAGAGGCGGTTCAGCACCCGGCCAAGAGCCGATTGGCTGGGCTCCCGGGACAGGCGGCCGCCACCCAGGGGGGACCAGGCCTGGGGTACCGTTCTTCGTTCCTGGGCATGATCCAGGGTGCCGTCAAAGAGGGCCTCGGTCCGAAGCAGGGAGATCTCGACCTGGTTGGCCACCAGGGGCTCCGGCAGCCGGCTCTGCAAGAGATTGAACTGGTGCGGAAGGAAGTTGGAAGTGCCGAAGGCCAGCACCTTGCCGGACCGCTTGAGCTGCTCGAAGGCCTTGGCGACGTCGTCGGCATCCATCAACGGATCCGGGCGATGGATCAGGAGCAGGTCGAGGGTTTCCAGACCTAGCGCGGTCAGGGAGTGCTCGACGGAAGCGACGATGTGCGCGCAGCTGGTGTCGTAGTGCTGCACCCGGTGGAGCGGCCGTTTGGGCGTGACGAGGGCAATCCCGCATTTTGAGATCACCCGGATGCGGGACTTCAGCGACTTGGAGGCGGCGAGGGCGGCGCCAAACTGCTCCTCGCACTGGTAATCGTGGTAGATATCCGCCAGGTCGAAGGTCTCGATGCCCAGGTCCAGGCAGCCCTCCACAAGGTTGGCCACTCCGGCCGGGCCCAGACCCCATTGGCCGATGCGCCAGAGACCCTGGATGAGATGGGAACGTTCATCGCGCATCAAGGGGCCTTTCCGGTTCAAGGGGTGAGATTCTGGGATGGCAGCCTGAGGAGACACCATGCGCTTCATCTTCGAGCAGATCCGGGTCGGCGGAGACCGCAATTTCGGCTACCTGCTGGGTGACCGCGAGGCCGGTTCGGGCGTGCTCATCGATCCCTCCTACACGCCTGAACTGGTGGTGGAACGGGCCCGGGCCCAGGGCCTGAAGATCACCCACATCCTGAACACCCATGGCCATGCGGACCATGCCAACGGCAACGAGGGAGCCAAGGCCCTGACGGGGGCCCTGGTGGCGGGCGGGCCGGGGCATCCGGGTCCCGTGGACCTCACGCTTCGGGACGGGGACTCGGTACCCTTCGGCGCCTTCTCGATCCGCGTCTGGCATGTGCCCGGCCACTACCACGATCACCTGGCCTTCCTGGTGGAGGGACAGGATGCGGGGTTCACGGGCGATCTGCTCTTCGTGGGCAAGGTGGGCGGCACCCAGACCGAGGCCGACGGCCGCACCGAATGGGCCAGCCTCCAGCGCCTGCTGCGCGAGTGGCCGCCCCACACAACCCTCTGGCCCGGCCATGACTACGGCGCCCGGCCCAGTTCCACCATCGCCCTGGAACGGCACACCAATCCCTTCCTGCTCTGTCCCGACGTGGAGGCCTTTCTCCGGGCCAAGGCCGACTGGCCGGTGTTCAAGGCCGAACACGGATTGCGCTGACATCAGCACCAGGAGGGTTGATGGAATCGGCGCCAAGGCTGTCGAGGAACAGGTTCTCCCATCAGTGGAGAACTGGTTCCAAGGCGCCCCAGACCCGATCCGCGACGATGCGGGCCCCTTCGGCATTGGGGTGGATGCCATCAGGCTGGTTGAGGCGCGGGTCCATGGCCACGCCTTCAAGGAGGAAGGGCAGCAGCGGCACCCGGTATTCCTTCGCGAGGCGGGGAAAGATCCGGGCAAAGGCGGAGCGGTAGTCTGCACCGTAGTTCTCGGGCAGCTGGATGCCCGCGAGGACCACGCGGCTGCCTTCCCGCTTGGCGTGGTCCAGGATGAGGCGAAGGTTCCGTTCCGTCTCGGCCACGGGAATGCCCCGCAGGCCATCGTTGGCGCCGAGGCACACGAACAGCACATCCACCCTCTGCTTGTAGACCCAGCCCAGCCGAGCGACGGCGCCCGCCGTGGTGTCGCCGCTCACGCCGGCGTTGACCACCTTCCAGGGCCGGTGTGCCGTGTGCAGGCGAGCTTCGATGAGGGCTGGGAAGGCCTGCTCTTTCGCCAAACCCAAACCCGCCGTGAGGCTGTCACCCAGAAAGACCAGGGTGCCCTTGGAAGGTTGATCCGGCGGCTCAGCCTGGGCGGGAGACACCGCCGGAACGATCGGTTCCCGGCCTTTTCGGTTGCAGGCGCCCACCAGGGCCGCCAGGACGGTCCACACGGCGATGGCAGGGCTCGCATGCTTCATGGCCCAAGCATGGCAGCACAGCATCCGGCCAGCACCCGGTGGAACCGGGAGCAGGGCGGCTAGTCTGGTGTCGAGGGTGTCCCATGATCTCCATCCGCTCGGTATCAAAGACCTTCCTGTCCCCCTCGGGAGAAACCCTCAAGGTGCTCCAGGAAGTCAGCCTGGAGATTCCCACGGGCGCCTCCGCGGCCATCCAGGGGCCCAGCGGCAGCGGCAAGAGCACGCTGCTGGGCCTCATGGCCGGGCTCGATCAGCCCACTTCGGGAGAGGTGATCGTGGCGGGGCAGTCCCTCACGGGTCTCAGCGAGGCGGCCCTCTCCCGCTTCCGGGCCCAGAACCTGGGCTTCATCTTCCAGGCCTACCACCTGCTGCCCCACTTCTCCGCCCTGCAGAACGTGGTCATCGCCGCGGAGATCGCCGGCCTGGAGGGTGGCGTGGCCAAGGCCAGGGAGGCCCTGATGCGGGTGGGCCTGGAGGACCGGGCCGAGCATTTGCCGGCTCAGCTCAGCGGCGGCGAATGCCAGCGGGTGGCCCTGGCCCGGGCCATCGTGGCGCGCCCACCCATCCTGCTTTGCGATGAGCCCACGGGTTCGCTCGATCCCGTCAATGCGGATCGCGTCTTCGAGCTGCTGCTGGAGCTCCAGCGGGATCTGGGCGCGACCCTGGTGCTGGTGACCCATGACGCGCACCTCGCCGGCCGCCTGGGCCTGCACATCGCCCTGGAGCGGGGCCGCGTCGCGGCGGGCGTGGCATGAGGTTCGCCCTCCGCATGGCCCTGCGGGAGGCCGCCCGCCAGAAGGGCCGCCTGCTCGTCATCGCCCTCTGCCTGGCGGTGGGCTTCGCGGCCTTCTTCGCGACCTACGGCTTCAGCGCCCGGGTGCTCAGCGGCATCCGCGCCGAATCCCGGTCCCTTCTGGGGGCGGATTTCTCCATCACGTCCACGGGGCCTTTCCCCGAGGAGGTGCTGCAGCGCGCGGCGGCGCTGCCGGGCATCCAGGGCCACAGCCTCGTCTACGACTTCGTGAGCATGGCCCACACCGGCGAAGGCGAGGCCATCCTGAGCCGCCTGGTGGAAGTGCGGGCGGTGGATGGGCGCTATCCCCTCGTGGGGCGCCTGGAACTCAACGGCGTTCCTCCCACCGTGCCGCCCCGAGTGGGCGGCTCCGGGGCCGTGTTCGTGGAGCGGGGACTGGCCGATCCCTGGGGACTCCGATCGGCGCCACCAGGCTCCCTCGCCAGCCACACAGCCGTTGGCCTCGGAGATGGATTCCTCCCCGTGGGCGGCGTGATCGCCCTGGATGAAAGCCGCCAGGCCAGCGCCTTCACCATGGGGCCGCGGGTCCTCGTGGATCGCCTGGACGCGGAGCGGCTGGGGCTGCTCACAGCCCGGTCGCGGTTCTCCGGGAAGCTGCTGCTGACCCTCGTGCCGGGGGCGGATGCCGACCAAGTCCGGGCAGGCCTCGAGGCGCTCGTGAGAGGTTCCGCCCAACGACTGCGCCTGCGCAGCCACGAGGAGGCGGCCACGGCGCTGGCCCGGCCCATCCGCAACCTCAACCGCTTCGTGCAGCAGCTGGGCCTCGCCACACTGCTGCTGGCCATGCTGGGGGCCTGGGCCATTCTCACCGCCTTCCTGGAGGCGCGGTCCCGGGACGCGGCCATCCTGCGCTGCCTGGGGGCCGCGCCCCTGGAGCCGGCCCGCATCTACGGCCTGCTGACGGTGCTGCTCCTGATCGTGGCCTTGGCGCTTGGCCTGGCCGCGGGACTCGGCGTCGCGGCCCTCATCCCGCGCTGGCTGGGCGACCTGTTTCCCGCAGTCATCGGCAAGGGCTCCGCCGCGGCGCCGCCCCTGCTGGAAACCCTGCTGGCGGTGGGCATGATCGCGCTCCTCACCCTGCCGCCCCTGGTGCGCCTGGGGGATGTGAAACCGCTCATGCTGCTGCGGGAGGGCGCGGATCTCCGCGGCGGCCGTGCCTGGCTGAGCCGCGGCTGCGCGGCCCTGGCCTTCCTGCTGTCGGTGCTGCTCATCGTGCGCAACGCCCCCAGCCTGATGGTGGGCCTGGGCACCGCCCTGGGCATGGCGCTGCTCTTCCTCCTCCTGTACGGCGCGGCGCGGCTGCTGCTGTTCGTCTACCGCAGAAGCGCCAACGCCATGCCCCTTTCGCTGCGTCTCGCCTTCGGGCAGCTGGGAGCGCGGCGCGGCCTCACCTCCTTGATGATGGCGGTCATGGGCCTGGCGGTCTTTTTGACCACGGCCTCCCAGTTCATCAAGGACGACATCGTGGCGCCCATCGCCGCCCAGCAGGGCGCGGGCAACCGGCCCAACCTGTTCTTCATGGATGTGCAATCCACCCAATGGCGGCAGGTGGCCGCGAGGCTCCAGGCGGAGACCGGGCGGGAGCCCCTGGAGGCGCCCATCGTCCGGGCTCGGCTCGCCGCCATCGGCGGCAGGCCCGTCCGGGAGGCCCAGCCCCAGCGACCGGGCGAGGACCCCGGCGAGCAGCATGGCGAGGGCTTCCGGAACCGGGAGCAGAACCTCACCTGGCGGGACCGGCCGGGTTCTTCCGAGGCCATTGTCGCGGGGCGCTTCTGGCAGCCGAACCTGGCTTCAGCCGACGAGATCTCCCTGGAACAGGGGTTTGCGGACGCCATCGGCGCGAAGCTCGGCGACGAGCTCACCTTCGATGTATCCGGCAACGAGGTGAAGGGGCGGGTGACGAGTCTGCGCAAGGTCCAGTGGCAGAGTTTCCAGCCCAATTTCTTCATCGTCATGCATCCTTCGGTCCTGGCCGGGGCCCCGGCGGTGCACCTGCTGGCGACGGAGGCGGATCCCGCCGCCAAGGGCCGCGTGCAGGTGGCCATGGCCAGGGACTTCCCCAACATCACCATCATCGACGTGACCGACGTGGTGGCGAAGGTGGGGCGGGTGCTGGACATCATCGCCCTCATCACCCGGACCCTGGCGGCCCTGATGCTCGCCTCGGCGCTCCTGGTGCTCACGGCCAGCCTCATCGCCGGGCGCATGGGGCGCCAGCGGGATCTGGCCATGCTGCGCACCATCGGGGCCTCCCACGGCACCCTCCTGCGCAGCCTCGCCTGGGAATTCCTGCTGCTGGGCGGCAGCTCCGCGGTGTTGGCCACGGCCCTGGCCTGGGGACTGGCCCGGGTCTACACCAGCCGCGTATTGGAATTGCCCACCCATCCCGGCATCGGCCTGGGCCTGCTGCTGATGGTTGCGTCGGCGCTGCTCACCCTGGTGGTGGGGGTGGCCGGAAGCCTGCGGGTCCTCAACGCCAAACCCATGGATGTGCTGCGGGGGGAGTGATCCCGGATCGGAGATGCGATGGCGGTGGGGCGGCTCAGCATGGCGTGGATCCGGCAGGTGGTGGCCGAGGTCTACCCGGAAGGTGTCCTCCGGCGCGCCCTGCTCGACCATTTCGCCCTCCTCCTGGTTTCCCCGAAATCCAGCAAGGGCGCCAAGGGGCGCCTGGCCCGGCGCCTCTACCGGAACCTGGTGAAGCTCCAGCGCCGTGGCTTCATCACCCTGGAAGACGGCATCGTGCGGCCTTTGACGGTCCCCGGGAAGCTCAAAGCTGAAGCGCCGCCCGACCTGGGGCCCGTGCTGGAGCGGCTGCTGTTCAAGGCGCTGCTGGCCGAAGACGGACAGGGCGATGGGCACACCCCAACGGCCCTCCGGGCGGCCCGCTGGGCCTTTCTGGCCAGCGCCATCGAAGCCGGATGGACGATCCCCATGGCCGCCGCGGCGCTGGGGATCAAGGTGACCCAGGCAGAGGCCATCCTCCAAGGCGTTGCGGCCCAGCGCCAATGATCATGGCCCTCAGCGGACGACCCTGCTGGTGGCGGTGATCCTGGGATGCTCCAATAGGCGTGGAGGCCGTGAGCTGGATGAGCCATTTCCTGGGGTTTGAAGCGGGCGGCACGGGCACCGTGATCCTGTACCTGGCGGCCATGGCCGCCATGCTCTGGCTGCTGAACCAGGCCAAGCGCTCCTTCTGGCTGTTCTCCCTGCTGGCCCTGCCGGGAACCTTCTGCCACGAGACCTGCCACTGGATCGTGGGGAAACTCCTCAACGGTTGTCCCAAGCACTTCACCGTGCTGCCGCGCCGGGAAGGCCATGGCTTCGTCCTGGGCTCCGTGGCCTTCGCGAACCTACGCTGGTACAACGGCTTCTTCATCGGCATGGCTCCCCTCGGGCTGCTGCCCCTGGTCTACGGTCTGCTCCTCTGGCGGCTGCGGAGCCACCCGGCCCTGGATTGGCCGGAGGCGGGCATCGCCTTCCTGCTGGCCAATCTCCTTTTCGCGGCTGTGCCGTCCTGGCAGGACCTTCGGATCGCCGCGCGCTCCCCCATCGGCTGGCTCCTGTTGGCCGGAGCCCTGGCCTGGGGCTGGACGCGGTTCATGCGGCCAGGACCTGGCGGTGCTACCGTCGCCCCGCACCCTTCGATTCAGCGAGGGTGATGGCCGCCGGAGCGGATATCCTGCTGCTATTCCTCGAAGGAGATACCGTGGGCTTGGGTGGGAAAATCGCGTTGGGGTGCGGTGGCGCACTGGTCTTGTTCCTGGTGATCCTGGGCCTGGGGGTGATGGGCTCGTACAACGGACTGAACAGCCTCAGCCAGGCGGTGGACGCCCAGTGGGGCCAGGTGGAAAACGTCTATCAGCGGCGCGCGGACCTGGTTCCGAATCTGGTGGAGACCGTGAAGGGTGCCGCGGCCTTCGAGAAGGACACCTTCACCGCCGTCACCGAAGCCCGGGCCAAGGTGGGCCAGGTGTCCCTGGGCCAGGCCCCGGCTTCCGCGGAAGCCCTGGCCAATTTCCAGAAGGCCCAGGAAGGCCTGGGCTCGGCGCTCTCCCGCCTGATGGTGGTGGTGGAGAAGTACCCCGACCTCAAGGCCACCCAGAATTTCCGGGACCTGCAGGCCCAGCTGGAAGGCACCGAGAACCGCATCGCCGTGGAGCGCATGCGCTTCAACCAGGCGGCCCAGGCCTTCAACACCCGGCGCACCAGCTTCCCCGCGATGCTGCTGGTGGGCTTCTTCGGGGACCGGTTCCGGGAACGGCCCTACTTCAAGGCCCAGGCCGGCTCTGAAGTGGCTCCCAAAGTCCACTTCTAGCCACCCGCGCGCATGCGGCGAATTCTTGTCCTCATCAGTCTGATCGCGGGGCTCTGGGGCGGGTTGTTCCTGGGCGCCCAGGAAGCTCCGCCACCGCCACCCGTGCGCTGGGTGACGGACGGTTCGAACCTCCTCACTCCAGCCACGCGGGAAAGCCTTGATCAGCGCCTGAAGGCCTACCAGGAGGGCACCGGCCACCAGGTGCTCGTGTGGATCGGAGGCACCACCGGCGGGGATCCCCTGGAGGACTGGACCGTGCGGGCCTTCGCCGCCTGGAAGGTGGGCCGCAAGGGGCTGGACGATGGCCTGGTGCTCTTCGTCTTCACCGGTGACCAGAAGGTTCGGATCGAGGTGGGCTACGGCCTCGAGGGCCAGGTTCCCGATGTCGTGGCCTTCCGGATCATCCGCGAAACCATCCTGCCCGGGCTCAAGAACGGCGACGCCGATGGGGCCCTCAACGAGGGCGTGGACCGCATCCTGAAGGCGGTCGGCGGCGATGCCGCGGCCGGGGCATCCCTGGGCCGCGACCGGCGGCAGAGCGAGCCCCTAGGCACGGGAACCTGGATTCTCATCATCGTGGTGGGCCTGGCGTTCCTGCTCCTGGCCGTCACCCATCCGGACATCGCCATCTGGCTGGTGTTCAACCTCTTTTCCGGGGGCGGCGGTGGCGGCGGTGGAGGCGGCGGTGGCGGAGGCTGGTCCGGGGGCGGCGGCAGCTCCGGCGGCGGGGGAGCATCGGGATCATGGTGAGCGACGGAGGGGCCACATGGTAGGCATGAGCCGCAGCAGCCTCAGGAAGTGCGTGGACCAGGCGCGGGTGGTGGCGGCCATCCGGGAGGCGGAGCGGGTCACCTCCGGCGAGATCCGGGTTTCGGTGGCGTCCTTCTTCTGGGGAAGCGTGGAGAAGACTGCGGGGAAGGCCTTCCGCCGGCTCGGCATGGCGAACACCGCCGACCGCAATGGCGTGCTCATCTTCCTGGTGCCCAGCCGGAAGCGCTTCGTCATCCTCGGTGATGTGGGCATCCACGAAAAGGTCGGGCAGGCCTTCTGGGAGGAGGCTTCCGCGTGCCTTTCCGCCCAGTTCCGCCAGGGGGCCTTCACGGAAGGCCTGGTGGAGGTGATCCGCCTGGTGGGAGACCGTCTGGCCGCCCACTTCCCCTATGCCGGTGACGCGGATCGCGACGAGCTTTCCGATGAGGTGGATTTCCGCTGAGGAATCCGAGCATCATCCATCCATGTGCGGCCGCTACACCTTCACTTTCGACGCCAAGACCCTGACCGAGGCCTTCAACTTGGTGCCGCCGGGCTTCACCATCGTGAAGGGCTACAACATCGCCCCCGGGCAGCACATCGTCATCGTGCGCCCGGAGCGGGACCGCCTCGTGGCCGACGTGGCCTTCTGGGGTCTCATTCCGGGCTGGGTGAAGGATCCGAACACCAGCCCGAAGCCCATCAACGCCCGGGCGGAAACCCTGGAGGAGAAGCCGACCTTCCGCACGGCCTTCCGCCGGAAAAGGTGCATCATTCCGGCCTCCGGTTTCTATGAATGGAAAGCTGTGGGGAAGGGCAAGCAGCCTTTCTACATCCACCCCACGAAGGGGGACTGCTTCGCCTTCGCCGGGCTCCAGGAGGACTGGCAGGGCCCTCATGGCGAGATCATGATCAGCACCTGCATCGTCACCACCGAACCCAACGAACTCATGGCCGGGATCCACAACCGCATGCCGGTGATCCTGCCCAGAACCGCCTGGGGGCTCTGGCTGGATCCAGCGTCCCAGGTGAGGGAGCTGCGCCCGCTCCTCGTCCCGGCTCCCGCCGAAGACATGGCGGCCTACCCGGTGGGCTCAGCGGTGGGGAACCCCCGCAACGACGGGCCGGAACTGATCCTGCCTTTGACTTAGGGCCTGGCAGGTCGGGCAATGGCCCCGGCAGGTCCAGGCACAAACGGGTGCGGGGCGATCCGTCTTCGGCGAGGCCGTAGGTGTGGGGAGGCTTTCGGACATGGCCCAAGGGTACGCCTGAAGGCGTCCGCAGGAATCTCCGCCAGTCCGAACTGTGATCGGAGCATCAGACCTTTCCCAGCGCCGCCTTGATGCGGGCGGGCGTCATGGGCAGGTGGGTGAGCCGGGCGCCGGTGGCGTCGAAGATCGCGTTGGCCAGGAGGGCGCCCATGATGATGATGGGCGGCTCCCCGCCGCCCTGGGCGGGAACCTCTGGGTTGGGCACGAGGTGGATGTCCAGGTCGGGCATCCAGGAGAAGCGCGGGATCTCGTAGGTGTCGAAGTTCCTGGCCAGGATGGCCGTCCCCTTGAAGGGCACCTCTTCGGTGAGTGCGTAGCCGAGGCCCATCATGAGGCAGCCTTCCACCTGCTGGCGGGCGCCATCGGGATTCACGATGACGCCCATGTCCTGCACGAAGCTGATGCGCTTCACCCGCACCTGGCCGCTGCCCCGATCCACCGCCAGCTCGGTCATGGCGGCCACGTAGGTGCCGCGGTAGACCCCGCAGGCCAGGCCCATGCCGCGCCCGCTGGGAGCGCTTTTCTGCGTCCAGCCGAATCGCTCCGCCACCAGCTTGAGCACCCGGATCAGGCGCGGATCCTCCAGATTCAGGAGGCGGAAGGCCACGGGATCCATCCCGGCCTTCAACGCCAGCTGATCCATGAAGCTCTCCCGGGCGAAGACGTTGGTGTTGGCGGAAGGGGCCCGCCAGGGCCCGACGTCGAAGACCTGCATGCCCTTGGGATTGCCCCCCTGCCAGCCGCCGGCGCTGAGGGTGCGGTGGTGGGGGATGGCATAGGGCGGCACCGCCTCCCGGTCGCCGGCGCCGATGACGCTGCCGTCCCAGAAGCTGATGCGTCCTTCGCGGGTGAGTCCAGCGCGGAGCTTCAACACGGCCGCCGGCCGGAAGCTGTCCAGGAAGAACTCCTCTTCCCGGTCCCACTGGACCAGGATCGGCACACCCGCCAGCTTCGACAGCCGCGCCGCCTCCACGGCTTGGGGGCCGCTGCTCTTGCCCCCGAATCCACCGCCCACATAGGGGGTGATGATCCGCACCTTCTCCGCGGCCACGCCGCAGGCCTGGGCCACCTGGTTCCGCACCAGGAACGGGGCCTGGGTACTGGCCCGGACCGTGACTTTGCCCCCTTCCCAGGAGGCCAGCGCGGCGTGGGTCTCGATGGGCGCGTGGGCCACGTAGGCGTTGGTGTAGCTGGCTTCCAGGATCTTGGCGCTGAGCTTCTCTCCCGTGGTGAGGTCGCCCTTCGGCGCCAGGCTCTGGGGTTGCGGGGCCGTGGCGGCGAGATGCTCGAAGAGGTTTGCGGGATCGAGGGGGCTTTCGGGAACACGCCACTTTGCTTTCAGCAGGGCGGAGGCTTCCCGGGCGCCGTCGGGGCGCTCGTGCAGCACCGCGACCAGCGCACCTTCCTTCAGGATCTGTGCGCCGGGCACTTTTTCCGCTCTGGAAGTATCCAGGGACACCAGCTCGGCGCCGTGGGCGGGCGGGCGCAGGAGCTTCGCGTGGCGCATGCCAGGCAGCTTGAAATCCGCCGCGTACAGGGCCTTTCCCGTGACCTTCTCGAGGGCGTCCTTGCGCGCTGCGTCGTGACCCACCAGCTGGAAGGCGGCGACCGCTTTTACGGGGACCTTGTCGAGGTGCCGCTCCAGGCGCTTGCCCTGTACCAGCTCGCCGTAGCTGACCCGGCGCGCGGGCTCGGCCTTGGCCGAGACGATCCCGGCGGTGACGACCAGCTGATCCACAGGTGTCTTCAGTCTCTCGGAAGCCAGCTGCAGCAGTACGGCCCTCGCTTCGGCACCGGCGCCCCGGAGCACGGGCCCGAACTGCCAGATGCTCAGGGAACCGAAGGTCCCCATGTCCCAGGGGCAGCGGTCCGTGTCGCCCATGATCATCTCGACCTGGTCGAGGGCCACATCCAGTTCCTCGGCGAGCAGTATGGCCAGCGCCGTCTTGGCGCCCTGGCCCAGTTCGACCTTGCCCACGAAGCAGGTGACCTTCCCGTCCGGGGCGATGTGCAGGTAGGCGTTGAAGTCCGATGGATAGGGGGGCCGGGGGGCGACCCGCACGGTTTCCTGGCCGCGGAGATCGGAGGAGAAGAAGAGCACCAGGCCCGTGGCGCCCAGGCTCTGGAGGAAGCTGCGCCGCCGCATCAGGCACCCCCTTTCCGCTTCCCGCCCGCGGCGTCCAGCACGGCGTCCACGATGCGCGGATGCGATCCGCAGCGGCAGAGGTGACCCTCCAGATGCGCGGCGATGTCAGCTCTCGTGGGATGCGGTTGCTTCTCCAGCAGGGCCGTGGAGGCGAGGATCATTCCCGAGGTGCAGTAGCCGCACTGGAAGGCATGGTGGCGCAGGAAGGCCTCCTGGACCGGGTGCAGCCCGTCCTCGCGCTCGAGCCCTTCAATGGTGGTGAGGCCCTTGCCCGCGACGTCCTTCACGGCCGTGGCGCAGCTGCGGATGGGCTCGCCGTCCAGGAGCACCGTGCAGGCGCCGCAGAAGCCCTGGCCGCAACCGAACTTGGCCCCGGTCATCCCGAGGTCGTGGCGGAGCACCCAGAGGAGCATGCGGCCGGGATCGGTCCGCACCTCGACGGGTTTCCCGTTCAGCCTGAAAGAGAGAGTCCGGATCATGGAACACCCCCGAGATCCTCGTGAGATCGGCGTCCACGCTGATCCGGACTCAGGGCCTTGTCAATGGGAAAGCCTCCTCCGAGGCTTCAGCGTCAGAACCTGGAGGCAGGAGCAGGCTGAAAACCCAGGCCAAGCCCACCACGGCCACGCAGCCGATGAGGTTGTACCAGAGGAAGGAGATGCTGGTGAGTCTGAAGCAGAGGAGCACGCCCACTTCGGCCAGGAGGGCGGCGTAGAAGGCCGTTCCACCCCGGGCCCGCTTCACGTAGAACGCCGTGATGAAGATGCCGAGGATGGTGCCGTAGAACAGGGAACCGAGGATGTTCACCGCCTCGATGAGGGAACCCAGGCGGGCGGCGTATTCGGCGAAAGCCATGGCGAAACAGCCCCAGGCGAAGGTGGCGATGCGGCCCACCCACACCTCGCGCGCCCCCTGGCTGCCCCCGATGAGCCGACGCCACAGATCCACCACCGTCGTCGCGCCCAGGGCGCTGATCTCGCCCGACATGGAGGACATGGAACCCGAGAACACGGCGGCGATGACGAGGCCCACGAGCCCCGCGGGCAGGGTGCTGAGCACGTAGGCCAGGAAGATGTAGTTCGTGTCGCTGGGGTTGGTGCCGGGGTTGGCCTTTTCGATGAGCGCCACCCCCTGGTGCCGCACCCGTTCACTTTCGACTTGGGCCTGCTGCAGCTGCTGCTTGGTGGCGGCGATGAGGGTCGCGTCCCCGCCGTGCCTGGCCGCGACATAGGCCTCGGCCTTCCGGATCTGCCCTTCCCGGGCCCTGCTGAAATCCGCCTCGAGGGCCCGGTAGGCTGCCGCATCGGGGCCCGCGAGCACCTGCTTCACGGGGCCGGGATTGAAGAAGAGGGGCGGCGTGTGGAACTGGTAGAACACGAAGACCAGGGCGCCCAGCAGCAGGATGAGGAACTGCATGGGCACCTTGATCATGCCGTTCAGCAGCAGGCCCAGGCGGCTCTGGGTGAGGGAGCTGCCCGCCAGGTAGCGCTGCACCTGGGACTGGTCCGTGCCGAAGTAGGACAGCATGAGGAAGAAGCCGCCGATGAGGCCGGACCACAGGTTGTAGCGGTTGTTGGGATCGAAGTGGGTGTCGATGACATTCAGCCGGCCCAGACCCCCCGCCACATGGAGGGCATCGCCGAAGCTCACGTGGGCAGGCAGGCGATGGGCGGTCATCACGCCCGCGAGGATCATCCCGAAGGCGATGATGAGCATCTGGGAACTGTGGGCCCAGGCCACGGCCTTGGTGCCCCCGGTCACCGTGTAGATCATGACCAGCAGGCCCACCAGCAGGATGTTGGCGTGGATGCTCCACCCCAGCAGCACGGAGAGCACGAGGGCCGGCGCGAAGATCGTGATGCCTACGGCCAAGCTGCGCTGGATGAGGAAGAGGATTGCGGCCAGGAGCCGGGTCTTCAGGTCGAAGCGCCGCTCCAGGATCTCGTAGGCCGTGGACACCTTCAGCCGGTGGTAGAGCGGAAGGATGGTGAGGGAAAGCGCCACGGCGGCCAGGGGCAGGCCGAAGTAGAACTGCACGAAGCGCATGCCGTCCACATAGGCCTGGCCCGGCGTGGAGAGGAAGGTGATGGCGCTGGTCTGGGTGGCGATGATGGACAGGCCGATGAGCCACCAGCGGTGGTCGCGGCCACCGCCGATGTAGCCCTCGCCGGTGGTGGCGCCGCGCCCCTTGTAGAGGCCCCACAGGACGACGAAGAGCAGGGCGCCGCCCAGGACGAACCAGTCGAGGCGGCTCACGAGTAGACCCAGGAGAACAGCCGGAAGAGCAGGATGCAGAGCAGCAGCTCGCCCAGGACCAGGGCGTAGAGCCGCTTCCAGGAGCCCAGGACGGGGGATTGGTCCTCACTCATGGGCATGTCCCAGGGCGAGGAGGTTGGCGAAGAGGCGCGTGGCGCCGGGCACGCCGTCCGGCAGCTGCCGGAAGAAGGAGATGCCTGTGTACACGTAGTGGCCTTTTCCGAAGGGCGCCACGATCAGGGCGCCATCGTCTTCAGCCTCGCCGGGATCAGCCATCCCTAGCAGGGGCGTGTAGTGCTTGTCCCAGCCTTCGGCGTGGTAGAGGCTCCGCTCCTGGATCCACCCTGCGAAATCCTTGGCGGTGAGCTCGTTGGGCCAATGGAAAACCGGATGGCCGGGCTGGAGGAAGCGCACCGGCGCGGTCTCGTCCGTGACGCGCTTCCGGCCCACCTTGAAGGGATAGGGCCCGATGGCCTCCGTGACCATGGCCGCGTTGATGCCCGGGAAGCCCGTGTTGACGGTGTAGAGCACCACTTCGGTGCCACCCGCCGCCACATAGGCGTGGAGGTGTTCCTTGAGGGTGAGCAGGGCGGGCCGCGTGTTGAAGGCCCGAATGCCCAGCACGATGGCATCGAAGCGGGCGAGACCCTCCCCACCCAGGGCCTCGTCGGTCAGCAGCTCCACCTGGTAGCCGATGCGGCGCAGGGCCTGGGGGATCTCGTCGCCGGCGCCCATGACATAGCCGATGCGGTGGCCGTTGTGCTTCAGCTCGAAGCGCTCCAGGCGCACCTTCGCCTCGGGGAGCAGGGTCTGCAGAGGAATGTGCGGATGGTCCAGCTTCAGGAGGCTGCGGGCGGGTGCGAAGCCGGTGCCCGTGTCCACCTCCGCACGGAGTTCGCCGGAACTGGCCTCGGCTGGCGGCGTGAGGCGGAAGGACAGCTCCTTTTCCTCCCCCGCATGGTTCAGGGTGAAGGGGATTTCCCGGGGCTCCACCTGCCACGCTGAGGGCGCCTGGAGGCGCACCCGGCCCGTGGCCGCCGAGGCGCCAGCGATCACTTTGAGGCGGATCTCCTTGGCGGCAGGGCCATCGAAAACCTGTACGCTTTCGGCGAGGTTCACGAGGGCCGGAGGCACCACCACCACGGGCTGGTAGCGCTCGCCAAGCACCGGATCCCGGAACCGGAACTGCACGGGCACCGCCACCTCGAAGGCACCCTCAGGGGTTGCCAGGCGCGCCCGGAGGCGGAAGGGCGCGGGGGATTCGGGAAGGCCCGCCCAGGCCTCAGCGCCGGGGCCGCCCAGCCAGTGGGGTTGGCTCAGGGGCGTGTCGGCGGGCACCGTGAAAGTGAAGGCTTCCTTGCGCGGCGCGTTGATGGGCAGGGGCTGTCCGCTCGTTCGCGTTTCGAGGGCACGAACACCTTCAGGGCGCATCGCTTCCAGGCTCAGGGACTCCAAGGCGAGGGGGCCTTCTCCCCGGGCAAGAACCGTGGTGTTCACCGTGAGCTGGTCCCCCGGGGCCAGGCTTTGGTGATCGGCGATGGCCTCCACCCACAGGCCCGCGCAGGCCTGCAAGGCCTCCGCTACTTCTGCGGCTTTGGCCTGCAGCAGCGGGTCTGCCTGGGTTTCGGCGGGCAGGGCGCGAAGGGTTCTCAGGGCCCGGGCAAGCAGGGGCAGGACGGCGGCGGGGTGGTCGGGCTGGAAGCGCTGGCGGGCCTCGCGCAGCAGCGAGGCCAGGGGACCGGTACCCGAGAAGCGGGACCAGGTGAGATCAATGCCCTCGAAGAGATCTTTCTTGGCGGGGGATCCCGCCAGCAGTTCGAAGCTCTCCTCCCGCTGGCCGCGCTGGGCCAGCACGCCGAAGCCCTGGCTGCGATGCTGGCTGCGGCTCTCGGCGGCCAGCTCGCCATAGGACTTTCCGAGCAGGGCATCATAGGCGCCCACATCCAGCGTGAGGCTGCCCGGTGCGGGTTTGGGGGCGTCGTCGCTGAAGCGGAAGTGGTTCCAGAGCAGCCGCGTGGCTTGCCAGGGACGCAGGCCGGTGCGGAGTTGTTCGGGGAAGCGAGTCGGATCGGCGGCGGCCTTGAAGGCTTCGATGGCCAGCATGGCCGAGGCCGTGTGGTGCCCATGGCCCGCCCGGGCGTCCGGCGGGAACCGCGTGAGGATGACATCGGGCCGGAAGGTGCGGATGGTGCGCACCACATCGCCCAGCACCCGGTCGTGGTTCCAGATCCGCAGCGATTCCTCGGCGGTCTTGGAGAAACCGAAATCCACGGCGGAGGTGAAGAACTGCTCGGCGCCGTCGATGCGCCGGGCGGCCAGGAGCTCCTGGGTGCGGATGGCCGCGAGGCCGTCGCCCAGCTCGGGCCCGATGAGGTTCTGGCCCCCGCCGCCCCGGGTGAGGGCGAGGTAGGCGGTTCGGAGGTTGCGGCCCTTGGAAAGGGTGGCGAGCACGGCGGTGTTCTCGTCGTCGGGATGGGCGGCGATGTAGAGCACGCTGCCCACCACCTGCAGGCGGTCGAGCTGTTTTTGCACCGCCGCCGCGTCCCTGATGGGGACCTGGGCCGGGAGCCAGGGCAGAAGGGTGATCCCCAGGATGATGGCAGGGAGGCGGCGGAGCATGGCCATGCAGGACTACTTGCGGCTGGCGGGAGGGATGATGCCGTTCATGCGGAGATACACGGCCATCTGTCCGTAGTGGTCGAAGGCATGGGCGACCGTGAGGCTGGCGAGGCCCAGGCGGGTGGCCGTGCCCTTGCCGAAGGGGCTGGGCACCGATCCGGTGGCGCTGGCGTCCGTGACGCCTGCGAATACCTTGTGGGCATAGGCGAAGGAGTCCTTCAGATACTGCACGATCTCGGCCTTGGTCTTGAGGGCCTCGGGGCCGTTCTCGCCGCCGAGATCCGCCGGCGCCTTCTCGCCCGCGATGGCGGCGCAGAACATGTAGTTGGCGGAAGCCACGTGGCGCACCTGCTGGGCGAAGGTCTTCACGCCCTTGAATTCGCCCTTGGTGGGCGCGAAGTTGAAGCGCTTCTCCGGCATGGCCTCGGCCGCGGGCACGAATTCGCGTTCGAGGATGGCGAGCTGGCGATCCATGACCTGGCCGGCGGAAGGGGCCGGTTCCGCGGCCGCCGGGGCCGGCGCGGGCTGGGCGGCCGCAGCGCCGGCAGCGAGGAGAAGAGCCAAGGCGATGCGCGTGGGATGCATGGGACCTCCTTGAAAGGGAGGGCCAGCATAGCGCCCCCCGGGGCCCTCAGTTGAAGAAACCAGTGCGTGCTATTCCCTACCATGAAGTCGCCGATAACCGCTCCCCTGCGCGTTCAACGGCCCATCCTCAATCCGGCGCCCAATGCCTCAACAGGTCCAGATACCGCTCGATGGCCTCCAGATCGGCCTCCTTCCTGGGGGGCGGCTTCGTGGTGCTGAGGACGGTCCCGCCATCGGAGGACAGCTTCGACAAGTCGCTGGAGAGCACAGTCCCCTCCGGCTTGGCGGTCCTGGTCCGGGCGGATCGGGCCTCGGTCAGCACCTTCCTGAACCAGGCCGAGAACTTCCGCTTGTCCAGGAAAACACGTTGGTACTCCTTCGATAGGGCTGGCACCGGCTGCACGAACTGGACGAGCGCCTGCTTGATCTGGGTCGGGAACCGGTAGCTGGGCTCCAGCAAGTGGAAATCCCATGGCGTCTCGTAGGACCATGCGATGTCTGGGGCACGAGGTTTTACCGGAGGTCGCGAGGTCTGCGGAAAAAGGGGCAGTGCCACGACGAGGATGACCGACCTTCGCATGCGTCCTCCCGCTGTTCAGACCAGGAGCATTGAGACTTCGGTGCTTCCTTCGCATGATCCCAGGAAAGCGGATCCCCAGGGGCGAACGCTCTCTGCCATTTGGATGCCAGTCGAGAACCTAGCGGCGCCAGCCCGGTGCCAAACCCCGGCGTGGAGCGCCACCACCATGGGGTGCCCAGCCCCGGCCGGGCCCGTAGCTGAAGGGTCCGACATGGTTCCAGCGCCCCCCGTACCAATAGGACCGGCCCGCCCAGCCCCAGTACGGGTAGCGGTCATGGAAGCCGTACCAGTGGCCCAGGCCGATGCCGAACCAGGCATAGCCATAAGGGCCAGCCAGGCCGAAGTAGGGCCGCGGCCCCCAACCCCACAGCCAGGGTGCGACGACCCAGCACCAGCCGGAATCCGGATAGTACACATACATGCTCGGCGGGCCCCCGTCCGGGGGGACATAGGTGTAATGGTCCCCGTAGGGCATCCACACCCATCCGTACTGCTCGGTATGGACCCACTGGCCCGCGGGAGATGTTTTCTGCCGGGTGTCGTCTTTGGGCGGGTCCGGGCGGGCCGCAGGGGGGGGTGGCGGCGGGTCCTTGGGGGCCGGGGAGGGGGCCCGATCCTGCTGGGAATCCTGGACAAAGGGCGATATGGCGGCCTTTCCTTCCCGAGCCTGAACCGGGCTGGAGGGCAGGTTCGCAAGGATGGCGACCGTGGCAAGCGTGCTTATGAAGGTCCTCATGGGGCACCTCCGGATCATTAGATACAGATCGGCTGTGGTTGGTTGCCCGATTGAAGCAATTTTAAGTCATGGGGAAGGTTGATTCGGGCTGGTTCTGGCCTGCCCAAGGGACGACCTTTATGCCGTGGAGGCCGGCATGGACGATGAGGGAGGGTCCAGGCAGCGTGCGGCGTGCGAGGCCTTGCCGTGAGGGTGCTCCTGATCTCCGCCAACACGGAGCGGATGAGCATGGTGGTCCTCCCCATCGGCCTGGGCCTGGTGGCTGCGGCCCTCCGCCAGGCCGGGCACCAGGTGGGCGTGCTGGATCTGCTGGACTGCGGGGACTGCCGTGGAGCCATCCGGCAGGCGCTCCGGAGGGAACTGCCTGACGTGATCGGCATCTCGATCCGGAATATCGATGACCAGAACCGGCAGCAACCGCAGTTTCTGCTCGGGAAGACGCGGGAGGTGGTGGCGGCGTGCCGCCTGGGGTCCCATGCGCCCCTCGTGCTCGGGGGCCCGGGGTACAGTGTGTTCCCGAGGGAGGCGCTGGCCTTCCTGGAGGCCGATTTTGGCATCCGGGGCGATGGGGAGGCCGCCTTTCCGGCCCTACTGGAGCGGCTGGGCTGGGGGCAGGATCCCCGGGACATCCCCGGGGTCCAGGTCGCGGGGGATCTGGGAGTTGCCGACCTGGCCACCGTCAAGAACATGGATCTGTTCCCGCTCTGGGATCCGGCCCTGGAGCGTCCGGCTGACCTGGAGTCCCCGGATTTCTGGGTTCCAGTGCAGAGCCGGCGCGGTTGTCCCAACGACTGCTCCTATTGCTCCACGGCCAGCATCCAGGGGCGGGCCATCCGCTGCCGCTCACCCCACCTGGTCGTGGCCAATATCACGGCCCTGGCCCGCAAAGGCTACCGGCGCTTCTATTTCGTGGACAACTCCTTCAACCTCCCGGAAGCCCAGGCCCTGGACCTGTGCCGGGATCTCCAGGGCCTGTCGCCCGGCGTCCTGTGGCGGTGCATCCTCTACCCGCAGGCCGTGAGCGAAGAACTGGTCCAGGCCATGGCCTCCTCGGGATGCATGGAGGTGAGCCTCGGCTTCGAGAGCGGGTCGCCCAAGGTGCTCAAGGAGATGAACAAGCGCTTTTCGCCCGAGGACGTGCGGCGCACCTCGGACCTTCTGCGCGCCCATGGCATCCGGCGCCAGGGCTTCCTGCTCCTCGGCGGGCCCGGGGAGACCCGGGAAACCGTGGAGGAGAGCCTTGCCTTCGCCGACTCCCTGAACCTGGACGGCCTGCGGACCACCGTGGGCATCCGCATCTATCCCGGCACCCCCCTCGCCCGCAGGGCCCTGGAGGAGGGCTGCATCGAGACCGAACGGGACCTTCTCTTTCCCTGTTTCTACCTGGCCCCGGGACTGGAGCCCTGGATCCATGAACGCCTGGCCACCGTGGGGTTCTGAAGTCCCAGGCCGCGGTTCCACTGGACAGCACATGTCGCACCTGGTCTGCCAGGATGGTCGAGAGCACTGAACCATCCGAGGCCAGGAATGAGCTACGCCCCCTTCGACGGCGTTCTGTTGAACGATGTCAAGCCGCCCGTGCCGGGCTCGGTCGGCATGCTGCTGCACCTGCGGATCGCCCGCCGCGAGGCCAAGGCCCATGGCTGGACACAGCCTGGCCTGGATGCCCTCAAGGCCAGGGCCCAGGCCTGCCGGGAATTGCTCGCCCAGGGGTTGGGTCCCGCGGTCGTCAGGGGCCTGCAGGACCATGGTCTGGCGATGGGAAGTGCCAAATCACCCCACAGCCTCGCGAGCCTCCTGTCCCACCTGGCGGCCTACCTCCAGGAAGTGGAACGGGCCGGCTATCTGGAACCCGATGACGCCCTGTGGCGGGCGGTGGACCTGGAACTCAAAGGGGAGCGCGGTCTCTGGATCGAACGGACGGATGAGGATGGCCCCCTTGCCGCCGGGCTTCACGATCTGCTCCCGGCCCGGCTTCGCGCCCTGGCCTGCGTACCCGGCCTGGGCGGAGCCACCTTCGCCCTGGCCACCCGCAAGGGGGATGCGAGTTCGGGGCTCTTCGGCAGCCCGCAGCCCCTGGTCGAGTGGTTCCTGGACGGCCTGGAGCAACACGGCGCGAGCCTGCCCAACGAACTGGACCTCGCCGAACCCGAAGGCTGGGGCTCGGCGCCCTGGACTGCGGCGCTGGAGCGGCTCTTCGAGGGACCCCTGGAACTCGAACCCTTCGCGGACTCGCTCCAGAGAGGATTGGCGGAGGGGCCCGTGGATCTGCTCCGCCAGGCCGTGGAGCAGGTCTGCGCCTGGCTGGATGAAGGCATCGAAGCCAAGCACATCACTGTCATCCATCCCGAGCCCCACCAAGCCGGCGCCTTCCTGGCGCCCATCCTCGCCGCCGAGGGCGTTGCCCTGCACGTGCGGGGAGGGCTCCTGCCCCTCATGGCCAGCGAGGCCTGGAGCCCCCTCTTCACCCTGCTGGTGGGCGTGGCCCGGCTGGATCCCAGCGCCGTTTCAGCGGGCCTCCGGGCTTCCCGGCGGGAGGACCTGCGGCGCTGGGCGGATCAATTGACCGAGGCGGACCAGGACGGGCCCCTGGCCTTCCAGGGCAGCTTCATGCACCTGGAGGAGCGGGCCAGGACCGCGGCCCAGCACGTCTGGGAGGAATTGACCGCGCTGTCGGCCACGGCGCTCACGGCCCGCTTCTGGGCGGATCGCCTGGAAGCCCTGGCGGGTTCCCTGCGCCTGCCGGTGGATCCGGATGACTTCTTTTCCCCTCTGGGCCTGATCAAGGAGTCCTGGGGCAAGGAGGTGTGGGATTTCCAGGAGATGCTCACGGCCCTGGAAACATTCCTGGATACGGCCCGCAGCAGCCGGGTGCCCCGGGCGGCCGAAGGCCTGCGGCTCATCTCGCCGGAGACGGTGCTGGAGGAGTGGTCCGGCTCCCGGGCCACCCTGCTTCTGGACCTCTCGGAAGGGGCCTGGCCCGGGCGTCCCGACGAGAATCCCGACCTGGACTGGAACCGCAAGGCCGCCATCAACCGCGCCCTGCTGGCGAAGACGGCGACGGAATCCGGGGCGGCCTTCCCTGCGGCCCTCCAGCGGTTCTGGCTGCCCCGGAGCGAGCACGGCGACCAGATTCCGCGGACCTTCCAGCGCGAAGCCTATGCCTTCAACAAGGTCCTGGCCATGACGCGGGAACGCCTGGTGGCGCTGAGTCCAGCCCAGGACGCCTCGGGCCGCATGAAGGCCCAGGGGCCCTTCTGGAATGCCCTCGAAGGGGCCGGAGCCTGGAAGCCTCAAGCAGCGGCGGCCCACAGCGAGCTCCGCTGGCGCTGGGATGGTCATGACAGCGATTCCAGGGCCGAGCAGCGGGCCGTCGCGGCCATGGCGCGGCCTGAAAAGGAGACCCTGTCCACGCCTGCGCCCGGCTTCGACCGGGTGGCCGAGGTGCGCGCCGCCTGGCTCAAGGGCCGTCCCTCCGCCAGTCCCACGGCTCTGGAAGGCCTGGCCCGGTGCCCTTTCCGTTCCCTGGCGGAGCGGGTCTGGCGCCTGCGCAGTTTCGATGCCTCCAGCCGCCTGGCTATGGCGGTGGGCACCCTGGCGCACCACGTGCTTGAAGCGGCCCTGGCGCCCTATGTGGGGCTCAAGGATTGGCCCTCGGCGTTCCTGGAAGCTATGGGCGTCACGGCTCTGGCAGGGGCAGAAGCCGTGCTCCCGCACCTCGCCGCCGAGTGGACGAAACATCAGGAGGAATGGCTGATTGGCCTGGGCGATGCGATCCCCCGGGAGCAGTGGCCCCAGGCCGTGCTGGATCTGGAAGCCCTGCTGCCCAACCTCGCCGCGGCCCTGCTCAACGATGCCCGGGCCGAGGCGCCCACGCGCCACGAGCTGACCTTCCTCTACCCGGAACGCAAGGCGGAAACGGAGAAGGGAAAGGGGCCGCTCCTGGAGGGGTGGACCCGCACGCTCCTGGCGCTGGAACAGGACCTGGGGCCCGTGGACCTGGACCTGGGAAACGGGCGGAGCCTGCCGGTGGATGGGAAAGTGGACCGCATCGAGCGCTGGAATCATGCGGAGGGCTCGTCCTTCCTCCGGGTGACGGACTACAAGACCTCCAAGAAAGCGAGCCTGGATCACTACGCGGAGGAGGGGGCGCCCTTCGGCTCGCACCTGCAGACACCGCTGTACATGCTCATCGCCGAGGCTGCGATGCCCGGATCGGTGGCTACGGCGGCCCTGATCCCGCTCCGCGAGGAGGAGCCCGCCCCTTTCACGGACCATCTGAAGCGGCTCGCCGAATCGGGCGAGGAAGCGGCCTGGCGCAAGGTTCTGCTGCAGAATCTCGGCTGTTTCGACGCGCGGCTGGAAACCGGCGACTTTCCGCCGACCCCGGGCGACCACTGCCAGCGCTGCGAGCTGGGTGGGCTCTGCGGCCGCCCCGTGGATGTCACGGCCGACGGGGAAGGGGAGGAGGACTGAGATGCGCGACCTCGATCTGAGCGATCTCCGCCTCCTTGACCAGTCGCTGGTCGTCAGCGCCAGCGCCGGCTCCGGCAAGACCTTCACCCTGAGCGTGCTGGTCACGGCCAACCTGGGACGGGAGGACATCCGCTCCTTCGAGATCCTGGCCACCACCTTCAGCGAAGCCTCGGCGGCGGATCTCCGGGAACGCCTGCTGCGCCCCCTGGACCTGCTGGCGGCCCTGGCGGAGCCCGCGTGGAAGGCGCTTCTGCCCCTGCTGGAGGCTCCGGAGGCCAAGGCCATCGAGGCCCACTTGAAAGCGCTGCCCCTTCCGGATCGCCTGAGGAAAGCCGCGGGGGAAGTGGCGCAGGCCGCCGCTCACTGGCGCGGCGCGGCCTGGAAGGATTCCACCGCGAAGGCCCGGGCCTTCTGGCGGCGAACCCGCCGGGAGGCGGAGCTGCTCCAGGTCTCCACCATCCACAGCCTGGCCATGCGCGTCATGAGCCGGGGCGAGGGTGCGGCCTTCACTATCCTGGATGTCGAGCATCCCGGCCTGCTGCGCCTGCTGCGCCAGACGGTGCGGGAAACCCTGACCCTGCCGGAAGGCCATCCCGATGAAGCCGCGGCAAAGCCGCTGCTGGCCTGGGCCGAGCGCAACTGGGAGCACCTGTCGAGGGCCCACGACAATCACCAGGACGCCATGGGTTCCCTGGTTCCCGAGGCCGCAGCCCCCTATCGGGATCGCCTGACCTCCGCCCTGGAACGGGCGGAACTGGCCATGGCCCCCTTCGCGGCCCAGCCCATGCTGGGGCTCGACCCTGCCAGTTCAACCAAGCGCTTCTTCAAGCCCTCCTGCATCCTCCAGGTGCCTGCGGCTGGCGCGGACCTGGCGGCCCGCCTGCGCTGGGCGAACAGCCAGAGCGGGCGCGTGGAGGCCGAGAAGGGTTACTACTCCGAGAGGCTCCGGGAAGCCATGGCCACCTTCGAACCCGTGGCCGATGCCCTGGAGGCCTGGCTGCGGTGCCTCCTGGTGGAGGCCCTGGGCCGCTTCGAACACCGGAAGCAGGAACTCGCCATGGCCACCTTCGGCGACCTGGTGCGGAAGGCCCTCAGGAGCCTGCAGTCCGGCGGGTTGGAGGGGCAGCCCCCGAAGCTGCTGCTGGTGGACGAGTACCAGGACACCTCGCGTTCCCAGGACGCCTTCCTCGCCGCCCTGGACGCCGAGCGCATCGTCCGGGTGGGCGACATCAAGCAGGCCATCTACGGTTTCCGGGGCGGCGATCCGGACCTGCTGCGGCAGCACCTCGCGCAGGCGGGGGAAGGTGCGTTCCGCCTGCCCTCCAACTTCCGCTCCACTCCTGAGGTGGTGGCCCTGGCCAATCGGTTCGTGGACGAAGTCTGGCCGCAGCTCGACCCCGGTGCCGGGGACCTGGACGGCGCCCAGGTGGCGGCACTGCCCGAGGGCGTGCCGGTGGGCCTCGTGCGGAGGGCCATGCCCGCCTCCTGGGCGAATCTCCCGGCCCTGTCGGACTGGATCGCCGGCCTTTCGCGGGACGCCGGCTGGCAGCAGAGTCTGGGGGAGGCCTCGAAGCCCGCTCCGCGCCGCAGGGCCCTGCTGCTCAAGCAGCGCACCCGGCTGCCGGCCCTGCTGCAGCGCTTGAAGGCCCAGGACATCCAGCCGTACGTGGTCGCCAAGGCGGGGTTCTGGGATAGCCCGGGGGTTCGCCTGTTCATGGCGGGGCTGGAGGCGGTGGCGCATCCCGAGCGCCCGCTCCCCTGCGCAGCCCTGCTCCGGCAGGTGGTGGGGATGAGCGACGGAGAGATCACGCGGCTGGCCTGGGCCAAGGAAGGGCGTTCCGGCCTCCCCGGCCTGGGCAGCCTGGACCCGGAGCACCTGCCTGAGCAGCATCGGGAAGGCGCCCGCTGGCTGCTGGACCTGCGGCAGGCCACCACCCAGGAGCTCGCGGGCCGGCTGCTGCGGCAGGGGGCGGTGCTGCGCGCGATTCGCGCCCTCGGCGTCCATGGCGCCATGGAACCGCTGCGGGCCCGGCGGAATCTGGCGGCTTTCCTGGCGATGCTTCTGGATCTTCCCGCCAGCGTCTCCACCGCCTATGCGCTGCTGGAGGAAGAGCGGGCGGGGGCGGAGCGCGGGGACCTGCCTGCCCTGGCGGAGGATGCGGATCTCATCATCCAGACCGTCCACGGCAGCAAGGGCCTCGAATACGAGGATGTCATCCTGCCCCTGCTGCATGCCCGCCCCAGGTCCTTCCAGAAGGGCGAAATACGGACGCGCCCGGGGACCGGAGCACTCCAGCTCGCCTGGAAGCTGGGGAACCATCCAGGCCTGGCCTACCGGGAACTGAAGCCGGTGGTGGAGGCCCGCCAGAAGCAGGATGATCTGAACCTGCTCTACGTGGCCTTGACGCGCTCCCGGGAGCGCCTGTGCCTGCTCCTCCAGGAGCCGAAAAGACAGGATCCGCCCGAAGCCTCCAAGACCTGGGCCCAGTACGGCCAGCACCTCGCGGCGGCCCATCCGGAGCTGAAGGCCCTTGAGGAAGCGCCGCTGGTGGCGCCCCTGCCGAAGACCGCCGAGGTTGCGCTGGAAAGGCCTCCCCTGCGGGCGGCGCTGTCCGGGACGACGCTGGTTCCCGACGCCCATGAGGGGATGCCCGCGGATGGCCGCGCCAAGGCCCGCCAGGAAGGCGAAGCGGTGCATGCCTTCCTGCGGGACCTCCTGGTGCGCTGGGAGGATGCGAAGGCCTTTTCGGCCTGCCTGGAAGCGGCGCCCGCCGTGCCCCAGGTGCGGGAGAACGCGCTCCGCTTCCTGCAGCAGTTCGAGGCCAGGGGCTGGCGCCACCTGAGGCGCCGCGCGGAACTGCCCCTGGAAGGGGCGGCCGCCAGCGGTGCGCTGGGCCGGGCGGATCTGGTGGTCTGGAGCGACGACCGCATCCACCTCCTGGACTTCAAGCATTCCAAGACCTTCGGGGAGGAGGAACTGGCTGGCTACGGGGACCAGCTGGTCCGGTACGCGAATGCCCTGAAGGCCAGGGAAGGGCGAGCGGTGGAAGCCTGGCTGGTGGCCCTGCGCAGCGGGGAATGGGTGGACGTTCCGACCTCAAGCCCTGCCTAGCGCCGGGCCTCCGCCGAGGCCAGATGGGTTACCGTGGAAAAGAACCTTGCTTGTCTGCCCGCTGGACCCGAACAAGCGATTCACCCATCTGCCCAGCCGGAGCTTTGACGATGTCCTTCTCCCCCCTTCTGCTCCGCCCCGAGCTGGAACAGGCCTTCCAGGCGCTGGGCTACGCGCGCCCCTTCCCGGTGCAGGAGCAGGCGATTCCGCCGGTGCTCGCCGGCCGGGATCTGGTGGTCCAGGCGCAGACGGGATCCGGGAAAACCGTGGCCTTCCTGGCGCCCCTGCTGCACCTCCTGGCGAAGGGTGGGGCCGGGCGTACTCCAGGCCAAGCAACCCGGGTGCTGGTGCTGGTGCCCACCCGCGAACTGGCGGCGCAGGTGCGGGACCGGGCGACGGAATTGGCAAAGCACCTGCCCAGGCCCCTGAAGATCCGCGCGCTCTTCGGCGGCGTCTCGGTGAACCCCCAGATGCTGGCCCTCCGGGGCGGGGCCGACCTGGTCATCGCCACGCCCGGGCGGCTGCTGGACCTGGTGCGCCAGAACGCCTTGAGCCTGGCCGGCCTGAAACACCTGGTGATCGACGAGGCGGACAAGATGCTGGAACTCGGCTTCAGCGACGAGATGAACGAGATCCTACGGCTGCTGCCAGCCCAGCGGCAGACGCTCATGTTCTCCGCGACCATGAACACGGCCGTCCAGGAGGTCATTGCCCGCTTCCTGAACGCGCCGCAGACCATCCAGGTGGAAACCGGCCCGGAGCTCACCGTGACCATCGCGGAAACGGCCTACCTGCTTCCCCAGGAGCACAAGGGTCCCTTCCTGCGCGAACTCCTGGTCCGGGAAACCTGGCCCCAGGTGCTGATCTTCGTGGCCTCTGGAAGGCGTGCGGACAACGTGGTGCGCAAGCTTGGCAACAACGGCATCCGGGCGCTCTCCCTGCACGGCGACAAGAGCATGAGCGCCCGCACGGACGCCATGGAGCAGTTCCGGGGCGGCCGCCTCCGCGTGCTCGTGGCCACCGATCTCATTGCCCGGGGCGTGGATGTGAGCGGCCTGGCCTGCGTCATCAACTACGATCTCCCGCGGTCGCCGAAAGATTATGTCCACCGCATCGGCCGCACGGGGCGGGCCGGACTGAACGGCGTGGCCATCAGCCTCGTGGGCCCCGGGGAGGAAGCGCACCTGGGCGTCATCGAGAAGAAGGTCGGCCGGAAATTCGTCCGGGAACCGGTCAAGGCGTAGGTCGACTTGATTCCGTGATTCGATGCGTGGATTGCTCAAAGCCAGTAGCGGAGCAGGGAATCCAGCAGGCGGTCCACGATGTCCCGGTTGCGGCGGGCCCGCTCCGGCCCGCCTGGCAGCTCCGGAAAGGCCGGCACCGGATCGTGGAGGGTGAGGCCCACCTCCGGCCCCAGGAGCTGCTTCCAGCGCTCCAGCCAGTCCGGGGGGAGGCATTCCGGAATGGGGAGCTCCATCAAGGTGAGGTAGAGGATGGTCCAGACCCGGGCCACCACCTGGGCTTCGTAGCCCCCGCCCAGGGTGAAGAGGGCCCGCCCCTTGGTGTGGGCATCCGCCAGCTCAAGGATGCGGCGGTAGAGCGTTTCGAAGGTCTGGGTCGTGAGGGCGAGGTCCCCCAGGGGATCCGCGAAGTGGGCGTCCGCGCCCGCCTGGATCACCAGGACGTGGGGTTTGAATTCCTCCAGCGCCCGGGGCACCAGCGCCTCGAAGGCTTCCAGGTAGCTCTCCGGTTCCGTGAAGGGCTCCAGGGGGAGGTTCAGGCTGAGGCCCCGGGCCGAGCCGGTTCCCAGCTCATGGATGTGGCCGGTGCCCGGATAGAGATAGTGCCCGGTTTCGTGGAGGCTGATGGTCAGCACCCGGTCGTTGCCATAGAACAGGCTCTGCACGCCGTCGCCGTGGTGGAGGTCGATGTCCAGGTAGGCCACGCGCCAGCCTTGATCCACGAAGGCCCGGATGGCCACGGCCAGGTCGTTGTACATGCAGAAGCCCGCGGCCCGGTCCCGCTGGGCATGGTGCAGCCCCCCGCCCAGTTGCAGCACGCGGGTCTCGGTGCCTTCCATGATCAGGCGCGCCCCGTGGAGGGTGCCGCCGACCAGCCACCGCGCGGCCAGGTCCATGCCCGGGAAGATGGGATTGTCCGGGGTGCCCAGGCCGAATCTCTCAGCCTCGGCCTGGGATTCGCCGCGGTCCAGGGCTTCGACCGCGGCCACGAAGGCCTCGTCGTGAACGGAGAGGATGTCCTGCCGGGTGGCGGCGGGCGCCGCGAGGGCAGGAGCAGGATGGCCCAGGCTCCGGATGAGGTCCAGGAGCATGGCGAGCCGGGCGGGCGTGAAGGGATGCTCCGGGCCGAAGTCGTACCCGGCATATTCCGGGCGATGGATCAGCGTCGTCATGGGACCAGATGGGGTTTCGGCAGGGGCCAGAGCACGGTGAACGCGTCCGTGCGGAGCTCATCGGCCAGGGGCCGCATCTGGTTGGACGCCACCCGCAGCACCGTGCGCACGGTGCCGTCCGGCGTGGGGTAGGTGAGGATGGAGTGGATGTTGACGTGGCGGTTCGCCAAGAAGGCCGTGAGGCGGGCCAGCTCGCCGGGCCTGTCCAGGAGGGCCACTTCGAGCCGGGAGGAGGGCTTGGTGACGCCTGTGAGGCTGATCAAGGCATCGAGCAGGTCCATGCCCGTGAGGATGCCCACCAGCTCGGCGCCATCCAGGACCGGCAGGCAGCCGATCTTGTTCTCCCGCATGATCCGGGCGGCATCCTCCACCGGGTCCAGGGGGTCCGCCGTCAGGGGCGGGCTGCTCATGGCGAGGGAAACAGCATCGCCCGCGTGGCAGGGCTTCTTGCAGAGGTTGCTGGTGGCGAACCGGATGTCCCGGTCGGTCAGCACGCCCACCAGGCGCCCATGGTCCATCACGGGCAGGTGCCGGAAGCCCTGGGACTGGAGGATCTGATCGGCTTCGCCGAGGGTGGTTTCCGCCGCAATGACGGTCACGGGCTTGCGCATCATCTCTTTCACGAACATGGCGACCCCCTTGGGTTCAGGGCTTGCGGGAACTGGCCTGGCTGAAGGTCAGGCGCAGGTCGGAGAGGAGGGGCAGGGTGGCGCTGGCGCCGGAATCCCCGCGGATGGCCACCTGGGCTTCCAGGGTCCAGAGCCAGGGCATCTCCTCCACGAGCTGGGTCAGGCGCCCCAGGGTTCCGCGCAGGCCGCTGGAGGGGCGCAGGCGCATGCGCTCGACCACATCGGCGATGTCCAGATCCGTGAGGGGCGTGATGCGGAGGATGGAACCCACCCCCTTGCGGTGGAAGCGCCAGATGGGGCCGAAATCGGGGTCCGGGGAGAGGTGGAGCGACACGTGGGCCCCGCGCTTGTTCAGGGGCTCCGCCGCTTCCACGAGGGGAATGCCGAAAGCCGCGAGGAGTTCCCGGGTGTCCGCTTCGGAGAAGGCCGAGGGCGCCGCGCTGGGCAGCCCTTCCACCAGCTGCTCCACACGCCGCCGGGCCTCGCCGGCATTCAGGTCCTCGTAGCCCAGGATCCGCCCCGGCGGCTGCTGGCGGAAGCGGGCGTAGTCCACGACCTTGGAGAGGGCCAGGGCCGCCGACTCCGGAAAGCGGTAGGACGGGAAGGTGCGATGCTTGCCCCCGTTCTCCCGCGGCGCGGTGGTGCCCACGGCCACGGCGCCGCTCATGCCCATGAGGGAAAGCAGGGTCGGTTTGGCGATGCCCGTGGTCTGCTCGGCCCGCACCGC
>DATEZS010000061.1:0-31783 GCA_035255365.1 Geothrix sp.
TCGGTATCCAGACCGTTCTCTTCGGCGGAAACCCCCACGCGCACCGGCGTGATGCGGTCGATGATCCAGAGCATCCCGTAGGTGAAGCCGAAGGCCCACACGGAGGAGATGACCACGGCGGCGCACTGCTTCCCGAAGAAACCGATGTTGCCGAGGAGCAGCCCGTCGGAACCCGCCGGGTTCCAGGCCTTGGAAGCAAAGACGCCGAGGAAGATCACGCCGATGAGTCCGCCCACGCCGTGCACGCCCCAGACATCCAAGGCGTCGTCCCAACCCAGCTTGTTCTTCAGCGCCACGGCGTAGTAGCAGATCACGCCCGCCAGGATGCCGATGAGGGCGGCGGTGCTGAGGGACACATAGCCCGCAGCAGGGGTGATGGTGGCGAGGCCGGCCACGGCCCCGGTGAGCAGGCCCACGAACTTGGGCTGGCGGGCGTTCATCCATTCCACCAGCAGCCAGGTGGCCGCGGCAAAGGAGGCCGCGATGTCGGTGTTCAGGAAGGCGCTGGCGGTGATGCTGTCCACCCTCAGTTCGGAACCGGCGTTGAAGCCGTACCACCCGAACCACAGCAGGCCCGTGCCCAGGGCGATGAGGGGAATGTTGTGCGGCACATTCTCGACCACTTTGCGGCGACCCACATAAAGGATGGATGCCAACGCCGCGAAGCCGGCGGTGTTGTGCACCACGATGCCCCCGGCGAAGTCGAGAACGCCCCACTTGGCCAGGATGCCCTCGGGGCTCCACACCATGTGGACGAAGGGGAAGTACACGAAGATCAGCCAACCGGTCAGGAAGAGGAAGTAGGCCTTGAAGGTCACGCGGTTCGCGAAGGCGCCCGTGATCAGCGCGGGAGTGATGATGGCGAACATCATCTGGTAGGCCACATGGACGATGAGGGGGATGCCCGCGTCGTTGCCCGTGAACATGGTCTGCAGCGTGATGCCCTTCAGGAAGGCATAGTGGGTGGGGTCGCCCACGATGCCGTGCCAGGAGGGGCCGAAGCACATGGAATAGCCGAAGGCGAACCACAACACCGTGGTCCAGCCCAGGGACACGAAGCTCTGGGTCATGATCGTCAGCACATTCTTGCGGCCGACCAGGCCTCCATAGAAGAAGGCGAGTCCCGGCGTCATGAGCATGACCAGGCTCGCGCACAGCAGCATGAACGCTGTGTTTCCGACATTCAACGGCATGGGCGTCATAAAGCCAACCTCCTCATCCGGACATGCCGGATGCCGGAAGTATGCAGAGGGAGCCCTGTGACCTGGGTTCGCGGCCCCCATTTTTTACGCGCTTTTTATGCCGCCTGATCCCTTACGCTAGACCTTCCATGGCAGCCCCGCTCCGGCCCATCCTGGTGGCCCTCGGATCCGAGGCGCGCGCCCTTCGCCTCATCCAGGCGGCCTATCGCATGGCCCGGGAGCGCTCCGCGCCATGGGTCGCCGTCCATGTGGAAGCGACGACCTCCCAGACCGTGGAAGACCGCGAGCAGGCCCAAGTCTGGCTCCAGGAAGCCCAGCGGCTGGGCGCTGAAATCCGCATCATCCAGGCTCCCACCCTGGCCCAGGGATTGTCGGAGGCGACCCGCAGCACCCGCGCGCAGGTCCTGCTGCTCAGCGAATCCAGGAACCGCTGGCCCTGGGCCCGGCTGGGCCATTCCACCGCCGAGGAACTCCAGCGCCGGGGCCTCGACACGGAGATCCGGGTTCTGGACGAGCCACAGGAGAGCCAGGGACCGAACCAGCCTCGGGATTCAGGCTTCGGAGCCATGGTGGGGACCCTCAGCGTGCTCGCGGCCTGTTCCGGCGTGGCCTGGCTGGTGCCGCGGGAGGGGAACATCTCCCTGGTGCTGCCGGTGTATCTGGCCGCGGTGACCTTCATCGCCCACCGCTGGGGCCAGGGCCTCGCGGTCCTGGCCTCGGTCCTGAGCACCCTGCTCTACAGCTTCCTGCTGGAGACGCCGCGGTTCAGCGGCACCACCACCCGTTGGCCGAACATGCTCTTCTTTCTGGCCATGCTGCTCGCCGCCCAGGCGGTGATCGGCCTGCTCCACCGGCTCCGGCAGCAGGCCCGGGAAGTGCAGCGCAAGGAAGTCCATACGGCTTCCCTCTATCTGCTCGGCCGCGCCCTGGCCCGCTGCCGAACCCCCGAGCAGGTCGGCGCCACCTCGGCCGAACACCTCCAGCGCGTGTTCAAGGTCGATGCCTGCCTCTTGTTCCAGGAAGGGGGAGGCTGGAGACCCGCGCCCCCGCCTTTTCTCGATCCAGATCTGCCCTCGCCCGAAGTCTTGTTGCCACAGCTGGAAGTCGGGGAACGCCTGGGGGACCCCCTGGAGCCCCTTCCCCAGGGCGACAGCTTCTGCCTCTCCCTCACGGGCACCGACCGCAGCGAAGGCGTCCTCCAGGTGCGCCCCCGGACCGGTCCGGCCCTCCCACCCGATACCTGGGAACTGCTCAAGGCCTTCGCCGTCCAGATCGCCCTGGCCCTGGAACGCCTGCGGTGGCTGGACGAGGCGCGCCGGGCCCAGATCGAGAGCGAGACGGAACGCATGAGAAGCACCCTCCTGGGCGCCATCGGACATGATCTGCGAACGCCCCTGGCCGCCATCCACGGTGCGGCGGGAAGCCTTCTGCTGCCCGGGGAAATCACCGAGGCCGCCCGGACCGACCTGCTCACCATGATCCAGGATGAAAGCGAGCGGCTGGCCCACCTGCTGGGCAACCTCCTGGATCTCACGCGGCTGGAAAACGGCTCGCTCCGGGTCCAGAAGGACTGGCAGCCCCTGGAGGAAGTGGTCGGCTCCGCCCTGGGTCGCATGGAACGACGCCAGGGCCCGCTGCCGGTACGAGTGGAGTTGCCGGAGCACCTCCCCCTGGTGCCCCTGGATGCGGCCCTCATGGAACAGGTCCTGGTGAACCTCCTGGCGAATGCCCAGCGGCATGCCCCGAGCCAGGACATCGTTCTGCGGGCCTGGGAGGAACCAGGATGGATCCACCTGGAGGTCGCGGATCGTGGCCCCGGCATCCCGGCGGCGTTCAAGGAGCGGATTTTCGATACCTTCTTCCGCATGCCAGAGGCGGGGGAAGGCGGCGTGGGACTGGGGCTCGCCATCTGCCGGGCCATCCTCCAGGCCCATGGCGGAAGCATCCATGTGGATGACCGGCCCGATGGCGGTTCCCGCTTTTGCCTGGCCCTGCCCCTCGACGGCATCCCGCCCACGCCTCCGGAGGGAGGCCCATGAACCACCCCCTGATCCTCCTCATCGAGGACGAAGAGGCGCTCCGCCGCTTCCTCATTCCCACGCTCTCCGGACAGCACTATCAGGTGCTTGCCGCGGCCACGGCCGCCGAGGGGCTGGCCATGGCCCGAAGCCACAACCCGGATCTGATCCTCCTCGACCTCGGACTCCCCGACCTCGATGGAATGGGCGTGCTGAAGGACATCCGAAGCTGGAGCCGCAAGCCGGTGGTGATTCTCAGCGCCCGCAACCAGGAACGCGACAAGGTGCAGGCCCTGGACCAGGGTGCGGACGACTACCTGGCCAAGCCCTTCGGGGCCGGGGAGTTGCTGGCCAGGATCCGGGTCGCCCTTCGCCACACGCTGCAAGCGGATGTGCCTCAGCCGGTGGTGGCTTGCGGCGGATTCAGGATCGACCTGGAGCAACGCGAAGTCAGCCTCCATGGGAACGCCGTGAAGTTGACGCCCCTGGAATACCGCCTCCTGGAGGCCCTGGTGCGCCGCAACGGCAAGGTGGCCACCCACAGCCAGCTGCTGGCCGAGGTCTGGGGCCCGGGAGGCGAGGGCAACACCCACTACCTGCGCATCTACATGGCCATGCTGAGGCGCAAGTTGGAAGTGGATCCCACCCGGCCCCGGCATTTCATCACTGAACCCAATGTGGGCTACAGGCTTCATCTGGATGCACCCGGGGATTGATCGCGGACTCCGGTACAATGGATCCTTTGCGAGGCCCCATGTCCCTCTCCGCTCCCGAAATCCGCGCCATCCACGATCTGCCCGTGCCTGAGCTGCTCTACCGAGCAGCCACGGCCCACCGTCAGCACTGGAACGCGGAGGAGATCCAGTTCTGCACCCTGGATTCCATCAAGACAGGGGCCTGCCCGGAGGATTGCGCCTACTGCCCCCAGAGCGCCCGCTACCAGACCGACCTGAAGGTGGAGCCACTCAAAGATATGGAGAAGGTGCTGGCCGGGGCCGCCGAAGCCAAGGAGAACGGCAGCACCCGCTACTGCATGGGCGCCGCCTGGCGCGAGGTGAAGGATGACGCCAACTTCGATGCGGTGCTCGAGATGGTGCGCGGCGTGTCCGGCATGGGCATGGAGGTCTGCGTCACCCTCGGCATGCTCAACGAGGCCCAGGCGAAGCGCCTGAAGGGCGCCGGCTGCCAGGTCTACAACCACAACATCGATTCCAGCCGCGACTTCTACGAGACCATCATCCACACCCGCAAGTTCGACGAGCGCCTGGAGACCATCGCCGCGGTGCGGGCGGCGGGCCTGGAGGTCTGCTCCGGCGGCATCGTGGGCATGGGGGAGACCATCGACCAGCGCATCCACTTCCTCCAGGAGCTGACCGAGCTGGAGCCCGCCCCCGAGAGCATCCCCATCAACCAGTTCGTGGCCGTGGATGGCACGCCCCTGGCGAACGTGGATCCCCTGCCCCCCCTCGAACTGGTGCGCATGATCGCCGCGGCGCGGATCCTCTTCCCCAAGAGCCGCATCCGCCTCAGCGCGGGCCGCACCCAGATGAGCGACGAACTGCAGGCCCTCTGCTTCTTCGCGGGCGCCAACAGCATCTTCACGGGCGAAAAGCTGCTCACCACCCCCAACCCCGGCGGCAACCACGATCACTGGCTGCTGGGTGCCCTGGGCATGCGGGTGGAAGGCGCCGCGGTCCGGGCCTAGCACCATGCAGCTCATCGAGGACCTGAAGCGGGAACACGAGCTCATCGAGCAGGTGGTGGGCGCCCTTCGCACCTTCGTCGCCGCCCTGGCATCCAGCCAGGTCGACCCCGAGGACGGGGCCCGCTTCATGGCTTTTTTCCGGGACTTTGCCGGGACCTTCCACCACGACAAGGAAGAGGCGGTTCTCTTCCGGGCCCTGGTGGAAAAGGCCGAAGTCCCCGGGAATCGCGGTCCGGTCTCAGCCTTGACCGGAGAACACCGGCACATGGGCGAGATGATCAACACCATCGGAAGCCTGCTCGAAGCACCCCATCGGAACCCCGAGGAACAGGCGCAACTGCAGTCCCTGGCCCGGGATTACAGCCATGCCCTCTGGCGGCACATCGATGCCGAGAATTCGGTGCTCTTCCCCGAGGGCCAGGAGCGCCTGCGCCGGGCCCATGTCTACGAGCTGCCCTCCCGCCCCATGACGGAGCTGGAACGGCAGGCCCGGGAATACGGCTCGGCCCTGCTGGCGGCCTATCCCCCGGTGCACGATGCCGAAGCCCTGCGGGGCGACGGATGCATGCTCTGCCCCTCCTACGGCACCAGCTGCGAGGGGCTCGAAGTGGAGTGGTGGTCGGATCAGGAATGGGACGAGAACCGCCAGCGGATCAGCAGCGATTGATCAATGGGTGATGTAGTGTTCCAGCTGATCGATGATGAACTTCTGCTCGGACAGGGTCTCCTTGACCAGGTCGCCGATGGAGACGATGCCCAGCACCTCCTGGTCGGGACCCAATATCGGCAGGTGCCGGACGTGCCGGTCGGTCATGAGGGCCATGCAGTCTTCCACGGAATGGGAGGGGGTCACGTAGCAGACCTTCTCGCTCATGATCTCCTTCACGGGGATGTCCTTGGAGGCCTTGCCTTTCAGGACCACCTTGCGGGCATAGTCCCGTTCCGAAAAAATCCCCACCAGCTTCCCCTTGTCCACCACCAGCAGGGCGCCGATGTCATGGCGGGCCAGGCGGGAAAGGGCCTCGTACACCTTGTCCTCGGGGGCGACAGTGACGGGCGCGGGCTTTTCAGCCAGCATTTGGGTCAGGGTTCGCATGTATTCCTCCAGGGATTACCAAAGGCTGTGAGGGGGTGTGGACCTGACTATAACCTCAGCCCGGGCCACCGCAAGCCCATCCCTCGATCTCCCGGAGGGATGGCCGCCAGGCCGGGTGAAGGCGCCCATGCCGACCAGGAAATGACAGGATGGAGAGATGCCCGTGAGTGACGCCATGCTCAAGCCCTTGTTCGCCCTGCTGCTCGCCTTTGGCCCCGCCTCCGGGGCCGCCAAGGCCGACACGCCCCTGGAAGGGGCCATCCTGCCGTACCGCCAGGTGGAAGTGAGCCCTCCCGTGGCGAGCCGGATCCTCGAACTGAAAGTGGGCGAGGGCGATCCCGTCAAGGAGGGACAACCCCTGGCCATCCTCTACGGCAAGCTGGAGGAGCTGGAGATGCAGCGGGCCAAAGTCCTGCTGGACCGCCGGGAATTCGAGGCCAAGAGCGCCAAGCGCCTTTACGAGAGCAGGATCATCCCGGAAACCAAGGCCATGGAATCCCGAGTGGAGCTGGACTTGGCCCGGATGCAGTATGAAACGGCAGCGGAGCAGGTGCGGCTCCGCACCATCCTGTCCCCCATCGATGGCGTGGTGGTGGCCCGGCGCAGGGAAGTCGGCGAAACCGTATCCACGTCCGAACCCATCTTCCGCATCCTCGACCTGAGCCGCGTCTGGGTGGTCTGCGCCATGGAGCCGAAATTGGCCTCCGGACTCGCCCAGGGTCAGAAGGTGGTGGTCCGCATCCCCCAGATGCACGACGCCAGATCCTTCGAAGGCACCGTCTCCCTGGTGAATCCCTGCGCGGAGGCCTCGGGCCTGGTGCGGGTGAAGGTGCTGGTGGAGAATCCGGAGCACCAGATCCGCTCCGGCCTGAAGGCCTGGGTGAGCCTCTCCCCGGCCAAGTAGGGAGCGCGGAACCCATCCCAGGGAGGGGCCGGACCATCGCCAGCCCCGCGGCCCGTGGCCACCCCGCATGGAACCCCAGGCCTGGCCCGGGTAAACTGATCCCTCGGACACCAAGAACACCCGGCAGCTCTGGTGCTTTCTTGGTGTTCTTGTTTCATGCCCGACCGCGAAACCACCCGCTCGAACCCCAGGATCCCCATGCGCGAAATGGACAATGCCTTCGATTTCCGGACTGCCCAGACCCGGTGGTACGCCCTCTGGGAAGCATCCAAAGTCTTCGAGGCCGCCCCTCAGAGCGGGAAGCAGCCCTGGTCCATCGTGATCCCGCCCCCCAACATCACGGGCAACCTGCACATGGGCCACGCCCTGGTGTTCACGCTCCATGACGTCCTCACCCGCTTCAAGCGCGCCCAGGGCTTCGATGCCGTGTGGGTTCCCGGCGTGGACCACGCGGGCATCGCCACGCAGGTCATCGTGGAGCGCCAGATCAAGGAGAAGGAGGGAAAGAGCCGCCACGACCTGGGCCGCGACGAGTTCCTGAAGCGCCTCTGGGCCTGGAAGGACCAGAACCAGGGCGACATCGAGAACCAGCTTCGCCGCCTGGGCGCCAGCGTGGACTGGACCCGCAAGCGCTTCACCATGGACCCCGACCTGAACAAGGCCGTGCGCAAGGTCTTCGTGGAGGCCCACCGCCAGGGCCGCATCACCCGCGGGCCCCGCATGATCCAGTGGGATCCCGCCAGCCAGACCGCGCTCTCCGATCTCGAAGTGAAATACGTGGAGAAGCAGGGCAAGCTCTGGCACCTGCGGTATCCCCTGAGCGATGGCAGCGCCTCGATGGTGGTGGCCACCACCCGGCCCGAGACCATGCTGGGCGATACGGCCGTGGCCGTGCACCCCGAGGACGAGCGCTACCGTCACCTGATCGGCAGGACGGTCGATCTTCCCCTCACGGGCCGGAAGATCCCCGTGGTGGCTGACAGCTTCGTGGACCCCGCCTTCGGCACCGGCTGCGTGAAGGTGACGCCCGCCCACGATCCCAACGACCAGGCCGCAGGCCAGCGCCTGGGCCTCGCCAGCATCACCGTCATCGGCTTCGACGCCAGGATGACTGCAGCGGCCGGCGCCTACGCGGGCCTCGACCGCTTTGCCTGCCGCAAGCAGGTGGTGCTAGATCTGGAAGCCCAGGGCTTCCTGGAGAAGATCGAGGACTACACTCATCAGGTTTCGGTTTCAGACCGCACCGGCGCCGTGCTGGAACCCCTGGTGAGCGAGCAGTGGTTCATGGATGTGAAGGGCGCCGCCGATGCGGCCCTGGCCAGCGTCCGCGAAGGCCGCATCCAGTTCGTGCCCGAGCACTGGGGCACCGTGTGGGAGCACTGGCTCACCAACATCCAGCCCTGGTGCATCAGCCGCCAGCTCTGGTGGGGCCATCGCATCCCCGCCTGGACCTGCGACGCCTGCGGCCACCTGCACGTGGAGCTGGAGGCGCCCGCGGCCTGCGCCCAGTGCGGCGCCGCGAAGCTCACCCAGGATCCCGACACCCTTGACACCTGGTTCTCATCCGCTCTCTGGCCCTTCAGCGTCTTCGGCTGGCCCGACCAGACCGAGGATCTCAAGCGCTACTACCCCACCAGCGTGCTCATCACGGGCTATGACATCCTCTTCTTCTGGGTGGCGCGCATGGTGATGGCCGGCCTCACCCAGACCGGGGAGGTGCCCTTCCGCCAGGTCTACTTCAACGCCCTGGTGCGGGATGAATCCGGACAGAAGATGTCCAAATCCAAGGGCAACGTCATCGACCCCCTGGAGACCATGGACGAGTTCGGCACCGACGCCCTGCGCTTCTCCCTGGCCATCATGGCCGCGCCGGGCACCGACATCTCCCTGAGCCGCAGCCGCCTGGAAGCCAGCCGCAACTTCTGCAACAAGCTCTGGAACGCCTCCCGGTTCGTCCAGATGAACCTGGACGAGACCGTCACCCTGGCCATCGAGCCGGTCTTCGGCGAAGCCGAATTCTGGATGCTCGGCCGGCTGCGGGAGTGCCTGAACGCCACCACCAAGGCCGTCGAGGAGTTCCGGTTCCACGAGGCCGCGGACATCCTCTACCACCTGGTCTGGGACGATTTCTGCGCCACCTACATCGAGCTGGCCAAGGTGCAGCTGCAGAGTGGCACCCAGAACCAGAAGGCGGCCATCCTGCACTTCCTGGACATCCTGCTCCGGGCCCTGCACCCCTTCGTGCCCTTCGTCACCGAGGAGATCCACGAGGCGGTCATCGCCCCGCGCCTGCCCGCCTCCGAACCGACCATGCTGGCCCAGCGCTCCTGGCCCTCCGAGGAGAAGATCCTCCAGACCAAGGGCGGGGACGCGACGCTCATCCCCCGCTTCCGGGAGATCCTGTCCGCCTTCCTGCGCCTCAAGGCCGAGCAGGGCGTGGACCCGGCCAAGCGGGTGCCGGCCTTCTGCACGGTCTTGGAGTTGGAGCCTTTCACCGAGGCCCTGAAGTCCATCGCGCGACTGGAATCCGTCACCTTCTCCCTGGACGACCTCACCTCGCCCACCCGCGCCGTTTCGGTGGTGGCCGGTGGCACCCTGGCCCTGGAGCTCGCCGGTCTCAAGGACCCCGCCGCCGAGAAGGCCAAGCTGGAAAAGGAACAGGCGAAGCTCGAGAAGGAACTGGAGCCCCTCCGCGCCCGGCTCGCCGACGAGAGCTTCATCGCCAAGGCCCCTGAGGCCGCCGTCACCAAGCTGCGCGTCCAGGCCGAGGAGAAGGAACAGCGCTTGACCCAGGTCCTCAGTCTCCTGGGTGCCTGATGCGCCGCCCGCTGATTGGCCTGCTGGCGCTGGCCCTGGCGGGCGGGACCTTCCTGGTGCTGAAATACCGCCCGGGCCATGGCCCCGTTCGACCCGCCGCGGAGGCAGCGGCGACCCTGGCGGAGCTGACGGCCAATCCCGCCGCGAAGGGCCAAGGCGACCCCATCCTGGAAGCCCTGCGCTCGGACCTGCACCTCCACCGACAGCTCATCCTCCTCTTCGCCGACGAGCCGAACCTCAAGGGGAAGGCCCTCGCCCAGGCCCTGGAAGCGGGCCATAAGCTCCACCACGATCGCCGGGATCTGGTCCACGAGCTCAATCTCGCCTTGGCACGGCTGGCCACCCAGCCACCGGCCCAGCGGGATCCGGAGATCCGTGCGCTCCTCAACTGGATGGAAGGGGACCCGGAGCTGCTGGACCTGGACCGGCTCGCCTTCCGGGACACGCTGCGCATCCTCCAGCACGAACTCACCCAGGACAAGACCGTGGCGGGCATCGCCTTGAAGGCGCGGCTGACCCGCGATCTGGCGACGGTGGACCGCCTCGAGCGGGAAGTGGATGCGGAGTACCGCAAGGTTTTCGGTGGCCCGGGCCTGCTTGCCGAAGGCGGCCAGCGCGACCTTTGGAACGCCTATGTGGCGAAGCTCCAGCAGCTCGTGTCGGTAACCGATCTGCTCCCCCACGGCGTGGAACCCGGCCCGCTGCCCGGTGCCGAAGCCGATCTGGAGAAGGAGCTTTTCGGTACCGAGCTGCCCGAGAAGGTGCTGGTGCTCAGCTTCGACGACGGTCCCCACCGCCTCTACACCGAAGAGATCAAGGCCATCCTGGTGCGAGAGCAAGTGCCAGCGCTCTTCTTCGAGGTGGGCCGCAACCTCGGCTCCGTGGATGCTGCCGGGCAGACGAAGCTGGGGTCCCAGTCCGCTCTCACCGAGGACCTGGTGCAGTCCGGCTTCGTGGTGGGCAACCACAGCTACACCCACGCCCAGCTCAACAAGGAGACCGGCGCACCCCTGGATCTGGAGATCCGCGAGACCGACCAGCTGCTGCGGGCCATTCCGGGTGCCCACAGCCAGCTCTTCCGCTTTCCCTACGGCGCGCGCACCCAGGTGCAGCTCCAGGCCCTGAGGACCTTTCACCTCCGATCGGTGCTCTGGAACATCGACAGCCTCGATTGGGCTGATCCCGTTCCCAGCTCCGTGGCAGACCGGGTGCTGAAGGTCGTCGCCCAGGAAAAGCGGGGCATCATCCTCTTCCACGACATCCACGATCGCGCGGGCAAGGTGCTGCCGGTCCTCATCCCGAAGCTGCGGGCGGAGGGTTATCGCTTCGCCGGCCTGGACGCAGACGGAAGGCTCCGGCTTCCCTGAGACACCGGGCTGGCCCTGCTGGGTCAGGGGGGTCGAGGTCAGCACTGCGGGCTGCCTATCCAGCCGATGTTCGTGGAATCCGTGCGCGTGCGCACTCTGAGTACCTGTAGGCAGTCGCCCCCAGGCACGCTTTCCAAATTGGGTGTGGGCCACCCCCACTTCCCAGAGATGGATCCTCAACAAGCCTTCGGGCGTCTCAGAATTTGGTCAGTGTACCGGCAAGACGATTTGCCACCCAGACATTGGCCCCATCGAAGCAGAGGCCCCAAGGTTGCCCCCCGGTCGGGTAGGTCCCGATCAAGGCCCCCGTCGCCGCATCCAGCTGGGTCACATCGCTGGAACCCAGGTTGGACACCCAGATGCTGCGACCGTCAAAGCAGACGCCCGCTGGATTGGTTCCGGCGCCATAGTTCCCGACCAAGGTGCCCGTGGCGGCCTCGAGCTTGGAGACGTTGTTCCCATAGCGATTCGCGGACCAGATGCAGGTGCCGTCGAAACACACGGAGTAGGGATAGGCGCCCCCGCCGTAGGTGCCCACGACGGCTCCGGTGCCTGGATCAACCTTGCTGAGGTTTGACGCAGTGTAGTTCGCCACCCAGAGATTGCTGCCGTCGTAGCAGATGGACACGGGGTACGTGCCCACCGTGAAGGTGCCCAGCATCGCCCCCGAGCTGGGGTTCAGTTTGGTGACATTGTTCGACTGGCCATTGACCACCCAGATGAAGGAACCGTCGAAACAGACACTGTTCGGTGAGGTGCCCACCGCGTAGGTGCCGAGGAGCGTGCCATCGCTGGCCTTCAGCTTGGAGACGGTGTTGTCGGAGGCGTTGGCCACCCAGATGTTGGCGCCATCAAAGGCCAGGCCTGCGGGACCGCCTCCGACCGGATAGGTGCCCACTTGTACGCCGGTGCTGGCGTTGATCTTGGTGACTGACTTGGAGCTGCTGTCGCTGGTCACCCAGAGGTTCGCCCCGTCAAAGCACAGGTAATAGGGCGCGATGGGCCCCGCGAAGGTGGTGTTGATCTTCGAGACGTCGTACCACTTCAGCAGCGCGATCTTCTGGAGGTTGAGCGTGGGGCCTGCCGGCCCCTGGGGTCCGGTGGCGCCCATTGCGCCCGCGGGCCCGGTGGCACCCGTCGCCCCGGTCGCTCCTGGCAACCCTGCGGGCCCCTGGGGTCCGGTGGCGCCTGCCGGTCCCGCGGGACCCTGGGGCCCGGCCGGCCCCTGGGCGCCCGTCACGGTGCCCGGTACCCATTTGGCACCGTCGAAGAGAAGACCCTGGCCGGCGACGGGGGCCGTGGTGCTGAGGTCCAGGGGCCTGCCCTGGAGTTGGAGCAGCGTCATGGCGTTCTGGGTGCCAACCACATCCCCCGCGAAGGTTCCGCTCACCTCGAAGGCGCTGCGGGCCTGCAGGGCGGGCACCAGATCCGTGTCCGGCGCCAGGGCGATGCCCGCGACGACCACGTGCAGCTTGAGGTTGGGCAGGCCCGGCAGCGTAGCGGGGATGGCGGGCATGGGCGCCGCGCCGAGGGCCGCGCTGTAGAGGCCCGAATTCACGGAGATGGGCTGGTCACCGGAGTTCCAGAGTTCCGTGCCGGCTCCGTCGCGAATCGAGAAGACGAACGCCCGGATTCCCGTCACCGGAAGCGCGGCCTCCAGCAGACGGCCCTGATAGGCCAGCACCGGGCTCGGAGCGGCGGGTTGCACGGGAAGCTGCTGGGCGACCAGGGCCGGGCCGGCCGCGGCGATCACGAGGAGGGAAAGGCGCCAAGGGTTTCGCATCAAGACTCCGGAATAGGCGGGTGGGGATAGGGCTCGGGCCATCAGTAGTCAGTGGGAACGCCGTTGGGGTAGAACCCATGGCGCACCTGGGTGCTGTCGTTCGCATCCTTCACGGTTCGGGCGGGAAGGCCCTCCTGCACGACGGCCTGGTTCTCGAAACTTCCGCCGATCTGGCGCCCTCCAGCGGCCTGGACCAGGTCATCGCGGAGCTGTCCCGGCGCAAGCGCCTGGGCCACCGTGAGGCTGATGGAAGCAGTGTGGCTGAGGGTGCCCGCCTGCCCGCGGAGACTCAGACCTGAGTAGGTGGAAGGCGTCACTCCCGCAGCCACGAGGATGGGTAGCTGCAAGGTCGTGGTCCCGGCAGCCACGGTGCCGCTGGCCACCACGCCCGCCGGAAAGCCCACGGCACTGATCGTCACGGCGGAAGAGAACCCGTTCAGGCGCGCCAAGGTCACGGTCATGAAGCCACTTCCGCCCGCCGGTATCTGGAGGCTGCCGGGCATCACCTGCAGGCTGAAATCGGCCATAGCAGGCGGCGCCGGGCTGCTGCCGCCCCCGCCCCCTCCGCAGGCGAGGAAGCCCGCCAGCAAGGCAGCACACGGGAAAAGCGGCAGATGGTGGAATCGTCGGCTCATGACCGGGCCTCGGGAAAGAGACCCCAGGCTGCGATCCGGGGCCGGCATGACCCAGGCACGCTTTCGAGAATTGACCAGGGCCACTCCCTCCCGCTGCCGGCGAAGAGGTCTGTCATAGACCCCTTCGGGGCCGCCGGACCCAGGTTTGTCAGGACCGCTTCAACCTCAGGGCCGGATAGCCCGCGAGGAGGGGCTGGAGGCCCAGCGCACGGGTCTTGAGCGCACGGCCTTCCTCAAGGTGACCCCCCTCCATCCGCACGACGCCCTGCACCAGCATCACTTCGGGATCCGCCTTGGCGTCGGGGGCCAGTGTGTCGAGGTGCGCCCAGGCCGATTCCAGGTCCCCGGGCCGGCCCCGCAGGCGCAGGGCCCGGGCCAGGCCCACGTGGTAGATGGGATTGCCGGGATCGCGCTCGCACTCGTGCTGGAAGGCCGCCCGGGCCTCTTCCGGCGCTCCGGATTGGCCGGCCTCGGCCCTGGCCAGCAGGATCCAGGCGCGGATCTCCAGCACGGCGGGGTTCTTCATGGCGATCCGCGCCTGCTCGAAGGCCGCCAGGGCCTCCTTGCATAGCGCCGGATCCTGGGCCGCCATGCCCCCGCCCTTCCTGGGGTCGAAGAGGCGCAGGGCCCGAAGGTAGGCCCGGTAGTAGAGCAGCAGCGGCTGATCGGGCCAATGCTTGAGGCCTGCGCTGAGCACCGGCTCCACGCGTTCGCAGATCTCTCCCACCGACCGGCCTGCGGTGGCCCGCTCTTGTCCCCAGGTGACGGCCCCGAACAGGACGTCCGTGGTGCGCACGAGGTGATCCGGTTCCATCTTCAGGAGGCTCTCGTATTCCAGTTGGGCCTCGGCCCGCAGGGGATCCGGGTCCTTGCCGTCGCGAGCGGCCACCTGCGCCTGGAGGCCGCGCAGGTCCGCGATGCCGCGGTGGAGGAACGTGGGCAGCAACCCTGGCATGCCCCGCAGGCGGACCAGAAGGCCTTCGGCTTCCGCCATGGGTCCTGAGGCGTCCAAGCTGTGCGTCACCCGATAGGCCGCTTCATCCAAGGCATTGATCAGGGCCAGATGCGGCCCGCTGGGGTGCCAGGGTTCCAGTTTTTCAGAGAGCAGCGCCTCCTTCTGCCCCTCCCGGAAGTGGGGCAGCGGGTCCTGCTGCAGCTGTCCCGAGGTGATACCCAGGATGTGGAGGGCCCGGGCGAGGGTTCGATGCGCTTCCGCATCCATGGGCTGGAGCGCAACGGCTCGACGACAGGCCGCGACTTGTTGCTCGGAATAGTGGACACCCTGGAGGCTGCCCTGGGTCACAGCCTCCTGGCCCATTACTTCGAACAGGTTGCCCCGCACCTTCCAGGTTTCCGCCCAGTCCGGATCCAGGGCCAGGGCCCGATCAATCCAGGCAATGCCTTCCTCGAAGGGTTTCTGGGCGGGCTTGCCCAGCTGCTGCGCCGTGGTGGCTTCGACCACCTTGAGCCGGGCCAGGAGCAGCGGCACCTCGGGATCGCTGCGCAGATCCAGCAGCAGCGATTCGCCCACCCGGAGACCTTCCGTGACGCAGATGCTGGTTCGCGGGTATTCCAGCTTGCCCTGCGCCTCGCGGGCTTCCTGCTGCCAGGCCTGGCCTTCGATGAGGGTCGCGTCGATCCGCTCGGGATCCTCGGTGCGGGCCCGCTTCGCCAGGGAACGGGCCTCCTCGAAACGCTTGTCGATGAGGGCCATGAACGCCTGCTGGTGGAGGGTGTTGCCCGCCGCGACCAGATGGGCCATGGCCGGAATCTTGAAAGCTTTCTGCAGGGTTTCCTTCTGCTGGGCCTTGAGGCCGGGATCCTTCAGAGCCTCCACCTGGGGCAGGATGCGGACATAGCGACGCCCGTAAACGAACCCCAGGGCCTCATCGAGATCAGTCCCCTTGAAACCGCGCCGACGGGCCTGTTCCAGGGCCTTCTGGGCCCCTTCCAGATCGTCCAGCAGCGTCAGGACCTTGCCCCGGGCGTAGTCCCCCGCGGCCTGGGCCGCGCCCTTCCGGTTCTGCATCCGCGCGAGACCGGCCCGCAACTCCGCATGCACGTGGCGAAGGTCGTGGGCCGGGGCCAGGTAGGCCATGCGCAGCCTCAGTTCGAAGGCCTTCGCCTCGCCCCCCAGCTGGGCGGCATCCAGGGCCGCCAGGGTGGACCGGCGGTTGTTCCAGACCGCGAAGGCCCCTGCGGAGAGGACCGCGATGAGGCCGACGCTCACGGCCCGGGCTGCCAGGGGATTGCGGCGGGTCCAGCGGACCACCCGCTCGGTCAGCCCCAGCGCGCGCGCCTGGATCGGCTCGCCGCGCAGCACCCGGTCCAGGTCGTCGGCCAGGGTCTCGGCCGTGGCATAGCGCCAGGAGGGACGCTTCTCCATGGCCTTGGCCACGACAACGGCCAAGTCCCGGGGCAGTCCCGGCACCTGGGCCGCCAGGGACCTGGGTTCCTCCTCCAGCACCCGGCGGAGCAGGTCGCCGGGATGAAGGTCCCCATCGGGCGTGTCCGCACCGAGGTCGTGCGTCGCCTGGGCGGCGGCGGTGGAACCCGGCGTGTTGCGGAAGGGGGGACGGCCGGCGAGCACGGCGTAGAGGGTGGCGCCCAGGCCATAGATATCCGCGCGGAAGTCCACGGGCACGGAACCGGTCACCTGCTCCGGGGCCATGAAGTCCACGGTGCCCATGAGCAGGCCCGAACGGGTGAGGCCGCCCTCCTCGTCCCGGGCCAGGCCGAAATCCGAAAGGCGGGCCTGGAAACCTTCCTTGGTTTCTTCCACCAGGATGTTGGCGGGCTTCACATCCCGGTGCGTGAGGCCCATGCGATGGGCGGCGCCCAGCCCCCGGGCCGCCTGGGCCGCGAGGAGCACCTTGGTCTGCCAGGCGGTTTCCATGGGGAGGTCCGCCAGGGTCCGCCCCTCCACCAGCTGCAACAGAATGCAGGGGCGGCCCTCCAGCGTGCCCGTGTCATACACGCGCACCACATTCGGATGCTCCACCCGGGCCTGAAGCCGGGCTTCCAGCAGCAGGCGGTCCGCCTCCTTGGGATCGCCGCTCCGCACGAACTTCACGGCCAGGGGACGCTCCAGGCCCACATCCCAGGCCCGGAAAACTTCGCCCATGCCGCCCGTTCCCAGCAGCCCCTTCAGGGTGATGCGGCCATCGAGGGGTGCCAGCAGCAGGCTCATGGGCCATCTCCAAGGGCGTCCCGCATGCGGATGGCCACTTCTTCCAGATCGGCCTCCGGATAGTTCGAGAACCCGAGGCGCAGGGCCTGCACGGGACCGCCATCGAAGGCGAAGCGGCGCCCGGGCTGGAAGGCGACGCCATGCTCCAGCGCCCGGGCCGCCCAGCGGTCCACGTCCACGCCCTCCTTCACCTTCGCCCAGAGCGCCAGACCACCCTCCGGCACCTGGAAGGACAGGGTTTCCCCCAGGGCCTTCGCCAAGGCCCGGCAGAGCACGTCCCTTCGGGTGCGGTAGATCTGCTGCATGCGGTTCAAGTGCCGGTGCACGGCCCCATCATCCAGGAGCTCCGCGAAGGCCCGCTCCAGCACCATGTCCCCCTGGCGGTCCAGGGCTTGCCGCAGGGCCCGCATGCGGGCGATGAGGGGCGCGGGTCCATGCACGAAGCCGAGCCGCACGTTCGGGCTGAAGATCTTGCTGAGGGTGCCCACATGGATGACGACGCCGGCGGGATCCTCCGCGGCCAGGGGGGCCCGGGCCCGGCCTTCGAAGAGGAACTCGCTGTCCTGGTCGTTCTCGATGACCGCGAATCGATGTGCCGCCGCCAGGGCCATCAGACGTTCCCGGCGCTCCACGGAGAGCTGCACCAGGGTCGGGTACTGGCGGAGGGGGGTGACGAAGACCGCCCGGAGCCGCTCCGAGTGGGCCAACTGCTCCAGGGCCGCGACGCGCAGGCCCTCCTCGTCCAGGGGCACGGGCAGGCACCGTGCCCCGGCGCGGGTGAAGGCTTCCCAGGCGCCCGGGTGGCCCAGGGCCTCCACCGCCACCGCGGCGCCTTGGGTGAGCAGGGCCTGTCCCACCAGGAACAGCGCCATCTGGCTTCCCCGGGTCACCAGGATGTTCTCGGAGGTCGCGGGAATGCCCCGGGAGCTCCGCAGCATCCGCGCCAGGGATTCCCGCAGCATGGGATGGCCCTGGGGATCCTCCAGCATCAGGTTCTGCTGGCGGTTGAGCACCAGGGCCCGGCGGTAGGCCCGGGCCAGTTCGGCGCCGGGCAGCAGGCGGGGGTCGGGCAGGCCGCTGGCCACCTTGAGCAGGCCTGAAGCGCTTTGGGCCACTGCGGGATCCTCCCCGGGGGAGAGGTCGAAACCCATGGCCTTGGAGGCATCAGGGACATCCGTTTCCGGCGCGCCGCCCGGGAGCCGGGTCGGCGGTTGGGCCGCCACCACGCTGCCCTCGCCTTGGGTGGAGACCACCCAGCCTTCCGCCTGGAGCTCGTGATAGGCGGCCATGACCGTGTTCCGGCCCACGCCCAGCTGGGCCCCCAGCACCCGATAGCCCGGGAGCGAATCGCCCGGCTTCAGGGCCCCCCGGTGGATCTGGCGCATGAGGGCATGGGCGATCTGCAGATAGATGGGCTCCCGACCCTGGGGATCGAGGAACAGGGTGGGCGCCATCGAACTCAGATAGGGCTCCGGGAAGGCTTTGATGCTTGGACAGGAAGTTATGAGACGAGCTTAACCCATCAGCCTCCGCAATTCACAAGCGGAGCGAGGCGGCTCGAACCCAGGTGGCCCAGCCCCTTTCTGGGAACCGTTCCTGTCGCCCCTCTTGGCCAGGCTGGATTCTGGGGCGCACTCACCTGGAGGCTCGCCATGGGACTCACCCCTTTCTCAAAATTCGCCAATCCCACCCACCTCCTTCTGGCAGGGCTTTGTTCGCTCCTGATGACAGCCTGCGGCGGCGGCTCCAGTCCAACCCCCCAGACGCCGCCCGCCTCGGCCACCTTGACCACCCTGGTGCTCGCTCCCGCGAGCGTCACCCTGGCCCCGGGCGGCACTCGGCAATTGACGGCCACGGGCACTTACTCAGACGGCACCAGCCGGGACCTTTCCGCAACCGTGAGCTGGACCAGCACGGCTCCCGCCATCGCCACCGTGAGCAACACAGGGCTGGCGGCGGCCATGAGCGCCGGAACCGCCACCATCGCGGCCTCCGTTTCCGGTGTATCCGGCCAGGCGGTCGTGTCCGTCACGTCGGCCTCAGCCACCCTGACAGCACTCTCCATCACCCCATCCAACCCCAGCATCGCCAAGGGCGGCACGAGGCAGCTCACGGCCATGGGCGCCTACTCGGATGGCACCAGCCACGATCTCTCCAGCACCGTGACCTGGAGCAGCAGCGCCCCCGGCACCGCCGCCGTCAGCGGTACGGGCCTGGTGACGGGCGTGAACGCGGGCAGCGCCACGCTCACCGCCGCCTCGGGAAACGTATCGGCCCAAGCCACCGTGACTGTCTCTCCCGCTACATTGCAGACCCTGGCCATCACGCCTTCGAATCCTTCCATCGCCCTGGGCGGGACCAAGGGCTTCACGGCCACGGGCACCTTCTCGGATGGCTCCACAGGACCCGTGGCGGCGACCTGGACCTCGTCCAGCCTCGCTGTGGCCACCATCGACGCGTCCGGCACCGCCACCGGTCTCGCCGCGGGTTCCACCACCATCACCGCCGCCTTTGGCGGCGCCACCGCCACGACCACCCTCGCGGTCAGCGGCGCCACCCTGACCAGCATCCAGATCACCCCGTCCAATCCCTCTGTGGCGCAGGGCAGCAGCAGGACCTTGACCGCCACGGGCACCTACAGCGACGGCAGCACCGCCAACCTCACCACCAGCGCCACCTGGAGCTCGGCCGCCACGGCCACGGCCCTGGTGAACGGCGGCATCGTCACGGGCGTCGCCGCCGGTTCCACCACCATCACCGCGACCTTGGGAACCCTTTCGGGCAGCACCACCCTGACCGTCACGACGCCGATCACCGTGTCCCTGATCGAAGTCTCTCCGGCCAGCGCCTCCCTGCCCTTGAATGCCGTCCAGACCTTCCAGGCCATCGTGACCTGGTCGGATGGCAGCAAGCTCAACATGTCCTACGACGTGGCGTGGACCTCCCAGGACAACGCCATCATCACGATCGATAACCTGGGCGAGGCCACCACCCACGCGGCCGGCACGACCCACATCCTGGCGAGCTATGGCGGCGCCGTGGGCCAGGCGGCCGTCACGGTCACCGCGCCGACCCTCACCTCCATCAGCCTGGATCCGCCCACCGCGACGCTCAATGTGGGGGGCTCCGTGGATCTCACCTCCACCGGCAACTTCTCCAACGGCGTCTCCACGGTGCCCTACGACAGTAACCTCACTTGGAGTTCCAACGCGCCCGCCGTGGCCACCGTGGATACCTTCGGCGTGGTCACCGCCGTGGGCGCAGGCACGGCCGTCATCGCCGCCTCCGCCAACGGCGTCACGGGCACCGCCACCGTGACCGTGAACGGGCCGACCTTCGACCCGATGCTGATCGGGAGCTGGCAGTTCATCGACATCACCGGGACCTGGGGCAGCTTCTACACCTTCAACGCCGACGGCACCTTCACTTATTCGCTGATCTACATCAACCACGACATCTGCGTCAGCACCTCCAAGCACGTGGCCTATCGGTCCGGCACCTTCAGCAGCGCGCCGGGGAAGATCATCCTGAACATCACCACGACCTACGATGACGACTTCAACTGCTCAGGCTACGGAACCCGAACCACCTTCCAGCCCAGCATCCAGGAGCACCAGGCCTACTTCCAGGGCGGCCTGCTCTACACCAACAATCCCAATGATTTCTATCCCACCGGCTGGCTGGGGCACACCAAGCAGTAGCCCCTCAGCGCGCGAAGGCCCCGTACCGAGAGGTGCGGGGCCTTCCTCGTTGCGATCAGAACCGGAATCCCGCCTGGAGCCAGAGGGCCCGGCCATCGGACTTCATCCAGGTGATGGGAGCGTAGTCCTTGGCCACCAGATCCTTCCGCTGCCCGTTGGTCGCATCTTCCAGGGTGGCCTGGAGCCACCACTTCCACCGGTCATAGCGGAGGGACGCCCTGATGGAAAGATTGGCCGGCACCCGCGTGCCGGGATCGGCGGCCACGGCCGGGTCCGGCGCGGTCTCCCGGCCGCCCACATAGCGCGCCTCCCCGGCGATGCTCCAGGCTTCCAGGTGGTGAATCGCCTTGAGCACCGCATTCCAGGTGGAGGTGTTGTTCAGGCTCTGGGCCCCCTGGTCCCACCGGTACCAGCCAAATCCACCCGAGATCGTCGTGGGGCTCAAGTTCAAGTTGAGTTCCGCCTCCAGCGCCCTGCCCTGAATCCGTTCAGCCTCGTTCTGGAACTGCTGGCCGTCGCCCAGGTAGCCGGCCTGGATCAGGTGATCCCACTGGAAGAGGCTGGCGGAAATCTGGGACCGCAGGAGCGGGCTCCATCGCCGGGACCAGGACAGCTGTTCGCTGGTGAGGACCTCCGGCTTGAGCTGCGCGTTCGGATAGAACGTGTCCGCATCCGAGTAGTAGGCCTCGAAGAGGGTCGGGAACCGGAAGCCCTGCCCGTAGATCAGTTTCAGGACATCGGCCTGATCGGGCGTGAAGATCACCGAAAGGCGCGGTGTCTCCCGGCGGATCGAGGCCTTCGTGAAGGGAATCACCTCGCCGGTCCCGGCGACGGTCATGCTCGTCACCGAAACGCCATTGACGGTGAGCTTCGCCAGGGAGGGGTCGTATTCCGCTTCCTGGATACCCACCACCAGGGTCCAGTGCTCATCGGCCTGGAAGCTGCCTTCGAGGTAGGTGTTTCCGATGCGGTACTTCACTTCCGAGGCGATCTGCGAACCGGCGACGGTGCTGTCCGTGAAGTGGTGGAAGCGCTGCTCCGAACCCAGCGTCAAAGCGAACCGGTCCCCGAGGGACATGCGGGCCTGGAGTTCAGCGCCGAGGCTCCAATCCGGGTCCTTGTCGGTCTCGCCCTGGGTGGCATCCCGCGTGGGATCGGGGACGAAGGCGTCCTGGAACTCGCTGCGATCCCCGAAGAGGCGCACGAGCCACTGGACGCGATCCACTGACGGCTGCCAGCGGAAATCACCGGACAGGCGCTTGTTCGTGTAGGCGGTGCCATTGTCTCCGGGCTTGAAGCCGAAGGGCCCCGAGGCCAAGCGCTGGACGCGATTGAGGTAGGTCGCGGCGAAGGACCATTCCCGCGCGGCCAGCCGGAAGTAGGCGCTCTGCCTGTCCTCGTGGTCGCTGGCGGCCGGCAGTGGCTGGCCGTACTCCGGGGCCACGGAGCCCAGCTGGGGATAGGTCTGGGAGGTTCCCCGGCGCCCGAAGCCGGAAGCCATGAGGCTGATCTTCACGCCACCCAGGGTCCCGCCCCCATCCACCCAGGCCTCCGCCGCTCCGCCTGGACCGACTCCCACGGCGCCTTCGATGCTGCTGTGGCGGCTGCTCGCGGCATCCACGCTGACCACGTTCACCAGGGCCATGAAGGCGTTGTTGCCATAGAGGCTGGAGGCCGGGCCGCGCACGATTTCGATGTGATCCACGAGTTCCATGGGCAGGCCGAAATCCTGGCCGACCTTGCTCGAGCCCACTTCCGCGGGATTGTTCAGCGCATGCCCGTCCAGCAGGACCAGAACGCGGGTGTTCTGGTCCCCGAGCACGTACAGTCCCCGGACCGCAAGCCCCTGATAGGCGTGGTCTTCATTGGTGCGAAAGCCCACCACGCCGCCGAGGGCGTCGCCGAGGGTGCGGTACCCGAGGGCCCGCAGTTCGCTGGATCGGAGAATCACCGCGTCCGCCGGGGCGCTGGCCGTGTCCTGCATTTTCTTGCTGGCGGCCTGGATTTGATCGGTGTTCAGGGCCTCCGCCAATTCAGCGCTCACCGTGGAGGCTTTCGGGGGTTCCTGGCCATGCGCCAATCCGGCGGAAAGCAGGGCCGTGAGGGTCGTCACGAGGGTCCGGTTCATTGCACGACCTTTCCAAGCTGGGTCAAGGCGGAGGGGATCGTGACCTTGTTGGAAGTCGCGTTGGCCCGGTTGATGTAGAAGACGCCGCGGCCACCTTCACCGACCAGGGCGACGATGACCCCATTCTTGAGATCCGAGACCTGCCCGCAGATGGTGAGCCGGCTCGTCCCCGCGAACTTCGCGATCTCCTGGGGGGTCCGGACCCAGACGATCCTGGCTTCCGGATCCATCCTCACGCCGAGCTTCGTCAATTCAAACTTCAGCAGGGGGTCGGAACAGGCGATGGATGGTTCCTTGGCGTCGGTCAACACGAGCTTGAGAATCTTCGCAAGCGTAGGGGGAGCAAGGTCTTCCGCATGGACCATGGTTCCCAAAAGGACTGGCACCAGCCAGACGGATCGCCATTTCATTTGCACCACCCTCGACAGAGGCATGCCCCGACCACCGGAACACGCCTATCCAGGTCTTTCGTCCTGGTCAGAAAAGTCATTAAAAACTGGCGTGGGGATCGGCCCATCCCCGGGAATCGGCTGATGCTAGGCTGAAGGCATGACGAAGCTCTACTATGCAGGCCAGGATGTGGACGCTCCCTGCGGGCGCTGTGGGGGGGAGACGCGGCATCAGCTGCTCACCGTCACCAACGGCGTGCCGGATCGGATCATCTGCGCGAACTGCCGATCCATTCATAAGTTCCGGGCCGCCAAGCCCGAGCCCCTGCCCCGCGCCCCGCGCATTCCCGCCGCCGCCAAGGTGGGTGGACCCCGCCCAGGTTCCCTGGTGTCGCAGTTCCAGCAGGTGCTGGCCGACGAGAAGGGCGGCGCGCAGGCCAAGCCCTACAGCGTGGCCGCCCGCTGGGAGGAGGGTTCCTGGATGGACCACCCCTCCTTCGGATTGGGCCGCGTGCAGCGCCGCATGGGCCGCAAGGTGGACGTGCTGTTCAAGGATGGCCTCAAGACCCTGGTCAGCGCATGACCCAGCCACCCCTCCTCGAAGCCTCCTCCGCCGCTCCGCGGGAGATGCGGTTCGCGGTGGTGGATCTCGAAACCACCGGCGGGACGCCCAAAGCCAAGTGGGACAAGGAGGGGCGCTTCCGGCAACCCTCCGAGATCACGGAGATCGGCCTGGTCGGGCTTTCGGGCGTGGTGGTCGAGGAGCGCTGGTCGAGCCTGGCGTCCATTCAGGGTTTCCTCCCGGAGGAGATCCAGCGGCTCACGGGCATCAGCCTGCCCATGCTGGCGGGCGCGCCGCCCTGGGAGCAAGTGGCCATGAAGGTCATCCCCAAGCTGGAGGGCCGCATCTGGGTGGCCCACCACGCGCCCTACGACGGCGCCTTCCTCAAAGCCTGGCTGCCCGAAGGCGTGTGGCGCCGCCACCGCCTCATCTGCACCCGGCTGCTGGCCAAGAAGCTCATACCGGAACTGCCCCGGCGCAGCCTGGCGGATCTCTGCACCTTCCTCGGCATCACCAATACCCGCGCCCATCGCGCCCTCCAGGATGCCGAAGCCACCGCCGAGGCCCTGCAGCACCTCATCAAGCGGGCCGAGGATCAGGGGATGGATGGGGATGCCTTCCTGGCCGCTGGCGAGGTGCCCTGGAACAAGGTCTGAACAGCGCCGCTACTTGATGGCCTTCTTCGCTTTTTCCGCCGAAGCCTTGGAAAAGTAGGCGCACACGCCTTTCTTGGCATCCGGTTCGAGGCCCACGGCCTTGATGGCGTCCTTCAGCTTCTTCTCGGGAACGCCCAGCTCCTTGGCCCAATTGGCTGCGGTTTTCAGTTCCTCCGGCACAGGGGCCTCCCTCCGGCACTTCGCCGATCCCGGCATGGTAGCGGATAAACTGCCCCCATGGATCTCACCCGCTTCCTCGATCTCGTGCATACCCAGGGCTGGCAGGGCATGTCCCTGTGGCTGGTGCTGCTGGCCCAGGCCCTGCTCTGGGTGGGACTGGTGCGCCTCCACTTCGCGCTCCAGCGGGAGGAGGCGCCCTGGGAGGAATGCATCGGGAAGATCCGCTCCGCCTTCCTGCGCAAAGTGAACGGCGACGAGGAAATCCAGGAACTGAAGGTCCACCGCTACGCGCCCCTGGTGGACCAGCTGCTGGCCCTCCATTTCGCGGAGGAGAAGAGCGACCGCTTCGACCGCTGGCTGCTGTTGCGCTGGAAGGTGAAAGAAGGCCTTCGCCCCTACTGGGTGCGCTGGGGCTACCTGCTCATCGCCTTCGGGGCCGTGGTGTGGTACCTCCAGGGCCTGCGCCTGGACATGGGCACCGATGTGCTCAAGCGGACACCCGTGGACCCGCGCCTGCTTTGGGTGTGGCTGGGCTATTCCATGATCCTGGCCTGGAAGATCGTGCGCCTCCACGGCAGCCTCGAGCGCGTCCAGCGCAGCCTGCTGCTGCCGAGGCGGGACGAGTAGCGGCCATGACCTACGCGATCCAGCCATTCCGCCCAGGGCAGGCACAGGAGGTGCTCGACCTCATCCTCCCCATTCAGCAGATTGAATTCGGCGTGCCCATCACGGCCCAGGACCAGCCGGATCTGGCCAGGATTCCCGAGGTCTATCAAAGAGGGCGAGGCGGTTTCTGGGTGGGGCTCTATGGGGGCCGGGTGGTCGGCACGGTGGGGCTCCTCGACTTCGGGATCCCGCCCAGGGGCGGCGGGGCCCTGCGCAAGATGTTCCTCCACCCGGACCACCGGGGCACCGGCTTGGCCGCGACGCTCCTGGGAACCCTGGTCAACCATGCCCGCAGTGAGGGCGTGCCCGATATCTGGCTGGGGACCCTCCCGCAGATGACCGTCGCCCACAGCTTCTATGAACGCCACGGCTTTCAGCGGGTGATCGCCGAGGACCTTCCTCCCGACTTTCCCCGCATGAAGGTGGACACGGTGTTCTACCGCCTCAGGCTGACCCATGCCCCGACGCGGTAATGCTGCCCGGCGCCTGGGTCTCCTGGCCGAGCGGATGACCCTCTGGCTCATGTGGTCCCGGGGCTGGGATCTGGTGGCCTGGCGGCAGAAGGTAGGCCGCTACGAGCTGGACTTGATCTTGAGCCGAGGCTCCGAATTGCGGGTCCTGGAGGTCAAAGCCCGCCGGGCGGGCGCCTGGGTGGGCGCGGACACGGCCCTGGAGCCCGAGCAGCGCCTCCGGCTTCAGCGGGCCCTGCGCACCTGGCTGGACCGGGTTCCCTGGCCCGGAAGGGTCAGCTTCCAGCGGGTGAGCTGGGCGGGCTGGCGGTGCAGGTTCCACCCCGCCGAAGCCTGGGACGCCCTCAAGATCCACCCCTGACGCGGCAGGGCCCGGCCGCGAGATCCAGCCGGGCCCTGGGCGGAACAAGCATCAGTGCTGAGCCTTGGCCTTGTCGCCGTAGCGCTCGTCATAGTACTTCTTGATCTTGTCGAGCTGCTCCTTGCTCATGCCCTTGACGTACCACTCGTGGCGCACATCAGGAGCCAGGTATTTCTGGACCAGCTGCTCGTAAAGCTCAGGGCCGGCCACGTGCTTCACTTCCGGCAGGAACTCTGAATAGAAGTTCTTGGAAACATCGTAGATACCGTGCCACCAGGCGTAGTCCGGGCCGGACATGGCGGCGCCATGGCGGGCGCGACGCCCCTCGTGGTGCCACAGCTCCCAGTAGATCCAATCCAGCCGGTCGTCCATGTCAGCCTTGGTGAGCTTCCCGGCGTCCATGAGTTCCTTGCGGATGGCCATGGCGGGCTTGGCGAACTTGGTGTCGTAGAGATCCACCAGGTTGTCGAACTGTTTGTAGTGCCCCTCGATGAAGGGCTCCGAGTGGCAGTTGCTGCACACATCCTTCATGGCGGCCCGCTTCTGCTCGGCATTCTCCTGCTTCTTGGAGATGGCCGGCCGCAGGTTCCAGCTGATGCGGGCACCCACGTCGTGGGTCACGGCCTGGCTCGGCGTGGCGCTCATGTGGCAGGTGGCGCAGGTGGGCGCGGCGGAATAATCCTGGCCCACCACCCACTTGTCCTTGTCCAGGTTCATCTTCTCCTTGTTGGTGGCGTAGAGGATGCCGTGCTTGGATTCCTCGTAGACCTCCTTCTGGGGATGGTCGGGGCCCAGGTGGCACTTGCCGCAGGTCTCCGGCTGGCGGGCCTGGGCCTTGGAGAAGCTGTGGCGGGCGTGGCAGGCGGAGCAGGAACCCTTGGAGCCGTCGGGATTGATGCGGCCGATGCCCGTGTTGGGCCAGCTGTTGGTGTCGAGCTTGCCGTTGGCCAGCACCTTCACCTTGCCCCCGTGGCACTGCAGGCAGCCCACGGCCACGGCTTCGGGACCCCCGACCACTTCGCCCAGGTAGTTGTCCAGGGAGTTGAGGATGTCACCAGCCTTGGCATGGTGGCTGTGGGTCATCTGGTCGGTTTCCTTGGCGTGGCACTGGCCGCAATCCTTGGGCGTCACCAGCACGGCGATGGTGAAGCCATTGTGGTCCATGGCATCGGGATCCGTTTTCTCCGCCTTGTGGCAGGTGTAGCAGTCCACACCGACCTTGGCGTGGCGGCTGAGGCGCCACTCCTTGACGAAGGCCGGGGAGCTGCCTTCATGACAGGCGATGCAGGCCTGGCCTTCCTTGGAGATCTTCACGGAGGCGGGCTTGCCCTTGGTTCCGGCCGTGGCGAGGCTCGCGGCGCAGAAGAGCAGCGTGAAGAGGAAGGCGGCACGGGAAGGGTGTCGCATGGAGGTCCTCCTTTCGGGAAGGGTGAGGGTTCGACCGCACCCCTTCAGCGGGTTCCAGGGGCGGAAGGTTTAGGACATTTCAGTCTTTTTTTATAGACCCGGTCGCTACCTTTGGCAAGGGGAAGGTGATCCCAGGGTCGGCAACCAGATGGCATCCCGCCAGGGGGCAGGCACGAAATGAAGGACCCCAAGAGAAATCCTGCGCCATCAGGAGGTTCGACAGGCCGGGTTCCAGCTGGCCGGACAGGCTGGCATGGCCCTCGCCCCGAACCCCTCGGGTGTCGGTATGTTGACCTTCCTAGACCGTTTGCTTCCATTCATGTCCCGCCTCACCAAGCGGGCGGATCTGGCTGTGCCCGTCTTCGTCATGATCGTGCTGGTGGTGATGGTGCTGCCCCTGCCCGCCTTCATGGTGGATCTGCTCATCGTCCTGAACATCACCCTGAGCCTGCTGATCCTCATGGTGGGCATGTATGTGCCCCGCCCCAAGGAATTCAGCTCCTACCCGTCGATCCTGCTGGTGGTGACGCTTTTCCGTCTGTCCATCAATGTGGCCACCACCCGGAGGATCCTGCTCTTTGCCGGCGACCAGGGCGCCGATGCCGCCGGGAACATGGTGAAGGCCTTCGGCCAGTTCGTGGTGGGCGGCAGCTATGTGATCGGCCTGGTGGTGTTCCTCATCCTGCTGGCCATCCAGTTCCTGGTGATCAACCACGGCGCCGGCCGCATCGCGGAAGTGACCGCCCGCTTCACCCTGGACGCCATGCCCGGCAAGCAGATGGCCATCGATGCCGACCTGAACGCGGGCTACATCGACGAAATCGAGGCCCGCCGCCGCCGCAAGGACCTCCAGGAGGAGGCCGGCTTCTATGGCGCCATGGACGGCGCCGTGAAGTTCACCCAGCGGGATTCCGTGGCGGCCCTCATCATCCTGGCCGTCAATATCGTGGCGGGCATCCTCCTGGGTATTGTGCGCTACAACATGCCCATCACCACGGCCCTGGAGACCTACACCCTGCTGACCGTGGGCGACGGTCTGGTGACGGTGATCCCCAGCCTCCTCATCAGCGTTGGTGGCGCCATCCTCACCACCCGGAGCGGCAGCGACCCCGCGGGCCTGGGCGGCGAAGTCCTCCGCCAGCTGGGCGCGGACCACCGCCCCCTGGCCATCGCGGCCTCCGTCCTCTTCCTGTTCGGCGCCGTTCCCGGTTTGCCCCTGTTCCCCTTCTGGACCATGGCCGCGATTTTCGGGGTCATGGCCTACGCCGCCTGGAAACTGCCCAAGCAGACTCCCGCCATGGCCGCCGAACTGGCCGCCGCGGAGAAGGCGAAGACCGCCACCGCCGAAACCGGAGAGAAGGTGGAAGGCCTCCTCAAGGTCGACCCCCTGGGCCTGGAAGTGGGCTACAACCTCATCCCCCTGCTGGACGTGAACCAGGGCGGCACGGTGCTGGAGCGCATCAAGGGCGTCCGGCGGCAGATGGCCCAGGAGCTGGGCATCGTGGTCCCCCCCGTGCGGATCCGGGACAACCTGCAGCTGGCGCCCCAGACCTATCGGCTCCTGCTCCGCGGGGAGGAGATCGCCAAGGCCGAGCTCCAGCCCGGCCAATTCCTGGCCATGAATCCCGGCACCGCCAGCGAGGATCTGGCCGGAGTTCCCACCACGGAACCCGCCTTCGGACTGCCCGCCTACTGGATCCCCGACTCCCAGCGGGATCGGGCCCAGATGCTGGGCTACACCGTGGTGGAACCCGCCACGGTGCTCACCACGCACCTGTCCGAGCTCATCAAGCAGCATGCCCCCGAGCTGCTGGGGCGCCCCGAAGTCCAGCACCTCCTCGACACCCTCAAGGAGAGCGGCCCGAAGCTGGTGGACGACCTCATCCCCAACGTGGTCAGCGTCACCACCCTCCAGAAGGTCATGCAGAACCTCCTCCGGGAGCGGGTCCCCGTGCGCGACCTGGGCCGGATCCTCGAAGCCACCGCCGACGCGGCCAGCCTGACCAAGGATCTCGGCTACATCACCGAGCATGTGCGCCAGGCCCTGGGCCGGGTCCTCACCAGCCCGCACCTGTCCGAAGGCGGCGAACTGGGCGTGCTGGTGCTGGATCCCACCATCGAGCAGACCCTCCAGGGCGGCATCGAACAGACCGACCGCGGCAGCTTCCTGGCCCTGGAACCGGGCCGCACCCAGGAACTGCTCAACCGCATCGCCAACGGCATCGCGGCCATCCTGCCCGGCGCCCAGCCCGTGCTGCTCACCAACCCCGTCGTCCGCCCCCATCTCCGGCGCCTGCTGGAGCGGGCCCTGCCTCACCTGGTCGTGCTGAGCCACAGCGAAATCCCCATGGATGTTCGCGTGGTGAACCTCGGAACTGTGTCATGAAGGGTGAACCATGCGCGTGAAGACCTTTGAAGCCGGCTCCATGCAGGACGCACTGGACATCGTGAAGAAGGAAATGGGCGAGGAGGCCTTCATCCTCTCCACCCGCACCCGCCGCAAGCCTTCGGCCCTGGGCCTGGGCGAGGAGTCCGTCATCGAGGTCACCGCCGCCGTGGACGAGGCGCCCGCCGCCGGCCAGCCCCAGCCGCCGATCAGCGGCAACCTCACCTACGGCCTCCGGCCCTCCATCGCGCCCCCGGCGGCCGGCCCCGTTCGTGCCGCCGGCCCCGTCCGCGAACCGGCGCCGCCTCCGCCGCCTTCCCCCCACATGGACCTCCAGCCCATCCGCCGGGAGCTGCTGGAAATCAAGGGCGCCATGGCCGCCTTGAAGGACAACGATCAGCGCAATGCGTCCATCCTCCAGGAACTGGATCACCTCAAATCGCTGCTGAACCGCATCCAGCGCCAGGGTATGCCCCCGGCGCAGCTCCACCTGCCCTCCAGCCTGCTGGAGCTCTACGGCGATCTGGTGGGCAACGATGTGGAGCCCCTGATCGCCATGCGGCTTTGCGAATACGCCCACCGGGCCCTGACCGACCAGGAGGGCGACGGCGCCACCGGCGCCGTGGATCCCGAGCGGGCACGCATCTTCCTCCACCGGGTCATCTCCGATTTCATTCCGGTCGCCCCCCCGATCCAGCTGGAGCCCGGGAAGATGCGCGTATGCGCCCTGGTGGGCCCCACCGGCGTGGGCAAGACCACCACCCTGGCGAAGCTGGCCGCCTACGCCCAATTGAAGCTCAAGCAGAAGGTGGCTCTGATCACCCTGGACACCTACCGCCTGGCGGCGGTGGACCAGCTCCAGCAGTACGCCCAGATCCTCCAGGTGCCCATGCACGTGGCCCTGACCGTGGAGGACCTCCGCAGCGCCTTCCGGTTCTACCAGGACCGGGCCCTGGTCCTCATCGACACGCCGGGACACAGCCCCAAGGATTCCGAAACCCTGGGCCAGCTCAGCGCCCTGTTGGATGAACTTCCGGAAGTGGAGACCCACCTGGTTCTGTCCGCCACCACCAAGCCCCGGGACCTGACGGAGATCGCCGCCCGGTTCGAGCCCCTGAAGCCCACCCGGCTCATGTTCACCAAGCTGGACGAGACCTCCACCTACGGCCCCATTCTGGGCACCCTCGCCCGGGTGAAGCGCCCCCTCAGTTATCTGGGGACGGGCCAGGAAGTCCCTGAGGCTCTGGAACTGGCGACCAGCAAACGCGTGGCCGATCTCATCCTCCCAGCCACCGTCAAGGAGTGCCCATGAGCAGCGACCAGGCATCCAGGCTCCGCAACCTCGCTCAAGGCCAGCCCGCCGAGGCGCCGCTCTTCGCGGCCCGGGTGGTGGCCATCACCTCCGGCAAGGGCGGCGTGGGCAAGACCAATGTCGTGGCCGGCCTGGCCCAGGCCCTGGCCCAGCAGGGCCAGCGGGTCGTCGTCATGGATGCGGACTTCGGCCTCGCCAACCTGGACATCCTGCTGGGGCTGGCCCCGAAGTACACCCTGGAGCACGTCCTCCGGGGCGAGAAGGTGCTGGAGGAGATCCTCGTAGAAGGCCCCTTCGGCGTGCGGATCATCCCCGCGAGCAGCGGCATCCAGGAGCTCACCCGCCTGTACACCGCCTCCGAGCTGCGGCTGGTGCAGGGCCTCCAGCGCGTGGCGGAAACCGCGGACTGGCTGCTCATCGACACCGCCGCGGGCATCCACGATTCCGTCCTGAAGCTCCTCATGGCGGCCCAGGAGGTGGTGCTGGTCACCACGCCGGAGCCCACCAGCCTGGTGGACGCCTACGCCATGGTGAAGGTGCTGCACCTCCGCGACGCCTCCAAGCCCCTCTGGCTGCTGGTGAACAACGGCCAGAGCCTGGAGGAGGCCCAGGAGACGATCGAGCAGCTGCAGGCGGCCACGGAACGATTCCTGGGCAAGCAGGTCCGCGTGCTGGGCATGATCCCGGCAGATCCCCACGTCCTGCAGGCCGTGCGCCAGCAGAAGGGCGTGGTGGACCTCTTCCCCCGGAGCCCCGCCGCCCAGACCTTCCAGGCCCTGGCCGGCCATCTGCTGGGGCAGGTTTCCTTGCAGCCCGGCGGCTTTGCGGCATTCTGGAGGCAGCTCGCC
>DATEZS010000062.1:0-34717 GCA_035255365.1 Geothrix sp.
CGTCTGCCAGAGCGGGGGCATCCAGCAGGTTTTCGACCGGCCCACGGATCCTGCCGTGGCGCGCATCCTGGGCGTGGAGACCGTGGTGCTGGGCCGCATCGAATCCATCGCCGACGGCATGGCCACCATCGCCGTGGGCACCGCGCAGATCCACGCGGCCGATCCGGGGAGCCTCGGCTGGCAGGTCTTCGTCTGCATCCGCGGCGAGGACGTGGCCGTGGAGCGCGGCTGCGGCCCCGGACCCGGATCCACCGTCCGCAACCGCCTGCCCGCCCGCATCACGGCCCTGCAACCGGAAGGCTCCCTGGTGCGGGTCGCCCTCGATGCCGGCTTCCCGCTGGAGGGCCTCGTCACGCGCCAGGCCTGCGCGGACCTGCGCCTGGCCGAAGGCGACCAGGTCTGCGCCATCCTCAAGGCCGCCGCCGTGCATCTGATCCCGCATGATTGATTTCGGCTCCGCCGGAGGCGGAGACCTACGAGAATCGCGGGCCATACGGCCCGCGATTCTCGTAGCGGAAAAGACTAGCCCTTGGTCCACCTAAGCACGGGCTTCCGCGCCGCCGTGGTCTCGTCCATGCGGCGCATGGGGGCGAGGGTCGGCGCCTGGTGCAGGGCCTCGACGTCGGTCTCGACCTCCTTCGCGATAGCGAGCAGGGTGTCGCAGAAGGCGTCCAGCTCGCCCTTGTCCTCGCTCTCCGTGGGCTCGATCATCAGCGCGCCGGGCACGATCAGCGGGAAGTAGATCGTGGGCGGGTGGTAGCCGTGGTCGATGAGACGCTTGGCGATGTCGAGGGTGTGGACGTCGTGCTTGGCCTGGAGGGTGTCGCTGAAGACCACCTCGTGGAGGCTGGGCGAATCGATGTGGAGGGCGTAGGCGTCCTTGAGGCGGGCGCGGATGTAGTTGGCGTTCACGATGGCCCGCAGCGTGGCCTCGCGCAGGCCGTCGGAGCCGTGGCTGAGGCAGTAGGTGAGGGCGCGCACCAGGATGCCGAAGTTGCCGAAGAAGGTGTGCACCTTGCCGATGCTCTGGGGGCGATTCCAGTCCCAGCGGTAGGTGTGCTTCGGCACCTCGCCCTCGCCCACCTTCACCGTGTCGCGCACGACGACGGGCACGGGGAGGAAGGGCAGCAGCTTCTCGCCCACGCAGACGGGGCCCGCGCCGGGGCCGCCGCCACCGTGGGGGGTGGAGAAGGTCTTGTGGAGGTTCAGGTGCATGACGTCCACGCCGAAGTCGCCGGGGCGGGCCACGCCCACCAGGGCATTCATATTGGCGCCGTCCATGTAGACCAGGGCGCCCACGCTGTGCAGCAGGTCGCTGATCTCCTTGAAGCGGAATTCGAAGACGCCGGTGGTGTTGGGATTGGTGATCATGGCGCCGGCGATCTCGGTGCCCAGCTCCGCCACGAGGGTGTTCAGGCCCTTGCGCACCTTGCCGTTCACGGGATCGGTCACGTCCTCGAAACTGATGGTGCCGTCGGGGCGCGAGGGCAGTTCCACCACCTCGTAGCCCGCCATGGCGGCCGTGGCGGGGTTGGTGCCGTGGCCGCTGTCTGGGATCAGGATCACGCGGCGATGGGCACCCTTGGAGAGATGGTAGGCCCGGATGAGCATGACGCCGGTGAGCTCGCCTGCGGCGCCGGCGCTGGGCTGCAGGGTGACGCCTGGCAGGCCGGTGATCTCCTTGAGCCATTCCTGGAGGGTGTAGAGCAGCTGCAGGTTCCCCTGCACCAGGGCGTCGGGCGCCATGGGATGGCTTTCCGAGAAGCCCGGCAGGCCCGCGACCTTTTCGTTGAGCCGGGGATTGTGCTTCATGGTGCAGGAACCGAGGGGATACATGCCGTCATCCACGCCGTAGTTCCACTTGGATAGCCGCGTGAAATGGCGGATGACCTCCACCTCGGAAATCTCGGGCAGGGCGTCGAAGCCGCCGCGCTTCAGGTGCGCGGGGCGGGTGTCCTGGGCCGCGGGCACATCGAGTTTCGGGAGATCCATGCCCCGCTTGCCGGGGACGGAGCGTTCAAAGGAGAGGGGTTCGCGCTGACGAAGGAACATGGGTAGCCTCAGACGGTAGCGGGGACGCGGGCAAGGGTCTCGACGAGGCTCTCGATCATCCGGCGGGTGTGGAGTTCGGTGGCGCACCAGAGGATGCAGCCTTCGTATTCGGGATAGAAGCGGCCCAGGTCGAGGCCGGGCAGCAGGCTCTCCTCGAGGCAGGCAGCCTGCAAGGCGGCCAAGTCCCCCTTGTAGCGCAGCACGAACTCGTTGAAGAAGGGCTGGTCGTCCACCGGTTCCATGTCCGGCAGGTCCAGCAGGCGCTTGCGCAGGTACTGGGCCTTGGCGGCGTTCTGCTCGGCCAGGCCCTTCATGCCCTCGGGACCCGCGAGCTGCAGGAAGATGTTGGCGCGCAATGCTACGAGACCTTGATTCGAGCAGATGTTGCTGGTGGCCTTGTCGCGGCGGATGTGCTGCTCCCGGGCCGTGAGGGTGAGCACATAGCCGGTGCGGCCGTCGAGATCCTTGGTCTGGCCCACGATGCGGCCGGGCATATCCCGCTTGAAGGCGTCCTTCACGGTGATGAAGCCGAGGTACGGGCCGCCGAACACGGGGCGGTTGCCCAGGGACATGGCCTCGCCGCAGGCGATGTCCGCCCCCACCTTGCCGGGGGCTTCCAGCCAGCCGAAGGCGAAGGCCTCCTGGGTCACGCTCACCACCAGGGCACCCGCGGCATGGATGGGCGCGGCCAGGGCGGTGAGATCCTCCACGCAGCCCAGGAAGTTGGGGTAGCCCACCATCACCGCGGCCACATCGCCGTTGAGCTTGGCCTGGAGATCGGCCATGTCCGTGACGCCATTCTTCACGGCCACTTCCACCAGGCGGAGGTTTTCATGGGGCGCGAAGGCGGTGGCCAGCACTTGCCGGTAGAGGGGATGCAAGCCGCGGCTCACCAGCACGGTGTTGCGCTTCTTGGCCAGGCGGACGGCCATGAGGGCCGCTTCCACGCAGGCGGTGCCGCCGTCATAGAGGCTGGCGTTCCCCACGTCGAGGCCCGTGAGGTCGCACATCTGGGTCTGGTACTCGAAGATGTGCTGCAGGGTGCCCTGGCTGATCTCGGGCTGGTAGGGCGTGTAGGCCGTGAACCATTCCTGGCGGCTGATCATGGCGTCGATGGCGGCAGGCACGAAGTGGTCGTAGGCGCCAGCCCCCATGAACTGGGCGCAGAACCGGGTGTTCCGGTTGGCCAGATCCATCATCTCCCAGGTCACTTCCTGCTCGGAACCCTGGGTGGGCAGCGCCAGCGGGCGCTGCAGCCGCAGCGCTTCCGGAATGCCCACCAGCAGGTCCTCGGCGCGGGCTACGCCGATGGTGTCGAGGAGGGCTTGATCCTCCACGGGAGAAGAAGGCAGATAGCGCATGACAGCCTCGGCAAAGAGCGCAGGAAAACGCGAACTTCCAGCCTATCAGCCGGGGGCCCGAAACAGGAGTGGAAGGGATCACAGGCCAGACCAGGACAGACCGCCTAGCGCCGCTTCCACAGGTCGAAGGGCTGGGTCCCCACCAGGAGGGTAAAGGACTTATCATCCTGGCCCGGGCCCTGGGGACTGGACACCCGGGTGACCCCGAAGGAGGCTTCCGCGTAAAAATTGGACAGGGTCGTTCGCAGGACCAGGCCCGCCCCTGTCACCTGGGGGTTCGTGGCGGACCGGTCGAAGGATCCCGGCTCGTTGGACATCCTGGCCACATCGAAACGGGGCGTCAGCACCAGCGTGAATCCCATTCCTGCGTAAAAGCGGAAGGGTACCCCGAACCGCACAGCTGCGAAATTGGGCGTCAGATACCCCATGGCCCGGGATCCGATGACGAATGAGGAACCGCCCAGCACCCACCAGCGGTCCAGGGGCAGGCCATGGCCGTACCCCCATTCGAGATCCAGATCCAGGCCCACGAATTCACTGAAGGACTTCAACCCGCGGGCCCTGACGTAGGCCTGCCGGAAGGTTCCGGAGGGCAGCTGGCCCGCACGGATTTCTCCGTAGCCGTACCGGGTCCTGAGCAGGAGCCCGTCCCGGGGGAGGGTATGACGATCCAGGTTGTCCCATTCGGCGGTCAGGAACGCGGAATCCTGGGCCTGGGCCTTCCGATCTCCGTCGGTGGGAATGCTGGCGTTCCTCCGGCCGAGATCCAGGCTGGCCTTGCCCGTTCCCAGATTGCCGAAGCGCAGGTAGGTCCTGAAATCCAGGTCCGAGGCACTGATGCGGGTCTCCTCGCCCAGGCCCTGAGGCCGGGGGAGGGAGGTGAAGAGAGGTGCCTCCAGCCGCAGCTGCCAGTAGTTGGCCCCCAGTTCAAACCCGGCGCCGGCGCTGAACCCGAAGGGCCTCCGCAGCGCCAGGGCCATCTGCTCCTGCAGCCGGTTGCGGGCGGCGCTCAGATCCACTTCGGCGTTCCTGAAACCCAGGTTCACCGACCGATAGGAGAGGCCCACTTGTCCGCCAAGGTTGGTTTCATATCCCAGGGACAGCTGCACCCGCTCCCGCTGCTGGGGGACCGGAACCACCGTGAGCACCGCATCCCCATCGTTATCCGGCCGCACCTGGTAGCGCAGTTCCAAGAGATTGAGCCGGTGTTCCGCCAGGGCCACGACCTGCTGGAAGGCCGCCGGACGGAAGGTGCCCCCCGCCACGCCAGCCAGGATCCGTCGCAGCTGCGACTCGTCCATCGCCTGGCCCTCAGGCTTGCGGATGTCCACGTGCTTGAGGATCGGTTCGTGCATGACGACCCGAATCTCGCCCGTGGCTTCGTCGAAACCCGAACCCCGGACATCCATCAGGGGTCGCCCCCCCATGACCGCGCGGAAGACCAGCCGGCTCATGACCCGGCCGAAAGTCTCGGGGTTATAGCGGTCGCCTTCCTTGAAATAATCACCGAGGATGGCGCGGATGGCGTCCTGGTCCTGAGGAGTCGCATCCACCACGACGCCCCGGACCCGGTCGAAAGGCCTAAGATGGAGGTTGAGCACCCGCCCCGCCTCCAGGGTGGCCCAGGCTTCCCGCGCATAGCCATGAACCAGGACCTGCTGCAGGAAGATCTGGATGTCCTGCAGGAGGATGGTCTCGGGGTGTTCGGCCCAGGTTGGCGGTACCAACCCCGAGACATGAGCCTCCAGGGGCTCCGGCGTATCGAAAGCGACCCGGACCACGCCCGCGGGTTCGTGACCGCCCAGGCGGCTGCGCAGGAGGGCGTTCAGTTCATTGCGTCGCGCGTCGAAGGCCTCGCGCCCCTGGCGGACCAGCTGAGGGCCCTGGTTGCCGTATTCGAAGAACGGCACGTCCCGGATCTCCGGCCGGATGAGGAAGTCCGCCGAGGCGCGGCTCTCCCATTGCCGACGCTCCACCACAAGATCCAGGCTGCGGGCCGCCACAGACAGGATGCTGTTGGAGGGCCGGCGCTCCAGGGGCGCGCTGATGTCCACGGCCAGCACCACCTCCGGATGGAAGGCTTCCCGGGCGGTGTTCACGGGGAGGTTCTCGACGAGGGCCCCATCCACATACTGCTGGCCGTCGATCACCACGGGGCGGAACCCGCCGGGGATGGCCATGCTGGCGCGCACGGCCTCCACCAGATCGCCCTTGCCGAACACCCGGCCCTGGCCGGTTTCCAGGTTCGTCGCCAGGATCCTAAGGGGCCGGTGGAGCCGGTCGAAATCCCCGCCGGAAAAGAAGGCCCCGCGGGCGAGCAGGCTCTGCAGCGTGTGCTGCACCTCCACGCCGCTGCGGAATCCCTGGGCCAGGGAGATCACCCCATTGCGGCGCTCCACCGAAAGGAAGGTCGCCTCGCGGTCCTCCTGTTCCTGGAGCGTCTCGCCCGGGGACCTGAGCAGGGGTTCCAGGAAGGCCCGGGTCAGATCCAGGCGCTCGAACAGGGCCTCGATGTCGAGGCCCGAGAACCCGCTGGCGTACAGCGCCGCCACCAAGGCCCCGGCGCTGGTGCCCGTGAGGCTGTCCAGGGGATAGCCCACTTCTTCCAGACGCTGGATGACCCCGATGTGGGCCAGCCCCCGGGCGCCGCCACCACTGAGGGCCAGCGCCACCCGGGGCATGCCGGGGATCTCCACCCGCGGCGCGAAGCGGAACACCATGTCCGGCGGAATGACCTTCACATCGATGCGCCGGGCCGATTCCACCTGGGCCACCAGAAGGGTGGAGCAACCGAGGAGGAGCCAGGAACGGCGTCTCAATGGACCCTCAGCCCAGGGCCTTCCACTGGGCGGCCATCAGCGCGTCGCAGCCGCTGAGTCCCAGATCCATGAGCGCCATGGCTTCGGTGCGGCTGAAGGCCCGGCCTTCCCCGGTGCCCTGGAGTTCCACGAGCTCCAGTTCGCCGCCCCCCGTGGCCCGGGCCGCAACGAGGTTGCAGTCCACGGCGGCCCGGTGATCCTCCTCGTACTCGAGATCCAGCACCAGGCCGCGGCGGCCTTCGCCGGATTCCACGATGCCCGCGCTCACCGCCGCCACCTGGCGCACCAGGGCCGCCGAGAGGTCCTGCCCGCGCAAGGCCAGGGCCACTGCCACCCAGGCGCCCGTGATGGCCGCGCAGCGGGTGCCGCCATCCGCGTTGAGCACATCGCAGTCCACCGTGAGGGTGCGCTCGCCCAGAATGCTGAGATCCACGGCCTGCCGGAGGCTGCGGCCGATGAGCCGCTGGATCTCCACGGTGCGGCCCTGCTGCTTGCCCCGGGCCGCCTCACGATCGACACGGGTGTGGGTGGCGGCGGGCAGCATCCCGTACTCCGCCGTGAGCCAGCCCGTGCCCCGGCCCTTCATCCAGCCGGGAACCTTGTCCTCCAGATTGGCGGCGCAAAGCACATGGGTTTGCCCCATTTTCACCAGGCAGGAGCCCGAGGCATGAAGCTGGATGCCCAGCTCCATGCTCAGGGAACGAAGCTCGTCGGGCTGGCGCATCAGGCTTTCCATTCAATCTTCTCCACGCGCTTCTGATGGCGGCCACCTTCAAAAGGTGTATCCAGAAACAATTTCAGGTAGGATTCTGCTTTGAGCGGATCCGTCAGCCGCTGGCCGAAAGCGATGGCGTTCGCGTCATTGTGCTGCCGTGCCAGTGTCGCGTGCTCTGGGGAGGTCACCAGCGCGCAGCGGATGCCCGGATGACGGTTGGCCGAGATGCTGATTCCGATGCCAGATCCGCAGACCAGCACCAGACGATCCCATTGATTCCTTCCTTCCGCGGCCCGGTGAGCGAAATCCGGGTAGTCCACCGAAGCCAAGCCGTCCGTGCCGAAATCAACCACTTCATGACCCTGTTCCTTCGCCCAGGCCTTGAGCCTTTCTTTCAGGTCAAATCCCGCATGATCGCTTGCAAACCCGAGCTTCATCGTTCCACTCCCCGGCACACGGCCCCTAGCCCTCAGCCTACAGCCTTTCCATGCTGAATCCCTTCCTGCAGTATCGTCCCCAGGACCGGGGTTTCCTCCTGTGCATGCCCGAGGCCGTGGGCGCGGCGGAATGGTCCCGCGCCCTCAGGAGCCTGCCCGGCGAGCTCCAGGGCCGGGATCGCCTCACCCCCGCCAAGGCCCAGATTTTCCTGCCCGATGGCGCCCTGGTGGAGATGCACGCCCTGCCTCTGCGCTGGCAACGGGCCTACCCCTGGCTCAGCAGCTTGGCCCTGCGCCCCGGCCAGGCGGGCCCCACCCTGCGCTACTGGGCCACGGCCCTGCGCCTGCTCCAATCGCTAGTGGTGCGCGGCGCCACCCTGCCCCAGCTGGATACCCGCAGCCTTCCCTGGAAGGCCCGCTGGGGCGTGAGCCTCACGGGCTCGGCAGATCGCGAGGCCCTGCGTCAGCTCATCGAGGCCATGCCCCCCGCCGCCCTGGCCTTCCCGGAGCAGGACAACTGGGCCTTCACCAAGACGGTCCCCCTGGGTGAATTGGACGCCTTCGACATCGAAGATGAGCTGGCCCTGCCCCCCTCCGCGGACCGGGTGCTCACGGCCTTCCTGGAAGACGGGGCCGATTTCATCCTCCGCTTCGTGGCCTGCGGCCTGCGGGCCGGGGATGATCCGCGCCTGGGCCTCATCCACAGCCTCCGGGGCCACAAGCGGGACCGGCTGCCCTGGGACGAGCGCATCATGGTCGCCCTCTCCCATCAGCTCCCGGAATTTCCCACCACCGGCATCATCGAGCGGACCCTCGGCGAGCAGCTGGATCAGTGGAGCGAAGGCGCCCGCCCCCAGTGGGTGCGCCCCAGCCTGCGCCTGGAAGCCCCACCGGTGCCCAAGGCCGCCCAGGCCCTGGAGGACGCGGACCGGCTGGCGGAAGAAGGCTGGATCCTGCGGGTGGGCCTGGAAACGGAAACGGGCACCGAGATCAGCGTGAACCAGCTCTGGGAAAACTCGACCGAAGCGGAGGTCCTCCAGGCCCGGCAGACCCTGCTGCGCGGCCTGGCCCGGGCCATGCCCTTCTTCCCGGCCCTGGAGCGGGCTCTGGCGGGCCAGCGGCCCGAGGACCTGGTCCTGCGCCCCACCGAGGCCTGGGCCTTCCTCACCCGGGGCGCCGCGCAGCTGAAGGAATCCGGCTTCCTCGTCCACATTCCCGAAGAGCTGGCGGATTTCGGCGGGGCCAAGCGCCTGCGCGCCAAGGTCAAGCTGGGCGCCCGGAGCATCGAGGACAATCGCCCCGGCAGCCAGGCGGGCCTGGAAGGCAGCGTCAGCGCCGACTGGTCGCTCATGCTCGGCGACGACACCCTGAGCCTGGATGATTTCGCCCGCATGGCGAGCCTCAAGCACCCGCTGGTGGCCTGGAAGGGCAAGTGGGTGGCCCTGGACCCGGAAACCCTCAAGCAGATCTCCACCGTCATCCAGGCCAGCCGTGGCGCGGGTTTCGAAAGCATGACCAAGGGCCAGGCCCTGGCCGCGGCCCTCACGGGAACGGCCCGCATCCCCGGCGTCAGCGAGGCCATCGAAGTGGAGACGGCGGGCGATTTCGGCGCCGCCCTCAACGATTTGAAGGTGCTGCCGGACAAGCCCATCACCCAGCCCGCCACCTTCATCGGCCAGCTGCGGCCCTACCAGCTGCGCGGCCTCGCCTGGCTGGACGGCCTCTCCCGCCTGGGCCTGGGCGGCATCCTCGCCGACGACATGGGCCTCGGCAAGACCATCCAGGTGCTCGCCCTGCTCCTCCATCGCCAGGAGCAGAGCCCCCATTACGGACCCACCACCCTGCTCGTGTGCCCGACCTCGCTGCTGGGCAATTGGGAGCGGGAACTGGCGAAATTCGCCCCAACCATCCCCGTCTTCGTCCACCACGGCAACAACCGCGAGCCCCTGCCCAGGGCCTTCAAGGCCCATACGGTGGTGCTCACCACCTACGGCGTCATCCGCCGCGAGGAGGAGGAGTTCCGCGACCGGCCCTGGGGCATGATGGTGGTGGACGAAGCCCAGGCCATCAAGAACCCAGGCTCAGCGCAGGCCAAGGCCATCCGCAAGGTGCGCGGCGCCTTCCGGCTCGCCCTCACGGGCACGCCCATCGAGAACCGGCTCACGGAGCTGTGGTCCATCCTCACCACCACGCTACCCGGCTACCTGGATACCGAAACGCACTTCAAGGAGCACTTCGCCAATCCCATCGAGAAGTACCGGGATCCGGACGCGGCCCAGGAACTTCGCCAGCGCATCAATCCGTTCATCCTGCGCCGGCTCAAGAGCGACACCTCCATCATCCAGGACCTGCCCGAGAAGCAGGAGATGAAGGTGTACACCACCCTCACCAGGGAACAGGCCGAGCTCTACCAGTACCGGGTGGAGAAGATGGACGAGGACCTGGGCACCGCCACCGGCATCGAACGGCGCGGCCGCATCCTGGCCCTGCTCACGCACCTCAAGCAGATCTGCAACCACCCGAGCCAGTTCCTCAAGGCCCAGGGCCCCTACCGGGGCCGCAGCGGCAAGCTGGACCGCCTCACGGAAATGCTGGAGGAAGTCATCGAAGGCGGCGACCGCGCCCTGGTGTTCACCCAGTTCAAGGAGATGGGCGACCGCCTGCAGATCCACCTCAAGGACATTCTGGGTTTCGAGCCGCCCTTCCTGCACGGGGGCACCACCCGCGACGGCCGCGACGAAATGGTGCGCAGCTTCCAGGAGGACGCGGACGCCTCTCCCGTGCTGATCCTGAGCCTCAAGGCCGGGGGCGTGGGCTTGAACCTCACCGCCGCCACCCACGTCTTCCACTTCGACCGCTGGTGGAACCCCGCCGTGGAAGACCAGGCCACGGACCGCACCTACCGCATCGGCCAGACCCGGAACGTGCAGGTGCACAAGCTCGTCACCATCGGCACCCTGGAGGAGAAGATCGACGCGCTGCTGGAAACCAAGCGGGACCTGGCGGACCGGGTGGTGGGCACCGGCGAAGGCTGGCTCACCGAACTGGACGATGACGCCCTGCGTCGGCTGGTGGCCCTGGAACCTGGCGCCGAACTCCTGGAGACCGGGGAGGACCTCGATGATGTTCCAGAGGTGGCCGCGGTTGCACCGCCCGTGCGCCGCCGGAAGGAGGTGGCGCGATGATCAGCACCACGGACCGCTTCGGCGCCACCTGGTGGGGCCGCCTCTGGATCCAGGGCCTCGAGCAGCTCAGCGATGACTACGAGAACCGCCTTCCGCGCGGAAAGAAGTACGCCGAGGATGGCCATGTCTCCCACTTCAATGTCTTGCCAGGTGAAATCCAGGCCCGGGTCCACGGCCGGAAGACCTACAACGTGACCCTGGGCCTGCCCGCCCTCACCACGGCCCAGTGGGAGCGGGCCCTGGCCCGCATCACCCAGGAAAGCCGCTTCGTGGCCTCGCTGCTGGCCGGCGAAATGCCCCAGGGCCTCGACGAGACCTTCCGCGAGGCGGGCGCCAGCCTCTATCCCCGAGTGCCCAAGGAACTCCAGTCCCACTGCGACTGCCCGGACTGGGCCAACCCCTGCAAGCATGTGGCCGCCGTGTGCTATGTGATGGCCGAGGCCCTAGACCGCGATCCCTGGCTGCTCTTCGACTTGCGCGGCAAGCCCCGGGACGCGGTCATGCAGGCCCTCCAGTCCGCCCTGGGCGATGTCACAGCCCCCGCCCCGAAGAAGCGCGGCCGGCCTCCGAAAAAGAAACTCACCGTGGCGGATCTCCTGCGCCGCGAACAGCGCGAGCCGGAGCCCTGGCGGTCCCTGCCCGAGGAAGCCTACGACGCGCTGCCCATGCCCCTGCCCGAGATCATCATCCCCCGCGCCATCCCGCCGGACCCCTCCGTCTTCACGCAGCTGGGTCCCCTGCCTCACGCCCGCATCGAGACCAGCCTCTGCCTTGCCGCCCTCATGCACCGCACCGCCCAATGGGTGCAGCAGCAGATCGAGGACGGTCCGAGGGGCCTGGAAGGCGGCGAGGGCGAGGGCGAAGGCCCCGCGGACAACAGCCAGCCAGCCTCTCCCTTTGACACCCCCCTGCCCTCCGCCGCGCGCCCCAGCCGGAACTGGCGGCATAAAAAGCGCCGTTGGGGCAAGAAGAACACCCCTTAACCTGTACCCGGGGGGACCGCCTGCTCGCGATGTCCCCCTGAGCCCCCACCTCGTGGTCGGGAGACCCGCCCATGAGGTCCAGTCCCCACCAGGAGCCACCATGCGCGCCATTTCCTCCCCGAACGCCCCCGCCGCCATCGGCCCCTACACCCAGGCCCAGATCTCCGGCGGCCACCTGTTCACCGCGGGGCAGATTCCGCTGATCCCCGAGACCATGGAGATGGTGACCGGTTCCATCGAGGCCCAGACCGAACAGGTCATGAAGAACCTCGGTGCCGTCCTCGCCGCCGCCAACACCAGCTGGGACCGGGTGGTGAAGACCACCGTCTTCCTCACGGATCTCGGCGATTTCGCGGCCTTCAACGCGGTCTACGAGCAGGCCATGAAGGGTGCAAGGCCGGCCCGCAGCACCGTGCAGGTGGCGGCGCTGCCCCGGGGGGCGAAGGTCGAGATCGAGCTCATCGCCGAGGTCTAATTCGTTGCTCTCCCTTGGACGCTGAGCGCTCGGCTGCGCCTCGGCGCACGCGTCCCTGGCCGCCCGCGATCGCACAGGGCGCCGCCCTGTGCTCCCACTCGCCTACGGCTCGCGGAGCGGGGCCCCCGGTCGAGATCGAGCTCATCGCCGAGGTCTAATTCGTTGCTCTCCCTTGGACGCTGAGCGCTCGGCTACGCCTCGGCGCACGCGTCCCTGGCCGCCCGCGACGCCACGAGAAACATCACCACCAAGAAACCCATCTCTTTCGGGTTCTTGGTGGTGAGTTTTCAATCAGTCACCCGAATCAGGATGGTTGAACCGCCGAGTCGTTCGGGGCCATCCCCCGGTGCGGCCCACCCTGGCGGCCGAAGCCACGGCCACGCTGGCCATCCGGCCCCATCTCAGTCATGCGCTTCTCCAGCTGGGTGCGCTGTTCCGGCGTGAGCAGGGGGAGCATTTCCTGGTGCAGGCTCCGGCGCTCCAGGAGCATCTCGAACTGGGCCGCGGCCACCTTGTCGTGCAGCGCTTTCAAAGTGGCAACGTCCGTCTCGGGCTTCACCATGGCGTTCCGCAGGGCCTTCCGGGCCTCCATCGCGGTGTCCCCCTTGGCCTTGATGGCGGCCTGATGCTGATCCCGGAGGGCTTTGAACTGGGTCTTCTGGGTCTCCGTGAGGTTGAGCCCCATGAATCCCTGGGGGTTGATCCGATGGATGTGCTTGCACGGGCCCTGCCCCTGGGCCTGAAGAGCGGTCCCGAGGAGCAGCGTAGCCCCGGTCAGGGCCGCCAGACGGAATGGATGGATAGACATGAAAGTCTCCTTAAAAACAGGGGCGGGGGACCCGTCCACCCCAACAGACACGCACGATGGACCGAGGGTGATGTTCTTTTTCAAAGGACCCAGAAGTGATTTCTGCGTCAGCTCGCAGATCACCACCTATTCCTCCTCGGTCTCCCCAATGTCCTCGGCGACGCTGTCCCACCGCTGGTGCGCCTGGAAGGCGGGATCCTGCAACTGTGCCAGGAAGGCGGTCATCCGGGCCCCCCATGAAGCTTCCGCCGCACGGCCTTGGGGCACATGGGGCAGCAGTTCGGCCGGGGCTTCCTCCAGGCAGAGTTGGGTCAGGATGAGGCTCTGCTGGTAGCTTTCCCCCACGGGGGTGAGGTTGGTGGCGAGGGTTTCCAGAATCTCCGCCAGCGGCGCATCCTCCGGCAGTTCCTCCACCATCGCTTCAAGCAGTTGCACGGTCTTGAGCCGGGCCGCAATGAGCTTCAGGTGCATCCGTTCCTGGTCCCGGCGGGGTGCCCCCTGGGCCAGGGCATGGGCCGCATCCTCAAGGTGGGGATGGAGCTTCCTGAAGAGGAGGGAAAGGGCCGCTTCGGCCGGGGGGAGGTGCTCGTCGCTGGTCATGCCTTGAGCGTACTCCACCCGTTGGACGAACGGCGCCTTCGCGATCAGCATAGAGACTTGAGGTGCCCCATGCCCGCTTCGGACCTGCTGGATCAGACCACGCTCGCCAATCTGGTGGAGCTGGATGACGGCGGCTACGGCCTGATGAAGGAGATGCTCGCCATCTTCCGGGAAGACACGCCTCGCCGCATCCAGGACATCCTCTCCGCGACCGGCCAGAAGGATGCCGAAGCCCTCTCCCGGGCTGCGCACGCCCTCAAAGGGGGCGCCGGCACCCTGGGCGCCAAGGCCTTCCGCGCCCTGGCCGCGGATCTGGAGGCCCTCGGCCGAAGCGGCTCCACGGACGGCGGCAGCGATTTGCGCCAACGACTGGAAGCGGCGTTCAAGGAGGCCGAGGCCGCCCTGGAATCCTTCATCCGGGAGGGTGAAGGCAACTCCGTCTAGCTCAGGGCTCGCCGAAGGATTTCACGCCGACCGCCCCCTTGGGTGGCGGCCTGTCGCCAATCTGGACCCGGCCATTGGCGTCGGTCCACTGGTAGATGCGGGTTGAGGCCCGTTGCTGCGGCGTCGGCTCGGCGCCAGGCTCGGTCTCGACCTTGAACCCGCCCCGCCCTTTCTTGAGCAGCGCCATGCTGCCCGCCAGCTTGGGATCCGCCTGGACGGCTTTGCGCGTGTAGAGATCCAGCACCCTGGGCACGTAGGCCCGCGTCTCCCGGAAGGGAGGGATGCCCTGGTAGCGGTTCACGGCCCCTTCGCCCGCGTTGTAGGCGGCCACCACCTTGGTGAGGTTGCCCTGGTAGTAGTCATGGAGCCATTTCAGATACTTCACGCCACCCGTTATGTTCTGGCGTGGATCGAAGGGATCCAGAACCCCGAAGCGCTCGGCCGTGGAGGGCATGAGCTGCATGAGACCCAGTGCCCCGGCCTTGGACCGGGCCTTGTAGTTGAAAGCGCTCTCCGCCTGGATGATGGCCCGGGCCAGATGGGTGTCTACGCCTTCGGCCTGGGTGATCTCATCCACCATCGCGATGAGTTCAGGGCTCTTCAAGGCCTTGGCCATCTCGGCTGACGTGATGGCCATGCGCACTCGGCCGACGCCGACGCCCTTCAGCACGAGGCCCTGGCCCTTCATGTAGGCCGGTGGCAGATTGTTGATGACCAGACGGCCCTGCCGGTCGTAGTACGTGTAGAGATAGGTGAGTCCCGGCCGGGCCACATGGCTGGCCGGCGCCTTGGCAGCCCCCGGTCGCCCGGCGGTAAGGGCCAGGAAAACCATGGGGAAGGTCAGCGTCCGGCGAAACATGCGACCTCCATGATACGGCTTTGTCGCAGGGCATGCTTGCCGCCCGGGCTTTTCGCAGGGGGCAAGGTTTGAGAAGCACTGTATACCCAGTAGATAAACAACGCATGGCGTGCCCGGCTCGGAACGACTCCATCCAGTGCTTGGAACAACTCGGTCGTGATGCTCAGCCCGACGGGTGGCATAAGCTCCTCGCCGGGTCCCGGCTTCGTGTGGCATAAGCTCCTCGCCGGGACCCGACTTCACAGGCTGCCCCGCAGCCTGCTCCGTCACCCGGCGGTCGTGTGGCATAAGCTCCTCGCCGGGACCCGACTTCGCAGGCTGCCCCGCAGCCTGCTCCGTCACCCGGCGGTCGCTTACATGTTCCTCCGATATTGCCCGCCCACTTCGTAGAGGGCTTGGCTGATCTGGCCGAGGCTGCAGACCTTGGCGGCTTCGAGCAGTTCCTCGAAGAGGTTGCCTTGGCTGCGGGCCACCTCCTTGAGGCGGGCCAGGGCCGCGGGGGCGCGGTCGGCGTTGCGGGCGTGGAAGGCGGCCAGGTTGCGGATCTGCTGCTGCTTCTCCTCCTCGGTGCTGCGGATGAGTTCCGGCGCGCCGAGCTCCACTGGCTGGGGATTCAGGAAGGTGTTCACGCCCACGATGGGCAGCTCCCCGCTGTGCTTGAGGTGCTCGTATTGCATGGATTCTTCCTGGATCTTCCCGCGCTGATACATGGTCTCCATGGCGCCCAGCACGCCGCCGCGGTCGGCGATGCGGCGGAATTCGGCCAGCACCGCTTCTTCCACCAGCTCCGTGAGCTGCTCGATGATGAAGGCGCCCTGCAGGGGGTTCTCGTTCTTCGCCTGGCCCAGCTCGCGGTTGATGATGAGCTGGATGGCGATGGCCCGGCGGACGCTGGCCTCGGTGGGGGTGGTGATGGCTTCGTCGTAGGCGTTGGTGTGCAGGCTGTTGCAGTTGTCGTAGATGGCGTAGAGCGCCTGCAGCGTGGTGCGGATGTCGTTGAAGTCGATCTCCTGGGCGTGGAGCGACCGGCCCGAGGTTTGGATGTGGTACTTCAGCTTCTGGCTGCGGTCGTTGGCCCCATATTTCTCCTTCATGGCCACAGACCAGATGCGCCGGGCCACCCGGCCGATGACGCTGTACTCCGCATCGAGCCCATTGCTGAAGAAGAAGGACAGGTTGGGCGCGAAGTCGTCGATGTCCATGCCCCGGGAGAGGTAGTACTCCACGAAGGTGAAGCCGTTGGCCAGGGTGAAGGCCAGCTGGCTGATGGGGTTGGCCCCGGCCTCGGCGATGTGGTAGCCGCTGATGCTCACCGAATAGAAGTTGCGGACTTTCTCCTCGATGAAGGTCTGCTGGATGTCGCCCATGACCTTGAGGCTGAACTCCGTGCTGAAGATGCAGGTGTTCTGGGCCTGATCCTCCTTCAGGATGTCGGCCTGGACGGTGCCGCGCACCGTCTGGAGGGCCTCGGTGCGGATCTTCCGGTACACCTCCGGGGGCAGCACTTCCTCCGCGCTGGCGCCCAGGAGCGCCAGGCCAAGACCGTCATTGCCTTCAGGCAAAGAGCCCTCGTAGCGTGGCAAAGCCATCCCTTTGCTTGCATAGCTCGCGCGGAGCTTGGCTTGGGCCGCTTCCAGCTGGCCCTGTTCTTTCAGCCACAGCTCCGCCCGCTGATCCATGGCGGCGTTGAGGAAGAAGGCCAGCATGGTGGGCGCGGGACCGTTGATGGTCATGCTCACGCTGGTGGTGGGGCAGAGCAGGTCGAAGCCGGAATAGAGCTTCTTGGCATCGTCCACGGTGCACACCGACACGCCGCTGTTGCCCACCTTGCCGTAGATGTCGGGCCGTTCGTGGGGATCCTCCCCGTAGAGGGTCACGCTGTCGAAGGCGGTGCTGAGGCGCACGGCGGGCTGGCCCTTGCTCACGAAGTGGAAGCGCTTGTTGGTGCGCTCGGGCGTGCCCTCGCCCGCGAACATGCGGGTGGGATCCTCGCCGACGCGCTTGTACTCGAAGACGCCAGCCGTGAAGGGGAACTGCCCCGGCAGGTTTTCCAGCAGCTGCCAGCGCAGCACCTCGCCCCAGCTCGAAAAGGGCGGCAGGGCCACCTTGGGCACCAGGGTGCCGCTGAGGGACTGGGTGTAGTTGGCGGTGCGGATCTCCCGGCCGCGCACCACATAGACATTTTCGGGCTCGGTGTAGCTGCGCTTCAGGCCCACCCAGTCGTGGATCAGCCGGCGGCTTTCGCCGTGCAGTTCGCCCAGGTGTTCCTGGTAGCGCTGACGAAGCAGCAGGATCGCCTGGCCCTGGTCGCCGTCCACGGATTCGGTCAGATGGGCGGCGTCATAGAAGGTGCCCGCGGGGGGGATCTTGTCGCCCAGGGTTTTCAGGCTGGTCCACAGCGCGAAGGCCACTTCGGCGGTCTCCGCCTGGCGGCGGGCCCAGGCCTTGTAGCCCTGCACGGCATCGGCGATCTCGGCCAGGTAGCGCACGCGCTCGGGCGGGATGATGGCGGCGCGGCGTGGCGCCACGGCATCGGCTTCCAGGCGTGGAACCCAGTCCACGCCGGTCTTGGTGGCAAGGGCCTTGACCAGGTTCACGAAGAGCCAGTTCGTGGCAGGATCGTTGAACTGGCTGGCGCAGGTGGCATAGACGGGCATCTCGTCGGAGGGCACGTCGAAGCGCTTGTGGGCCCGCTGGACCTGCTTGCGCACATCCCGCAGGGCATCCTCGGCGCCGCGTTTGTCGGCCTTGTTCAGCACGACGATGTCGGCGAAATCCAGCATGTCGATCTTCTCGAGCTGGCTGGCCGCGCCGTATTCCGGCGTCATCACATACATGGACAGATCCACCAGGTCCGCGATCTCGCTATCGCTCTGGCCGATGCCCGCCGTTTCCACGATGACGAGGTCGTAGCCCTCGGCCTTGGCGGCGGCGATGCTCGCCACCAGGGCTTGGCTGGTGGCGCGGTGAGCGGCGCTGCGGGTGGCCAGGCTGCGCATGAAGACCCGGTCTCGCAATTCCGGATGGTAGAGCGCGTTCATGCGGATGCGGTCGCCCAGCAGGGCGCCGCCGGTCTTACGCTTCGTGGGATCCACGCTGAGCACGGCCACGCGCTTCTCCGGGAAGTCCACCAGGAAACGGCGCAGCAGTTCATCGATGAGCGAGGATTTGCCGGCGCCGCCCGTTCCGGTGATGCCAAGGACGGGGATGATCCTCGAACTTTGGGCCGCAGGCAGCACCTCGGCCTGGCCGAGTTCGATCTTGGTGATGCGGCGGGCCAGGCGGTGGAACTCGGGGGTGCTGCGCGGATCGATGTCGCAGCGGCGCACCATGTCGTCGATCATGCCCTGGAGGCCCATGTGGCGGCCGTCTTCGGGGCTGAAGATGCGGGCCACGCCGTAGGCTTCCAGCTCCCGGATCTCCTCGGGGGAGATGACGCCGCCGCCACCGCCGAAGACCTGGATGTGTCCGGCGCCCCGCTCCCGGAGGAGATCCACCATGTACTTGAAGAATTCCACATGGCCGCCCTGGTAGCTGGACAGGGCGATGCCCTGGGCGTCCTCCTGGATGGCGGTATCGACGATATCCATGACGGCGCGGTTGTGGCCCAGGTGGATGACCTCGCAGCCGGTCGACTGGAGAATCCGCCGCATAATATTGATGCTGGCGTCGTGGCCATCGAACAGGCTGGCCGCGGTCACGAACCGGACCTTGTTCAAGGGCGCATAGGATGCGTCGGCATGGGCCTGCGGTTCAGGTGTGGTGAGCGTGGACATGAAACCCCCCGTCTGGGCGAAATTCCAGTCTACCGGGCCTGGCCCTGTGCCCGAAGGCACACTTGACCCAGGGTCAGTTTCCGTCCAGCAACTCGACGGGGAACCTCGCCTCCATGAGCTTCTGGCGCTCCCGCACATGCTGCATGAACGCGTGCCATTTGGGCAGCACCCGGAGCGGGCTGAGCATGGGGCTGCGCTCGTACCAGTCGGTACAGCCAAAGCCGCGGGCGAAAGCCCGGCCCACCATCTCCATGGCGCTGGCCCGATCGCCCAGAAGGGCATAGGCCTCGGCCAGCCGCAGGGTCAATTCCCCATCGGGCTCCCACATGCCGATGCGCTCCTGGTCGTACTCCCGGAGCTTCGCCCAGGCCTCCTTGGCTTGGGCTTCCAGGATCAGGGTGTAGATCTCGCTGAGCCGCTGGATGTTCGGGTAGGCGTTGGCCATGTGGGCTGCCGTGCGGAACTCCCGTTGGGCGAGCTCCCGATCTCCCTTCACAAGTCCCGCGTACCCCCGATAGAACGGCAGCACACCGGAGGTGCTGGTCAGGTGCCCGGGACGTTCCTGGAGGCTGGCTTCGAATCGGCTCATCTCGCCGGTGTAGAGGCAGGTGATATCCACGGCCTGAGGTTGAAGGTCCTTCCAGACCAGGGCGTCCCGGAGGTCCATGGCCTTCCGGGACAGAGGCAGCAAACCCGCCCCGCGAGCCGCGTAGGCGATGCCCGTCAGCAGAGTGGGATTGCCGGGCTGCGCCCGCCGCGCCCGGATGAGCAGTTCCAGCGCTTCGCGGTGGTTCCCGCTGTCGCTCTGGATCAACCCCAGCAGGAAGGCCGGGCGAGGGTAGGATGGCGCCAGGGCCAGGGCGCGATTCAGGTCGGCTTCGGCCTCGGTCCGCTCCTCCCGGAATAGCCGGGGCTGGTTGAGCATGGTCCGATAGCGAAGGTTACCCAGGAGCAGCCAGGTGGAGGCGCAGGTTGGCTCGGACTGGACCGCCTTCTCTGCCATGGATACCGCTTCTTCCAGATGGGTGTTCTGGAGACGCCAGGCGCTGGCGCGATTCAGGGCCCAGAAGACGGTGGGATTCTTCGGTACCAGCGCATCGGTGGTGCCCTCCATGGGGGCCGGAACAGCATCCAGGAATCGGCGGAAGGCCTCCTGCGGAGGAAGGGCCGGGAACTCGCGCCGGGACCAGGTGGGAGCCCCATTTCCCCGAATATCAGCGCCCCTCAGGAAGCGGAAGTTCAAGGTGAGGTTGAGGCCTTCCCGCCTTGGCTCGAGCTGAATCAGAAGCGTCTTCGCCTGGTTCTGGAAAGGCCCCAAGGTGGCAGGCAGCTCGGTCACAGCCGTCACGGCGCAACCCCCGCCCAGTTCCAGGTGGTCCTGGACCATGGCTCCCAGGGCCCGGAGCTCCCCAGCGTCCAACCCTGAGGCGGGGTTCACGGGAAGCGGCGCCACCAGCAGAACGCGCACCGGCTTCCGGAACCTGTGTCCGGCCACCCGCCAAGCCAGGGCCCCTCCGCTCAGAAGCAGAGCCATGAGAGCCACCCAGAGAAGCACCACGGGGCGGCGGGAGGGAGCGAGTCGGGTCAGCATCCAGACCATCAGTTTAACAACCGATCGGGGGTTGGTCTGCCAAGGGATGCCACAAGGTCCCGAATGCCCCGGGGACACCTGGGGCCACAACGCTTCATACTTCCTCAGGAGTCTCTATGAAGCGCGCCGTCCTCCTTGCCCTGTTCCCGCTTACGCTGCTGGCGCAGCCCGCTGCGAAGACCCCCACGGAAGAGTCCACCATCCAGCGCTTCCGCGCCCACGCGAAGCCCCGGCAGGTGGCCTCGCAGGCGCCCCTGAGCGCCGAGGAGAGAAACACCATCCGCCGGTTCAAGGAAGCCAAGCCGAGCGTGGTCTACGTGACCGCCATCGCCCCGGTCCAGGATCTCCGGACCATGGATACCACCAAGGCTCCCCAGGGTTCGGGCACGGGCTTCGTCTGGGATGAGTGGGGCCATGTGGTGACCAACCACCATGTCATCACCGTCGAGCAGGGAGGCATGCGCGTCGGGGAGGTGGACGAAGTCGAAGTCACCCTGGCGGATGGGAAGGTCTACAAAGGTCGCGTCATCGGGTCCAGCTTCGCCTACGACATTTCGGTGCTGCAGGTTTTCGCACCTCTTGAATCCATGCCCCCCATTCCCGTAGGCAAGAGCCGCAACCTTCAGGTGGGGCAGTCCGTCATGGCCATCGGCAACCCCTTCGGGCTGGAGCATTCCCTGACCAAGGGCGTCATCTCCTCCATGGGCCGGGAGATCGATACGGGCTACGGGACCCGGATCCTGAACGCCATCCAGACGGATGCCGCCGTCAACCCCGGGAATTCCGGGGGACCCCTGCTCGACAGCGGGGGCCGGCTCATCGGCATGAACACCGCCATCGCCGCCGCCACCGGAGCTTCCGTGGGCATCGGCTTCGCCATTCCCGTGGACACCCTCAACCAGATCGTGCCCAGGCTCATCGCCAAGGGTCGCCTGGATACGCCCCGCATGGGCATCGAGACCCTGAACGAGGCCTATGCCTTGCAGAACTTCGGGGTGAAGAGGGGCTTGGTCATCCTGGAAGTGGAGGCCAATTCCCCGGCCCACCGAGCGGGCCTGCGCCCCCTCCAATTGGACGAGAAGGGCGTCGTGAAAAGCCTCGGCGACATCCTGATCGCCTACCAGGGGCGGCTCATCGAGAACAACGGCCAGTTCAGGGCCATGCTGGAACTGGAACCTGTTGCCAACGAAGTCGTCTTCGATGTGCTGCGGGACGGGGCCATCATCAAGGTGACGCTCCACCTTGATCCCGCGAAGCCGAAGCCCAAATCAATCTGATTACTTCGCTCGTGCGGGTACCTGGATCATGGGTGTTGCGCCCCCCATGGGCGTGATGATCAGGTTGCCCTTGGCGCCGATGTCCCGCAGGGCCTGGATGCGCTGATACTCGATGATCTGCGGGGTCAGGCTCTGGCTCACGATCTGCTGGGCCTTGGCCTGACCTTCGGCTTCAATGCGCTTCCGCTCCGCTTCCTGCCTTTCCTTCTGGAGCACGAAGGCCATCTTCTGGGCGTCCTGGTCGGCGCTGATCTTGTCGTTGATGGCCTTGGTGATCTGGTCGGGCAGAAGGACGTTCCGGAGCAACACCTGCTCCATGGTGATGCCGCGCTCCTTGAAGGCCGCGGTGAGCGTCCGCGTCACATTCTCCACAAAGCTCATGCGCTTGGTGGTGTAGAGTTCGGTGGCCGTCAGGCCAGCCGCAGCATCCCGGAGCGAGGTGCGGATCTGGCTGCGGAGGATCTGTCCTTCCACATCGGTACCGATCTTTTCGTAGATCTTGGCGCAGTACTCCTGCTCTAGATGATAGAAGACGGTCGAATCGAGCTTCACGGTGAGGCCATCGGACGTGATGACGGGAATGGAGTCATCTCCTCTTTTCTGGCCCTCGTCAGCGACACCGGACATGGTGTAGTTCCGGGTGCGGACCTCCATCTCCACCACCTGGGAGAAGGGGTTGATGAAGTGCAGGCCCGCCGGGAGCACTTGGCTCCGCACGGTGCCGAACAGAACCACCACACCGGCCTGGCCCGGCTGCACAATGACGGCCATGGAGCCCATCAAGAGGATCGCCCCAACCGCCAGACCCGCCCACTGGACAATGGCCAGCCGGGCGGAGAGGGGGAAACCCACCTTGGTCTTGAAGCGCCAGGCCAGCGCCGCGGCGAGGAAGGCGAAAATGGCGAGCAGGATCATGACTTCTCCGGATCAGTGGTGATGATGATCTTCCTCGATTTCCACTTTGGGCGGTGTGATCACTTTGGGCCGCGCCCGGGGATCGAGGAAGCGCAGTGGGACTTTCAGGGGCGTTTCCATGTTGGAGCAGTGCACAACCAGCAGGGCCTCGGAGTTCTTGCCCGTGCGGCGGACCCGGAGCACGTGGCGGCTGGCTTCGTCGGTGGGGCGATCCAGCAGCTGGAAGCCCTTCCCCTCGATCTCGAGCTTCACGATCCGGAACGGTTTTCCATTGCGGGCGGTCAGCGTCAGCGCATCCAGCGTCGTGCTCAGATCGCTGAAGACCAGACGGGCGGGCGTGGGCACCACCGGCAGGACCAGGCGCCAATCCAGGTAGAGATCAAACAGGGGCTGCTTCGGTCCGTTGGTGGCCACCTTGATCACCTCCAGGCCGGCGTTCACGCCGGGCTTGAGCTTCGAGGGCCGCATCTTCAGGTGGAAATCGACGTTGGTGCCCTGGTCCACCAGCTCGGGTTCCAGGTAGGGCGGAAGCTCGCTCGCCAGGACCAGCTTGAGGGGATCACCCCCTTCGCGCTTGAAGTGGAATGCCACTTCGGGACTTTCCCAGGGGGCCACTTCACCAAAGCTTTTCCGCGCTTCGTCCACGGACACTTCGGGCCTGACCACCATTTCATAGCGGAGGATGTAGTTGGGCTGGGTGGGATCATCCGTTCCCAACCGCACCGCCCCCTTGATGTAGCCCAGCAATCCGGTGGCATCCACCTTCACCCGGATCAGACGCACCTCGCCGGGCTGCATGGGCTCCTTCAGCTGAGCCTCGTCAAGAGACAGCCCGAGCGACAGGTCCAGCACGCGGAAATGGAAGGGACGGTCATGGATGCTGCGGATGCCGAAGACCGCCTCCCGGGATTCCCGGGGTCCCACGCTGCCGAGGTTGACCGGGAACGGCGTGGTCAGTTCGATCCTGGCGGGCGGCACCGGTTCGGGGGCCTTGGCCGCCTGGGGCGCGGGTGTCTGCAGAAGCATGAACAGGAGCGGGAGCATCAGCATGGGAGATTCCGGAAAGGGTTCTCCCTAGTGTCCCCCGGACCCTGCGCGGAGCAGGGGTTAAATATTGTTAAGCCCCATAGGTCTCACGCCTCAGTCCCAGTGAAGAATCCAGGAAGGATCATGGGGGCCCTCCTGGGTCCTGGCCAGCGATTGGATTTCAGCCGTGGGCACCCCGCATTCCCTGAGGACCGCCAGAAGCGCCTCGGCCCGCTGTTTCTGAAGAGCGGGACCGAACGTCCTCCCCGAGGGCATCCGGATGACCCACTTCCCGGCGGCTCCCCAACCCTTGACCCAGCCCACCACCTTCGCCCGCCCCGCAGGACTCAGGTCGGCCCGCTTCGGCAGGAAATAGATGAGGCCCTCCCGCGGAGGCGCGACCGCTCCAGCGATGGGAGGTGGAGGCAAGGCCGAAGGAAAATCGTCCGTCTTCGTCACCACCGGAACCCCTGGCAACGGATCCCGCCACACCTGGTCCCCCTTCATGGGCCAGGCATCCCCCAGAGGCGCGAAGGTCGTGCCCGCCTCCTCGGCCCCGACGGTCAAGACTCGCAGATGGCCCAGTGGCCGATCCTTGCCGGGACGCCGAACGGTCAGCCATTCACCCACCTTCAAGCTGCGATTGGTTCCGCCGTTCAGCCGGTAAACGCGGCTCTCGGGCTCGTAGGGCGGTGACCCGATGCGGTCCACCGAGACGATGAGGAACGGGGACTGCGCGGCCAGGGGCAGAATCAGGGCAAGCGCAGCAAACCATCTCATGGCCTACCTATCGGCAGCCTGCGCCGGGACCTTTGCGCTGGTCAGTAGATCCGGGTGTCCAGCTCCCGGAGCAGGTCACCTAATAAATAGAGAGAGCCCGTCACCAGCCGGGGCGCCTCCGAACTGGCCCGCAGATGGGTGGCGGCCTGCCGCACCGTGAGAAGGGGCGCCTCCGTTCCCCAAGCCTCGAACAGTGCCTGGGCGTTGGCGTACCTGGGCGCATCCCCCTGCAGGAACGTCAGGGACAGCGGCCGCATCCGCTGGAGCTCGCGGGCCACCCCGGCCAGATCCTTGTCGCTCATGGCTCCGAAATACAGATGCGGCCGGATCCCGCAGGCCAAGGCGTGATCAGCCAGGGCCCTGGCGCCATCGGGATTGTGCGCCCCGTCCATCCAGACGCCCTCCAGGCCCGGGGTGCGCCAGAGGCGGCCGGGCCAGCGAGTCTCCGCAACGCCGCGCCAGAGACTCTCCTCTTGGATGGGGAAGCCCAACTCCCGCAGTTGCCGGATCGCTTCGAAGGCCGTGGCAAGGTTGTCGAGCTGGTGCTGCCCCGCGAGACCGACCACCCGCCCGTCGATCCGAGAGAAGTCCCAGCGGATATCGGCCGGTCCGATCCGGGGTGCCGGACAGAGCCGGGGACGAACGGGCAGGAGCGGTTCGATCCAGGCCGGATCCAGAGAAGGCCCCAGCACCAGGGGCCGCCCTTCCCGGGCGGTGCAGAGCTTCTCCCGGGCGATGGCCTCACGGGTATCACCGAGGTACTGCTGGTGATCAAGGCCAATGGTGGTCACGACCGTCAGCAGCGGATCCGTGGCATTGGTGGCGTCCCAGCGACCACCCATCCCCACCTCCAGGAGCGCCACCTCCACACCCGTCATCCGGAAGGCGGAAAGCGCCGCGGTGATCATCAATTCAAAATAGGTGGCCCGGATCCCCGCCCGCTCCTCAGCGTCGAAAGCCTCCCCCAGCAAGAGTTCCAGGGCACCGGCACCGATGGGGGCCCCATCCACCCAGATCCTTTCCGTCACGTCCACAAGATGCGGCGAGGTGGTCCACCCCACCACGAAGTCGGAAGCCTTCAGCATGTGGGCCAGGAAGGCTCCGGTGCTCCCCTTGCCATTGGTCCCCGCCAGCAGCACCACGGGGTAGCTGGCGTCGGGCCGCCCGAGTCCATCGAGCAATAGGCGGATGTTCTCCAGGCCGCACTTGATGCCCATATGGCCGCGCTCCTGGAGGCGGGCAAGATGGACGTACTCGGGACCCTCGCGCATCAGCCTTGTTCGGCAGGCATCATCCAGGCGAGGCAGGCGGCGATGAAGTCCTTCAGGTGGTCGCGGTAGACCACCTTGTCCACCATGCCGTGGGCCTGCAGGAATTCGGATCGCTGGAAGCCTTCTGGAAGGCTCTGCTTGATGGTCTGCTCGATGACGCGGGGACCGGCAAAGCCGATCAGGGCCTTGGGCTCGGCGATGTTGAGGTCGCCCAGCATGGCGAAACTGGCGCTGACACCACCGGTCGTGGGGTCTGTGAGGAGGCTCAGATAGGGCAGGCCCGCTTTGTCGAGCTTGGCCAGGACGGCGCTCACCTTGGCCATCTGCATGAGGGAGAGGGTGCCCTCCTGCATGCGGGCTCCTCCGCTGCAGCTGACGATGATGAAAGCCTTGCGGCCCGCCAGGGCCCGCTCGGCGCCCAGGCGAAGCTTCTCGCCCACCACGCTGCCCATGCTGGCCGCCAGGAAATCAAAATTCATGATGGCGACGACCACGGGGTGCTTGGAGATGGTGCCTTCCACCACCACCACGCCGTCTTCCGTCTGGCCCGCCGCCGCCAGCTTGGCCAGTTGGTCCTTGTAGCTCTTGGTGGAGACGAAGCCCAGCGGATCGACGCTTTGGATCTCGCTGAAGAGCACCTCGCACCCATCATCGAGCAGGTTCTCGATGCGCTCTTCCACGCCGATACGGAAGTGGTAACCGCACTTGGGACAGACGTTGTGGGTATTGACCAGCTCTTTGCGGTAGATGAGCTCCTTGCAGGCTTCGCACTTGACCCAGAGCCCCTCGGGCACCCGGACAGTCTTCTCTTCCACCGCGGTCTTCTGCTGACGCTTCTTGACGAACCAGAAGGACATGACGACTCCTACTTACCTTTGACCGGACCGTGCTTCAGGGACTCGAACAGGCGGTCCAGTTCCCCCTCGCTGCCGTAATGCATCACCAGGGTGCCCGCCTTCCCCTTCGCCTTGATCTCGATGCGGGTGCCCCAGGATTGGGTCAATTCCTCCGCGGCGGCCTTGATGAAGAGTTCTTGGGGGTGGCGCTTCTTGCCCTTGGTCTTGGTCTGCTTCTGGAGTTGCTGGATCCGCGCCTCCAGAGCCCGGACGCTCAGCTGCTGGGCGATGACTTCCACGGCCAGCTGGGATTGGAGCCTGGCATCGGGCACCCCCAGCAGCACCTTGGCGTGCCCGGTGCTCAACCGGCCGTTGGAGACTTCCTCCTTCAGTTCACCGGGAAGCCGCAGCAGGCGGAGGGTGTTGGCGACCTGGGGACGGGACTTGCCCACCCGGTCCGCGACCTGCTCCTGGGTCAGGCGCAGGTGCTCCCCCAGCTGCCAGTAGGCCGTGGCCTCCTCGATGGGATTCAGTTCCTGCCGCTGGATGTTCTCCACCAGGGCGATTTCCAGGAGGCGATCATCCGGCACTTCCTTGATCACCACAGGAACCATGGAGATGCCGGCTTTCCGCGCGGCGCGCCAGCGGCGTTCCCCGGCGATGATCTCGAACTTCTCCCCCACCTTCCGCACGACGATGGGCTGGACCATCCCGTGCTGCTTCAGACTCTCGGCCAGTTCGCAGAGCGCCGTCTCGTCGAAATGCGTCCGGGGCTGGGCCCGGTTCGGCACCAGACTGCCCAGAGGCAGTTCGCGCTGATTCGAATCCTCCGGCGCCATCTGACTCATGAGCGAGGTCAGTCCGCGGCCAAGGGCGGGGCGCTTCAACTGGGTCATCAGGCTTCCCTCCTCGCGAGCAACTCCAGTCCCAGCCACTCCTTGGCCAGGTTCAGATAGGCCTGGGCGCCTTTGGATCGCAGGTCGTAGAACGCCACGGGCTTGCCATGGCTGGGGGCCTCGGCGAGCCGGATGTTGCGCGGGATCATGGTCTGGAACACCTTGCCCGGAAAGGCTTGGCGCACCTCGTTGGCGACGGCCGAGCCGAGGTTCGTGCGCTCCTCGGCCATGGTGAGCAGGATGCCGCCCAGCTGAAGGCCGGGGTTGGGACCCGACTGGATGCGCCGCAGCGTCTCCGTCAACTCGGCAAGACCATCCAGCGCAAAGAATTCACAGGGCATGGGCACGATGACTTCGTCGGCCGCCGACAGGGCATTCAAAGTGATCATGCCCAAGCTTGGGGGCGGGTCGATCAGGATGTAGTCGAAGCGACTCATGATGGACTCGAGGGCCCGCTTCAAAACCTGGAGCTGGGGCAGTTCGAACAATTCGAACTCCAACTGGGCCAGATCCTTGCCTGCGGGAATCACCTGCATCATCGGAACTTCCGTGCTGAGGATCAGGGCTTCGGCGGGCGCGCCCTTCATCAGCGCATAGGAACCCGCCCGGTGGTCAGGTTTCGGAAAACCCAGGCCGGTCGTGCTGTGGCCCTGCGGATCGAAATCCACGAGCAGCACCATCTTCTCCATCATGGCAAGGGAGGCGGCCAGATTGATCGCCGTGGTCGTCTTCCCCACGCCGCCTTTCTGATTCGCGAGCACGACCACCCGAGCATGCATCAGGCAGCCCTCTTGATCGCATAGTCGCTCGTCGGAACCAGCATCTTGATATCCCCATGGTGTGGAACAGGCCAGTCTAGCAGGTCGGGTTCCACGGCCAAATGCTGTTCCTAAAGCCAGCGGGAGCAACCTCTGCATGTCGGTTCAGCCCCGGCGCTGGAACTCAGCCCCACAGCCTCGGGTCCGGCTGAACCACGCCGAGCCTTCTCACGGGACCCGAGAGCCAGAGGTCATGCCAAGCCTCCTCCGAGTGCGGATCAAGACGAACCGTCACCGTTTCCCCACCCGCGGGATGCATGCGCCAGGAACTCCGCCCTTCGATGCGATTCAACCAGGCGGCCGCCACGGCACAGCCGGTGCCGCAGCAGAGCGTCTCACCTTCGACCCCGCGCTCCCAGGAGCGGATGCGGACCTCGCCCGGGGTGCACACCTGGATCACATTCACGTTGGTACCCTCCGCCAGCGCCGGGTGATGGCGCAAGGGCGGCGCGAAGGTCTCGAGGTCTACCTCATCCACGTTGGGAACGCGGATCACCAGCTGCGGGTTTCCGATCCAGCCATAGGCCGCGGGCTGTTCCATATCAAAAGGCAGGGGCATCAGACCGAAGCCTTCTCCCTCCGGCATCCGAATGCCAACCCCTTCATCGTCCCGGCGCAGCAGGATGCGCTCGCCGTTCGAGATGACTTCAACCACCTGGGAAATCGGGGCCCCCGGAAGTGCCAAAGCAGCCCTGCTACCGTTGGAACAAAAAGTCTTAGCTCCATCTGAATCCCAGTGGTCCAAGCGCCATTGGCTTTCATCCGGTCTTTGCATCAAAAAAAGGCCATCTAAACCAAAACCCCGGCCCCGTGGACATAGGATTTTGGCATAAAGTGATCCATCGCAATCTTTTAAGTCCTCAGCCCAGAGGTAGCCGAAGACATTCCCCGAAGCGGCCGCCAGGTGCAGGCGCATCCTATCGATTCCGGAAGGTATAGACGGTCTCACCCTTGCGGGCATACCCCTGGCGGCGCGCCAAGGCCTCCATGAGCTCTGGATCCTTCGCGGCAAGGCGCTGCACTTCCTCTAGCAGCTCCCGGTTCCGGTGGTTCAGCTCCAGCAGGTGGGCCTTGGCCTTGGCCAGCTCCGCTTCGCGTTTGCGGAGCTCTGGCAGGCCTCCCTGGGAGAAGAGCATGGCGGCCAGAGAAAGGAAGCTGGACAACCCGAGGGCACCCCACAGGGTGGAGGACTTCAGGAGCCAATTGGCATTCATTCCTTGGGACTCCCCTAGCGAAGGCGCGGTGCGAAGGCTTCCCGCCCGGCGTACCGAGCGGCGGCTCCCAGTTCCCATTCGATCTGAAGCAGGCGGTTGTACTTGGCAATGCGGTCCGTGCGGCACGGGGCTCCGGTCTTCAGCTGCCCCGCCCCGGTCGCCACAGCCAGGTCCGCAATGAAACTATCCTCGGTTTCACCGCTGCGGTGGCTGATGACGGCCCGATAGCCCGCCTTGTGCGCCATGTCCACGGCCTTCAGGGTCTCCGTGACCGTTCCGATCTGATTGAGCTTGATGAGGATGGCGTTGGCCACGCCCTCCTGGATCCCCTTGGCCAGGATGGCGGGATTGGTCACGAAGAGGTCGTCGCCCACCAGCTGGGTCCCTGCTCCCATGGCATCGGTCTGGGCCTTCCAGCCCGTCCAGTCGCCTTCAGCGAACCCGTCCTCGATGGAGACGATCGGGTGACGTTCGACGAGACCCTGGTAGTAGGCCACCAGCTGGGTGGCTGTCTTGTTGCCGCCATCCAGGGCATAGACCTTCCCGTTGTGGAACTCGCTGGCGGCGGCGTCGAGCCCCAGGTAGATGTCTTTCCCGGGCTTGTAGCCGGCCTTCTTGATGCCTTCCTCGATGAGATCCAGGGCTTCCTCGTTGGAGCCGAGGTTCGGGGCGAAGCCGCCTTCATCCCCCACGGAAGTGACCAGTTTGCGGGCCTTCAGGACCCCCTTCAGGGCATGGTAGACCTCGGCGCCCCACCGCAGGCCTTCCCGGAAGCTCGGGGCCCCTATGGGCAGCACCATGAACTCCTGGATGTCCACGTTGTTGTCGGCGTGGGCCCCGCCATTGAGGATGTTCATCATGGGAACGGGCAATAGCCTCGCCGAAGCCCCCCCCAGATAGCGGTAGAGCGGCATGCGGGAAGCCTTGGCGCTGGCGTCCGCCAGAGCCATGGACACGCCGAGAATGGCGTTCGCCCCAAGGCGCGCCTTGTTTTCGGTCCCGTCCAGGTCGCACATCAGCTCATCGAGCTCGGCCTGCTGGAAAGGGTCCATTCCCTGCAGAGCTTCGGAGATCTCCACATTGATCGCGTCCACGGCGCCCAGGACGCCTTTGCCCAGATAGCGCTTCTTGTCGCCATCTCTACGCTCCAGAGCTTCCCGGCTTCCTGTCGAGGCTCCAGACGGGACCAAGGCCTGGCCCGTCGTGCCATCCGACAAGCCTACCCTCGCCAAGACCGTCGGATTCCCGCGGCTGTCGAGCACTTCGAGAGCGGCTATGCGTTCGATGAGGATCATGTCATCACCTAGCTCAGAGAGGCGCGTGGTTGCGCCTCTCTGATCTTAGCCAGGTTGAGTTTCCGGATTCTTGCGAATCCTTTACTTCTTCACGGCCTTCTTGACGGCCTTCTTGGGCGCGGCCTTCTTCACGGCGGCCTTCTTGGCGACCGGCTTCTTGGCGGCGGCCTTCTTGGGGGCGGCCTTCTTCACGGCCTTCTTCACGACCTTCTTGGCAGCGGCCTTCTTGGGGGCGGCCTTCTTCACGGCCTTCTTCACAACCTTCTTGGCAGCGGCCTTCTTGGGGGCGGCCTTCTTGGCGGCAGCCTTCTTCGGCGCGGCCTTCTTCACGGCGGCCTTCTTGGGGGCGGCCTTCTTGGCGGCGGCCTTCTTGGGGGCGGCCTTCTTCACGACTTTCTTGGCGGCCGGCTTCTTGGCGGCGGCCTTCTTCGGCGCGGCCTTCTTGGCAGCGGGCTTCTTGGCGGCAGCCTTCTTCTTGGGGGCGGCCTTCTTCGCCGGCTTCTTGGCGGCGACGGGTTCGGTGGTGGCGACCAGGTTGGTCATTTCAGCCATGGGTGGCTCCTTTACGCCCTTTTGGGCGGGGTTGGAAGGGGTCGTGCGGAAAGATGGCTTCCCCTTGGCATCTTTCGTGCCAGGTTGCGGCGTCTCTTTCCGCTGGGTGGATATGCGTTCCTTGGCCGCGGAGGCAGCCGTGGGGGCTAACGCCGCATCGGCGGCAGAGCCGGTCTTGCCCTTGGGCTTCGCGGCTTTTTTCGGGGGCTCCACGCCTGCCAGGATCTGGGCCAGGCGCTTGCCGGGATAGTAGTCATCGAGGAGGGCATCGCCGATCAGCAGGCCATGCACACCCAAAGCTTCCATTTGCTTAATTTGCTCGAGCCGCTGAATGCCGCCTTCGACCATCTTGAGGCAGCTCTTGGGCACCTTCTTGACCAGGGCCACAGCCTTGTCCCAGGAGGCTTCCCAGGTATCCAGGTTCCGCCCCACGGCGCAGATGATGTCGGCGCCGGCTTCCACCGCGCGCTGGAGTTCCAGTTCCGAGGTGACCTCCACCACGACATCGAGTCCCTTGCTCATGGCGAACTTCAGCAGCGTCTGCAGCCGGTCCTGCGAAAGCAGCGCCGGCATGAGGTAGATCGCGTCCGCGCCGAGGATCTTGCTCTCCTCGACCTGATATTCCTCGAAGATGAACTCGCGGCGGATCAGGGGCACCTTCACCTGGCTCCGGACCTCGGAGAGGTGTTTGTCCTCGCCGAAGTAGAGGAACTTGTCCGTGGCGATCGAGAGGGCCTTGGCCCCGTTTTCGGCCAGGCTCTTGGCGTGGGTGGAGGCCTTGAAGGATTCCCGGACCTGCCCGCGGCCGGGATCACCCCCGGCCACCTCACCCAAGATGGTGATTCCAGGCTGGCTGAGCTCTTCCTTCAGGGAGTGGTGCCCCTTGTAAGCATCCTTAACCGCCACGGGGCCCCTCTGCTTCTTGATTTCCACGTCCAGGGCCTTGAAGATGGCGACTTTCTTTAGCATTTCCCACTCTCCAAATCTCAGATACCTCGCTGCTGGCCCTATGGGGAAGATGATGGTCCGTTTTTCCTCTGATTCAACATGAAACCAGCGATCCAGATGAGGTCAACAGAGAAATCCAAAAAATCTTCATTTTTTTTGACGCTACCTCCCCCCCGACTACCCATTCGTTTCCGACCTCCGAGACCCCCGTTTCGATCCCGGTGCTGCCGGTGCGATCGCTCCGACGGCATCGAGCGACCCCGATAAGCCCGGTGATCGATCGCCGTGGATTCGCTCCAGCAGTGTGTTTACGACGATCGTCCGCATGCCGCCACCTCCGCATTCAGAACGGCGCACCATCGAATGTGAGGTCGGTCGAAGGGGCCGGTGCCGGGCCGCCGGCGCCATGCGCCGACCCCCCGGCCCTGCTACGCTTCAACTCGCGCCTTCCCCCTGGGGCGCCGTGCGAACGGCGGTCCGGACTCCCGCGGGAAGGGCGGAGAGGCTCCCATGACGATCCATGTCGTTGATCACCCGCTCGTCCATCACAAGCTCTCCCTCATCCGTGATCGGAAGACCCCCGGCAGCCTCTTCCGTGCGCTGATCGACGAGGTGGGCCTGATCCTCGCCGTCGAGGCGACCCGCACGCTCCCCACGGAATCGGTGGTGGTCGAGACGCCGCTGGAGCGCACGGGCACCCTCCGGCTCAAGTCCCTCGACCCCGTGCTGGTACCGGTCCTCCGCGCCGGCCTCGGCCTCCTCCCCGCCTTCCTCCAGTTGCTGCCCACCGCCAAGGTCGGGCACCTCGGCCTCTACCGGGACCACGATTCGCTCGTGCCGGTGCCCTACTACCGCAACTTCCCGCCCCTGCTGGAGGCCCGGCCCGTCTTCGTGCTCGATCCCATGCTCGCCACGGGCGGCAGCGCCTCCGAGGCCGTCCGGCAGCTGAAGGGCGCCGGCGCCGTCAACCTCACCCTCGTGTCGGTGCTCGCCGCCCCCGAAGGCCTCGAACGGCTCCACGGCGACCACCCGGATCTCACCATCGTCGTGGGCGCCGTGGACCGCCAGCTCAACGACAAGGGCTACATCCTCCCGGGCCTCGGCGACGCGGGGGACCGGCTGTTCGGAACAGCCTAGGGCGCCTCCGACATCCCTTCGCCCCGGAACAGCACGTGCTCCCAGGTCTTCCGGATGTCTCCCATCTGGGAGGCGACGATCCGCAACCGGTGCCCGTCATTCGCCGCGGCGGCATCCTGGACTTCCTGCATCCACCAGTCGTACGTGCGGGCCAGGCTCGCCGCCAGGTCCCCGCCGCCCGCGCGGTTCAGGCCGCGATGGAGCTCCTGGAGGATGGCCACCACCTTCTTCACATGGTGATCCCGGGCCAGGGGCTCGCCACGGCGGGTGGATTCCTCCGCCTTCGCCAGGAACCGCTGTCCGCCCTCAAGCAGGAGGATGACCAGGTGTTCCGGAATCGCGGGCACCTCGGCTGGGGCCGAGGGTCCGAGGGAGCTCGCGCCGGAGGTCATCGCCGCGACTCCCGTGGATTCGCCGCCGCGGCCGGGCCGCGACCCACCAAACGGCACCCTTCCGGCAGGTGTTGAAACGACCCCATCCGCAGACTCCCCCTCCCCCTCTCATCGGCGGGTCCTGGATGAATCTGAATCGGCAATGACGGGGCGGGCCATCGGAGCCCCGTGCCATAATTTCCCGACCATTCGCGGAGGTGCACCATGAAAGGCGTCATGGCCCTGCACGCGCAGGGGACGAGGCGATGACCGCAGACGCCCTTCGGGCCCAGATCCTCGAGCTCGTGGCGGAGTACTACCGGGCCAACTGGCCCGAGCGCCCCTTCACACCGGGAGAGAGCCCCGTGCCGGTGAGCGGGAAGATCTTCGACGCCCGCGATCTCCAGCACCTGGTGGAGGCGGGCCTGGATTTCTGGCTCACCACCGGCCGCTTCGCGAACACCTTCGAGGCGCGCTTCGCGGCCTTCATGGAGCAGAAGCACTGCCTGCTGGTGAACTCTGGATCCAGCGCCAACCTGCTGGCCCTGACTGCGCTCACGGCGCCCGAACTCGGCGAGCGGCGCCTGCTGCCTGGCGACGAGGTCATCACCTGCGCCACAGGGTTCCCCACCACCGTCAATCCCATCCTCCAGAACCAGCTGGTGCCGGTCTTCCTGGATGTCCACGTCCCCACCTACAACATGGATCCGAGCCGCCTGGAGGAGGCCGTCGGCCCCCGCACCAAGGCCATCATGGTGGCCCACACCCTGGGCAACCCCTTCGACCTCGACGCCGTGATGGCCGTGGCCCGGAAGCACGGCCTGTGGGTGGTGGAGGACTGCTGCGACGCCGTCGGCGCCCGGTACAAAGGGCGGATGGTGGGCACCTTCGGCGACCTCGCCACGACCAGCTTCTATCCCGCGCACCACATCACCATGGGCGAGGGCGGCGCCGTGCTCACCGGTTCCCCGAAACTGAAGAAGCTGGTGGAGAGCTTCCGGGACTGGGGGCGGGATTGCTGGTGCGAGCCTGGCCGCGACAACACCTGCGGCAAGCGGTTCGACTGGCAGCTGGGCGGGCTGCCCCATGGCTACGACCACAAGTACACCTACAGCCGCCTCGGGTACAACCTCAAGGCCACCGACATGCAGGCCGCCGTGGGCGTGTCGCAGCTCGACAAGCTGCCCGGGTTCCTCACCGCCCGGCAGGCCAACCACCAGTACCTCCTGGACCGCCTCAAGCCGTTGGAGGCCTGGCTTCAGCTGCCGGAGGCCAC
>DATEZS010000063.1:0-6794 GCA_035255365.1 Geothrix sp.
GCGCACCTCGGCGAGGGTCCGCTCCTCGATGGTGCCCCTGGCGCCGGTGAGCTGTTCGATGTCGTCGTCGTGGAAGACCACCACCACGCCATCGCGGGTGAGATGCACATCCGTCTCGATGGCGTCAGCGCCGAGCGCCACGGCCCGGTCGAAGGCGAGGAAGGTGTTCTCGGGCGCGAGGCGGCTTGCGCCGCGGTGGGCGACGAGCCAGGGGGAAGGGTGGGTCAGGTAGGGGCGGGCCATGGAGAGAGGTTACAACCGTGCCCGGATGAAAGTTGCCCTTTGGCTGATGATTCTCTGGACATGGGCGTGGGGGGATTCCCTCCACGCCACGCTGACGCATGGCGCTCCGACTGCACGAATCGCCAGGCTTTCCGCCCCTGCTCGACAGCCCCTGGGCTGGTCTCGTGCGGGCCAGAGCGAAAGCCGGCGATTCAGTGACTTCGAATCCCCCAGGGGAAATTGAGGCGGAGCCATCAATCGTTCACGAACCCACATTCAAGTGGGTGTGTTGAGCAGGGCGCCGCGACTACTTTCGGCGGGCGACGCTCACCGATGCCAACTCAAGGGCGGGACGGACTGTACACCGTGACCTTTGGGATCAAAGACTCCATCCATTGAGCAGCATCCTCAAGCCGACTGAACGTCCGGGGCTGGAAACCAAGGTGCGGGCGAGGCGTCGCCTCCCAAGTGTCTCGAAACATCGCCACGATGCCAATTTCCGGGTGGATGTAGCGGGTGTCGGAGAGGCATACCCATTTGTTGCTCATCATTGCAGAACCCTCACCCTTGAGAGTGCCTACAAATCCCGGAAAGGTTGATGATTCCCATCACATGCCCTTGATTCCCAGGAGCTACCTTCCTGCGAAAGTGGGGGATTCCCTCCGCGTCACGCTGGCGCATGACGCTCCGGCCGCATGAAAGGTTGGCACGCCGCTTAACGGAGCCAACACCCCCCCGGGCTGTCTCGGGCGGGCCAGAACGAAAGCCCGCGATTCAGTGACTTCGAATCCCCCACTCTCCGCTTTGAATGAAAGAAGCCGCCTTTCGGCGGCTTCGATCTGGCGGAGAGTGGGGGATTCGAACCCCCGGTAAGCTTTTGACCTACACACACTTTCCAGGCGTGCTCCTTAAACCACTCGGACAACTCTCCATGGCTTCCGCGCGAGGCGGAAGCTACAAGGCTAGCATAGGCCTGGCCTGGGGCCAAGCGTGAGGTTCTATACGGCTTCCAGGACGGCGACGAGCAACTTCCAGAAGTTGGCGACGGAGGGGATGCTCACGTGCTCGTCGGGGGTGTGCACGTCCCACATGCTGGGGCCGAAGGACACCATCTCCATCTGGGTGTATTTCTCCCCGATGAGGCCGCACTCGAGGCCGGCGTGGATGGCCATGATCTCCAGGGGCTTGCCGAAGAGCGCCTGGTTGGCGTCGTTGACGATCTTCACCAGGGAGGCCTTGGGCTCGGGCTTCCAGCCGGGGTAGCCGCCGGTGACATGGGACTCGAAGCCACCCAGGGCGCAGGTGGCGGCGATGCGCTCGGACAGAGCGGTCCTGGAGGGGTTGATGGAGCTGCGGGTGAGCAGGTTCACTTCCACTTCGTCTTCGCGGGTGTCCAGCACGCCCATGTTGGTCGAGGTCTGCACCAGGCCCGGGATATCGGGGCTCATGGCCTCGACGCCGTGGGGCAGGGCGAGCAGCAGCTGGATCAGGGCAGTCGCGTCCTTCTGGGACATGACCTGGGTGGCCTCGGCGGCTTCGAGGGTCATGTGGAGACCGGGATCGAAGGCGCCCAGGGCGGCCTGCCAGTGGGCTTCGTGGGCCTTCAGGGTCGTGCGGAAGGCGCCTTCCTTGGCGGGGTCCAGGAAGAGGATGGCGGAGGCTTCGCGGGGGATGGCGTTGCGCTTGTTGCCGCCCTTGGCGGAAGCGAGGGCGAAGGCGAATTCCGCCTTCATGGCGCCGAGCACCTGGGCCAGCAGGCGAATGGCGTTGCCGCGGCCCGCGTTGATGTCGATGCCGGAGTGACCGCCCTTGAGGCCAGAGACCTTCAGGCGGAAGGCCTTGGTTCCGGCGGGGGCCGCTTCGCGGGTGAGCTTGCGGGTGGCGATGGTGTCCTCGCCGCCGGCGCAGCCGATGGTCAGGAAGCCCTCTTCCTCGCTGTCGAGATTCAGGAGGAACTTCGCGTTGAGGCGGCCGGGCTGGAGGCCGTTGGCGCCGGTGAGACCCGTCTCCTCATCAATGGTGATGAGCACTTCGATGGGGCCATGGGCGATGTCCTTGGAGGCCAGCACCGCCAGGGCTCCGGCGACGCCGATGCCGTTGTCGGCGCCCAGGGTGGTGCCCGTGGCCCAGAGCTCATCGCCCACGCGGCGGACCTTGATGGCGTCCTTCGTGAAGTCGTGGACGGTCTCCTCGTTCTTTTCACAAACCATGTCCACATGGGCCTGGAGGCAGGTGGTGGGATGGTTCTCGCGACCTGCGGTGGCCTTCTTGCGGATGATCACATTGCCCACTTCGTCCCGCTCCACTTCGCAGCCCAGGGCCTTGGCCTGGTCGGCCACCCAGGCGGCGGCGGCGGCTTCGAACTTGGATCCGCGGGGGATCTTCGAGAGCTCCAGGAAATAGGACCAGAAGGTTTTTGGTTCGAGGGTTTCAAGCAGCGCGTTCACGGAGCCTCCGGAAGTGAGTTGTCCTGACTAGAGTCGGGCATGACCCTCCAGAGTACCGGTGCTGCCAAGGGGTGGGGGTGACCGTTATCACGAAGGGGGGTGGAATGGCCGGGATCCATGCTCTTCAGGCCTCATGGCTCCGCCAGGCATGGAATTGTGACCTAGCGAAAGGCCCCCCCTTCGTCAAAATGAGTCTTTCCCGAGGCCATCCATGAAAGCAGTCGTTCCCGTCCTTGCCCTCCTGGCCCTGATGGCGTGCACCCCCAAGCCGCCCATCTACATCCTCACCAAGTCCACGGCGGAGCCCCTCGCCCAGGTGAAGACGGCCCGCCTGGAGGCCCAGCCCGTGGCCAAGGTGGATCTCCACGATTTCAAGCGGGCCTTCGTGAAGAAATACGGCAGTGAATTGGCCTTCCTGCAGGGGTTCAACCAGGAGGTGGCGGCTGATCTCGCCCAAGGCGCGGCGGGCGAGGCGCCAGTCTACAAAGTGGAACTGCCTCTCCTGAATGTGGATGCCCATGTGGTCACCTCCTCCATGATGGTGGGCGCCGGCCCCACGGCGCACTGGCAGACCACCTCCACGGAGTACTGCGATATCCGGCTGACCTACCAGGTCAGGGATCGGGATGGCCGGGTGGTGTTGGATGGGGTGGTGACCGAGAGCACCGCCAAGGGGGAATTCCTCCACCCCAACCAGGGCAAGCTCGCCAATGCCGTGGCGGGCGTCCGGCAACACCTGGTGGACTACCTGCGCGGCCGTATGGCGCCCGAGAATGTGGCTTCCCTGGATTTGGCGGTGTCCGAAGGCAAGCCCGCGATCCAGTGATTTCTGCCTCCTCTCTTGCCCTCTGACAACGGCCCCGGGGTGGGGCCGTTGTCTCATTTGTCGAGCGAAAGCCTGATCCCGGATGGGTGGGAATCCCGTAACCGGATCTGGCTGGCAGGCGGCATCGGATGGATTGTGGCTCAAGCCCGATGCACAGCAGCACGGGTGGACCCCGCCCAGGAGACGCCATGGCCCAACCAGAATCCCCAGTGTCAAGCCAGGATCCCGTTGTCCTGGATCGCCGCATGTTTTGCGCGACCGCCCTCGCCGCCGGCCTGGCCATGGCCTGCGGCGGCGGCAGCAGCAGCCCCGCTGCCTCGCCAGCGCCTCCGCCACCGACGGGCGGGCCCCAGACGACCACCGACACCAAGGCGGCCCTGCTGGCCACGCCGGACGGCACCACCCGGGATTACCGGAACCTGGGCTTCTTCCTGCTCAAGGATGTGGCTGGCATCTATGCCATGACCACCGTCTGCACCCACATGGGCTGCACCGTGGGCGTGCCCATCGGAACCCGCATCACCTGCCCATGCCACGGCAGTCAGTACGACCTGGGAGGGGCGAATCTGCTTGGCCCAGCCACCGTGCCCCTGGTGCACTACCAGGTGACGGAACCTTCGCCGGGGGCCTTTCTCGTGGTGGACACGGCGCACACCGTGTCCGCAGCCACGCGCCTGGCCTGAGGCCATGCTCGCTGGCAGGGCGATTTGCCCAATTCGACGAGCGAGTCAGCGGTAAGTCCCGCTCAGGTTTTTGGGTGCCTCACCACGAGGACATCGCAGGGCGCGTGGCGCACCACCTTCGTGGCCGTGGAGCCGAACAGCAGGTGCTCCAGGATGCTGTGGCCCACCTGCCCGACGACGAGCAGGCTCTCCTTGTCCACCGTGCCGAGGATCTGCTCGGCGGGGGAACCCCCGAGAACCATCCCCTTGGCTTCGGGGTAGGGTGCCAGCCAGGTGTCCAAGACGGCCCCGGCGTTGGGCTGGGCGTCCATGTACCAGGCGGGATCGCCCATGGGCGCGTAGATGGAATAGGCCGTCAGGCTGGGACCCTCCACCACGTGCACCACCGTGAGCGGCACCTTGAGCAGCCGGGCCCATTCGGCCGCCCGGTCCAGGGCGAGGCGGCTGTTCTCCGAGAAATCAATGGCGACGACCACCTGTTTCACCATGGGTCACCTCGCACTAGGCCGTAAATATAAGGCCCAAATCTTGATGATTCCATCATCTATGGGCGGCCGCCGATCCAGGTCCGGCCTGGTTCATCGGCCGACGCATGGTTGATGGAATTCGAGAAATCCAAGCCTCTTGTTTGCAGGGGCTTGGATCTGTGGTGGCGGAGAGAGAGGGATTCGAACCCCCGAACAGGTTTCCCCGTCTCCGCATTTCGAGTGCGGTGCCATCAACCACTCGGCCATCTCTCCGGGAGGCTCATTCTAGCAAGGCAATCGGGAAGTGGTGAAGAGGGCTTAGGCCCCAGGGCTGGCGGAGACTGATGAAGAAGGGGGCGCTTCCTTGTGGGCAAGGGTGGAGAAATAATTCCGGTCTTCGGTCAGGAGGTGCCCCATCACCAGATCCTTGGCCAGGAAGCTCACGAGCCCCCCGAAATCGATGTTGCCTTGGAGAACCTGCTCGTGCAGCTTGTTGGCCCGGTCGAGCAGGCTCGCATGAATGGCCGCGTGCTGCGGGAGATCCGGGTAGTGGGAAGCCCGCAGCAGGCCTTCCTCATCGAAGAAGTGCTGGGCGGAATAGGCGATGAGGATCTGAAGCCGCAGGGCGATCTCCTCCCTGGGCAGGTTCTCGGTCAGGCCGGCCATCAGGAGGCTTGCCATGCGGAAAAGGGCCTGGTGCTGGGCGTCAATGACGGGCTGACCGCTGGCGTAGCTGTCCTCCCAGACCATCTGGAGCAGCGTTTTGGGCGGCAGGGAGACGGGAAAGACCGGGTTGGGGGCTGCCACGACCTGGTTGCGGCCCAGTTCCTTGGCCCGATAGAGGGCCCCGTCGGCCCGGTCGACCCAGGAGGTGATGCCTTCGCCGGGGGCGAAGAGCGCCACGCCGAGGCTTACCGTCACTCTGCCGACTTCCGGATAGGCCACGGCGGCCACGGCAGACCTCAACTTCTCCGCCAGGGCCAGGGCCCCATCCATGGAAGTGGTCGGGAGCATCACCACGAATTCCTCGCCGCCCCAGCGAATCAGGGCGTCTGAGGCGCGCAGGTTCTCGCGCACCGTTTGCGCCATGGTCACCAGCACCATGTCCCCGGTGCCATGGCCGAAGGTGTCGTTGATCCGCTTGAAGTGGTCGAAATCGAACATGATCAGTGCAAGCGGATCGCCGCGCCGTTTCGCCAGAGCCATTTCCGTCTGGGCCGCCTCCTCGAAATGGCGGCGGTTCCAGGCTCCGGTGAGGCGATCCGTGGAAGCGGCCTGCTCCAGCTGTTCCATGGCCCGCTGGATTTCGCGGTTGGCGGATTCCGCAGAGGTCCGTGCGGTTTCCAGTTCCCGCATGCGGAAGGCCAGCTCTGCGTTCTTCGCTTCCACTTCCGTCCGGAGCGCGTCGGCCCGGTGGGTTGCCCGGATGAGGGCGAAGACAGCCAGCAGGGGGGGCATGGTTCCCAATAGCGCCGCTGCCGCGAGATGACAGACCCTCCAGGGAAGCAGGGCCAGGATTCCGGCCAGGAGAGCGGCCGCAGTCATGCCCTGGCCCATCCGAAGGAGGCCCTGATCTCCCTTGGGTGCGGCGAGGCGCCCCAGGGGAACACGGCCTGCCGCGGCGAGGGCGAGGGCCATCAGAAGCAGGCCGAGGGCAAGGATCAGAGCGTGTTGCCGATCTCCCGTGAGGCTGTTCGCGAGGCCACTGAAGGCGAGCCAGGCCAGGAGGGACCCCAGCCCGAACAGGTAGGTCGGGAGGAGGGCGCCCTGGCGCAGCCTTCGGATGGCCAGGATGCCCAGCACGGACATGGCCGCCAGCAGGCCCGCCACGAAGGCCTGGGAGGCCAAGGGCAGGAGATCACCGGGGGTCTGCAGGGGAAGGAAGGCGAGGAAGGGCATCACGCCCATTTCATCGACGCCGTTTGAAAAAACTTTGGATTTGGGCGCGGCACTCGGGCTCCAGGAGGCCGCCCTCAAAGGAAAACCGGTGGTTCAGGGCCGCGCCGTCGAGGGTCTCCAGCCACCGGCTGACGCCCACCTTGGGGTCCGTCGCGCCGAAGACCACGCGGCCGACGCGGGCGTGGATCAGGGCGCCGAAGCACATGAGGCAGGGCTCCAGCGTCACGTAGAGCGTGGCTCCCGTGAGGCG